>NZ_JBHZPO010000013.1:0-152400 GCF_042788165.1 Kosakonia sp. YIM B13588 | reverse complement strand
CACTACAACACCTTCCGCTACTACGACCCCTGCGGTGGACGCTACACCCAGATGGACCCGATAGGGTTACTGGGTGGGCTGAATACGTATACGTATGTCGTGGATCCGCTGGGATGGGTGGATCCATGGGGTTTAATGTGTGTCCCCGCGAAACCGGAGAAGGTAGTAAATGCCCTTAAGAACTTTGCAGGTAAAGATTTCCATATCGGAAGTCAGACGTTTAAGTTAGATAAATCTGGGATGAAACATATCTTAGAGCGTCATCATCCAGAATATTGGGATGGATCTTCTAAAGCACAGCAAAGTTTCCTTTCATCGAAAATGTCAATTAATGATGTTACTGATGCGATTACTGCTGTGATGAAACAGAACAGAGAAGTACTAGTTAATAGAGGAAGTCAGGGAATGTATCAAATCCAAGGCATACATGACGGTGTTGAATATACACTTGGTTTAAATAAAGGCCGAATTGGTCAGTTTTATCCTAACTAGGAGTTTTCAAATGATTGAAGTTGCAAGCTACATTAAACATAAAAAGAAATTTATCAACATTTTTGAGTTTGAAGGCGTTATTGATGATCCAAATTATATTGAGGGTGGGTTGATATTAAATGTTAACGGGGTTGAGCTTATCAATCTTGAAATGTGGGATTATATCGATCAGCTATGGGCATATATTTCAACAGGACTCAATCTTGCCGCAGAAGATAAAGAGTTCGAAACTAACTTTCCTGACCAGCCAATTAAAATGAAATTCAAACCCATCAGGCAAGAACTGTTATTGAGCGTTAATTGTCATACTAACACAAAAGTTATTGTGGAGAAAAATGCGTTTGTTAATGATATGTCTAAATATGCACTAGCATTCTTCGAGAGACTATCTAATTTGAAAGGTGTTGATAAAAATAACTATCATTATGAAATAAAAATGTTAAAGAATTTAATTGATTAAATATTTTGCAGTGCTATTTAAAATATTGATAAATGTAACATACTCGAACCTGCACTTTTAGTATTTGTACCTCTGCCGCGAAACTGGGCTGCATTACAATATCGTCTGCTACTACGCCCTCTGTTGCGGGAGTTATACCCAGATAGACCCTAGAGCTACTGGATGGATTGATGAGTAAGAAACTGAAAAAAGAATTAGTTGAGAGATGGAACCATGACTTGGATTTTGATATCAATCATAGTCTTAAAAAAGAAAACTGGAAGGATAAGAATATACCTAATTCTCGCTGGGTTGAGCATCCTTTTGGCACAACTGAAGAAGGCAAAATCGATTTTAGGGGTTTTCCGTTTAGAGAACCTCTTAAATACCATTACCTACAAAACATAGATTTTTCTTATTCATTATCGCTTAATGAGATGACTAAAGGGTATGGGCTGTCTCGCGGTGGGAGCATTATTTCATCTTTAATTGAACATTGTTCTTTTGTTGAGTCTTTAATGCCTGCGAATTTATCTGAAAAATTCGTTGGATGTAATTTTGATAAGGCTGTTTTTGACTCGGCAAGAATAAATGCATTATTTGAATCATGTACTTTCATTAAATGCAAAATAAAAAATGTTCTTGGTGAGATGAGGTTTATTAATTGCAGCTTTGTGGGGGCTAATCTGACAAAGTCTAATTTTTACTCCTGTTATTTTGAAAATTGTCAGTTTGATGAAGCAAATTTCTCTGGGTGCAATATTTCAGGATCAACGTTCGTTGGTACTAAACCATCAGAATCTCAGATAGCAAGTTGTGCCGTGGCAGATAAGTTGAAATTTATGTGAATATAAATTCATCAGGAGACATTTTTGGGCTGATTTAATTATTTGAGTTCGATCACGCCCAACCTTTTGTTTTGAATTGTCGGGGTGTAAATATTGGAATTTATGCGGTGTGCGGATTTTTATAGCTAAAAATATTCAATTGAAAGCTATTAAGAAGAAGTTTATGGCTGTTTCTTTTTCAGAATTAGGAAATATTCCCATTGCTGGGAAAGTATCTTTCTTCAATTATATTGATCTGACGACATATATACATTAGTAAACACTGATACGTCAGGAATTCTCTTTATGTTCTTTGGAATGAAAATGAATAATGATTTCTCGACCTTAAATGAAGTAATTATGGATGTGGCCGTAAAGATTAGGCATGCAGATACACCTGGCGAGGGAGAGATAAATGCATTGTATCGGGAGTTAGACGGTATTTGTGATACGTATAAAGATGAAGACTTTGTTCCTAAAAAATAATTTATGTGCTTTTTATCCTTCACGTTAATCTTGAAGGTATGTTTCAATATTCATCAAAGAGAAATTCTGCTTATTTCTCCGAATTTAATTTCAGGGGCAACGAATATATTGAGAGGTTTTTTGGGTTAAAAATAATTTTTATATGCTTAAAGTTGTGTCTGGGAATGAATGATAATATTAAAAAAACTACCATGAGCATCTCGATAATACATCCAGCCTTCATGGCTGACTGTATTGTTTCGACTGTTAGACTCTCTTTCTTACATAACCCATGTTAATTAAATATCATAAACCCGCTCTTCCGGTAACAATTCAAGTGCTTCGCTGATGCGATCATTTTCCACCAATTCATGAATTTTTGCGGCAAGTTCCGTAACATCGCTAATGTTCACAATCCATTTCTGGCAGTAATCGGCGACCGCCTGATTACGCAACCCTATCTGAATCGTGCGGTGATCCAGTTTGTTCAAACGGATATCACGCTCCGGATCCCACTGGATAACCACATCCGACGCTTTTATTTGGCTTTGCCACTCGGCTTCTTCTGTGCCGGAGTTCCGGTGATGGCTCAAAATTCCCTGATTAAGGATTTGCTTAAACCCTTCATGGCTCAAATCGATAGCCAGGATTCGGTGTTGATTTGGATCTTTCTTCCCCCAGCCGGAGCGGTACATCATCCACAGAAAAGAGGGTTTAATCCATGTCATGCGGGTCATACTGAAAGGCGGTGAGACGAGGGTGCCATGCTCAAGTGCGCTGTCTGCGATGGCGTCGGAATAAGCCTGGTAAACGCGGATAAAATCGTTGTTGTAGAATGCTCTTAACTGCTTTTCGTCAGCTAATTCATCTACCTGGTATTTTTTCATTATTCGTGTACTCATCCTAAGTAAACATATTGCCTGGCTATTCTAGCACAGCGCTTAACGTCGAGGATATGCATGATACCGAAGCACAAAAATCATTAGTGTTCGAATAATGTCATTCATATGCAAACCGCATTCCATCCGTGTCGATGTAACAAATTACATTCAGTATCAAAAAAATTAATCGAGATTTTCTGGTCAGGGACAATGTTGCTGATCTTAATTACATCGCTAACTGTTCAGCATTCAATGTAATTGATAGCATAGGCGATATATACCTCTTTCGGAAATTCCTTATCGGTCTTGAAAGTGATGTCACTGATAAACGCTTTCAAAACGAAACAGGTTTACCTACCAATAACCGTAGTTTTTATAATGAAAATATAGCGTATACGATTTGTCGTACATTATTTTATGGACATAACAGCCGCGATTAGATGAAAAAATATTTATAAAAGAAAAGTTATTGTATGCGCTACACTCCTTAAAAAGCTCATCCTTTCAAGGAAGTGATAAAAGAAATTATTCGCATGTAGCATTAGTTCATTCTGGGTTTATTTAATTTTATATATCGTGCATCAGAGATATTTTAATGGTTACGGAAGGATGGTTATGGTTGACTTTAACGCAGATATTGTGAGCTTTGTATCATTAGGGAATGTTCATCTTGGAGAGTCCATTGACCTTTACCTGGATGATATTTTTAATAATTATACTGTGGAAATAAAAGAGTATACTCTGCCTGCACCGTTAAATGAAATCCGGTATGCCTATTCTGTGCAAAATGGCACGTTAATAATTGCAACCACTACGGATGATATTATTGTTTCAGTCGGCTGCAATGAAAAATATGCCGGGAAATATAAAAACAGATTGTATGCCGGTATTACCCTGGAAGAACTTTCTCAGCGTAGCAAAGACCTGCGTATTCTGAACGGTGCGCTGATTGTTGACCAGGATTATGGCCTCTCATTTACGCTGCCGCCGCCATACGATGAGATTGCAGATTCCCTTGAACAAATTCCACATGATTTATCGCTGAATGAAATTTATGTGTGCGATCATTCCGGCTGGGTAACCAAATAATAAGCTTACCTTTGCAAACTCCGTTGATAATGTCTGAGGTCGTTCAGCTCCGGGGACAAAATCAACGGAGTTTTTACATCGATATTAACAACGCCATCTTACCCTCCTCATACACAAATTATCGGTCACCAATCGCAGCTGCTTGACCAGGCTACAATCCCTTCCGGCGCAGAAAATAGAGGAAAACCAGGCGTTAATGCCTGGGTTGCGGGCGTGAGATGAACCCACGTGTTTTTTTAAACTAAAACACCAAAGCTGGCATCAGGCACGCTGACGTTGGTGATACCTTCCCCTATACTGCGGAAAACAAAAGAAAATAACCGCTCGCTACATTTACAGGGTAAAGAATGGATACGGCTGAATTCTTCGCGCAGCTCGCGCAACAACTGCTGCTCTCTGCACCGCTTTTTTTATTGATTGCGCTGGGATATTGCCTTGGGCGCTTCGCCGGTTGGCCGGAATCGGTCAACGAAGGGCTCAACCGCTTCTGCTTTAACGTGGCCATTCCATGCATGCTGTTCAAAGTGATGAGCAAATTCTTCGAAAGCCCGCCGGTGGATATGCGGCTGCTGATTGCCTACTTCGGCACCTGTTTTGTCATCTATGTGATTGGGCGCATCGCGGCGAAAAGCCTGTTCCGTATGGACGCGGTTTCGGCCTCGGTGTTTGGCCTTGCGGGCATTTTCTCCAATAACGTGATGCTGGGTATTCCGGTTGCCATTATTTTGCTTGGCGCTTCGAGTCTCTCGTCGGTGGCACTGGTGCTGGTGTTTAACAGCCTGATTTTATGGACACTGGTGACCGTGTCGGTGGAATGGGCGCAAAACGGCAGTTTCTCAGCGCGGGGAATTGGCAAAACGCTGGTGAGCGTGCTGCGCAACCCAATTATCATCGGTATCTTTAGCGGCTTCGCCTGGAGTTTTTTGATTCATCGCCCGCTGCCGCCGTTCCTCGATAGCCCGGTAAGCATGGTGGCGCAGGTCGCCGCGCCATTAACGCTCATTACCCTCGGGATGAGCTTGTCCCGCTACCAGATCCGCAAAGGATTAGCGGAAAGTTTGACCATCTGCCTGCTGAAACTGATTTTGATGCCTGCTCTGATTTGGCTGATTGCCTGGTTGCTGCATCTGCCGCGCGAAGAGAGCCAGGTGGTGGTGCTGTTGGGGTCAATGGCGGTGGGGATTAACGTCTATCTGATGGCGCAAAAATTCCAGGTGCTGCAGGGCGCGACGGCAACCAGCATGCTGCTTTCCACGCTTCTGTCGACCGTGACCACGCCGCTGTTTATGATCCTGATGACGCATTTCTATCCGAACTGGCCCTGAGGCCAGCCGGAAAATCGTTAAACGATATCATCCACCACGCCGCCGTCCACGCGCAGCGCCGCGCCAGAGGTTGCCGAAGCCTGTTTCGAACAGACATAGACCACCATATTCGCCACCTCTTCCACGGTGGCGGCGCGCTGGATAACTGAACTTGGGCGATTCGCCATCACAAACTCTTTCGCCAGCGTTTCCAGCGACTTACCGGTTTTTTCCATCTCTTCTTTCATCATGCCGGCAAAACCATCGGACATGGTGGGCCCTGGCAGTACGCTGTTAACGGTGACGCCGCTGCCAGCGACAAATTTCGCCAGCCCGCGTGCCAGCGAAAGCTGCGCGGTTTTCGTCACGCCGTAGTGGATCATATCCGCCGGGATATTGAGCGCCGATTCTGAAGAGATAAACACCACACGTCCCCAGCCCTTTTTCACCATTGCGGGCAGCAGCGCACGCGAGAGGCGTACGCCAGACATCACGTTGGTTTGCCAGTAATTTTCCCAGGTCGCATCGTCGGTGGCGTAAAAATCCTGCGGGCCGTAAATCCCGGCGTTATTCACCAGAATATCGACCTCACCGCTCGCTTTCAGTAGTGTTTCCACGCCCTGCGCCGTGCCGAGATCGGCAATCGCGGTACGCAATTTCACACCCGGCACCTGTTTTTCCAGCGCCGCTTTTGCCTTATTCACCGAATCTTCGCTGCGCCCGTTAAGGATCACTTCCGCGCCGCTTTCTGCCAGCCCTTTGGCAATAGCCAAACCAATACCGCCCGTCGAAGCGCTGACCAGCGCAACTTTCCCGTCGAGTGAGATTTTCATTGTCTGCCCCTTATCCAGTGGATTTCACAAATGTATTAAGGCTAGCAGTTGAGGCCCGGAGCGCGTTGCCAATTGTTGCTCATAAAATGTGCGCGTCGGGTTAATACCCGCCGCAGTATGACGGCGGCAACGTTACTCTTCGGCGGCGAGACACTGCAAATGGCCATGACGTACGCCGCGCTGGGCGATAACGTCATCGGCGAAGCGTTGCACATCGCCCATCTTGCCTTTCAGCACGGCGATCTCAAGGCAATCGTCGTGGCTGATATGCACATGCAACGTGGCGACAGATAAGTCGTGATGATGGTGTTGCGTGGCGACAATGCGGCTCGCCAGGTCGCGCTTCTCATGTTCATAAACATACGACAGCACCGCGTAACCCTGCTGTTCATTGTTCTGCACAGACTCCTGCGCCAGTGCACTGCGCAAAATATCCCGCAGCGCTTCCGAACGGTTGTGGTAACCACGCCGCGCGCTAAGGTTGTCCAGCGTATCGAGCAGGTCATCATCCAGAGTTATGGTTACGCGTTGCATGGTTGCGTCCTTTGTAATGAGAGTGGAAAGGCGGGCAGCACCGCCTGTTGTAGCGCCTGGCCTGCCGGTGAACGCAAGCGCAGCGGTGAAGTAACGTCGAGCGTTTCAACCAGCGCGCCAGTCTCCATCACCAGCACGCGCTGGCAAAAACGCTCCACCAGCCGCAAATCATGGGTGATGAACAGACAAGCCACACCGGAACGCTGTTGTAGCCGCTGTAAGAGCCGGATAACGCCCGCTTGCAGCACCAGATCGAGGCTGGAAACCGCTTCATCCAGAATCAATAGCGTGGGTTCCACCGCCAGCGCGCGCGCCAGGCAAACGCGCTGCAACTGCCCGCCGCTCAACTGCGGGGGGCGTTTATCGAGCAGGGAGGTATCCAGCTCGACATCTTCCAGCAGTTGCGTGATGCGTGTCTGCTGCTCTGCTTTGGGCAGTTTCAACAGATGGCGCAGCGGTTCACACAGAATGTCGCGCACGGTTTTACGCGGGTTCACTGCGCTGACCGGATCCTGAAACACCATCTGAATATCGCGGCGAAATGCCTGGCGGGCGCGGGCGTTAAGTTGCTTCAACGGCGTGCCCTGCCAGCGCACTTCGCCTTCGTCTGGTGATTCCAGCCCTACCAGCAGCCGCGCCAGCGTGCTTTTACCGCAGCCGCTGCGCCCGAGCAGCGCCACGGTTTCCCCGCTTTTTAACTGAAAAGAGATATTGTCCAGCACCGGTCGCTGGTGATAGGTGTGCGAGACACCGTTCACATCAAGAAGGTTCATTGCGCAAGCTCCAGTCCATATAGCGCCAGGTGGGCCGCCACTAATTCGCGGGTCACTGCCTGTTGTGGCGCACTGAACAGGGTTTCCACCGTGCCTTGTTCAATAATGCGCCCGTTATCCATTACCGCGACATCATCCGCCAGCCGCGCCACCACGCCCATATCGTGTGTAACCAGCAGCATGCCGGGCTGACGCTCGCGCATGATACGTGCCAGCAAATCGAGAATACGCGCCTGCGCCACCACATCGAGATCGGTCGTGGGTTCATCGGCTACGATAAATGGCGCATCGCTCAGCAGCGCCATGGCGATCATCATGCGTTGCAACATGCCGCCGCTCATCTCGAACGGGTAAAGCGTGAGCACACGTTCGGCGTCCTCCAGCCCGACATCCTGCAATGCAGCGAGCAGTGTAGCGTTATCGGCGGGTTTACCAAGCGCCAGGCAGGTTTCACGTGCATGGCCGGCCATGGTGCGCAGCGGGTTAAAGGCGCTGCGCGGGTTTTGCATAATCGTGGCAACTGTCGTCCCGCGCAGTGTTTGTGGTGTGACGGGCTGACTATCCGCCAGCAGCCGGCCGGCCGTTTGCCGTACACCCGCAGGTAGCACGCCAAGCGCCGCCGCACAGGTTAATGATTTGCCGCTGCCGCTGCCGCCCACCAGCGCCAGTACTCGCCCGCGTTGCAGGGTTAACGACACCTCCTGCACCAGTGGTCGTTCCGCGTGCAGGGTGATATTTTGCAGGCTCAGTTGTGCAGGCATCAGTGGGCGTGCTCCGTTTCCAGATGAGGATCGAGATGGTCGCGCAGCGCGTCGCCCACCAGGTTAAACGCCATCACGCTGATGAACAGCGCCAGCCCTGGCCACACCATTTGCAGTGGCTGCGTCCAGATATATTGCCTGGCATCGTTGATCATCACGCCCCACTCTGGCGTAGGTGCTGTGACGCCAAGCCCGAGGAATGACATCCCGGCGACGTGCAGCATCATATGGCCGATATCCAGCGTCGCCAGCACCAGCAGCGAAGGCACGACCGCACCCGCCAGATGATCGCGAAACACATGCAGATAACTCGCGCCACTTAAACGCGCCGCCAGTACGTACTCACGGCTGCGCAGTGAAATCACCAGACTGCGCACCATGCGCGCATACCAGGCCCAGTGCGAAAGCGCGATAGCGATAATCACGTTGGTCAGCCCTGTCCCAAGCACGCCGACCATAAAAAAGGACAGGATCGACGTGGGAAAGGTCATAAAGATATCCGCCACGCGCATGATGGCCTGATCGACGCGCCCGCCGAGCAGCCCGGCGCAGCCGCCCGCGCTTAAACCAAGCGCCAGCACCAGCAGCAGACACATCATCACCGACCCCAGCGATACCCGCGTGGCCGCCATTAAGCGTGAGAAAATATCGCGCCCCAGGTGGTCGGTACCGAGCCAGTGTTGGCTGCCCGGCGGCAACAGGCGCGTGGGTAAATCGATGGCTTGCGGATCGTAAGGCGTCCACCACTGGCAGGTCAGGGCAATCAACAGCAGCAACAGCAGGATCAGCAGCGCGAAACGCACCGGCCAGCGGGCCGTTTTTATAAAGTGCATCAGTGCGCTCCTCCATGGTGGCGAATACGGGGATCGAGCGCTGCGCTCAGCAGATCGACTGCCAGATTGCACAGCACAAAAACCATCACCATCACCAGCGTAAAGCACTGGATCACCGGATAGTCGCGATTGAAGATGGCCGACACGGCGTAGCGACCAATACCGGGCCAGGCGAAGATGCTTTCGATGATCATCGTGCCGCCAATCAGCTCGCCAATATGCATGCCCAGCGCGGTGATCACCGGCAGTGAAGCATTACGCAAAATATGTCGCCGTTCGGTCTGCTTGTCACTTAACCCGCGCAGCCGCGCCCACGTCACGTGGCGTTGCCCGGCGGCTTCCAGCATGCTGGCGCGCAGCAGACGGGCGTTAATGGCCAGCGACATAAAGGCAATCGACACCGCAGGCAGGATCAGATGCTGCCAGCCGCCATAGCCCATCGCGGGCAGCCACTGCAAATGCACAGAAAAAAACATCACCAGCAGGAAGGCCAGCCAGAAGTTCGGCATCGACACGCCAAGAAACGCCACTGCGCGTACCAGAAAATCCGGCACACCATCGCGGTGGCGCGCTGCCCAGATACCAAGCGGTACGGAGGTGAGCAGGATCAGAGCCAGCGCCGCGCCTGCGAGTTGCAATGTCGCGGGCAGAAAATGCAGTACATCGTCGAGCACTGGTCGCTGCGTGGCATAAGAAATGCCGAAATCAAGATGCAGCGCGCGCCACAGCCAGTGAAGATATTGGCTGGCGAGCGGCTGATCCAGCCCCAACTGAATGCGGGTTGCGGCAATCATCTCCGGTGTTGGCGGCAGGTTTGACAGGCGCAGGTAATCCATTGCCGGATCCCCCGCACCGAGGCGCAGCAGCAGGAAAATCACCACCGAGGCGGCTACGATCATCGGGATCAACAACAGCAGACGGTGCAGTAAAAAGCGGCTCATTGCGCGGCGTCCGGGGTTATCTGATCGAACGGGATCTCCGAGGCGATCGGGGCAAACGGAATGGTGCCGAGCTGCGGTTTTGCCACCACCATCATCGAGATATAACTGATGGGCAGGTAAACCGCGTCGTTGTGTAAACGAGTGAGAATATCCCGGTACAGCGCCTGGCGCGCGCTGTCATCGCTGGTGGTCAGCACTTCGCCAATTTCTTTGTCGATAATCGCTTTGTCCGGCAGGCCTAACTGCGCCTGGTAATCGGCATGCGACGGCACACGCATTGAGCTCATAAACGCATGCGGATCGTACGGTGCGCCCCAGGTGCGGTTGAAAATCATGCCAAAACGGCCATCGCGCTGACGGGCATAAATACTGCTCTCTTCCTCGCCGATCAGAGCGACATCGACGCCTATCTGCTGCAAATTGGCTTGAATGATTTCGGCCATCGACTTACTCAGCGCATCCGTGCCGATATAAGCCAGTTCAATATGCAGCGGTTGCCCCGCTTTTTCGCGGATGCTTTTCCCGGCGGGCAGCAGCCAGCCCGCTTTATCCAGCAGCGCGCGCGCCTGCGCCGGATCGTACTGGCGCGGTTTCAGGCCGATATTGGCATACGGCACGGAAGGGGCGAACAGCGTGTCGGCAACCTGCTGCGTGCCATACAGCGCGCCATCGACCAGCGTTTTCTTATCCACTGCGTAGTTCAGCGCTTCGCGCACAGCTAACTCATTGGTTGGCGTATGCGTGGAGTTCAGCGCCAGCATCACCGTTTCCATTGGCGCAGAAAGCTGGGTGCGCCAGGCGGGGTTCTGGCTGAAACGGGCAAACGTATCCAGTGGCAGCAAGCCCTCGTTGCCGTAGAGCAGGTCGATATCGCCGGTTTCAAATGCCACCGCGCGGCTAGTCGGGTCAGGGATCACTTTGACAATAATTTTGCTAAGTGCCGGTTTCGCGCCCCAATAGTGTTCATTTCGTACCAGCACGTCGTACTGGTTCAGCTTTGATTCCTGTAATACCCACGGTCCGGTGCCAATGGGTGCTTTAATCCCGTTCAGGGTTTCGTGGTTTTTAAACTGCGACGGGGCGATAAAGCGGAACGGGCGGGGCAGGGCGAGCTCTTGCAGGAAAGGGTAGTAGGCGCTTTTCAGGGTGATTTGTAACTGGTTGGGGCTAAGGGCTTTGACGTCGGTGATTTGATTGGCAAGCTCAAGCCAGGCGTGGCGCTGGCGGTTATCCAGCACGGCGCGGAAGTTCTCCGCGGCGGCGGTGGCGTCAAACGGTTCGCCGTTAGAGAACGTCACCCCGTCGCGCAGGGTGAAGACCCAGGTTTTGCCATCCTCCGAATGCGTCCAGCTTGTCGCCAGCCAGGGTTTCACGCCGCCATCGGCCTGGTATTTCACCAGCGGTTCATAAACCATGCTTTGCGCGAACATCTGGTTTGGTGTGTAAAGATGCGGGTTCAGCGGGCCAACATTCACCGGCCAGGCGGTGGTTAGCGTGTTTGGTGCCGCGAAAACGGCAAAGGATGCGCAGAGCAGAAGCAGAGCGCCAGCCTGACGATAGAAAGACACGTTCGGTTTCCTGACGAAAAGTCGGTGGCGAGAAAAGTATGACGATTTTAGTAATTCATCATACGAATAGTATGTTCTGGATCAAAGGCCCTGTTTTTAACAGGGATTTATCGCATTTCGCGTGATGTGGATTGCTTGCTGGTGGGCGGAACACCTGAAGCGCGCAAGGCAATTTATTCGTCAGGATTATCGCTTTGTCTGGCGCAGGCATTGAGCGAGACGTAAAAAGCCGCTTGCAGACATTCAGGGGTAGAGCGCTACCCCTTAAACAGTTGCAGCAGCATTTCTACCTGCTCGTCGAGCGGGGCGAGGTCTTTTTTCACAATCAGATGCAGCGGTGTGGCGCGGCGCGTACCGTGGCTGAGCGGCAGCGTTTTAAGCACACCGCTGTTGAGCAAGGGCTGAATGCGCTCTTCCGGCAGCCAGCCGTAACCCACCTGATACAGCACGGCTTCTACCGCCGCATCGATGGTGGAGAACGTCCACGACTCCTGCGCCACCGGGCTTTGCCGATTGTCGCTTTCGGCAATGCGGATCAGCGGCCAGCCGGCGAGCATCGCTTCGCTTACCTGTTCCGCCGCGCACAGCGGGTGATCGCGGTGCGCCACGGCGACAAAATCAATGTTCATCAGCCATTCGCCGCGCCCGGTCATATCCTGACGGCGGGTCAATATCATGACATCGGCTTGCGCATGCACCGGTAATTCGCTGGAGGCGGTTTCCAGCACTTCGGTCAGCCGCACCTGCGTTTGCGGGTAGCGCTGCTGAAACTGGCGCAAAATGGCAAACAGCCGCGCGCGGGGGAAAATGCTGTCGACCACCAAATCCAGCCGCGTGCGCATACCATTGCGCAGTGTGGCCGCGCGGGTTTCTACCCAGTCGAATGCCTTGAGCAACGGTTTTACCTGGTTGAGCAGCAACTCGCCCGCCGGGGTAAGTACCGCGCGCCGCCCTTCCTGTACCAGCAGAGCAACGCCGAGCCGCTCCTGCAACAGCGCCAGGTTGTAACTGACCGATGACTGGCTGCGGTGCGTCTCTTCCGCCGCTTTCGCAAAGCTCCCCAGCTCCACCACTTTATGCAGTAGCGTCCATTGTTCCAGCGTTGTCTTGTGCATAACGCATCTAAAAAATGAATGAATTTGATGCAAATATAGCGTTATTTAATCGATTTTTGCAGGCGTACGATCATTTAAAACACCAGAGGAGATAAAAAAATGAGCACCTTTGATAAACATGATTTGAGCGGTTTCGTCGGCAAACATCTGGTTTATACCTACGATAATGGCTGGAATTACGAGATTTATGTGAAAAACGCCACGACGCTTGATTACCGGATCCACAGCGGTATCGTGGCGAACCGTTGGGTGAAAAACCAGCAGGCCTACATTGTTCGCGTTGGCGAAAGTATCTATAAAATTTCCTGGACCGAACCGACCGGCACCGATGTCAGCCTGATTGTGAACCTTGGGGATCGCTTGTTCCACGGCACCATTTTCTTCCCGCGCTGGGTTATCAATAATCCGGAAAAAACCGTCTGCTTCCAGAACGATCATATTCCATTGATGGAGTCTTATCGTGCGGCTGGTCCGGCTTACCCTACTGAAGTGATCGATGAATTCGCGACCATTACGTTTGTGCGCGATTGCGGCGAAAATAATGACAGCGTGATTAACTGCGCTGCCAGTGAATTACCGGCCAACTTCCCGCAGAATTTGTCATAAAAATTTCACGCTATTTAATATATTTTGCCGATAACGAATGAAATAATTCATTGCATAATGATATTAATTTTCGTGCGTTCGTTGATGCGCCGTTTAAATAACTACGCTAACGCCTTTGTAGGCATTACAAGGGCGTTAAATATTTCATTTTTTTGACATTCATCACGTTAGGATTTTGCTGTTTTCATTTGTAACCTGTTGTTTGAGAAAAATTATTTTATATTTGTTAAGTTTATCATTCCCCCCTTTTCTTAATCTTGTCCTAATATTCAATTGGTAGCATTCTCCGACTAACCGTAACGAATAATAAATGCAGGAAACGCGCATTCATTATATTTTGGTTTAACTTTCATCCGCCATTTTACTCACTAGCCGCAACGTGTCTTTGTGGCGGTTCGTTAACGCGTCAGTGACGCCAAGGAAAAACGATGAGTGATTTTTTACCGTTCTCACGCCCGTCAATGGGGGATGAAGAGTTCGCAGCCATTCAGCAAGTGCTGGCATCCGGCTGGATCACGACCGGCCCCAAAAATCAGGCGCTTGAAGAGGCTTTTTGTACACTGACGGGCAACCGCCACGCCATTGCCATTAGCTCGGCGACGGGTGGCATGCACGTCACCCTAATGGCACTCGGTATTGGCGCCGGGGATGAAGTGATTACCCCGTCGCTGACCTGGGTTTCCACCCTCAATATGATTGTGCTGCTCGGTGCGACGCCGGTGATGATCGATGTCGATAAAGAGACGCTGATGGTCACGCCGGAAGCGATCGAAGCGGCCATCACACCGCGTACCAAAGCGATTATCCCGGTGCATTACGCCGGTGCGCCGGTGGATATTGACGCCATTCGCGCGATTGGCGAGAAGCACGGCATTCCGGTGATTGAAGATGCTGCTCACGCCGCCGGAACGTACTACAAAGGCCAGCATGTTGGTTCACGCGGCACCGCTATTTTCTCCTTCCACGCCATTAAAAATATGACCTGCGCGGAAGGCGGGCTGGTGGTGACTGACGACGAACAACTGGCAAACCGCATTCGCTGCCTGAAATTCCACGGGCTGGGCGTCGATGCCTACGACCGTCAAACTCACGGACGCGCCCCGCAGGCAGAGGTGATCTCCCCCGGTTTTAAATACAACCTCGCCGATATCAACGCGGCAATTGCGCTGGTGCAACTGGGCAAACTGCCCGCCGCGAATGCCCGCCGCCAGGAAATTGCGCAACGGTATTTGCAGGAACTGGCGGATACGCCGTTTCAGCCGCTGGCCTTGCCGTCATGGCCGCACCAGCACGCCTGGCATCTGTTTATTATTCGCGTCGATGAGCAACGTTGCGGTATTTCGCGTGACGCATTGATGGAAACCCTGAAAGCGCAAGGCATTGGCACCGGCCTGCATTTTCGCGCGGCACATACGCAAAAGTACTATCGCGAACACTTCCCCCTCTCTTTACCCAATACGGAGTGGAACAGTGCACGTATCTGTTCGCTACCGCTTTTCCCGGATATGACCCATGACGACACAACCCGCGTCATTCACGCGCTCCGCAACATTGCAGGGCGCTGATATGTTTAATTTACCGCCTGTAGAAAAAGTTTCTGTGGTGATCCCGGTCTACAACGAGCAAGAGAGTTTGCCGGAGTTGATTCGCCGCACCACGGAAAGCTGCGATGTACTGGGCATTGATTACGAAATTTTGCTGGTGGATGACGGCAGTAGCGATAACTCCGCGCTGATGTTAAGTGAAGCGGCAGAACAACCCGGCAGCCACGTTGTCGCGGTGCTGCTGAACCGCAACTACGGTCAGCACTCGGCGATTATGGCCGGATTCAGCCATGTCACCGGTGATTTGATCATCACGCTGGACGCCGATTTGCAAAATCCGCCGGAGGAGATCCCGCGTCTGGTGGCGAAAGCCAATGAGGGTTATGACGTGGTGGGCACGGTGCGGCAAAACCGCCAGGACAGTCTGTTTCGTAAAATGGCCTCACGCACCATCAACCGCCTGATCCAGCGCACCACCGGTAAAGCGATGGGCGATTATGGCTGCATGTTGCGTGCATATCGCCGCCATATTGTTGATGCCATGCTGCACTGCCATGAGCGCAGCACTTTTATCCCGATCCTCGCTAATACCTTTGCCCGTCGCGCGGTGGAAATCCCCGTGCACCACGCGGAGCGAGAGTTTGGCGATTCCAAATACAGCTTTATGCGCCTGATTAACCTGATGTACGACCTGGTGACCTGCCTGACCACCACGCCGCTGCGCTTGCTCAGCGTGTTTGGCAGCGTGATCGCCGTGCTGGGCTTTTCGCTCGCCGTGCTGCTGGTGGTGCTGCGTCTGGCGTTTGGCCCGCAGTGGGCGGGAGAAGGGGTGTTTATGCTCTTCGCCATTCTCTTCACCTTTATCGGCGCTCAGTTTATCGGCATGGGGCTACTTGGGGAGTATATCGGGCGCATCTACAACGATGTTCGCGCGCGTCCCCGCTACTTTATTCAACGTGTTGTTCGTCAGGAAAATGACGTTTCGCAAGAGGAAAAAAATCAATGAAAGCCGTTGTCTTTGCTTACCACGATATGGGATGTGTCGGTACACAGGCGTTACTGGATGCAGGTTTCGAGATTGCGGCGATTTTTACCCATCCCGACAGTGCCAATGAAAACCATTTTTTCGGCTCGGTGGCGCGTATTGCCGCTGAACGTGGCATTCCGGTTTATGCCCCGGAAGATGTCAATCATCCGCTGTGGGTCGACCGTATTCGCGATCTGAACGCGGATGTTATTTTCTCTTTCTATTACCGCAACTTGCTGTGTGACAACATTCTCAATACCGCGCGGATCGGCGCATTTAACCTGCACGGCTCGCTGCTGCCTGCCTACCGTGGTCGTGCCCCGCTGAACTGGGTGCTGGTAAATGGCGAAAGCGAAACCGGCGTCACGCTGCATCGCATGGTTTCCCGCGCAGATGCGGGCGCGATTGTCGCGCAACAGCGCGTCGCCATTGCTGACAACGATGAAGCGCTGTCGCTGCATCGCAAATTAGCTGAAGCCGCAAAAGGCATGCTGGCCAGCGTGCTGCCGACGATTAAAACGCAAACCTTCAGCGAAACGGCGCAGGACGACAGCAAAGCCAGCTACTACGGTCGCCGCACGCCGGAAGATGGCCGTCTGGACTGGGAAAAACCTGCCCAAACGCTGCAAAATCTGGTGCGCGCGGTTTCTGACCCGTGGCCGGGCGCGTACAGCTTTGCCGGTACGCATAAATTTATCGTCTGGAAATCCCGCGTACGTACCGACGTGGCTCCGGCTCGCGCGGGCACTGTGCTCTCTGTTTCGCCGCTGCTGGTGGCCTGTGGCGATGGCGCGCTGGAGATCCTCACCGGACAGATGGACAACGGCGTCTACATGCAGGGCGCACAACTGGCGCAATCGCTCGGCCTGGTTGCCGGAGCGTTGCTCACCAGCAAACCGGTAGTGGCGGTAAAACGCCGCACCCGCGTGTTGATCCTCGGCGTGAACGGTTTTATCGGCAACCATTTGACCGAACGCCTGCTGCGTGACGATAACTACGAGATTTTCGGTCTGGATATTGGATCGGATGCGATCAGCCGTTTCCTCGACAATCCGCGTTTCCACTTTGTTGAAGGCGATATCAGCATTCACTCCGAGTGGATCGAATACCACATTAAGAAATGTGACGTGGTGCTGCCGCTGGTGGCGATTGCCACACCTATCGAATACACCCGTAACCCGCTGCGCGTGTTCGAGCTGGATTTCGAAGAGAACCTGAAAATCATCCGTGACTGCGTGAAGTACAACAAACGCATCATTTTCCCGTCGACATCGGAAGTGTACGGTATGTGCACCGACAACAATTTCGATGAAGACAACTCGAATCTGGTCGTTGGACCTATCAACAAACAGCGCTGGATTTACTCGGTGTCGAAACAGTTGCTCGACCGTGTGATCTGGGCCTATGGCGACAAACACAGCCTGAAGTTCACCCTGTTCCGTCCGTTTAACTGGATGGGGCCGCGCCTGGATAACCTGAATGCTGCGCGTATCGGTAGCTCGCGCGCCATCACCCAGTTGATCCTCAACCTGGTGGAAGGTTCGCCGATCAAGCTGATCGAAGGCGGCAAACAGAAACGCTGCTTTACCGATATCAGCGATGGTATTGAAGCGCTGTTCCGCATTATCGAAAACAAAGACGGGCGTTGCGATGGTCAGATCATCAACATCGGTAACCCGGACAACGAAGCGAGCATTAAAGAGCTGGCGGAGATGCTGCTGGCAAGCTTTGAAAAACACCCGCTGCGCGACCGCTTCCCGCCTTTCGCGGGTTTCCGCGAAGTGGAGAGCAGCAGCTACTACGGCAAAGGCTACCAGGATGTGGAACACCGCAAACCGAGTATTCGTAACGCCAAACGCTGCCTGCACTGGGAGCCAACCGTGGATATGCGCCAGACCATTGACGAAACGCTGGATTTCTTCCTGCGTACCGTTGAACTGACGGATGAGAAATAAGCATGAAATACGTCGGCTTACGTATTGATGTCGATACCTTTCGCGGCACGCGTGACGGCGTTCCGCGCCTGCTGGAGCTACTAAAGAAGCACAACATTCAGGCGAGCTTTTTCTTTAGCGTTGGGCCGGACAACATGGGGCGCCACATCTGGCGCCTGCTTAAGCCGAAATTTCTGTGGAAGATGCTGCGCTCGCGCGCGGCATCGCTCTACGGCTGGGATATTTTACTGGCGGGCACTGCGTGGCCCGGCAGGCTTATCGGTGAAGGCAACGCGGACGTTATCCGCAAAACCGCGCAGGCGCACGAAGTGGGGCTGCATGCCTGGGATCACCACGGCTGGCAGCGCTGGAGCGGCGTGTGGGATCAGGCGCATCTCGAAGCGGAAATTGAGCGCGGATTACTGGCGCTGGAGCTGATTATTGGCCGGTCTGTGAGTTGTTCCGCCGTGGCGGGCTGGCGCGCCGATCAGCGAGTGGTGAAAGCCAAATCGAATTTCAATTTCCGTTATAACAGCGACTGCCGGGGCACACAGCCGTTTCGCCCGCTCATCGCCGAGAACACCTATGCAGCACCGCAAATCCCGGTAACGCTACCCACCTGGGATGAAGCCGTTGGCATTTCGGTGGCGGCGGAGCACTACAACCGTTTCATTCTCGACGCGATGAAGCAGGATAGCGGCACGCCGGTTTATACCATCCACGCCGAGGTGGAAGGCATTATCGGCGCGGAAGGTTTCGATGAACTGCTGAGCATGGCGGCGCGCGAAGGCATCGCTTTTTGCCCGTTAAGCCAGCTGTTACCGGAATCGTTAGAGACGCTACCGGCAGGCAAAGTGGTACGCGGAGAAGTGGCTGGCCGGGAAGGCTGGCTGGGTTGCCAACAACTGTTGAGTCCTGGGTTATGAAATCCATTCACTATGGTCTGGCGCTGGTTGCGCTGTTCGCCCTCTACTATGTTGTTCCCCTGGAATATCGTCTGCTCTGGCAGCCGGATGAGACCCGCTATGCGGAGATCAGCCGTGAAATGCTTACCAGCGGCGACTGGATTGTGCCGCATTTCCTTGGCCTGCGTTATTTTGAAAAACCCATCGCCGGTTACTGGATCAATAGCATTGCGCAGTGGCTGTTTGGCCATAATAACGTCTCCGTGCGCCTGGGCTCTGTTTTCTCCATCACCATGTCGGCGCTGCTTGTGGGCGCGCTGGCGTGGAAAATGTGGCGCGACAAACGCACTGCCGTGCTCTCGGCGGTGATCTTCCTGACCGCGTTTCTGGTGTACGGCATTGGCACTTATGCTGTGCTCGACCCGATGATCACGCTGTGGATGACACTGGCGATGCTCAGCTTCTGGCTGGCTGCGCAGGCGAACACATTACGCGGTAAGTTTGGCGGCTATGTCCTGCTTGGCGTGGCGTGTGGCATGGGCGTGATGACGAAAGGTTTTCTCGCGCTGGCGGTGCCGGTGATTGGCGTGCTGCCGTGGGTGATTGTGCACAAACGCTGGAAAGAGGTGCTGCTCTGGGGCTGGCTGGCCGTGATCTGCTGCGTACTGACGGTGCTGCCGTGGGGACTGGCGATTGCGTCGCGCGAACCCGATTTCTGGCGCTACTTCTTCTGGGTGGAACATATCCAACGTTTTGCGCAGCAGGACGCACAACACAAAGCGCCGTTCTGGTATTACATACCGTTCCTGATTCTAGGTTCTTTACCGTGGCTGGCGCTGCTGCCCGGTGCGCTGAAAACGGGCTGGCTGGCGCGTAAAGAAGGAGTTCGGGAAGCGTTTTATCTGCTGGGTTGGGTAGTCATGCCGTTGCTGTTTTTCAGCATCGCTAAAGGAAAGCTACCGACTTACATTCTGCCCTGCTTCGCGCCGCTGGCGATATTGATGGCGCGTTATGCCATGCAGATGGCGCAAACCAACGGGCGCGCGCTGCGCATCAATGCGTGGATCAATATCAGTTTTGGCCTGGTTGGCGTGATTGCCGCGCTGGTGGTGTCGCCTTTGGGCTTCATGAAACATCCGGTATGGACGCAAATTGAGGTCTACAAAGCGGCGCTGGCGGCGTTTGCTTTCCTGGCGTGGGCGCTGGTTGGGGCGTTTACCTTGCGTGCCAGCGCCGATCGTTGGTCATACGCGGCGCTGTGCCCGCTGGCAATTGCGCTGCTGGTGGGGATCGTTATCCCGGACAAGGTGATGGATTCCAAGCAGCCACAGTTCTTGATCAACTTTGTCAATGATCCGCTGACGCCGAGCCGCTACGTGCTGGCTGATAACGTCGGTGTTGCCGCAGGTCTGGCCTGGGAGCTGAAACGTTCAGATATCATGCTGTTTGGCACGCGCGGTGAGTTAACTTACGGTATGTCGTACCCTGACGGCGAAGGGCGGTTTGTACGCGAAGACGATTTCACCGACTGGCTGTCACAACATCGTCAGGAAGGGGTGATTTCCCTGGTGCTGCACCAGTCGAAAAAAGATGACTTTACCCGCATGCCGATACCGAAACCGGACAACGTTTATGTACAGGGGCGTATGGTCTTTATTCAGTACTTTCCGCAATGATGAGTAAGCTGCAATGACCAGCTGGCTCTGGCTCGCGCTGGCAAGCCTGCTCAGTTGCGCAGGCCAACTGTGCCAGAAGCAGGCGACACGCCCGGTGCCGATTGCCAGGCGGAGTAAGCATCTCGGTCTGTGGCTGGGGCTTGCGCTGATGGCGCTCGGTGCGGGCATGGCGCTGTGGCTGCTGGTTTTGCAGCGCATTCCTGTTGGCGTGGCGTATCCGATGTTGAGCCTTAATTTTGTCTGGGTGACGCTGGCGGCGCGTTTTTTCTGGCGTGAGCCAGTAAGCCTTCGCCATGCGTTCGGCGTGGCGCTGATTATCATCGGCATTGTGCTGCTGGGGAGCTCGCTATGAAGGGGCTGCACTGGGCATTACTCAGTGTGTTGCTGGTAAGCTGCGCACAACTGATGTTGCGTTATGCGATGGTGTCGCTGCCGCCGGTGACATTCTCCTGGTCTTTTGTTTCGGCGCTGCTGCAACCGCAAAAAGGCACGCTGGCGCTGATGTTGGGCCTGGTTGGGTATCTGGCATCAATGGGCTGCTGGTACTTTGCGCTGCACCGTTTGCCGCTGAGTAAGGCTTATGCCTTGCTGAGCCTGAGCTACATTCTGGTGTGGGCGGCGGCCATCTGGCTTCCCGGATGGCACGAGCCGTTTTCCCTGCGCGGCGCTTTGGGTGTGCTGGTCATTGTGGCGGGCGTACTGGTTATTTTTTTGCCCGACCGCCCCAAAGCGTAGCGACTACCCAGGCAGACGACTTTTCGGTCTGCCTGGCCCCAGTAAAATTGCCAGTTTGCTGCCGCCGGTGGTGGTTTCCATCCAGATTTTACACACGCTGGTTAGCGGCACTGACAACAACATTCCCACCGGGCCAAGCAGCCATCCCCAAATCAACAAGGATAAAAACACCACCAGCGTCGACATCCCCAGGCGGTGACCCATCATGCGGGGTTCCAGGATGTTGCCAAGCAACATATGCACCACAAGGAACAGCCCGCCCACCAGCAAACATTCGTAAGTGCCGTTAAACAGCAGCGCCTGGATCATTGGCGGGATAGCGGAGATCACCGAGCCGATATTGGGTACGTAATTGAGCAGGAACGCCAGCACTCCCCACATCAGCGCAAATTGAACATCCAGAAACACCAGCCCGACCCAGACAATTAGGCCTGTCCACACGCTCAGCAAAGTCTTCAACGCCAGATAGTGGGAAACGCCTTTCAGCGCGCGGTGCAGTCCGGCGATATGAATTTGCGGGTTATGCAGCGCAAAGCGCAGCTTATAAGGTACGTGGCGCACTTCAAACAGCATAAACACCACGGTCATCACCAGCAGAACAATGCTGGCCATTGCGTTCGAGAGCTGGGTCGCCATGGTGGTGGCAAAGCCCATTAGCCGCTCGGAGTCCATCCGTTGCAACATACGTTCTGGCGACATGTGCAAACGAAGAAACGGCATCGCATCCTGCAACTGCATAAATTTCCTGGTGAATTCGCGGTTGTACTTCGGCAGCAGCGTCATAAAGTCGTTGACCGACGCGGCAAGCACGCCGAAAAGCGCAGTGAGAAAAACCAGCATCACCAGCACCACAATACCGATCGCCACCGGGCGCGAAATGCCGCGCCGAAGAAACCAGGTAACCAGCGGATTGAGAACAATTGCGAAAAACAGCGCCAAAAGAAGCTGCACAATAATGTCGGCCGCAGCATGAATGCCGGCCAAAATGATCACCAGCGAAGCCAGCTTTAACAGAATATGTAAACCCGCCCGATCGGGTTGAGGATGTGTCATGGTTAATTCCTTTTGTCATCGGCCCGTTAAGTGTAGTGCCCCGCCACACCTTCGCCCGCGAGAGATATTCTTAAAGTGAATGCTGCTTTCTGTTTCATCACGTGGTAATAGTGAAACACTGTTGTGAAAAGCTGAGTAAAACTCCATGCCTGAAAACGCCGCCGAACCGGCGCTAAGCGGATTGCGCCTCAATCTGCGGATTTTGTCCGTCGTTATGTTTAACTTCGCCAGTTATCTCACTATTGGCCTGCCGCTGGCGGTGCTCCCCGGCTATGTCCATGATGTGATGGGCTATAGCGCGTTTTGGGCCGGACTGGTGATTAGCCTGCAGTACTTCGCAACGCTGTTGAGCCGACCGCATGCCGGGCGCTATGCCGACCTGCTGGGGCCGAAAAAAGTGGTGATCTTCGGTTTGTGCGGCGCGTTTCTCAGCGGGTTGAGCTATTTGCTGGCGGGCGTTGGCGGCAGTGTTGGCGTGTTAGGCTTGATATTGCTTGGTCTGGGGCGCGTTATTTTAGGCATCGGCCAGAGTTTCGCCGGAACCGGCGCGACGCTCTGGGGCGTGGGTGTGGTCGGGTCGATACATATCGGGCGGGTGATCTCGTGGAACGGTATTGCCACCTATGGCGCGATGGCAATTGGCGCGCCGCTCGGTGTGGTTTGTTATCAGTACGGCGGGCTGCATGGGCTCTCGCTGACCATTATGGGTGTGGCGCTGCTGGCAATATTACTGGCGCTGCCGCGTGCGGCGGTGAAAGCCAGCAAAGGCAAGCCGCTGCCGTTTCGCGCCGTGCTGGGACGCGTCTGGTTGTACGGGATGGCGCTGGCGCTGGGTACTTCCGGTTTTGGCGTCATCGCCACCTTTATTACCCTCTACTACGATGCGAAAGGCTGGGAGGATGCGGCGTTCGCTCTCACCCTTTTTAGCTGCGCCTTTGTTGGTGCGCGTCTGCTGTTCCCGAATGGGATTAATCGCTTCGGCGGTTTAAATGTGGCGATGCTCTGTTTTGTGGTCGAAACCCTTGGGCTGGTGCTGGTTGGCCTGGCGGTGGAACCGTGGATGGCGAAGCTCGGCGTGTTCCTTGCCGGGGCCGGTTTCTCGCTGGTTTTCCCGGCGCTGGGCGTCGTGGCAGTCAAAGCGGTGCCGCAGCATAACCAGGGGTCTGCGCTGGCGACGTACACGGTGTTTATGGATTTATCGCTGGGGATAACCGGGCCGCTGGCAGGGTTGCTAATGGCGTGGGCGGGAGTCTCTGCTATCTATTTCGCTGCCGCAGGATTCGTGGCAATAGCCTTACTGCTGGCCTGGCGGCTGAAGTACAAGCCGGTGGCGGTTGCTGGGTAGAAAAAAGGGAACCGTCAGGTTCCCTTTTTCATGTTCAGAGGGGCTTATTTCACCGCGATGGTGTTAATAATGTTTTCCGCTGTGGTTTGCGCCTGCTGTTGGTTATCCGCCGGCAGCGTGACCTGGATGGTCAGCAGTTTGTCGTCAACTTTACCCAGCACCACAGAAGACCATGCCGTCTGGCCTTTGGCGGAGATGATGCTGTCGAGCTGTTGCAGTTTCTGGCCTTTCAGTTCGATAGATTTGTTGGTGACCACCTGCAACTGCGGGTCGCGGCTGCGCTGTTGTTCTTCAAGACGTTTTGCCAGCGCGCTTAACTCTTCTGTCGTGTTGTCGCCGACAATCACAATCACCGCTTTCTGACCGGTGGCATCGGAATATACGTGCATATTATTGGACTGGGTGCCCAGTTTGCCGCTCTGATCGGTCATATCCGCAGGCAGCGAGAAGCTGAGTTTGCCGTCGAGCAGGGTTACCGGTTGACCGTTGGCGTTGCTTTCGGCGGCAGCACCCTGAACAGGTTTTTTGCTGTCGCTGTTATCACAAGCCGCCAGCCCAACAACCAGCAGGCCGATACCGACATATTTCACCAGATTGCGCATTGACTTCTTCCTTTCAATAAACAGCCATAACGGCTCATCGGCGCATCTTATCACATCTGATAAGCCGTACCTTTAACTCGCCTGCAACGCGCTAATTTCAGATTTGTCTGCCAGTCTTTTCAGCAACATATTCAACAACACACCGTACATCGGCAGGAAGAACGCGATGCTGATAAGCACTTTGAAGCTGTAATCCACCAGTGCGATTTCCGTCCAGTGCTGCGCCATAAAGGCATCCGGGCTGCGCCAGAAAGCGATAAAGAAAAAGGCGATGGTGTCGCTGGCGTTACCAAAAACCGTCGACGCGGTTGGCGCGAGCCACCAGCGGCGGTTCTGGCGCAGGCGATTAAAAACATGCACATCGAGAATTTGTCCCAGCGCGTAAGCCATAAAGCTGGCGGTGGCGATACGGGCGACAAACAAATTGAAATGCGCCAGCGCGCCGAAACCCTGCCAACTGCCCATGTAGAACAGCGAGGAAATAACGTAAGAAGCAAGCAGCGCGGGCACCATCACCGCGAAGATGATTCGCCGGGCTAACGGCGCGCCGAAAATACGCACGGTTAAGTCCGTTGCCAGGAAGATAAACGGGAAGCTAAATGCGCCCCAGGTGGTATGGAAACCAAAGACAGAAACCGGCAGCTGCACCAGATAGTTACTGGAGATAATCACCAACAGGTGAAAAAGCGAAAGCCAGAACAGCGCCTTCATGCGCTGTGCGTTTGAAAAGTGCGTCATATTGTGACCTTTTTGGTAAATGGGGTGAGGGAACCCAGTACTTTTTATGCTCTGACAAGCAGAGCCGCCGCATGATACTGCAATCAGAGTGGGATGCAATGGTTAATTTTAGCGCAATCGTTAACCTTGCTTGCGTCACAAAAAAGGCGGCGTAAACTAATGCGGTTTTTTCCCTTGCGAGATGAAGATGACCGATCCGTTTTCCACCGCCGACCACACGCTGGATGCACAGGGCTTACGCTGCCCGGAGCCGGTGATGATGGTGCGCAAAACCGTACGCAATATGCAAATCGGCGAAACGTTGCTGATTATCGCCGACGATCCGGCAACTACCCGCGATATTCCCGGCTTTTGCCGTTTTATGGAACACGAGCTGGTTGCCGGGCAAACTGAGTCTTTGCCGTACCGCTATGTAGTGCGTAAAAACCATTAATCTTTAGTGCGCAACAGGCGCAGCGCGTTGGCGGTTACCAGCACCGTTGCGCCCGTATCGGCGAGTACTGCCAGCCACAGCCCGGTTATTCCCAGCAGCGTTGTCACCAGAAAAATCGCTTTCAGGCCGAGTGCCATAGCGATGTTCTGGCGAATATTGCTGTGCGTGGCGCGCGCCAGGCGAATCATCTGCCCCAGACCAATCAGCCGGTTATGCGTGAGCGCGGCGTCGGCGGTTTCCAGCGCGACATCCGTCCCGCTCCCCATCGCAATACCGAGGGTTGCGGCTTTCATTGCAGGCGCATCGTTAATGCCGTCGCCGACCATCGCCAGCGGCGCTTGCTGGTTAAGCGCACGTACCGCATCGACTTTATCTTCCGGCAGCAAGCCGGCGCGAAAATCCAGCCCCAGTTCACCGGCAATCGCCGCTGCGGCGCGTGGGTTGTCGCCGGTGAGGATCACGCCCTGAACGCCGAGCGCATGCAGGGCGGCAACGGCTTCTTTGGCGTCGTCGCGCAGCGTGTCTTGCAAGCCGATCGTACCGATAACCTCGCCGTTACGTTGCACCACCACCACGGTTTGCCCATGGCTCTCCTGCTGCGCAATCTGCGCTCGCACGGTGTCGTGAAGTGTACCGTACGGTAGTTTGTCCGGCGCGCTGATAAGCACCCGCTGCCCGGCGATATTCGCCTCAATGCCTTTGCCCGCCAGAGCGCGCTGCCCCTGGGCCTCCGGAGTCGCCAGCGCACGTCGCTGCGCTTCCTGCACAATCGCCAGCGCGAGTGGGTGGGTGGAGCCTTGTTCGATAGCGGCGCTGAGCGCCAGCAATTCCGCTTCTTCCGTACCGGCTAGCGGTGTGATGGAGGCGACTTGCGGTTTACCGATGGTCAATGTACCGGTTTTATCAAACGCCACCTGACGAATGCTGCCGAGCTGTTCTAATGCCGCGCCGCCTTTAATCAACGCGCCGCGACGTGCCGCCGCCGCAAGGCCAGAGGTGATCGCCGCCGGCGTGGAGATAACCAGCGCGCACGGACAGCCAATCAGCAACAACGCCAGCCCTTTGTAGATCCACGCAAGCCAGGGTTGCGCAAACAAAAGCGGTGGAACGATGGCGACCAGCAGTGCCACGGCCATGATAGCCGGGGTATAAATGCGGCTGAAACGGTCGATAAAACGCTCAATTGGTGCGCGACGCTCTTCTGCTTCTTCTATCAGTTTCAGAATGCGGTCAATCGCGCTTTCACCCGGTTTAGAAACCACTTCAAGCTGCACCAGACGGTCAACGCTGGTAGCACCTGCCGGAACGCTTTCACCTTCTGCGCGCTCAACCGGCACGGATTCGCCCGTTAAAGCGCTTTCGTCAAAGCTGGCAAATGGCGAGACCAGGCGACCATCCGCAGGCAAACGCCCGCCCGCCGGGACTTCAATCACATCGCCCGGTTGCAGATCGCTTGCCGCGACACGCTGGCGTTCGCCGTTGCGCAGGCGTGTGGCGGTATCCGGTTTTAGCGCCATTAACGCGCTGACGCCGCGCCGCGCACGGCTGGCGGCCCAGCCTTCAAGCCGCTCGCCAATCAAAAACAGCAGCAACACCATCGCCGCTTCCGCCGTCGCGCCAATAAACAGCGCGCCGATGGCCGCCACGCTCATTAAGGTTTCGATGGCGAACCAACTGCCGCTTTTCATTAAGCGCAGCGCCTGGCGGGCAATCGGCCACAGCCCGACCAGCGTGGTGGCGATAAATGCCATCTGGCCGAATGGATGGTTGACCTGTTCCAGTCCCCAACTGAGCGCCATCATCACGATCAATAGGATAAGCGGCAGGTTTTCGCGCAGCCGTGACGTTTCTGGCGCCGGTGCGTTTTCGCTGCGCAGTTGATACCCGGCCTGTTGCACGGCGCGCTCTACGCGCTCGCGCACATCATCTTGCGCAATGACGATAAGTTTTTCGGTGGCAAAGGCGACCTGAACCTGGCCGACGCCTTCGACCTGGCGCACCGCGTTTTCCACTTTGCGGGCGCAGGCGGCGCAATCCATACCGTCAACCTGCCAGCTATAGCGTTCGCCTTCGGCGGAAATTTCGGGTGTTTCGCGCGCTTCGCAGTGGCTGTCAGCGCAGCAGGATGCCGCCTTTTCTTCGATTGGGCGCAGCTTGACCGCCGCGAATTGCGGCGCTTTTTTCAATTCAGGCGATGAGGTGGGGGTTGGCATGGCATCCTCCGGTGAATGATAATTTTCTCATTAACCGGAGTATGCACTCTGGAGTCGACTCCAGAGTCAAGCCTTTTAAATATACAGCGAACGGACAATCAAAAAGTGCCCGGCAAAATAGCAGGCGGAGGCGATGGCGTTATCGGCGCTAAAGCGTTTGCGGTAGTGGCTGCCTAACCAGACCACGTTGCCGAGCAGCAGCAGCGATGCGCCAACGAATGCCGACAGTGCCGGGCTGGTCGGGCGGAAAAACCACAGTTCACCTGCCAGCCACACCATCACCAGCGTCATGGCGATAAAGGTACATACCGCCATGCGCAACTCTTCGAGGCGCGACCAGATCACCGCCACTAACAGCGCGCCGATAATCAGCAACGCCACCGGTAGCGGCCAGAAAAACGAAAGCGTCATCTGGCTGGCGAAATAGATGGTATAGAGCAAATGCGCGAGGAAAAACGCGCCGATGGCATAGAGCAGTTTTTGCCGCGGCAACAGCGTGAGCGCATCACCGACCAGCGAGGCACACAGACCCGCCAGCACCAGGTAGCTAATGGCATCGAACATGGGCGCTTGCCAGGCCAGTAACAGCAGCAGTAAGAGCGTAACGGGTTTAAAAACCCAGCGCTGCCAGACCGGGCCACGGTACGAAGCGTCGACATATAGCCAGGCGGAAAGGCAGACAGCAATAAATGACCACAGCATAATTAAGTCCCTGTATCTGTTATTGTTGCGTAAATCTCTCTTACTCAGTGTAGTGGCGGGAAAAGGAGGATGACAACGCTATTTCCGCCGCGATAAGCTCAATTCCGCTTTTTCCGACAGGTATTCGCCATGAGTAAACCACCGCTTTTTTTCATTATCGCTATTGGATTGATTGTGGTTTTTGCCTCTTTCCGCTTTGTACAGCAGCGGCGCGAAAAAGCCGAAAACGATAGTGCGCCGCAGCAGCAAAAAAGTGTGGTGGTGTGCAACAAGCGGGAAAAACCGCTTAATCCGCGCCGTTCGCGCCAGCAACAGGTTACGCCAGCGGGAACCGCCATGCGTTATGAAGTGAGTTTTAAACCGCAAACCGGCGGGGCGGAGATGCGTTTTCGTCTGGATGAGCAGCAATATAATGCGCTGACGGTGGGCGACAGAGGCGTGCTGCGTTACCAGGGCTCGCGCTTTGTGGACTTTACGCCGGAAGCAGCCCGGTAAGCAGTACGCTACCGGGCGATGGGACTACTTCTTCTCTTTTAATTTCTTCTGCCAGATAAGCAGCTCAAACACGCCGAAGAGAAAAACACGGATCTGCTCCGCTTTGCTCATCTGCGGGCCGTCTTTCGGCAGTGCCGTTTTCAGCATGGTGGCTTGCAGCGCATGCATAAAAACGGTGAAGACAAGCGCGACGTTAACGAAAATATTCAGCGGACGCGGAAAGGGCTTAATCAGGTTCAGGATCAGAAACGCCCAGATGCAGAGCATCAACAGACGCCCGAGGTTAATCAACAGCGGCATGCTTCTCTCCTTGTGCTTCGCGGTGATACAAACGATATGCTACCTGCCCGGCGACTTTTTCCCGATGCAGTTGCCAGTGAGCGGGTACGGGCGGTAATCCATTTTCAACTTCGCTTTCGATATAGACCAGCGCGTCATCGGCGAGCCAGCCGTTGTTTTCCAGCAGGCGTACGGTCTCTTCCAGCATCCCTTTACGAAACGGTGGATCGATAAACGCAATATTGTGCGGCGTGCCGGGATTGGCTAAAAACGTCAGCGTGTTGGTGTTGACCACTTTCGCGTTAGCTGCTTTTAGCGTGGCCAGGTTTTGCTGCAACTGCTGGGCAACGCTGCGCTCCATTTCCAGCAAGGTTGCGCTGGCGGCATAGCGCGAGAGCGCTTCCAGCCCCAGCGCACCGCTGCCGGCGAAGCAATCGAGACAGTGGGCGTCTACCATTGACGGTGCCAGCCAGTTGAATAAAGTTTCACGCACGCGATCGGTGGTCGGGCGCAGGCCGGGGCTATCCGGAACCGGTAATTTACGGCCCCGCCACTGGCCGCCAATAATGCGGATCTGGCCGGTGGCGACGCGGGTAGGTTTCTTCATGGTTATCGCTTTGCTCATCATTTCGACCTGCTATTCTAGCGGTCTGTCGAATGACGTTAAACCCTAATCCTCAAGCCGTGATGCAAGTTGAGGAAAGTGGTAGACTATCCGACTAATTAACAAATGTTTTCAGTCCCGGCCGTGCAGACGGGCTGCGCCATGAAACAATAGCGAGGAGTGTGGTCGCCAATGGCAAATGAGAAGAAACGTGGCTTTTTTTCCTGGCTTGGCCTTGGGCAGAAAGAGAAGGCTGAAGAGGCGCAAACCGAACAGCAACCTGTAGCTGAGCAGCCGGTTGAAGAAACCCCGGTTGCCGAGCCAGCAGCCGACAGCGAAAAATTCGCCGAAGAAATTGTCGAAGTCAGCGAGCAACAGGTGCACGAAGAGGTGCCGGCGGAAGCTGTCATCGAAGAAAGCCCGGCGGTTATCGAACATGAAGAACTGCCGTTGCCGGAAGAGGTGGCTGAGCAGGAGATCGGTGCAGAAGAGTGGCAGACGGAAGCTGAACCGCTGGAAGAAGATGATGTTCCTCTAAGCGACGAAGAGCTGGACGCGCAAGCGCTGGCCGCCGAAGCGGCGGAAGAAGCGCTGGTTGTCGTGCCGGTTGAAGAATCCGTGCAGGAGCAGGAAAAACCGACAAAAGAAGGTTTCTTCGCGCGCCTGAAACGCAGCCTGCTTAAAACCAAAGAAAACCTCGGTTCCGGATTTATCAGTCTGTTCCGTGGGAAAAAGATCGACGATGATCTGTTTGAAGAACTGGAAGAGCAGTTGCTGATTGCCGATGTTGGTGTGGAAACCACGCGCAAAATCATCACCAATCTTACGGAAGGCGCGAGCCGCAAGCAGTTGCGCGATGCGGAAGCACTTTATGGTTTGCTGAAAGATGAGATGAGCGAGATCCTCGCCAAAGTCGATGAGCCGCTTAACATCGAAGGCAAAACCCCGTTTGTGATTTTGATGGTTGGCGTTAACGGCGTGGGTAAAACCACCACCATCGGTAAACTGGCGCGCCAGTTTGAGCAGCAAGGGAAATCGGTGATGCTGGCGGCGGGCGATACCTTCCGTGCCGCTGCCGTTGAGCAGCTTCAGGTTTGGGGCCAGCGCAACGATATCCCGGTGATTGCCCAGCATACCGGCGCGGATTCCGCTTCGGTGATTTTCGATGCCATCCAGGCGGCGAAAGCGCGCCATGTGGATGTGTTGATTGCAGATACCGCAGGCCGCTTGCAAAACAAAGCGCACCTGATGGAAGAGTTGAAGAAAATTGTCCGCGTGATGAAGAAGCTGGACGAAGACGCGCCGCATGAAGTGATGCTGACGATTGATGCCAGCACCGGGCAAAATGCCATTAGCCAGGCCAAACTGTTCCACGAGGCTGTCGGCTTAACCGGCATTACGCTGACCAAACTTGATGGCACCGCCAAGGGCGGCGTTATTTTCTCGGTGGCGGATCAGTTTGGCATTCCTATCCGCTACATCGGCGTCGGCGAACGTATTGAGGATTTACGTCCGTTTAATGCGGGCGATTTTATAGAGGCACTTTTTGCCCGAGAGGATTAACAATGATTCGCTTTGAACACGTCAGCAAAGCCTATCTCGGTGGGAGACAAGCGCTGCAGGGGGTGACATTTCACCTGCAGCAGGGCGAGATGGCCTTTCTGACCGGGCATTCCGGTGCGGGGAAAAGTACCCTGCTGAAGCTGATTTGTGGGATTGAGCGGCCAAGCGCCGGGAAAATCCTCTTCGGCGGTCACGATATTACCCGTTTGAAAAACCGGGAAGTGCCGTTTTTGCGTCGTCAAATCGGGATGATTTTCCAGGATCACCACCTGCTGATGGACAGAACCGTGTTCGATAACGTGGCGATCCCGCTGATTATCGCGGGTGCCAGCGGTGATGATATTCGCCGTCGCGTTTCGGCGGCACTGGATAAAGTCGGGCTGCTCGACAAAGCGAAAAGCTTCCCGATTCAGCTCTCCGGCGGTGAACAACAGCGCGTGGGGATTGCCCGCGCGGTGGTGAACAAACCGGCCGTGCTGCTGGCGGATGAACCGACCGGTAACCTGGATGAAGCGCTGTCTGAAGGGATTTTACGTCTGTTTGAAGAATTTAACCGCGTAGGGGTAACGGTGCTGATGGCAACGCACGATATCGGGCTGATTTCTCGTCGTTCATACCGCATGCTGAGCCTGAGCGACGGTCATTTGCATGGAGGCCTGGCGGGTGAATAAGCGCGATGCACTAAACCACATTCGGCAGTTTGGCAGCAAATTAGACCGTTTTCGTAAATCGTCTGCGTCCTCCAGCGAGGGCAATCGCAATGCGCCGCGTCGCGGCAAAGCGCCAGTTAAAGCGCCTTCGCGTAAGAGTAACGTTTTTAACGAGCAGGTACGCTACGCCTGGCACGGTGCGTTGCAGGATCTGAAAAGCAAACCACTGGCGACGCTCCTGACGGTGATGGTCATTGCCATCTCCCTGACGCTGCCCAGCGTCTGTTACATGGTCTACAAAAACGTTAATCAGGCGGCGTCGCAGTACTATCCGTCGCCGCAGATCACCGTCTATTTCGATAAAGCGCTGGATGACAACGCGGCGCAGCAGGTGGTGGGCCAGCTCCAGTCCGAACAGGGCGTGGAAAAGGTGAACTACCTGTCGCGTGAAGATGCGCTGGGCGAGTTCCGTAACTGGTCCGGGTTTGGCGGCGCGCTGGATATGCTCGAAGAGAACCCGCTGCCCGCCGTGGCGGTGGTGGTACCGAAACTCGATTTCCAGAGTACGGATTCGCTGAACACATTGCGTGACCGCATTTCCCGCATTCAGGGTATTGATGAAGTGCGCATGGATGACAGCTGGTTTGCGCGGCTGGCGTCGCTGACTGGCCTGGTCGGGCGCGTGGCTGCCATGATTGGTGTGTTGATGGTTGCGGCTGTGTTTTTGGTCATCGGCAATAGCGTGCGACTGAGTATTTTCGCCCGTCGCGATACCATTAACGTGCAGAAACTGATTGGTGCAACGGACGGTTTTATCCTGCGCCCGTTCCTCTACGGCGGCGCGTTGCTCGGTTTCTCCGGCGCGTTTTTATCGCTGATCCTGTCGGAAATCCTGGTGATGCGCTTGTCGTCGGCGGTGACGGAAGTGGCGAAGGTATTCGGCACGCAGTTTGAGCTGAGCGGGCTGTCGTTTGACGAATGCTTGCTGCTGTTGCTGGTGTGCTCGATGATTGGCTGGATTGCCGCCTGGCTGGCAACGGTTCAACATTTACGTCACTTTACTCCGGACTAAAAAATCTCTGATATACTCCTTCCCTGCACGTGAAGTATTCCCGTAGCAGGGAAGCGTAATACCCCTTCTGAGGTTCCTTGCTCCGGTTTATCATCCTGATGTCACATTTTGTGCGTAATTTATTCACAGACCTACAAGGAACTTGTGGATAAAATCACTGTCTGATAAAAATGTGAATGCTATTCTCGTTGCTCAAAAGCGCTGGCATGTTTGTTGCCTGATGGGGACAGACCGCCGCCAGCTGATAAGTGAATTGAGAGGATTTGAATGACCAAAGAAATGCAAACTTTAGCTTTAGCCCCTGTTGGTAACCTGGAATCTTACGTCCGGGCTGCGAACGCATGGCCGATGTTGACGGCTGATGAAGAGCGGGCACTGGCTGAAAAGCTGCATTACCAGGGCGATCTGGAAGCAGCGAAAAAGCTGATTCTGTCTCACCTGCGCTTTGTTGTTCATATTGCTCGTAACTACTCGGGCTATGGTCTGCCGCAGGCGGATCTCATCCAGGAAGGTAACATCGGCCTGATGAAAGCCGTTCGCCGCTTCAACCCGGAAGTGGGTGTGCGCCTGGTCTCTTTCGCCGTGCACTGGATCAAAGCTGAGATCCACGAGTATGTGCTGCGCAACTGGCGTATCGTGAAAGTCGCGACCACCAAAGCTCAGCGTAAGCTGTTCTTTAACCTGCGCAAAGCTAAACAACGTCTTGGCTGGTTTAACCAGGACGAAGTGGAAATGGTCGCCCGTGAACTGGGTGTGACCAGCAAAGACGTGCGTGAAATGGAGTCGCGTATGGCGGCGCAGGACATGACGTTTGATATGTCTTCCGATGACGATGCGCACGACAGCCAGCCGATGGCACCGGTGCTCTATCTGCAGGATAAATCATCTAACTTTGCCGATGGCATTGAAGATGATAACTGGGAAGAGCAGGCGGCCAACAAGCTGACCGATGCGATGCAGGGTCTCGACGAACGTAGCCAGCAGATCATCCGTGCCCGTTGGCTGGACGAAGATAACAAGACCACCTTGCAGGAGCTGGCCGATCGCTACGGTGTGTCCGCTGAGCGTGTGCGTCAGCTTGAAAAGAACGCAATGAAAAAACTGCGCGCCGCTATCGAAGCGTAAGCGTATTGCAGTGAATAAGCCGGGTCGGCGCAAGCCTTACCCGGCTTTTTATTATCTGAATTATCCAGTCACCACCACTTTCACACCATCAAGCATTCATTTGGCTTCTGTCACAACGCGGCAGGGAAGCTGTCCTGTCGGTGTCCCTGCGCTTGCGCGAGACTGAGTAAAACATCGCTTTATCAAAGGCGCTATATACTTGGTAAGCGGGCATACACAGACAGGGGGCAATCAAGGTGAAGAACAACGAATTGAATCAGCGCCGTTTACAGGCGACGCCGCGTGGCATCGGGGTCATGTGCGGTTTTTACGCTGAAAAAGCGGAAAACGCGACGCTGTGGGATGTGGAAGGGAACGAAGTGATCGACTTTGCCGCCGGGATCGCGGTGCTTAACACCGGGCACCGCCATCCAAAAGTGATGGCGGCGGTGGAAAAACAGTTACAGGCATTTACGCATACCGCTTACCAGATTGTTCCTTACGAAAGCTATGTCTCGCTGGCGGAACGTATTAACGAACGCGTACCGATTGCTGGTCCGGCGAAAACGGCGTTTTTCTCGACTGGCGCAGAAGCGGTGGAAAACGCCGTTAAAATTGCCCGCGCCTATACCAAACGCCCCGGAATTATTACCTTTGGCGGCGGGTTCCACGGTCGCACCTTTATGACCATGGCGCTCACCGGCAAAGTTGTGCCGTATAAAATTGGATTCGGCCCATTCCCCGGTTCGATTTACCACGCTCAGTATCCCAACGCGCTACATGGTGTAAGCAGCGAAGAGGCGTTGAAAAGCCTTGAGCGTATTTTTAAAGCGGATATCGCGCCGGATCAGGTGGCCGCCATTCTGCTGGAACCTGTGCAGGGCGAGGGCGGTTTTAACGTCGCACCGAACGATTTTATGCAGGCGCTGCGCACGTTGTGCGATAGCCATGGCATTCTGCTGATCGTTGACGAAGTGCAGAGCGGTTTTGCCCGCACCGGCAAGCTTTTTGCCAGTGAGTATTATGATGTGAAACCGGATTTAATCACCATGGCGAAAAGTCTGGCCGGTGGTTTGCCGCTTTCGGCGGTGGCTGGGCGTGCGGAGGTGATGGATGCGCCTGCGCCGGGTGGTTTGGGCGGCACTTATGCGGGCAATCCGCTCGCTATCGCGGCGGCGCATGCGGTGCTGGATGTGATTGAAGAAGAAAACCTGTGCGAACGGGCTAACCATCTCGGCCAGCATCTGGTGGAAGTGCTAAACCGCGCAAAAGCGCAGTGCCCTTATATTGCTGATATTCGAGCACAGGGCTCCATGGTGGCGGTGGAATTTAACGATCCGCAAACCGGCGCGCCGTCGGCTGAATTTACTAAACAGGTGCAGGAAAAAGCGCTGGCGGACGGGCTGTTGCTGCTGAGCTGCGGAGTTTACGGCAATGTTATTCGCTTCCTCTACCCGTTAACCATTCCGGAAGTTCAGTTCCGCAAGGCGCTGGATATTATCTCCCAGTCGCTGACACACTAATTATTCAGCCGCCTGATGGGCGGCTTTCTCATTTTCTGTCATCAGTCTGTCGTACAACCTTCAAAATTGTTATTCCATATTCTGAAAAATGGGGTATGTTTTAGCAGAGTATGCTGCTCAGGCACCGGCAGAACGGTTAAAAACTACTATCATATTCTTTGCTTATGACAATAAGTGAAATAATGTGCCACACAACAACATCACAACAAATGCAATAACCATAACAATGGGGAAACTCAGGATGAAAATGAAGGGCAAAGCGTTACTGGCAGGATGTATTGCGTTAGCAATGAGCAACGTGGCATTCGCCAAAGATATCAAAGTTGCCGTTGTCGGGGCGATGTCCGGTCCGGTTGCGCAGTACGGTGACCAGGAGTTTACCGGTGCGGAACAGGCTATCGCCGATATTAATGCCAAAGGCGGGATTAAAGGCGACAAACTGGTTGCGGTAAAATATGACGATGCCTGTGACCCGAAACAAGCGGTGGCGGTCGCCAACAAAGTGGTCAATGATGGCATTAAATACGTTATCGGCCACCTCTGCTCCTCTTCTACCCAGCCGGCGTCTGATATCTACGAAGACGAAGGCATTCTGATGATCACGCCTGCGGCGACAGCGCCTGAGCTGACCGCGCGTGGTTACAAACTGACACTGCGCACCACCGGTCTGGATTCCGACCAGGGCCCGACCGCAGCGAAATACATTCTGGATAAAGTGAAGCCGCAGCGCATCGCCGTTATCCATGACAAACAGCAGTACGGTGAAGGCCTGGCGCGTGCAGTGCAGGACGGGCTGAAAAAAGGCGGCGCGAACGTGGTGTTCTTTGACGGTATCACTGCCGGTGAGAAAGACTTCTCTACGCTGGTTGCGCGCCTGAAAAAAGAGAACATCGATTTTGTTTACTACGGCGGTTATCACCCGGAAATGGGGCAGATCCTGCGTCAGTCTCGCGCCGCGGGTCTGAAAACCCAGTTTATGGGGCCGGAAGGCGTGGCGAACGTTTCCCTGTCTAACATCGCCGGTGAATCCGCAGAAGGTATGCTGGTCACCAAACCGAAAAACTATGATCAGGTGCCGGCGAACAAACCGATTGTGGATGCGATCAAAGCGAAGAAACAAGATCCAAGCGGCGCGTTTGTCTGGACCACTTACGCTGCGCTGCAATCGCTGGCTGCAGGCCTGGGGCAGTCTGCCGATCCGGCGGCTATTGCAACCTGGTTGAAAGGCCATTCAGTGGATACCGTAATGGGGCCGCTGTCCTGGGATGCGAAGGGCGATCTGAAAGGCTTTGAGTTTGGTGTGTTTACCTGGCATGCGAACGGTACAGCGACTGACGCAAAGTGATTTTCTAAGCTGACCTCCGCCTTTCGCGGCGCAGAGGCGTTAGCTGCATTCGCTCACCCCGGTCGGTCACTTACTTCAGTAAGCTCCCGGGGATGAGCGAACTTACCGCCTTCCTGCGATGCGAAAGTCCAGGTCAGAAGTAATTGAAAAAGCCGGGAGAATCCCGGCTTTTTTTCTTTTTTTGACGACGGGTCTGATAAGCGTCGCGCCACCAGTCACATCCACAGCGCGGGCTTTACCGTTTTTCCCAGCCGTTTTCCTGCGCGGTAAATCCCAGTCTCTGGGTGAAAGCAGCCATTACGGCCCGGTCTTCGACGCCGATATCGGCTATCCACCAACTGGTGATCGACGGGTTATCACGCATCACTTCTTCCACCAGATATTGCCCCACGCCGCGACGACGCGTGATATCGCGCACACGCAGGGAATCCAGCGCCCCTTCGACGTCGAGTAGTGTCACGCGAACGGCTGCTAACAAACGGTCATTAAAACGCGCCGCGTAGATGCGGTGAGTGTCATCCACGTCAAGCGATGCAGAGGAGTATTCCGGCCAGACTTTCGCTAAATCAATATGATCCTGTTCGGTGAAGGTCACCAGCCGGACGATAGTCAATTTCATGTACAGCTTGTCCAAAACGCAAAACATAGTGTGAGTGTAATCAATTTCGCATGGCAGGGTTTGATCGTTTTTTATTTTTCATTCGACAGGTGAATAATTTTGCCGCAGCGGTTGGCGTAGTGTTAAACATTGGAGATATAAAAACCGGCAGGATTTTAACCTAAGTGGTAGCGTTTTATTCCGCTTTATGTGCCGTTATTTTATGCTGGCGTCGAGGCTTTTTTTGTTTATCTCGGAAGAAATACAGAATATTATCTCTGCTTAATAGCCTGAAAAATAGAGGATTTAGTCTGGTTTTTGCTAAAAAACTGCGCTAAACCATTAAAGGCACTGGTAAAAAAAGCGTTGTGCATTAAAAGTACAGAATGCTTTTTAACCATAATAAAACAAAATTATTACACGAATAATTCAGGCTACAGCAAGCCAACGTTCCGGCTGCCTGAGGCAGGAAGTGTAAACACGACATCACGAATGGGGATTTACAACAATGAAAAGGAACGCGAAGACATTAATCGCGGGGATAGTAGCACTTGCGATGTCTCACGCGGCCATGGCGAAGGATATTAAGGTAGCGGTTGTCGGTGCGATGTCCGGTCCGGTTGCCCAGTGGGGCGATATGGAGTTCAACGGTGCGCGCCAGGCTATCCACGATATTAACGCTAAGGGCGGGATCAAGGGCGACAAACTGGTCGCCGTGGAATATGACGACGCCTGTGACCCAAAACAAGCCGTTGCCGTGGCGAACAAAATCGTCAATGCCGGTGTGAAATATGTAATTGGCCATCTTTGCTCATCATCTACACAGCCCGCATCGGACATCTACGAAGACGAAGGTATCCTGATGATCACGCCCGGCGCGACCAACCCGGAGCTGACGCAGCGCGGCTATCAACACATTATGCGTACCGCCGGGCTGGACTCCTCGCAAGGGCCGACCGCCGCGAAGTACATCCTGAACACCGTGAAACCGCAGCGTATTGCCATTATTCACGATAAGCAGCAGTACGGCGAAGGCCTTGCACGCTCCGTGCAGGAAGGGCTGAAAGCAGGCGGCGCGAATGTGGTGTTCTTCGACGGTATCACCGCCGGTGAGAAGGATTTTTCTGCGCTGGTGGCGCGTCTGCAAAAAGAAAATATCGACTTTGTCTACTACGGTGGTTACTACCCGGAGATGGGACAAATCCTGCGCCAGGCGCGCGCCAGCGGTCTGAAAACCCAATTTATGGGGCCGGAAGGCGTGGGCAACGCTTCGCTGTCGAATATTGCGGGGACAGCGGCAGAAGGCATGCTGGTGACGATGCCGAAGCGTTATGACCAGGATCCGGCGAACCAGAGTATTGTCGATGCGCTGAAAGCCGAGAAGAAAGATCCGAGCGGTCCGTATGTGTGGATCACCTACGCCGCCGTGCAATCGCTGGCCACCGCGCTGGAGCGCACCGGCAGCAGTGAGTCGCTGGCGCTGATTAAAGATTTAAAAGCCAACGGGGCTAAAACCGTGATTGGGCCGCTGAACTGGGATGAAAAAGGCGATCTGAAAGGATTTGAATTCGGTGTCTTCCAATGGCACGCCGATGGTTCGTCGTCCGTGGCGAAATAACTGTCATCCCTCTCCCGGGGCGCAATGTTCCGGGAGATTTTAGAAGGTTACGTTATGTCCGAGCAGTTTCTCTATTTCTTGCAGCAGATGTTTAACGGCGTCACGCTGGGAAGCACCTATGCATTGATCGCCATTGGTTACACCATGGTTTACGGCATTATCGGCATGATCAACTTCGCCCACGGCGAGGTCTACATGATCGGCAGTTATGTCTCCTTTATGATCATCGCCGCGCTGATGATGATGGGTATCGACTCCAGCTGGCTGCTGGTCGCAGCCGGTTTCGTCGGTGCCATTATCATTGCCAGCGCTTACGGCTGGAGTATCGAACGGGTGGCGTATCGCCCGGTGCGCAGCTCCAAGCGACTGATTGCGCTGATCTCCGCCATCGGTATGTCTATCTTCCTGCAAAACTATGTCAGCCTGACCGAAGGTTCCCGCGATGTGGCGCTGCCAAGCCTGTTTAACGGCCAGTGGGTTGTCGGCAGCAGTGAACACTTCTCGGCAAGCATTACCACCATGCAGCTGGTTATCTGGATTGTAACGTTTGTGGCTATGCTGGCGCTGACGCTGTTTATCCGCTATTCCCGCATGGGGCGCGCCTGCCGCGCCTGTGCGGAAGACCTGAAAATGGCAAGCCTGTTGGGTATCAACACTGACCGCGTTATCGCGCTGACCTTTGTGATTGGTGCAGCGATGGCGGCGGTTGCGGGCGTACTGCTTGGCCAGTTCTATGGCGTTATCAACCCGTATATCGGTTTTATGGCCGGGATGAAAGCGTTTACCGCTGCGGTACTGGGCGGAATCGGTAGCATTCCAGGCGCAATGATCGGCGGCCTGATTCTGGGTGTCGCAGAATCTCTCTCTTCGGCGTATCTGAGCACCGAATACAAAGATGTGGTGTCGTTCGCGCTGTTGATTGTGGTGCTGCTGGTAATGCCGACCGGCATCCTCGGTCGCCCGGAGGTTGAAAAAGTATGAAACCGATGCATTTTGCGATGGCGCTGCTGTCGGCGGCGATGTTTTTCGTGCTGGCGAGCGTCTTTATGGGCGTTCAACTGGAGCTGAACGGCACCAAACTGGTGGTTGATACTGCGGCGGATATTCGCTGGCAGTGGATCTTTATCGGCACGGCGGTGGTGTTTTTCTTCCAGTTGCTGCGGCCTGTTTTGCAGAAAAGCCTCAAGGGTGTTTCCGGTCCGAAATTCGTGCTGCCGGCAATTGATGGCTCTACGCTCAAACAGAAGTTGTTCCTGTTGGCGCTGCTGGTGATTGCAGTGGCGTGGCCATTTGTCGTTTCACGCGGCACGGTGGATATCGCCACCATGACGATGATCTATATCATTCTCGGCCTCGGGCTGAACGTGGTGGTCGGGCTTTCCGGTTTGCTGGTGCTGGGTTACGGCGGTTTCTATGCCATCGGCGCATATACCTTCGCACTGCTCAACCACTATTACGGTCTGGGTTTCTGGACGTGCCTGCCATTGGCGGGGCTGGTTTCCGCTGCCGCGGGTTTCCTGCTGGGCTTCCCGGTGCTGCGTCTGCGCGGTGATTACCTGGCGATTGTGACGCTTGGCTTCGGCGAAATCGTCCGCATTCTGTTGTTGAATAACACCGAAATTACTGGCGGTCCGAACGGTATCAGCCAGATCCCCAAACCGACCCTGTTCGGACTGGAGTTCAGCCGCACCGCCCGTGAAGGGGGTTGGGATACTTTCAGCAACTTCTTTAACGTGCCTTACGACCCCAGTGACCGCGTGGTGTTCCTCTACCTGGTTGCGCTGCTGTTGGTGGTGCTGACGCTGTTTGTGATTAACCGTCTGCTGCGCATGCCGCTGGGGCGCGCGTGGGAAGCGCTGCGCGAAGATGAAATCGCCTGCCGCTCGCTCGGCCTGAACCCGACACGCATTAAGCTGACGGCCTTTACCATCAGCGCCGCGTTTGCCGGTTTTGCCGGTACGCTGTTTGCCGCGCGCCAGGGCTTTGTCAGCCCGGAATCGTTCACGTTCGCCGAGTCCGCATTTGTGCTGGCGATTGTGGTGCTGGGCGGTATGGGGTCGCAGTTCGCGGTGATCCTTGCGGCTATCCTGCTGGTGGTTTCCCGCGAGTTGATGCGTGACTTTAATGAATACAGCATGTTGATGCTGGGTGGTTTGATGGTACTGATGATGATCTGGCGTCCGCAAGGCTTGCTGCCGATGACCCGTCCGCAGTTGAAATTGAAAAACGGGCAAGCGAAAGGAGAGCAGGCATGAGTCAGCCACTGTTATCCGTAAACGGTTTGATGATGCGCTTTGGCGGTCTGCTGGCTGTCAACAATGTGTCGTTAGAGCTGCGCCCGCAGGAGATCGTTTCGCTGATTGGCCCGAACGGCGCGGGCAAAACCACCGTGTTTAACTGCCTGACCGGTTTCTATAAACCGACGGGCGGCACCATTATGCTGCGTGATCAGCACCTGGAAGGGTTGCCGGGACAGCAAATCGCCCGTATGGGCGTGGTGCGGACTTTCCAGCATGTGCGTCTGTTTCGCGAAATGACGGTGATTGAAAACTTGCTGGTAGGACAGCATCAGCAGCTCAAAACCGGGGTTTTCTCAGGCCTGTTGAAAACACCGGCGTTTCGCCGCGCGCAGAGTGAAGCGCTGGATCGCGCCGCAACCTGGCTGGATCGCATTGGTTTGTTAGCGCACGCTAACCGGCAGGCCAGCAACCTCGCTTATGGCGATCAGCGCCGTCTGGAGATTGTGCGCTGCATGGTGACGCAGCCGGAAATCCTGATGCTCGATGAACCGGCGGCCGGTCTGAACCCAAAAGAGACCAAAGAGCTGGACGAGCTGATTGTCGAGCTGCGTAACCATCACAACACCACCATCCTGCTGATTGAGCATGATATGAAGCTGGTGATGGGGATTTCCGACCGGATTTATGTCGTGAACCAGGGCACGCCGCTGGCGAACGGGACGCCGGAAGAGATTCGTAACAACCCGGACGTGATCCGCGCATACCTTGGTGAGGCCTAAGATGGAAAACGCGATGTTATCTTTTGACAAAGTTAGCGCTCACTACGGCAAAATCCAGGCACTGCATGATGTCAGTCTGCATATTAACCAGGGCGAGATCGTGACGTTGATTGGTGCCAATGGCGCGGGGAAAACCACGCTGCTCGGCACGCTGTGCGGCGATCCGCGCGCCAGCAGCGGGCGCATTGTGTTTGATGGCAAAGACATTACCGATTGGCAGACGGCGAAAATTATGCGCGAAGCCGTGGCCATTGTGCCGGAAGGCCGCCGCGTCTTTTCGCGGATGACCGTGGAAGAGAACCTGGCGATGGGCGGTTTTTTCGCCGACCGCGAGCAGTATCAGACGCGTATTCAAAGGGTTTATGAACTGTTTCCGCGCCTGCACGAGCGCCGCATTCAGCGCGCTGGCACCATGTCCGGCGGCGAGCAGCAGATGCTGGCGATTGGTCGCGCACTGATGAGCCAGCCGCGTTTGTTACTGCTGGATGAACCTTCGCTAGGTCTTGCGCCGATCATTATTCAGCAAATCTTCGACACCATTGAACAACTGCGCAAAGAAGGAATGACCATCTTCCTGGTGGAGCAGAACGCCAACCAGGCGCTGAAGCTCGCCGATCGCGGGTATGTGCTGGAAAACGGCCATGTTGTGCTGGAAGACACCGGCGATGCATTACTGGCGAACGAAGCGGTGCGCAGCGCTTACTTGGGCGGGTAACTTATTGATGTAATAGCATTTAAACCGGTCTCGCAAGGACCGGTTTTTTGTCTTAAAAACGTTTTCCTGCGATGCGACCAGACGGTTTGATGGGATATGATGCGGGTGGCGCTTGAGGCTTTTTGCCTCATGACGGTAAAAAGTTGTGCGGCAGAAAGAAGAAAGCCCCGAAGGTCATTTTTCAATTAACCAACGAGGCCTGTCTATATGCTCGACACATGTAGAGTAGCCTCTTACCCGCCGAAAGGCAAGGAGCCGCAGGTTATGAAGCTACCGCAAGGAACCCTTATCTGGTGCGTGTTTATCGTGTGTTTCACACTGCTGATATTCACGTATTTGACACGAAAATCGCTGTGCGAAATTCGTTACAAAGATGGGTTCCGCGAGGTCGCGGCTTTCATGGCTTACGAATCCGGTAAGTAGCAACCTGGAGGCAGGGATAAATCCCTGCCTTTTCAGGGGAAATGGTGATGTGTATACCTCTTAGCGCCTTTACAAAGGGCTTCTCTGTTTAACAGGGAAGCCCTTTTTCCTTTCAAAACGCGACGGCACCACCCATTAACCGCCATTTTTCCTTCACCGTACCATCATCCTGGCGACATTTTCCTGACGCCTGGCTGTCGTCTATTTGTAATTAAATGGTTATTTTTCTGTAATTCGAGCATGTCATGTTACCTCGCGAGCATAAAAACGCGTGAAATCGCGCATCCGCATAACAAGAGAGAGCACAATGACAACGTTACGACATACAGCTTTGGGTCTGGCGATGGGGTTAGTCTTTGCAGGCAACGCCATGGCGGTCACCACCATTCCGTTCTGGCATTCGATGGAAGGGGAGTTAGGTAAAGAAGTTGACTCCCTGGCGCAACGTTTCAATGACACCCACCCGGATTACAAAATCGTACCCATCTATAAAGGCAACTACGAGCAGAGCCTGAGCGCGGGTATCGCGGCCTTCCGTACCGGTAATGCACCGGCGATTTTGCAGGTTTATGAAGTTGGTACCGCCACCATGATGGCGTCTAAAGCAATCAAACCGGTCTACCAGGTGTTTAAAGACGCGGGCATCAACTTTGATGAAAGCCAGTTTGTGCCGACCGTTGCGGGTTACTACACCGATTCTAAAACGGGTCATTTGCTCTCTCAGCCGTTCAACAGCTCTACGCCAGTGCTGTATTACAACAAAGATGCCTTTAAAAAAGCGGGCCTGAACCCGGATCAGCCGCCGAAAACCTGGCAGGATCTGGCTGAGTACACCGCTAAGCTGAAAGCTGCCGGGATGAAATGCGGTTACGCCAGCGGCTGGCAGGGCTGGATCCAGATTGAAAACTTCAGCGCCTGGCATGGTCTGCCGGTTGCTACCAAAAACAACGGCTTTGATGGTACCGACGCGGTACTGGAGTTCAACAAGCCGGAGCAGGTAAAACACATCGCCATGCTGGAAGAGCTGAACAAAAAAGGCGACTTCAGCTACTTCGGGCGTAAAGATGAATCCACTGAGAAGTTCTATAACGGCGACTGCGCCATTACTACTGCCTCTTCTGGTTCGCTGGCGGATATTCGCCATTACGCCAAATTCAATTATGGCGTTGGCATGATGCCGTATGACGCCACCGTGAAAGGTGCGCCGCAGAACGCCATCATTGGCGGCGCAAGCCTGTGGGTGATGCAGGGTAAAGATAATGCCACTTACAAAGGCGTTGCCCAGTTCCTCGACTTCCTGGCGAAACCGGAAAACGCAGCGGAATGGCACCAGAAAACCGGCTATCTGCCGATCACTACCGCAGCGTACGATCTGACGCGTAAAGAGGGCTTCTATGACAAGAACCCGGGCGCAGATATCGCTACGCGTCAGATGCTGAACAAGCCGCCGTTGGCATTCACTAAAGGTCTGCGTCTGGGCAACATGCCGCAGATCCGTACCATTGTTGATGAAGAGCTGGAAAGCGTGTGGACCGGTAAGAAAAGCCCGCAACAGGCGCTTGATTCCGCCGTTGAGCGTGGTAACCAGTTGCTGCGTCGCTTCGAGCAGTCAACCAAGTCTTGATGTAGCGCTTTGCCGGGGAAGATGCACTTACCCGGCAGACAAATACGGCCTACTTAACGGTAGGCCGTTGCTATCCGGCCTATCTGAAAAGAGTTGCTTATGTCCTCATCCCGTCCGGTGTTTCGTTCGCGCTGGCTCCCGTACCTGTTAGTTGCACCGCAGCTGGCGATCACCATTATTTTCTTTATCTGGCCTGCGACTGAAGCGCTGTGGTATTCGGTACAAAGTGTTGATCCGTTCGGCCTCTCCAGCCAGTTTGTCGGACTGGATAATTTCGTCGCGCTGTTTCACGACAGCTATTATCTGGACTCTTTCTGGACCACCATGCGCTTTAGCGCGTGGGTGACGTTCAGCGGCCTGCTGGTTTCACTGTTTTTCGCCGCGCTGGTGGACAACGTGGTGCGCGGCAGCCGCATTTATCAAACGCTGATGCTGTTGCCGTACGCCGTTGCGCCAGCGGTTGCCGCTGTGCTGTGGATTTTTCTCTTTAATCCCGGGCGTGGCTTGCTTACCCATTTTCTGGCGCAGTTTGGCTATGACTGGAACCACGCGCAAAACAGCGGTCAGGCAATGTTCCTCGTGGTTTTTGCTTCGGTATGGAAGCAGATCAGCTACAACTTCCTGTTTTTCTTTGCCGCCTTGCAGTCGATTCCACGCTCCCTGGTTGAAGCCGCCGCCATTGACGGTGCCGGGCCGATCCGCCGCTTCTTTAAATTGTCGCTGCCGCTGATTGCGCCGGTCAGTTTCTTCCTGCTGGTGGTTAACCTGGTGTACGCCTTTTTCGACACCTTTCCGGTGATTGACGCCGCGACAGCAGGCGGTCCGGTTCAGGCGACGACGACACTGATTTATAAAATTTACCGCGAAGGTTTCGCCGGGCTGGATCTCTCCGCGTCCGCAGCGCAGTCGGTAGTGCTGATGTTTCTGGTGATAGTGCTGACGGTTGTCCAGTTCCGTTATGTTGAAAGTAAGGTGCGCTACCAATGATTGAGAATCGCCCCGGACTGACATTGTTCAGCCATATCATGCTTATTCTCGGGATTGCGGTGGTGCTATTTCCACTGTATGTCGCCTTTGTAACGGCGACGCTGGATATCAACGCCGTTTACGACACGCCAATGACGCTTGTCCCCGGCACCCATTTGTGGGAGAACCTGCGCAACATCTGGGTCAACGGTATAGGCGCGAATAGCGCACCGTTCTGGTTGATGCTGACCAACAGCTTCATCATGGCGTTGGTCATCACCGTCGGCAAAATCGCTGTGTCGATGCTCTCGGCCTTCGCCATTGTCTGGTTTCGCTTCCCGCTGCGTAACCTCTTCTTCTGGATGATCTTCTGTACGCTGATGCTGCCGGTTGAGGTGCGTATTTTCCCCACTGTGGAAGTGATAGCGAACCTGAAAATGCTCGACAGTTATACCGGTTTGACGCTGCCGCTGATGGCCTCTGCCACAGCAACGTTCTTGTTCCGCCAGTTCTTTATGACCTTGCCGGACGAGTTGATGGAAGCGGCGCGAATTGATGGCGCATCGCCAATGCGTTTTTTCCGCGACATTGTGTTGCCGCTGTCAAAAACCAACCTCGCGGCGCTGTTCGTCATCACCTTTATCTACGGCTGGAACCAGTATTTGTGGCCGCTGCTGATCATTAGCGATATCAATCTTGGCACCGCCGTGGCGGGGGTAAAAAGCATGATTGCCAGCGGTGAAAGCACCACGCAATGGAACCAGGTCATGGCAGCTATGTTGCTGACGTTGATCCCCCCGGTCGTTATCGTTTTAGCCATGCAGCGAGCGTTTGTGCGTGGCCTGGTCGACAGTGAGAAGTAGGTTGTATCCCTTGATTGTGCGTGACGTCGACGCTGAGCCGAAACCGCGTAATCAAGGCGGAGGATGATGGACATAGTGGGCCTATGTCCAAATCCGACAACGCAGAGTACGCGGTTTCGGCACGCGTCCCGAAGGGCTGGGGCCATTTTTGCCCAAAGCTGCGTTACTCGCGTTTTATTTGGGCCCACCAAACTTCGCCGCTCGCGCCTTGCCTTGGGCAAAAATGGCCGCCAGCGACGTTCACGAACAATCAAGAGATGCAACCTTATATGGCAGGATTAAAATTACAAGCGGTCACCAAGAGTTGGGACAGCGGCAAAACCCAGGTGATCCAGCCGTTGACGCTGGATGTCGCCGACGGCGAGTTTATTGTGATGGTTGGCCCCTCGGGCTGCGGTAAATCAACGCTGCTGCGTATGGTCGCAGGCCTGGAGCGCGTAACCAGCGGGGATATCTGGATTGATACCCAGCGCGTCACCGAGATGGAGCCCAAAGATCGCGGTATCGCGATGGTGTTCCAGAACTATGCGCTCTACCCGCACATGAGTGTGGAAGAGAACATGGCGTGGGGGCTGAAAATTCGCGGCATGGGCAAAGAGCATATCGCCGGGCGTGTCGCGGAAGCGGCGCGTATTCTTGAATTAGACGGTCTGTTAAAACGTCGCCCGCGCGAACTCTCTGGCGGCCAGCGCCAGCGTGTGGCGATGGGCCGTGCGATTGTCCGCGATCCGGCGGTATTTCTCTTCGATGAACCGCTTTCCAACCTCGATGCCAAGCTGCGCGTGCAAATGCGCCTCGAGCTGCAACAGCTGCATCGCCGCCTGAACACCACTTCGCTGTATGTTACTCACGATCAGGTGGAAGCCATGACGCTGGCGCAACGTGTGCTGGTGATGAATAAAGGTGTGGCGGAGCAAATCGGTACGCCGGTTGAGGTGTATGAAAAGCCTGCCAGCCGCTTTGTAGCGAGCTTTATCGGCAGCCCGGCGATGAACCTGCTTGATGGTCGTATCAGTAGCGCTGGCACGCACTTTGAGCTGGAGAGCGGCATGGCGCTGCCGATCAACTGGTACTATCGCGGGTATGCAGGCCGCAAGATGACGCTGGGTATCCGCCCGGAACATATTGCGCTAAGCTCACAGGCCGCAGGCGGTGTACCGCTGGTGATGGACACGCTGGAGATCCTCGGCGCGGATAACTTAGCACATGGTCGCTGGGGCGAGCAGAAACTGGTAGTGCGTTTGTCGCATCAAGATCGCCCGACGGCGGGCAGCACGTTGTGGCTCCATCTGCCGGAAAATCACCTGCACTTATTTGATGGTGAAACAGGACAACGAGTATGAGCAACTGGCCATATCCCCACATTGTCGCCCATCGCGGCGGCGGTAAACTGGCGCCGGAAAACACACTGGCCGCCATTGATGTTGGCGCGCGTTACGGGCATACGATGATTGAGTTTGATGCCAAGCTGTCGAAAGATGGGCAGATTTTCCTGCTGCATGACGACAACCTGGAGCGTACCAGTAACGGCTGGGGTGTCGCGGGCGAGCTGGCGTGGAACGATCTATTAAAAGTGGATGCGGGTGGCTGGTTCAGCGGTGAATTCAAAGGCGAACCGCTGCCACTGCTTTCTGAAGTGGCCGATCGCTGCCGCCAGCACGGCATGATGGCGAATATCGAAATTAAACCGACCACCGGCACCGGGCCGCTGACCGGTAAAGTGGTGGCGCTGGCTGCGCGCGAGTTGTGGGCAGGAATGACACCGCCGCTGCTTTCATCGTTTGAAATTGACGCGCTGGAAGCGGCACAACAAGCTGCGCCGGAACTGCCGCGCGGTCTGCTGCTTGATGAGTGGCGCGATGACTGGCAGGCGCTCACTGAGCGGCTGGGCTGCGTGTCGATCCATCTGAACCATAAACTGCTGGATGAAGCCCGCGTGCGTATGCTGCGCGATGCGGGCTTGCGCATCCTGGTCTATACCGTCAATCAACCCGCGCGGGCGGCGGAACTTCTGCGCTGGGGCGTTGACTGTATCTGTACCGATAAAATCGACGATATCGGGCCGCACTTCCAGTACTAAGGTGTTGTCGACGGCGATGTGCTTTGCAGCATGTCGCCGTTTTGCGTTTGCGGCAGCATATGTTGCTGCGTCATACCGCTGCTAGTTGTTCCCCCGCTGAGCATCCCGGCGCTGTTGTTGGGAAGCACTTGCTGGCCGCCGGGATTGAGCTCCCCCGGCTGCGCCTGCCTTACCCGTTGGGAATTGTTGTTCATCTGCGTCTGTAATTGTTGCTGTTGCAGCTGGGTTTGCGTCTGCATCTGCTGTTTCAGCATTCCTTGATGTTGCTGCTGCTGGTTGAGCATCTGTGTCTGCATCCGCTGCTGGCTTGGGATCACATACCCCGGCTGGTGTGGATCATTGGTGGTGTTTAATGACTGTGCGAAGGCGCTAAGGGGCAGCAGCGCCGCCAGAATCAGTAATCGTTTCATCGTCCTGTCCTCCATTGAGGTTTCCTATCAGTTTACTCGCTTTCATTCGTGACAATGCATTTTTAAGAGTTGTGAACCAGGCTTAAGCGGGGACTGTAGCCCTTACTCGGGAGAACGACGATGATGAAACAGAAGTTTGCGCGTTGGCTGGCGATTGCCGCGCTAATGGCGGGAGGATGTTTTGGCGTTGCGGCGGCACCGCCAGAAGGGCAGGCAACCGCGCCACCTCCGGTGTCTTACGGGGTTGAAGCCGATGTCTTTCATCCTGTTGTAGCGAAACAGGGCATGGTTGCCTCGGTGGATGAAACCGCCACGCGCGTCGGTGTCGATATTCTTAAGCAGGGCGGTAACGCGGTGGATGCCGCCGTAGCAGTCGGTTACGCGCTGGCGGTCACGCACCCGCAGGCGGGTAATCTTGGCGGTGGCGGCTTCATGCTGATTCGTAGCAAAGAAGGGAACGTTACGGCGATTGATTTCCGTGAAATGGCACCCGCTGGCGCAACACGCGATATGTTTCTGGACGAACAGGGCAACCCGGACAGTAAAAAATCCCTGACTTCCCATCTGGCGTCCGGCACGCCCGGCACCGTTGCGGGTTTCTCGCTGGCGCTGGAAAAGTACGGCACACTGCCGCTGAACAAAGTGGTGCAACCGGCCATCAAGCTGGCGAAACAGGGCTTTGTGGTGAACGATGCGCTGGCAGGTGATTTGAAAACCTATGGCAGCGAAGTGTTGCCCAACCACGAAACCAGCAAAGCCATTTTCTGGAAAGATGGCGAACCATTGAAAAAGGGCGACAAGCTGGTACAAAGCAATCTCGGCAAAAGCCTGGAGATGATTGCGGAGAAAGGCCCGGATGCCTTCTACAAAGGCGCGATTGCTGAGCAAATTGCCCAGCAGATGAGCAAAAACGGCGGGCTTATCACCAAAGAGGATTTAGCCAACTACAAAGCCGTAGAGCGCACGCCGATAAGCGGCAGCTATCGCGGTTACGAGGTTTACTCCATGCCACCGCCCTCATCAGGTGGAATTCATATCGTGGAGATCCTCAATATCCTGGAAAACTTCGATCTGGCGAAGTATGGCTTCGGCAGTGCGGATGCGATGCAGGTGATGACCGAGGCGGAGAAATATGCCTATGCCGACCGTTCGGAATATCTGGGCGATCCGGACTTTGTCAAAGTGCCGTGGCAGGCGTTAACCAACAAAGAGTACGCCAAATCGATTGCCGCGCAGATTGATGTCAACAAAGCTCGACCCTCCAGCCAGATCCGCCCCGGTAAGCTGGAACCTTACGAAAGTAACCAAACCACGCACTACTCAGTGGTGGATAAAGACGGCAATGCGGTTGCGGTCACTTATACGCTGAATACGGTGTTCGGCACCGGGATTGTTGCTGGCAACACCGGCATTCTGCTGAATAACGAAATGGATGATTTCTCTGCCAAACCGGGCGTGCCGAATGTCTACGGGCTGGTGGGCGGCGATGCGAATGCGATTGGGCCGGGCAAACGTCCGCTCTCTTCAATGTCGCCAACCATTGTACTGAAAGATGGCAAAACCTGGCTGGTCACCGGCAGCCCCGGCGGTAGCCGAATTATCACCACGGTGCTGCAAATGGTGGTGAATAGCATCGATTTTGGTATGAATGTCGCCGAAGCTACTAATGCGCCGCGTTTTCATCATCAATGGCTGCCGGATGAACTGCGCGTCGAGAAAGGCTTTAGCCCGGACACGTTAAAACTGCTTGAGCAGAAAGGGCAAAAGGTGGCGGTGAAGGAAGCGATGGGCAGTACGCAGAGCATTATGGTCGGGCCGGACGGTACGCTGTATGGCGCGTCGGATCCGCGTTCGGTGAATGATTTAACCGCCGGATACTGAATAGATCCTCTCCCCGTTGGGGAGAGGATATTTTTAGCCTTTCATACGCGCCATAAAGTACGAATCAACAAATTCGCCGTTACGCAGCGCATAGCGCTTACCGGTGCCTTCGATTTCAAAACCAAACTTGCGATACACCGCCAATGCCGGAGCGTTATCGACAAATACCGTCAGCTCAATGCGTTCAATGCGCAGCCAGTTATCGCACAGGTTAATCATCTCACGCATCAGCGCGCTGGCGACGCCACGGTTCTGGAAGGCGGATGAAACCGCCATGCCGAATATCGCCACATGGCTGCGGCGCGGGTTTTGTTCCACCATTAACGTCAGGTTTCCGGCGACTTGCTCGTCAATGCACGCGACCAACTGGCGGCGACCGGGTTGCGGCTTCAGGCGATCTTCCCACAGTTCAGCAGGGGGATGAGGTAGCTGTAGCAGGTTATGGTACACCTCGGGTTGCGCATAAAACTGACGTAAAGATTCTGCATCGCGCGCTTCGGCATGGCGTACCACTATCTCACTCATCCTGCTTCTCCTGTTGATGGGGTAGATGATTACCTTCCTGGCTTTCTGGCGAAGCGTCAACTGCCATTTTTTGCAAAAAAAAGTGGACAAGTGCGAATGATAATGATTATTATTGCCATGCATTCAGGGAAACCGTTGCGGTAATCCTGAAAGCACGACATTGCTCACATTGCTTCCAGTATTTCTTAGCCAGCCGCGTGCTGGCTTTTTTTTGCCTGCGATTTGCCTTCCCGCTTGCCGCCTTTTGGGAAAAGGGGCAGGGACACGTCCTTTGCAGATGCGCTATGGTTGTGAGAGTCAACTTAAGAAGGACTGGATTATGACTTTACATTGCGCCTTTATCGGCTTTGGTAAAAGCACCACCCGTTATCACCTCCCGTATGTTCTGCACCGCAAAGACAGCTGGTATGTGGCGCACATTTTTCGCCGCTATCCGAAGCCGGAAGAGCAGCATCCACAGTATCAACATATTCACTTCACGAGCGATATTGACGACATCTTTAATGATCCGCAGGTAAAACTGGTGATCGTCTGTACCCATGCCGACAGCCATTTCGACTACGCGAAGCGCGCACTGGAAGCAGGGAAAAATGTGCTGGTGGAAAAACCGTTCACCCCAACAATGGCAGAAGCGGTAACGCTGTTCGAGCTGGCAAAACGCAAAGGCCTGACGGTAACGCCGTACCAGAATCGCCGTTTTGACTCCTGCTTCCTCACCACGAAAAAGGCGATTGAAAGCGGCAAACTCGGCAACATCGTGGAAATTGAAAGCCATTTTGATTACTACCGCCCGGTAGCGGAAACCAAACCCGGATTGCCGCAGGATGGCTCATTTTATGGCCTTGGCGTACATACGATGGATCAAATCATTTCGCTGTTTGGCCGCCCGGATCACGCTGCGTATGACATCCGCAGCCTGCGTAATAAAGCCAACCCGGACGATACTTTCGAGGCCCAGCTGTTTTACGGCGATTTGAAAGCCATCGTCAAAACCAGCCATCTGGTGAAGATTGATTACCCGAAATTTATCGTCCATGGCACCAAAGGGTCGTTTATTAAATACGGTATCGATCAGCAAGAAACCAGCCTGAAAGCCAATATCATGCCGGGCGAACCCGGTTTTGCCGCTGACGACAGCAAGGGCGTTCTGGAATATGTGAATGCGGCGGGTGAAACGGTGCGGGAAGAGGTAGCTCCGGAAACAGGTGACTACGGACGCGTCTACGATGCGCTATACGAAACGCTTTCAAACGGTGCGCCAAATTACGTCAAGGAATCTGAAGTTCTCACCAACCTTGAACTGCTGGAACGCGCCTTTGAACAGGCTTCTCCTGCCACGATAACCCTCGCGAAATAACCGAAAAAGGCTCCTCATAACTTGTTCACTTTTTTTGAACAGAGGAGTCAATTTTCACCCTCTATGATCGTTGGTCAATTGCGTCCACACTTACTCCATCGAAAACATACGGGGGTAAAAAACATGATCTTCTTACGCAAAGCAAATGACCGTGGCCATGCAAATCATGGTTGGCTGGATTCCTGGCACACCTTCTCGTTTGCCAACTATTACGACCCAAATTTTATGGGTTTCTCGGCACTGCGGGTGATTAACGATGACGTTATCGATGCAGGTCAGGGCTTTGGCACTCACCCGCACAAAGACATGGAAATCCTGACGTATGTGCTGGAAGGTGCGGTTGAACACCAGGACAGCATGGGCAACAAAGAGCAGGTTCCTGCGGGCGAGTTCCAGATTATGAGCGCCGGTACTGGGGTGCGTCACTCGGAATACAACCCGAGCAAAACTGACCGTCTGCGCCTGTACCAAATCTGGATTATTCCAGAAACTAACGGTATCACGCCGCGCTATGAACAGCGCCGCTTTGATGCGTTGCAGGGCAAACAACTGGTACTGTCGCCGGATGCGCGTGATGGTTCGCTGAAAGTGCATCAGGATATGGAGCTTTACCGTTGGGCGCTGTTGAAAGATGAGCAGTCTGTCCACCAGATCGCCGCCGAACGCCGCGTGTGGATCCAGGTCGTAAAAGGCGAAGTCACCATCAACGGGACCAAAGCCACCACCAGCGATGGTCTGGCAATTTGGGATGAGCAGGCTATCTCGGTGCATGCCGATAGCGACAGTGAAATCCTGCTGTTCGATCTGCCGCCGGTATGATGTTGGTTAAATAAATGACGCAACCTCCTGGTTTTGGCCGGAAGGTTGCGCGTTGTCCGTGATAAACTGAGAAAATCTCTCACTCAGAATAAAATGTCAGGACGATGAAAAAGAAAAGACCCGTACTTCAGGATGTGGCCGATCGCGTTGGCGTGACCAAAATGACCGTTAGCCGATTTTTACGTAACCCGGAACAAGTTTCCGTCGCGTTACGTGGCAAAATCGCGGCTGCACTTGATGAACTGGGTTATATTCCGAATCGGGCTCCCGATATTCTCTCCAACGCCACCAGCCGGGCAATTGGCGTGTTACTTCCCTCTTTGACCAACCAGGTTTTTGCTGAAGTTTTACGCGGCATTGAAAGCGTTACCGACGCGCACGGGTATCAAACCATGCTGGCGCACTATGGCTACAAAGCTGAGATGGAAGAAGAGCGCCTGGAATCGATGCTTTCGTGGAACATTGATGGCCTGGTCCTTACCGAACGTACCCATACCCCGCGCACGCTGAAAATGATTGAAGTTGCTGGTATTCCGGTGGTGGAGCTAATGGACAGCCGCTCGCCGTGCCTCGATATCGCCGTTGGCTTTGATAACTTCGAAGCGGCACGGCAGATAACGTCAGCCATCATTGAGCGCGGCCACCGTCGGGTCGCTTATCTCGGCGCGCGCCTGGACGAACGTACTATCATCAAACAGAAGGGTTACGAGCAGGCGATGCTGGATGCGGGTTTAACGCCATACAGCGTGATGGTGGAGCAATCATCCTCTTACACCGCTGGCATTGAGTTGATGCGCCAGGCGCGCCGCGAGTACCCTCAGCTTGACGGAATTTTTTGTACTAACGATGACCTTGCCGTTGGCGCGGCGTTTGAGTGCCAGCGTCTGGGGCTGAAAATTCCGCAGGATATGGCAATCGCCGGGTTCCACGGTCACGACATTGGCCAGGTAATGGAGCCGCGTCTGGCAAGCGTGCTCACGCCGCGTGAACGCATGGGGCGTATTGGCGCTGAACGCTTACTGGCGCGCATTCGTGGTGAGTCAGTTACGCCGAAAATGTTAGATTTAGGTTTCACTTTGTCACCGGGCGGATCTATTTAGTCTGACAAATTTGAACTAGCTCACACTTATTTATCTCTGGCACGAATGGATATTGCTTCTCCATTACCCCGGCAGGACAATGTTACCGATAACAGTTACCCGTAACAATTCACTCTTGCACCTGTGGGGGCTACCCTTGAGCACGACTAACCTTGATCACCACGTTTATGTTCTGATGGGCGTTTCAGGCAGCGGCAAATCCGCTGTCGCCAGCGAAGTGGCGCATCAGTTACATGCCGCGTTTCTCGACGGCGATTTCCTCCATCCGCGCAGCAACATCACCAAAATGGCGTCCGGTGAACCGCTGAACGACGATGACCGCAAACCATGGCTGCAGGCGCTGAACGACGCCGCTTTCGCCATGCAGCGCACCAACAAAGTGTCGCTGATTGTTTGCTCGGCGCTGAAAAAACACTATCGCGACCAGCTGCGCGACGGTAACCCAAACCTCTCTTTCATCTACCTGAAAGGCGATTTCGAGGTGATTGAAGGCCGTCTGAAAGCGCGTAAAGGGCACTTCTTCAAAACGCAAATGTTGGTAACGCAGTTTGAAGCGCTGCAAGAACCGGGTGCGGATGAGCCGGATGTTCAGGTTGTGGATATTGACCAGCCGCTGGATGGTGTTGTTGCCAGCACCATTGAAGTCATTAATAAAGGCAGTGCTAAGTGAGTACATTAACGCTTGTTTTAACAGCAGTAGGCTCGGTTTTGCTGCTGCTGTTTTTAGTGATGAAAGCGCGTATGCACGCTTTCGTTGCTTTGATGGTGGTTTCCATTGGTGCAGGGCTTTTTTCCGGGATGCCGCTGATTAAAATCGCGCAGACCATGGAAAAAGGGATGGGCGGCACGCTCGGCTTTCTGGCGATTGTGGTCGCGCTCGGCGCGATGTTCGGCAAAATCCTTCACGAGACCGGCGCGGTGGACCAAATCGCCGTCAAAATGCTCCACTCTTTCGGCCACAACCGCGCCCATTACGCGATTGGTCTGGCGGGGTTGATTTGTGCGCTGCCGCTGTTCTTTGAAGTAGCGATTGTTCTGCTGATTAGCGTGGCGTTTTCCATGGCGCGTCATACCGGCACCAACCTGGTGAAACTGGTGATTCCGCTGTTCGCCGGCGTTGCGGCAGCCGCGGCGTTTCTGCTGCCAGGGCCTGCGCCAATGCTGCTGGCATCGCAGATGCACGCTGATTTCGGCTGGATGATCCTGATTGGCCTGTGCGCGGCGATTCCGGGCATGTTGATTGCCGGTCCGCTGTGGGGCAACTTTATCAGCCGCCATGTGGAGCTGCACATTCCTGATGATGTTAGCGAGCCGCACCTGGGCGAAGGCAAAATGCCCTCGTTCGGTTTCAGCCTGTCGCTGATTTTGCTCCCGCTGGTGCTGGTGGGGATGAAAACCATCGCCGCGCGTTTCGTCACCGAAGGCAGCAATTTGTACGACTGGCTGGAGTTTATCGGTCATCCGTTCACCGCGATCCTTGTTGCGTGCCTGGTGGCGATTTATGGCCTGGCGATGCGTCAGGGGATGCCGAAAGACCGCGTTATGGAAATCTGCGGTCACGCGCTGCAACCGGCGGGCATTATCCTGCTGGTGATTGGTGCAGGCGGTGTGTTCAAGCAAGTGCTGGTGGATTCCGGCGTTGGCCCGGCGCTGGGCGAAGCGCTGACCGGCATGGGCTTGCCAATTGCGATTACCTGTTTTGTGCTGGCCGCTGCGGTGCGCATTATTCAGGGTTCCGCCACGGTTGCCTGCCTGACGGCTGTTGGCCTGGTAATGCCAGTTATTGAACAGCTGCATTTCAACGGCGCGCAGATGGCGGCACTCTCTATCTGCATCGCGGGCGGTTCGATTGTGGTAAGTCATGTCAACGACGCCGGTTTCTGGCTGTATGGCCGCTTCACCGGCGCAACCGAAGCGCAAACGCTGAAAACCTGGACCATGATGGAAACCATCCTTGGCACCACCGGTGCGATTATCGGGATGATCGCCTTTTCACTGTTGAGCTAAGTTTGCACACCCTCTCCCGGCGGGAGAGGGTTGGTTTTACCCCTTCATCCACACCCGAATCCCATCCAGGAACATCTGGGTGGCGAGCATCACCAGAATCAGCCCCATCAGCCTTTCCAGCGCGTTAACCCCTTTCTCGCCGAGCAGGCGCAAAAACAGCGACGATTGCAACAAGATAGCCACGGTGCCGCCCCAGGCAATCAGCAGCGCAATCACCAGGTGACTCATTTGATTCGGATATTGATGGGAAAGCAGCATTAACGTTGCCAGCAGTGTTGGGCCTGCCACCAGCGGAATAGCCAGAGGAACAATAAACGGCTCTTCGCCAGCGGGCAGCCCAGAGCTGCTACCGGATTCGCTGGGAAAAATCATCTTAATGGCAATCAGGAACAGAATGATGCCGCCGGAGATAGAAACCGTCTCCGCGCGTAAATTGAGCAGCGCGAGGATTTTCTCCCCGGCGAAGAGGAAGATAAACATCACCAGCAGCGCAATCAGCAGCTCGCGGATCATGATCGCCCGTCGGCGCTTTGGCTCGGTGTGTTTCAGTACCGACATAAAGATGGGCAGATTGCCCAGGGGATCCATAATCAGGATCAACAACACGGTGGCGGAGATGATATCAGTCATTCACTCTTATCCCTGACGCAGGCAGCAAAATTACAGTAATTAGCTGCATTTCTGATACGTTCGCGATCATTGATTAATTTCACTTGCGACTTTGGCTGCATTTTGTAATGTGGCTATTCCCAGTGGGATACTGGTTCGTATACACAGCACACACCTTCGCAGGAACTTCGCTATGAAAAATGTTGGTTTTATCGGTTGGCGCGGAATGGTCGGCTCCGTTCTCATGCAGCGCATGATTGAAGAGCTCGATTTCGACGCCATTCGCCCTGTCTTCTTTTCCACTTCCCAGTTTGGGCAGGCTGCACCCGCGTTTGGCGGAAGTACAGCAGGCACGCTTCAGGACGCATTCAATCTGGAAGCGCTGAAGGCACTCGACATCATTGTCACCTGCCAGGGCGGCGATTATACCAACGAAATCTATCCAAAGCTTCGTGAAAGCGGCTGGCAGGGTTACTGGATCGACGCGGCTTCCTCTTTACGCATGAAAGATGACGCCATCATTATCCTCGACCCGGTTAACCAGGCGGTGATCAACGACGGTCTGAACAAGGGCGTGAAAACCTTCGTCGGCGGTAACTGCACCGTCAGCCTGATGCTGATGTCGCTCGGCGGGCTGTTTGCCAACGATCTGGTGGAGTGGGTTTCCGTTGCCACTTACCAGGCCGCATCCGGCGGCGGCGCGCGCCATATGCGTGAACTGCTGACGCAAATGGGCCAGTTGCACAGCCATGTTGCCGCCGAGCTTGCCGATCCGGCGTCAGCGATTCTGGATATCGAACGTAAAGTGACCGCGCTGACCCGCAGCGGCGAATTGTCGGTCGATAACTTTGGCGTACCGCTGGCGGGCAGCCTGATCCCGTGGATCGACAAACAGCTTGATAACGGCCAGAGCCGCGAAGAGTGGAAAGGTCAGGCTGAAACCAACAAAATTCTTAACACTGGCAATGTCATTCCGGTTGATGGCCTCTGCGTGCGTATCGGCGCGCTGCGCTGCCACAGCCAGGCGTTCACCATCAAGCTGAAAAAAGACGTGTCGATTCCGACCGTCGAAGAGCTGCTGGCGGCGCATAACCCGTGGGCGAAAGTGGTGCCAAACGATCGAGAGATCAGTATGCGCGAACTGACGCCAGCCGCCGTCACCGGCACGCTGACCACGCCGGTTGGTCGTCTACGTAAATTGAACATGGGACCGGAGTTCCTCTCGGCCTTCACCGTAGGTGACCAGTTGTTATGGGGTGCGGCCGAACCGCTGCGTCGCATGTTGCGCCAACTGGCGTAACAGAGTTCACCACCACAAGGGGCGCTACGGCGCCCTTTTTTTGTGCTTTTTTGCCAGAAAGAAGCACAGATGTGTTTATTTTCTCAAGTGTTGAAAAGTGTTGGCTATGCTTTAGACAAGGTGTCGGAACATCTTGCCTGAAGATGGGACGGAGCAGAGAGGATGCACATTTGGTGCTGCGCCGTTCAGGTCAAAAAAGTGTCGCAACCGGACTTACTACGGTGGAAGGTGCGATGCCACAACAACAGGATGAGAACCATGTCCGTTCGTGTTGATAAAGACGTCATTAACGCGCTTATTGCGGGTCATTTTGCTGATCCTTTTTCGGTGCTGGGGATGCACCAGACCGAAGCGGGTCTGGAAGTACGTGCGCTGCTGCCTGATGCCACCGAAGTGTGGGTTATCGAGCCGAAAACCGGGCGCAAAGTGGGAAAACTGGAGTGCCTGGATTCCAGGGGCTTCTTCAGCGGCGTGATGCAACGCCGTAAAAACCCTTTCTATTATCAGTTCGCCGTTATCTGGCACGGCCAACAAAACCTGATTGACGATCCCTACCGTTTTGGCCCGTTAATCCAGGATATGGATGCCTGGCTGCTGAGCGAAGGCACGCATATGCGGCCTTACGAAACGCTGGGTGCGCACGCTGATACGGTCGATGGCGTGGTTGGAACGCGTTTCTCCGTCTGGGCGCCGAATGCGCAGCGCGTCTCGGTAGTGGGGCAATTTAACTACTGGGATGGCCGCCGCCACCCGATGCGCCTGCGTCGGGAAAGCGGTATCTGGGAGCTTTTCATTCCCGGTGCGCTCAATGGGCAGCTCTATAAATTCGAGATGATTGATGCGCACGGTAAGCTGCGTATCAAAGCTGATCCTTACGCGTTTGAGGCGCAAATGCGGCCCGACAGCGCGTCGCTGATTTGCGGCTTGCCGGGCAAGAAAACGCAGAGCGAAGAGCGCAAACGCGCCAATGAATTCGATGCGCCAATCAGTATCTATGAAGTTCATCTGGGCTCCTGGCGTCGCCATACCGACAACAATTTTTGGCTCAGCTATCGCGAGCTGGCGGATCAGCTCGTGCCTTACGCGAAATGGATGGGGTTCACCCATCTAGAGTTGATGCCTGTGAATGAACACCCGTTCGATGGCAGCTGGGGTTATCAGCCTACCGGCCTGTACGCGCCAACCCGCCGTTTTGGTACGCGCGATGATTTCCTGCACTTTATTCATACCGCGCATGCTGCCGGTTTAGGGGTGATCCTCGATTGGGTGCCGGGCCATTTCCCGTCGGATGACTTTGGTCTGGCGGACTTCGACGGTACCAAACTCTACGAGCACAGCGATCCGCGTGAAGGCTATCACCAGGACTGGAACACGCTGATTTATAACTATGGCCGCCGGGAAGTGAGCAACTATCTGGTCGGTAACGCGCTGTACTGGATTGAGCGCTTCGGCATTGACGCTCTGCGCGTGGATGCGGTGGCGTCGATGATCTATCGCGACTACAGCCGTAAAGAGGGGGAATGGATCCCCAATGAATACGGGGGGCGCGAGAACCTCGAAGCCATCGAGTTTTTGCGCAATACCAACCGCATCCTCGGTGAGCAAGCGCCCGGTGCCGTGAGCATGGCGGAAGAGTCTACCGATTTCGCTGGCGTGTCGCGCCCGCCATCGCAAGGCGGGTTGGGCTTCTGGTACAAATGGAACCTCGGCTGGATGCACGACACGCTGGATTACATGAAGCTTGATCCGGTGTTCCGCAAATACCATCACGACAAGATGACCTTCGGTATTCTCTATAACTACACCGAAAACTTTATTCTGCCGCTTTCCCATGACGAAGTGGTGCATGGTAAGAAATCGATTCTTGACCGTATGCCCGGCGATGCCTGGCAAAAATTCGCCAACCTGCGCGCCTATTACGCCTGGATGTGGGCGTTCCCCGGTAAAAAACTGCTGTTTATGGGCAACGAATTCGCACAGGGCCGCGAATGGAACCACGACGGCAGCCTCGACTGGCACTTGCTGGAGGGCGGTGATAACTGGCATCACGGCGTGCAGCGGCTGGTGCGCGATTTGAACCAGGTTTACCGCCATCATAAAGCGCTGCACGAGCTGGACTTCGACCCGTACGGTTTTGAATGGCTGGTGGTGGATGATCATGAAGCTTCGGTATTTGCCTTTGTCCGCCGTGATAAACAGGGCAATGAAATCCTCGTTGTCAGTAACTTTACCCCCGTGCCGCGCCCGGATTACCGCATCGGCATTAACCAACCGGGGCGCTGGCGCGAAGAGTTAAACAGCGACTCAATGCATTACCACGGCAGCAATACCGGCAATGGCGGCGTGGTGCACAGCGACGCGATCGCCAATCGCGGGCGTGAGCACTCCCTGCTGCTGACCATACCGCCGCTGGCGACTATCTGGCTGGTGCGGGAGGGCGAATGAGCAAGCTGACGACCGGAAAAGCGACGCCTCACGGCGCACATGTGCAGAGAGACGGTGTGAACTTTACGCTGTTTTCCGCCCATGCTGAGCGCGTGGAGCTGTGCCTGTTCGATGACGAAGGCAATGAACAGCGCGTCGACTTACCCGGTCGCACCGGCGATATCTGGCACGGTTTTCTGCCGGGCGCGAAGCCGGGCTTGCATTACGGCTACCGTGTTCATGGCCCGTGGGAACCCGCTCGTGGGCACCGTTTTAACCCGGCCAAATTACTGCTCGATCCGTGTGCGCGGCGTGTTGAAGGCGAAACGCTCGACAACCCGCTGTTTCACGGCGGTTATGACGCGCCGGATCCCCACGATAACGCCGCGCTTGGCTTACGCAGCGTGGTGGTGCATGAAAACTACGACTGGGAAGATGACGCGCCGCCGCGCATCCCCTGGGGTAACACGGTCATTTACGAAGCGCATGTCAAAGGGCTGACGTGGCTGCACCCGGAGATCCCGCAGGAAATACGCGGCACCTACAAGGCGCTGGGCCACCCGGTGATGATCAACTGGTTTAAACAACTGGGGATCACCGCGCTGGAATTATTGCCGGTGGCGCATTTCGCCAGCGAGCCGCGCCTGCAGCGGCTGGGGCTGTCTAATTACTGGGGCTACAACCCGCTGGCGCTGTTTGCGCTGGAACCCCGCTACGCCAGTAATCCGGCGCAGGCGATGACTGAGTTTCGCGATGCGGTAAAATCGCTGCATCGGGCAGGGATCGAAGTGATCCTCGATATCGTCCTCAACCATAGCGCTGAAAGCGACCTCGACGGGCCGACCTTCTCCCTGCGCGGCATCGACAACCGAAGTTATTACTGGATTCGCGAAGATGGCGACTACCACAACTGGACCGGCTGCGGTAACACGCTCAATTTGAATAACGCCGATGTGGTGGATTACGCGCACGCCTGCCTGCGTTACTGGGTGGAGACCTTTCATGTGGATGGTTTTCGCTTTGACCTGGCCTCGGTGATGGGGCGCACGCCGGAATTCAGCCAGCAGGCACCGCTGTTTAACGCCATTAAAAACGATCCGCTCCTGCGCTCTTTGAAGCTGATTGCCGAGCCGTGGGATATCGGCCCCGGTAGTTATCAGGTGGGGAACTACCCGCCACCTTTTGCTGAGTGGAACGACCATTTCCGCGATGCGACGCGCCGTTTCTGGCTCGAACAATCCCTCTCATTAGGAGAGTTCGCCGGGCGCTTTGCCGCGTCCAGCGATGTGTTCAAACGTGATGGCCGCCTGCCATCGGCCTCTGTCAATCTGATCACCGCGCATGACGGTTTTACGCTGCGGGATTGTGTCTCTTTTGACCATAAACATAACGAAGCCAATGGCGAAGACAACCGCGACGGTACCAACAGTAATCACAGTTTCAATCACGGAACAGAAGGATTAGGCGGCAGCCTTGATGTGGTTGAAAGACGGCGTGCGAGCATGCACGCGCTCTTAACCACGTTACTGCTTTCGCAAGGCACGCCAATGCTGCTGGCTGGCGACGAAATGGGGCATAGCCAGCACGGCAATAACAATGCTTATTGCCAGGATAACGCATTAACCTGGCTTGACTGGAGCCAGGTGGATAGCGGGCTGGTGACTTTTACCGCCGCGCTTATCCATTTGCGCCAGCGTATTCCTGCGCTCACGCGTGACGCGTGGTGGGAAGTGGGTGACGGCAACGTCGCCTGGTTAAATGACGAAGGGCAACAGCTCACGCCGCAGGCGTGGCAAAACGGGGTGCACCGCTTACAGATCCTGTTATCAGACAGCGTGTTAATCACCCTCAATGCCACCGCAGAAGTTGCAGAAATGGCTTTACCCGCAGGTGAATGGTGCGCCATTCCGCCTTTTGCCGGAGAGGACAATCCGGTCATCGTCTCTGTCTGGCACGGGCCCGCGCATGGAGTGTGCGTATTTCAGCGGTCATAAAAAAGGAGTCAGTCATGGTGAGATTAGATAAGAACGACCCAACAATGCTGGCGCGCCAGTTGCCACTAAAATCTGTTGCCCTGATCCTGGCGGGCGGCCGGGGAACGCGTCTGAAAGATTTAACCAAAAAACGCGCCAAACCCGCGGTGCACTTCGGTGGCAAGTTCCGCATCATCGACTTTGCGCTTTCCAACTGCATCAACTCCGGCATTAGGCGAATTGGTGTCATTACGCAATACCAGTCGCATACGCTGATTCAACATATTCAGCGCGGCTGGTCTTTTTTTAATAACGAAATGAATGAGTTTGTCGATCTGTTGCCCGCTCAGCAGCGCGTACACGGGGAAAACTGGTATCGCGGCACGGCGGATGCTGTCACGCAGAATCTCGACATCATTCGTCGTTATCGCGCGGAGTACATCGTCATTCTGGCGGGCGATCACATCTACAAGCAGGACTACTCGCGCATGCTGATTGATCATGTCGAAAAAGAGGCGCGCTGTACCGTTGCCTGCCTGCCGGTGCCCGTACATGAGGCCACCGCTTTTGGCGTAATAGCCGTGGATGAGAACGACAAAATAATCGACTTCGTGGAGAAACCCGCGTCGCCGCCCAGCATGCCAGGGGACGACAGCAAGGCGCTGGCCAGCATGGGGATCTATATTTTTGATGCGGAGTATCTGTACGACCTGCTTGAGCAGGACGATGAGAATGAAAATTCCAGCCATGATTTTGGCAAGGACATCATTCCGCAGATAGTGAAGTCAGGCATGGCGTATGCACATCCGTTCCCGTTGTCCTGCGTGCAGTCTGATCCTGATGCCAGCCCATACTGGCGGGATGTCGGTACGCTCGAAGCCTACTGGAAAACGAACCTTGATTTAGCCTCGGTGATGCCGGAACTGGACATGTACGATCAAAATTGGCCTATCCGTACCTATAATCAATCTTTACCCCCGGCGAAATTCGTCCAGGACAGGTCGGGCAGCCACGGCATGACGTTGAACTCGCTGGTATCCGGCGGTTGCGTTATTTCAGGATCGGTTGTTGTGCAGTCGGTGTTGTTCTACCGCGTGCGCGTCAACTCATTCTGCAATATCGACTCTTCGGTCTTGCTGCCGGAAGTGTGGGTGGGGCGCTCCTGTCGCCTCCATCGCTGCATTATCGACAGAGGCTGCGTGATACCGGAAGGAACGGTGATTGGTGAAAATGCGGAAGAAGATGCGCGTCGCTTTTACCGTTCCGAAGAAGGCATTGTGTTGGTCACACGTGAAATGCTGCGCAAATTAAAAGCTGAAAGCATCTGATTATAACCTTGCGCGGAAGGGGTCCGCGCGCTGTTTCCCCATTTCTGGCATCAAGGCCAACGGGTTTTGAACAGGAGCGATAATGCAGGTTTTACATGTATGTTCTGAGATGTTTCCGTTGCTGAAGACCGGGGGTCTGGCAGACGTGATTGGCGCGTTGCCTGCGGCACAAATTGCCGGTGGTGTTGATACTCGCGTTCTGTTGCCTGCGTTCCCTGATATTCGTCGCGGTGTGAGCGATGCGAAAGTGGTGTCCCGGCGTGAGACATTTGCTGGCCATATTTCGCTGTTATTCGGTCACTTCAACGGGGTGGGGATTTACATGATCGATGCGCCGCATCTGTATGATCGGCCCGGAAGTCCCTATCACGACACGAATTTGTTCGCCTATACCGACAACGTGCTGCGTTTTGCGTTACTCGGTTGGGTCGGCAGCGAAATGGCCAGCGGACTTGATCCATTCTGGCGCCCGGATGTGGTGCACGCGCACGACTGGCATGCAGGGTTGGCACCGGCTTACCTCGCGGCGAAGGGGCATCCGGCCAAGTCGGTGTTTACGGTGCATAACCTTGCCTATCAGGGCATGTTTTATGCACAGCATATGAATGACATCGAACTGCCATTGTCGTTCTTTAATATGCATGGGCTGGAGTTCAACGGACAGATTTCGTTTCTCAAGGCGGGGTTGTATTACGCGGATCATATTACCGCCGTCAGCCCGACGTACGCGCGCGAGATCACCGAACCGCAGTTCGCCTATGGTATGGAAGGGCTGTTGCGCCAGCGCCAGCAAGAAGGGCGTTTGAGCGGCATCCTGAACGGCGTGGATGAAAAAATTTGGGATCCGGCCACCGATTTGTTGCTCGGTGCGCGCTACACGCGCGATACGCTGGAAGAAAAAGCGGAAAACAAACGCCAGTTGCAGGTAGCGATGGGGCTGAAAGTGAACGACAAAGTTCCGTTGTTTGCGGTGGTGAGCCGCCTGACCAGCCAGAAAGGGCTGGATCTGGTGCTCGAAGCCTTGCCTGGGCTTCTGGAACAGGGTGGGCAACTGGCGCTGCTCGGCGCGGGCGATCCGGTGTTGCAGGAAGGGTTCCTCGCCGCCGCCGCGGAACACTCCGGGCAGGTGGGGGTGCAGATTGGTTACCACGAAGCGTTCTCGCACCGCATTATGGGCGGGGCGGATGTGATTCTGGTGCCGAGCCGCTTTGAACCCTGCGGCCTGACGCAATTGTATGGCCTCAAGTACGGCACGCTGCCATTAGTGCGCCGCACGGGCGGGCTGGCGGATACGGTTTCCGACAGTTCGCTGGAAAACCTGGCGGATGGCGTCGCCAGCGGTTTTGTCTTTGAAGATAGTAATGCCTGGTCGCTGCTTAGGGCCATCAGGCGTGCTTTCGTGTTGTGGTCCCGTCCATCGCTTTGGCGTTTTGTGCAACGTCAGGCGATGGCGATGGATTTTAGCTGGCAGGTCGCTGCGCAGTCATACCGCGATCTTTACCTTCGGTTGAAATAGTTTTCCAGGAATCATTATATGAATGCACCTTTTACTTATGCTTCACCTACGTTAAGTATTGAGGCGTTAAAACATTCGATTGCCTACAAACTGATGTTCACCATCGGTAAAGATCCGGCTGTCGCCAATCGCCACGAATGGCTGAACGCCACGCTGTTTGCCGTGCGCGATCGGCTGGTGGAGCGCTGGCTGCGTTCTACCCGTGCACAGCTCTCTCAGGAAGTGCGTCAGGTTTACTACTTGTCGATGGAGTTTCTGATTGGCCGCACCCTTTCTAACGCCTTGCTCTCACTTGGTATCTATGACGATGTGAAAAACGCGCTGGATGAAATGGGGTTCGACCTTGAAGAGCTGATTGATGAAGAGAACGACCCCGGTCTTGGCAACGGCGGGCTGGGTCGCCTTGCGGCCTGCTTCCTGGATTCGCTGGCGACGCTGGGATTGCCCGGTCGCGGTTATGGCATTCGTTACGACTACGGGATGTTCAAGCAGAACATCGTTGACGGGCGGCAGAAAGAGTCGCCGGATTACTGGCTGGAGTACGGCAACCCGTGGGAGTTTAAACGCCACAACACGCGCTACAAAGTGCGGTTTGGCGGGCGCATTCAGCAGGAAGGCAGAAAGAGCCGCTGGGTTGAAACCGAAGAGATCCTGGCGGTTGCCTACGATCAGATTATCCCCGGCTACGATACCGATGCGACTAACACGCTGCGTTTGTGGAACGCGCAGGCGAGTAGTGAAATCAACCTCGGCAAATTCAACCAGGGTGACTACTTTGCCGCCGTGGAAGATAAAAACCACTCGGAAAACGTCTCCCGTGTCCTCTACCCGGATGATTCAACCTACTCCGGTCGTGAGTTGCGTCTGCGTCAGGAGTACTTCCTGGTCTCCGCGACGGTGCAGGATATCCTCAGCCGCCACTATCAGCTGCACCAGACTTTTAGCAATCTGGCAGACAAAATTGCCATTCACCTCAATGACACTCACCCGGTGCTGTCGATTCCCGAACTGATGCGTCTGCTTATAGACGAGCATAAATTCGACTGGGATGACGCGTTTGAGGTGACTTGTCAGGTCTTCTCTTACACCAACCACACGTTGATGAGTGAGGCACTGGAGACCTGGCCGGTAGATATGCTGGGTAAAATTTTGCCGCGCCATCTGCAAATCATCTTTGAGATTAATGATTATTTCCTCAAGACTTTGCAGGAGCAACACCCGAATAACACCGATTTGTTGAGCCGCACGTCGATTATTGACGAAGCCAGCGGACGCCGCGTACGTATGGCCTGGCTGGCGGTGGTGGTGAGCCATAAAGTGAATGGCGTTTCCGAGCTGCACTCCAATTTAATGGTCCAGTCGCTGTTTGCCGATTTCGCAGAAATCTTCCCGATGCGTTTTCTCAACGTCACTAACGGCGTGACGCCACGGCGCTGGCTGGCGCTGGCGAACCCGTCGCTTTCGCATGTGCTGGATGAAAATATTGGTCGCACATGGCGTACCGATCTCAGCCAGTTGAGCGAACTGGAGCAGCATATTGATTACCCGACGGTGAACCAGGCGGTGCGCCAGGCGAAGCTGGAGAATAAAAAGCGGCTGGCGATCGTTATCGCCCAGCAACTGAACGTGGTGGTGAACCCAAAAGCGCTCTTCGATGTGCAGATCAAACGCATTCATGAATATAAGCGCCAGTTGATGAATGTGTTGCACGTTATCGTGCGTTATAACCGCATCAAGGCCGATCCCACGGCGCAATGGGTGCCGCGCGTCAATATCTTCGCCGGTAAGGCCGCGTCTGCTTACTACATGGCAAAACACATCATTCACTTGATCAATGATGTCGCGCAGGTGATCAACAACGATCCGCAGATTGGCGACAAACTGAAAGTGGTCTTTATCCCCAATTACAGCGTCAGTCTCGCGCAGGTCATTATTCCGGCGGCGGATCTTTCCGAGCAGATTTCACTGGCGGGCACGGAAGCGTCCGGCACCAGTAATATGAAGTTTGCCCTCAACGGCGCGCTGACGATTGGCACGCTGGATGGCGCGAATGTTGAGATGCAGGAACACGTTGGCGAAGAGAATATCTTTATCTTCGGTAACACGGCGGATGAAGTGGAAGCGCTGCGGCGTAAAGGCTATAAGCCACGTGAATACTACGAGAAAGATGAAGAGTTGCATCAGGTGCTGACGCAAATCGCCACTGGCGTGTTTAGCCCGCAGGAACCCGGGCGCTACCGCGATCTCGTCGATTCATTGATCAACTTTGGCGACCATTATCAGGTACTGGCGGATTTCCGGAGCTATATCGACTGCCAGGAAAAAGTGGATGAGCTCTATCGCCACCCGGAAGAGTGGACCAATAAAGCGATGCGCAACATCGCCAATATGGGGTACTTCTCATCGGATCGCACTATTCAGGAATATGCCGAGAATATCTGGAATATCAAACCGGTTCGGCTGTAATAAAAAAACCTCTCCCGGTTGGGAGAGGTTCCTTCTCTTGCAATGCCACTCTCCCATAGGGAAGAGATTGATTCTGTTACGACGCCAGCGACAGTTCCGCTTTATGATGACGCGTTAACCATTGCGCTACGCGCGACTGCTCTTCCGCATTCAGCCACATGCCGAGTTTGGTGCGACGCCAGATAGCGTCGTCCAGGCGTCTTACCCATTCGTGTTCGACCAGGTAACGCAGTTCGGCTTCATACAACTCGTGACCGAAATTCTCGCCTAACTCTTCAAGGCTGGTGGCATTCGCCAGTATCAACTCGCTGTTGCTGCCGTAAGTGCGGGCGTAATGGCGCGCCAGTGATTCGCTGATAAACGGATAACGGCGGCGCAATTTGGCGGCGTAATCATCGCGATCGCCGGCAATATCCCCGCCTGGTAATACGCAGCTTTTCGTCCATGCCGGGCCAATGCCTTTGTAGTACGGCGTCAGTTTTTCCAGCGCGTGTTCGGCCAGCTTGCGGTAAGTGGTCAATTTGCCGCCAAACACTGACAACAGCGGCGCTTTGCCGTTTTCGTCGTGAATATCCAGCGTATAGTCACGGGTGATGGCCTGCGGTGAATCGGATTCGTCATCGCACAGCGGACGTACGCCGGAGTAAGTCCAGACAATATCTTCACGACTCAGCTGTTTCTTGAAGTGACCGTTATAGACTTTCAGCAAGTAGTTGATCTCGTTTTCGTCGATCTCCACGTGCTTCGGATCGCCTTTATATTCCACATCCGTGGTGCCGATAATCGAAAACTCATCCATCCACGGAATTACAAAGACAATACGCTTATCTTCGTTTTGCAGGATATACGCCTGTTTTTGCGCGTGTGCGCGCGGCACCACAATATGGCTGCCTTTGATCAGGCGAATGCCGTACGGGGATGGCAGATGCATGCCGTCATCGAAGAATTCTTTCACCCATGGGCCGGTGGCGTTAACCAGACCGCGCGCCTGCCAGCTGAATTTTTCTCCGGTGTCGATATCTTCCGCTTCAACAATCCACATGCCGTTTTCGCGGCGTGCGCTGGTGGCGCGGGTGCGGGTCATCACTTTACCGCCTTTTTGTTCCACCATCTGCGCATTGGCCAGTACCAGACGCGCATCGTCCACCCAGCAGTCAGAATATTCGAAACCGCGCACGATTTCCGGTTTCAGCACCGATTCTGCGCCAAAACGCAAACCGCGGGATGCAGGCAAACTGGTGCGTTTACCGAGGTGATCGTACATAAACAGACCAATGCGGATCATCCATGCCGGGCGCAGGTGCGGGCGGTGCGGAAGACGAAAACGCATCGGGAAAGCGATGTGCGGTGCCATTTTCAGCAGCACTTCGCGCTCGGCCAGCGCTTCGCTCACCAGGCGGAATTCGTAGTGTTCAAGGTAGCGCAGGCCGCCGTGAATCAATTTGGAGCTGTTGCTGGATGTCGCGCAGGCGAGATCCTGTGCTTCCAGCATCAGCACGGATAAACCACGCCCTGCGGCGTCAACCGCGATACCGGCACCGTTAATGCCCCCGCCTATCACAATCAGATCTTTGGTTTCCATGCTGTCCTCATGCACTTTCGTTATAGCTCAAAAATGTTCGATATCGCTCATAATAGCAAAGGAACGCGCTTTTGGTAACATCAAAAAAACAATTTAGAGTGATATGCATAACATAATGGCGCTAACCCGCTGTCACGACGTACACTTGACGGCAGGATAGCCATTTACTGTGTCAATTAAGAGAACGTCATGGATCACTTTGAGTGTATTAACGTAGAAGAAGCCCACCAAAAATTGCACCAGCAGCAGGCTGTACTGGTGGATATTCGCGATCCGCAGAGCTTTGCGATGGGGCATACACCAGGCGCGTTTCATCTCACCAACGACACGCTGGGCGCGTTTATGCGTGATAACGACTTCGAAACGCCAGTGATGGTGATGTGCTATCACGGCAACAGCAGCAAAGGCGCTGCGCAATATTTATTGCAGCAGGGCTACGATCAGGTCTACAGCGTGGACGGCGGTTTCGACGCCTGGCATCGCCACTTTCCATCAGAAGTGATGCACGGCGCGCTGTAGGCATTGCGCTCGTCTTCGGTATACTGTCTTTTTTTGTAGGGACTAAACGACGCCTGCCATGTTGATGATTACCTCTTTTTCCAACCCTCGCGTCGCCCAGGCGTTTGTTGATTATATGCAGACCCAGGGTGTGATCCTCACCCTTCAACACCATCAGCAAAGCGATGTCTGGCTGGCAGATGAAAGCCAGGCGGAGCGCGTGCGCAGCGAACTGGCGCGTTTTATGGAAAACCCCGGCGACCCGCGTTATCTGGCGGCGAGCTGGCAATCCGGGCAAATCGATAGCGGCTTGCACTATCGCCGCTTTCCGTTGCGGGCGGCGCTGCGTGAGCGTGGCGGGCCTTTAACGCTGTTGATGTCGGCGCTGTGCATCGTGGTGTTTGTGATGATGAGCGTCATCGGTGATCAAACGGTGATGATGTGGCTTGCCTGGCCGTGGGACGCAAGCGTGCGGTTTGAAATCTGGCGCTACTTCACCCATGCGGTAATGCACTTTTCGCTGGTGCATATCATCTTCAACCTTTTCTGGTGGTGGTATCTTGGCGGCGTGGTTGAAAAACGTCTGGGCACCGGAAAACTGGTGGTCATTACCCTCATTAGCGCTTTATTGAGCGGTTTTGTGCAGCACCAGCTTACCGGCCCGTGGTTTGGCGGCTTATCCGGCGTGGTTTACGCGCTGATTGGTTATGTCTGGCTGCGCGGTATACGTGACCCGGAATCGCAGATTGCGTTACCTAACGGATTGTTTATCTTCACCGTTGTGCTGATGGTGGCGGAGTGGTTCGGTTTGACCGGCTTCGCGATTGCTAACGGCGCGCACACGGCGGGGATGGTGATTGGGCTGGCGATGGCGCTGGTCGACACAAGAAATGTGCGAAAACGAACATAATTATCCAGGGACAATTCATGAAACAAACACAGCGTCATGACGCAATTATTGAACTGGTTAAACAGCAGGGATACGTCAGTACCGAAGAGTTAGTCGAGCAATTTTCCGTTAGTCCACAAACGATTCGCCGCGATCTGAACGATCTGGCGGATCAGAATAAAATTTTGCGTCATCACGGTGGCGCGGCGCTGCCATCGAGCTCGGAAAACACCTCCTGGCACGATCGCAAAGCGACGCAAACGGCGGAAAAAGAGCGTATCGCCCGCAAAGTGGCGGAACAGATTCCCAACGGCGCCACGCTGTTTATTGATATCGGCACCACGCCGGAAGCGGTCGCCCATGCGCTGCTCAACCACAGCGATTTACGCATCGTCACCAACAACCTGAACGTCGCCAATACATTAATGAAGAAAGACGACTTTCGGGTGATTCTGGCGGGCGGAGAGCTACGCAGTCGCGATGGCGGAATTGTGGGCGAGGCGACGCTCGATTTTATCTCTCAATTCCGCCTCGATTTCGGCATCCTCGGCATCAGCGGCATCGATGCCGATGGTTCATTGCTGGAGTTTGATTACCATGAAGTGCGTACCAAACGGGCGATCATTGAAAACTCGCGCCATGTGATGCTGGTGGTGGATCACTCGAAGTTTGGACGTAACGCGATGGTCAATATGGGCAGCATTAGCATGGTGGACGCGGTTTACACCGATACGATGCCGCCCGCCAGCGTGGTGCAGGTGATTACCAGTAATAATGTCCAACTGGAGCTGTGCTAAACCGCCTTGCGGCGGTTTTTACACCCCGTAGCCCATAATCTTCAGCAACTGCTGCGCATGCTGAACCGCGTCCTGGCGATGGGCGACGCCGAGTTTCTGATAGAGGTTGCGGATATGGGTTTTAATGGTCGTCGCCGCGACAGCCAACTCGCCCGCAATTTGTTCATTACTGTAGCCAGAATAAATCAGCCCCAGCACCTGCCACTCGCGCTGTGTCAGCGGGCTGGTGCGGATCAGTTCCGGTACTTCCGGGTGAGTGAGCAGCCGTTCGACAAAGTTCTCGTCAAAATGCGCGAACTTGTGACGGTGGTGCTGATTGATATCGCGCAAAATGCGCTGGGCGCGGTGCTGATCCAGCTCTGGCAGCGTATTAAGCTGAATTAACTGACGCAACTGCTGCGCCATCGCTTCCCCTTCAATCACGAAGTGGCTGATAAACCCGGTGCGGTTAGCCAGTTGTAAGGCTTCCAGCAACACCCGCTGCGCGTCATTTTTACGTCCCGCCTGCCAGTAAAGCTGGTTCAACAGCAACAGGTTGCGGTTGATATCGCTCATCAGGCGCAGGCTGCGCGCGTTTTCATTTAATTCCTCAAGCACCATTTCTGCCGGGTCGTAATCGCCGAGCAGGATCTGCGCGCGGGCAATATTGCGCCACTGGCTTTGCAGAAAATGGTTATTGGCAAATTCAGGTTTAGGCGTCTGGCGCAGCCACTGGGCTGCCGCTTTTTTATCGCCGGTCATTTGCCAGTAGATCACCCGTACTTTGTCGGCGTTCGATACCCAGTCGCTATGGTATTGACCATTGCCGAGCAAATTCTCCAGCCGGTGCAGGTGGCTACGGGCATTATCCAGATCGCCGCGTGCCAGCGAGTTTTGCACCAGCAACGCCAGACACTGCAATTGTTGCTGCGGTTGCAGGGCGGAAAGCACCTCCATACCCTGGCGTGCCGCCGCTTCGGACTCGTCCAGTCGCGCCCACGCCCACAGCAGCTGCGCGCGGATGCGCAGTAAAAATTCATGCATCGGCAACTGCTCAAGATGCTGCTCACGGATAAGCGCGAAGGCTTTCTCTTGCATCTCCCAGGCCGCTTGCAGGAAGCCCTGGGCGAACAGAATTTCGCTTTGCTGAATAAGGCTCCACAAGGCGTAGTGCCAGACATCGTGGCGACGCGCCATCTGTTCGGTTTGCTGCATGACCGACAGCGAATTGGTCAGCTCGCCTTTACAGTGCAGCACTTCGCCGTGGACCGAGGTGGCCACAATGCGGCTGTAATAATTTGCCAGCGGCAACTCTTCGAGCGCCACCATCGCCAGCCGTTCGGCTTCCACCGGGTCACCATCGTTGATGGCGACTTGCGCGCGCAGGGCATTGAAATCGCCGTGCAGCGAGGCGTCCATTTGCGTGGTCATCTCCTGTTCGGCGCGCGCCAGAAGCGTGTTCACTTCGCTGTAGCGGTGCTGGCTTTGCATCAACCAGGCTTGTAACAGCACCAGCCGTGGGTTTTCCAGCAGGCTTTCCCACGGTAGCGCTTTTAGCGACTCTTCCAGCACGCTCAGCTCGCTGTGGTTAAACAGCCCCCAGGCATGATGCAGCAGAATATCGCGCAGCATAATGCCATCGCCCGCCGCCAGCGCATGGTGAATGGCTTCGCTCGGGAAACCTTGCGCCATCCAGCTTTCCGCTGCCGCGCGGTGAATATCCGGTAATTCTGTCGCCAGTTCCCACTGACAACGCTGGCGCAGGAAGCTGCCAAACAGCGGGTGGTAGCTAAACCATTCGCCGGAATCGTCCATCCGTTGCAGAAACAGGCCCTGGCGCTCAATCTCTTCCAGCCGCATCTGCCCGTTCTCTTCGCCGGTCACGCGCACAATCAGCGCATCGTTCATTGAACGCAGCAGCGCGCTTTTCAGCAGGAAATGACGGGTATCGACATCGACATTATCCAGCACTTCATCAACCAGATAATCCGAAAGATGGCTGGCGTTAATGCCCGCCAGGCGGCGCGCAGACTGGTGCGGCGCGCTGTGGTTTTGCCGGGCAGAAAGCGCGATAAGCTGGAGCGCCGTTGCCCAACCGGCCACGTCGTCGCACAGACGGCTACTTTCTGCCGCTTCAATAGGGGAGGTCAGGCGACAGTCAAAGAACTGTTTGGCTTCCTGGTGGGTAAAGGCAAGTTGGTGGCTGCCAATTTCCAGCAACTGCTCGCGCACACGAAGATTCGCGATGCCTAACTGCGGCAAGTTGCGCGACAGCACAATCAGCGTCAGGTTTTCTGGCTGATGGCGCAAGAAAAAGCGCATCGCATCGTGGATCACCGGGTTGGTGACGAGATGGTAATCATCAATCACCAGATACAACGGGCGCTGCCATTCGGTCAGCTCAATAAATAACTGTGAAAAGAGTGACGGCAGGCTGGCGTACTGGCGCTTTTGCGCCATCACTTCACTGCTAACACAGTGCCCGCCCGTCGCCTGCTGAATGGCGGCAATAAAATAGCTGGCGAAGCGTTCCTGCTGGTTGTCGCCTTCATCCAGCGAGTACCAGCCAACGTCGTTCTTACCTGCCGCCCACTGTGAAATGAGCGTAGTTTTGCCGTAACCCGCAGGGCTGGTTACCAGCGCAAGCCGATAATTGTTGGCGCCGGAAAGTTTAGCCAGCAGCCGTTCCCGCACCACCGTGTGGTCGAGACGAACCGGGCGACTTAATTTAGACGGAATCAACATAGTTATCACTTCACTGTGCGAAAAACGGAGGGGACGATTTTTTTTGCGCTTCGTAATTAATAGTAATAAGGTCGGCCAGATGAAGAAATATTGCAAGTTATGTCCGAATCTGGCGATTGTGAATTTGCACCATGTCACATTTCTATTTATGTCGTGAATAAAGAAAGCACAATAATGGCAAAATAGGGGGAGTCAGGGCTGGCGGGCGATGCAGGCCGGGATTTGTAATACAATCGGCAACTATAAGGTCTTTATAAGAAATATTAAGACATTGGCTGACATAAACGCACAAATAGCAAAAAACGAACAATTCCGCTCAGCGAAATATTATTTCGCCAAATTCTCACCGGTCAGCGATATTTATTCTCTCCGAAACATCATTTCATTTTTCCTGCGCGCACGCTGAATTTCTACACATCTGTTGCTGCTTTTTTGATTGAATAATGTTCAAAAAAGACGCTACCTTTAGGTGGCGGCGATCACACTTTTCGCTCATCCCCGCTACTCCTCCCCGGCTAATCCCTGGCAGGATGAGGAAGTCACCTGTTGAGCCAGGCACACTAGCGCAAACGTCGATTTACTTCATTACAGGACCCGAATTCTTTATGTCAAAGCCAACGTTTAACAAAGCGGAATTTGAAACGGCTCTTACGCGCCAGTGGCAGCGTTTTGGGGTTCAGGCCGCGAGTGACATGACAACCCGCCAGTGGTGGCAAGCGGTCAGCGGTGCGCTGGCGGAACTGCTGGCGGCGCAGCCTGCACCGAAAATGGCGAAAAATCAGCGCCACGTCAACTATATCTCCATGGAGTTTTTGATTGGTCGCCTGACTGGCAACAACTTGTTGAATCTGGGCTGGTATCAGGGCGTCGGCGAGGTGCTGCAACACCACAACATCAATCTGACCGATCTGCTGGAAGAGGAGATCGATCCGGCGCTCGGCAACGGCGGTTTAGGTCGCCTGGCGGCTTGCTTCCTGGATTCGATGGCCACCGTTGGTCAGTCGGCTACTGGTTACGGTCTGAACTATCAATACGGCTTGTTCCGCCAGTCTTTTATTGACGGGCAACAACACGAAACGCCGGACGACTGGCATCGCCGCAGCTATCCATGGTTTAGCCATAACGAGCAATTAGATGTGCAGGTAGGCATTGGCGGTAAAGTCAGCAAAGAAGGGCACTGGCAACCGGCTTTCACGATAGTAGGTGAAGCCTGGGATCTGCCGGTTATCGGCTATCGCAATGGCGTCACTCAACCACTGCGTTTGTGGCAGGCGATGCACGCGCACCCGTTTAACCTCACCAAATTTAACGATGGCGATTTTCTGCGGGCTGAACAAACGGGTATTGATGCGGAAAAACTCACCAAAGTGCTCTACCCGAATGACAACCACCAGGCGGGCAAAAAGCTGCGTCTGATGCAGCAATATTTCCAGTGCGCCTGCTCGGTGGCCGATATTTTGCGCCGCCATCACCTGGCCGGACGCAAGCTGGCGCAACTGCCGGACTATGAAGTTATTCAACTGAACGATACGCACCCAACCATCGCTATTCCTGAACTGCTGCGGGTATTGCTCGATGAACATCAACTGAGCTGGGACGATGCGTGGGCGATCACTAGCCGCACTTTCGCCTATACCAACCATACGTTGATGCCAGAAGCGCTGGAGTGCTGGGACGAAACGCTGGTGAAAGCGCTGCTGCCGCGCCATATGCAAATCATCAAGCAGATCAATGACAAATTTAAAGTGCTGGTCGAGCAAACCTGGCCGGGCGACAAAGCGGTGTGGGCGAAGCTGGCGGTTGTGCATCACAAACAGGTGCGCATGGCGAACCTGTGCGTGGTTGGCGGTTTCGCGGTCAACGGCGTTGCGGCGCTGCACTCGGATCTGGTGGTGAAAGATCTGTTCCCGGAATACCACCGGTTGTGGCCGGGCAAATTCCATAACGTCACCAATGGCATCACTCCGCGTCGCTGGATCAAACAGTGCAACCCGCAGCTGGCTGCGTTGCTTGATAAGACGTTGAAAAAAGAGTGGGCCAACGATCTCGACCAGTTGATTAACCTGGAGAAATACGCCGACGACGCGGCGTTCCGTAAACAGTACCGCGAGATAAAACAGCACAACAAACAGCAGCTGGCGGCGTTTGTGAAAGCGCGTACCGGCATAGAAATCAATCCGCATGCGCTGTTTGATATCCAAATCAAGCGCTTGCATGAGTACAAACGCCAGCATCTTGGTTTGCTGCATATCATCGCGCTGTATAAAGAGATCCGCGAAAACCCGCAAGCTGACCGCGTGCCTCGCGTGTTCCTGTTTGGTGCGAAGGCCGCGCCGGGCTACTACCTGGCGAAAAATATTATTTATGCCATCAATAAAGTGGCGGAAGTGATTAATAACGACGCCAGCATTGGCGACAAACTGAAGGTCGTTTTCCTGCCGGATTATTGTGTATCGGCGGCGGAAAAATTGATTCCGGCGGCGGATGTTTCCGAGCAGATTTCGACTGCCGGTAAAGAGGCATCCGGCACCGGCAACATGAAGCTGGCGCTGAATGGCGCGTTAACCGTTGGTACGCTGGACGGTGCCAACGTCGAGATTGCCGAGCAGGTGGGCGAGGAGAATATCTTTATCTTCGGTAACACCGTGGAGCAGGTAAAAGCGCTGAAAGCGAAAGGTTACGACCCGCTCAAGTGGCGCAAAAAAGACAAGCAACTGGATGCGGTGCTGAAAGAACTGGAAAGCGGTAAATACAGCGATGGCGATAAACACGCATTCGACCAGATGTTGCACAGTATCGGCAAACAGGGCGGCGACCCGTATCTGGTGCTGGCGGATTTCGCCGATTACGTGGCCGCGCAAAAACGTGTCGATGTGCTCTACCGTGACCAGGAAGCCTGGACGCGTGCCGCGATCCTGAACACCGCGCGCTGCGGCATGTTCAGCTCCGACCGTTCGATCCGCGATTATCAAACCCGTATCTGGCAGGCGAAACGCTAAGGAAGGGTGATGGAGAGTAAACGTCTGGAACAGGCCGCGCTGGCGGCGGGGATCAGCCCAAACTACATCAATGCGCACGGTAAACCGCAATCCATTACTGTGAAAACCAAGCAGCGTTTGTTGGATGCGATGCATCCCACGCCTGCGGTGGCAGCCAGTGCGCCGCCGGTACCCGTGGTACAGGTATTTATCCATGGCAAGAAAAAGGTGCTGCCGGTTGCTGGTAAAGGAGATTTCCAGTGGCAACTCACCACGGAAACGGGCAAACAGTACCAGGGCGACGTGCGCGGCGGGGCGACTTTGCCGCTGCCCACCGGCCTGGCGCTGGGTTATCACACGCTGACCGTGACGCAGACAAATCAGCACTGGCAGTGCAGGGTGATCATCGCGCCGGCGCGTTGTTATGAACCTCAGGCGCTGCTCGACGGTAAGAAACTGTGGGGCGCATGTGTGCAGCTTTACACCTTGCGTTCGGAGAGTAACTGGGGGATTGGCGATCTCGGCGATCTGAAAAAGATGCTCGGCGAGGTGGCCAGCCGCGGCGGTGCGTTTATCGGTCTTAACCCGATTCATGCGCTCTATCCGGCGAACCCGGAGAGCGCCAGCCCGTACAGCCCGTCATCGCGGCGCTGGTTGAACGTTATCTATATCGATGTCAATGCGGTGGCGGATTTCCGCGACAGCGAAGAGGCGCAGGCCTGGTGGCATCTGCCCACGACACGCGAAACGCTGCGGGCCGCCCGCGATGCGCAATGGGTGGATTACGCCACCGTCACCGCGCTGAAACTGGAGGCATTACGCATGGCGTGGCAGCGCTTCCGCCAGCGTGCGCAGAGCGATGAACAGGCTGTGGCGTTCCAGCGTTTTATGCAGCAGGAAGGCGAGAGCCTCTACTGGCAGGCGGCGTTCGATGCCATTCACGCAAACCAGGTGAAAGAAGATCTGCTGCGCTGGGGCTGGCCGGTGTGGCCGGAAGGATTCCAGAATACACATAGCCCGCAGGTGAAAGCGTTCTGCAAAACCCATGCGGATGAGGTCAATTTCTACCTCTGGCTGCAATGGCTGGCTTACACCCAGTTCGCCGAATGCTGGCAAACCAGCCAGGGTTACGCGATGCCGATCGGTCTGTACCGTGACCTGGCAGTGGGTGTGGCGGAAGGTGGAGCAGAAACCTGGTGCGACCGCGAGCTGTATTGCCTGAAAGCATCCGTTGGCGCGCCGCCGGATATTCTCGGCCCGCTGGGGCAAAACTGGGGCTTGCCACCGATGGATCCGCACGTGATCCACGCCCGCGCTTATGCGCCATTTATCGATCTGCTACGCGCCAATATGAAAAACTGCGGTGCGCTGCGGATTGATCATGTGATGTCGATGCTGCGTCTTTGGTGGATCCCGTATGGTGAAACGGCGGATCACGGTGCGTATGTGCAGTACCCGGTCGATGACCTGCTCGCCATTCTCGCGCTGGAAAGCCAGCGTCATCAGTGCATGGTGATTGGTGAAGATCTGGGAACCGTGCCGGTGGAGATTGTCGGTAAATTGCGTAGCAGCGGCGTGTACTCTTACAAAGTGCTCTACTTCGAAAACGATCATGAAAAAACGTTCCGCGCGCCGCAGGCGTACCCGCAACAGTCAATGGCGGTGGCGACAACGCACGATCTCCCTACATTGCGCGGCTACTGGGAAAGCGGCGATTTGACGCTCGGTAAAACGCTGGGACTCTATCCGGATGAGGTTGTTTTACGCGGCTTGTATAAGGATCGCGAACTGGCGAAACAGGGGCTGCTCGATGCGCTTCATCAGTACGGCTGTCTGCCGCAGCGTGCCGGACATAAAGCGTCGCGCATGCCAATGACGTCGGTGCTCAACCGTGGAATGCAGCGTTATATCGCCGACAGCAATAGCGCGCTGTTGGGGCTACAACCGGAGGACTGGCTGGATATGGCCGGGCCGGTGAATATTCCAGGCACCAGCTATCAATATAAAAACTGGCGGCGGAAGCTGGCGGTGTCGCTGGAGGCGATGTTTGCCGATGAAAAGGTCAATAAGTTATTAAAAGACCTCGATCGACGCCGTAAAGCGGCGACAAAGCGGAAATAAAAAAGGCCCGGTTATCCGGGCCTTTCTACGTGCAGCGACTGAATTAAACCACCATGCCTAACAGCAGGCAACCGATCAGGCCACAGAGTGAAATAATAGTTTCCAGCGCCGACCAGGAGCGCATGGTCTCGCCGATAGTCAGGTTGAAATACTCTTTGAACAGCCAGAAACCCGGATCGTTAACGTGAGAGAAAATCACGCTACCGGAACCGACCGCAATCACCATCAACTCCGGGCTCACGCCGGTAGTGGCAATCAGCGGCGCCGCAATACCGCCCGCTGTAATTGCCGCAACGGTGGCGGAACCCAGCGCGATACGCAGCACTGCAGCAATTGACCACGCCATAAACAGCGGGGAGAGATTGGTGGAATGCATCATTGAGGCGATGTATTTATCAACGCCGCTATCAACCAGAACCTGTTTGAACGCACCGCCACCGCCGATGATCAGCAGCATCATGGCAATGATTTTGATGGAGCTGGTCAGCGTTTCGTTGATGTCGTCCATCGAACGACCACGGTTCAAGCCGAAAGTGAATACCGCAATCAGCACTGCAATCATGGTTGCCATGACCGGGTCGCCGAAGAACTCTGCGTAAGGCAGCAGCGCATGGCCTTTCGGCAGCAGCATTTCGGCTACCGCGCGCAGCGCCATCAGGATCACCGGTACCAGCGATGTCCAGACGCTGACGCCAAAGCCTGGCATCTCTTCTTCGGTGAAGGTTTTCGCGTTGTAGAGGCCATCCGGGATCGGTTTATCAATGCTTTTCAGGAAACGGGCATAGACCGGGCCGGCAAGGATAACGGTGGGGATACCAAGCAGCGTACCGTAGAGCAGCGTTTTGCCCATATCCGCATGGAAAATGGTCGCAATCGCCGTTGGGCCCGGGTGCGGAGGCAGGAAGCCGTGCGTCACGGACAGGGCTGCCGCCATTGGCACACCAACATACAGCAGCGGAATGCGTGCGGACGCGGCGATGGTGAACACCAGCGGCAGCAGCAGTACGAAGCCAACTTCATAGAACAGTGCGAAACCGACGGTAAAACCGGTCAGCACGACTGCCCATTGAATGTACTGGCGACCAAACTTTTCGATAAGCGTGGTGGCAATGCGCTGTGCGCCGCCGCAGTCCGCCAGCAGTTTGCCGAGCATGGCACCAAAGCCCATGATCAGCGCAAGGCTGCCGAGCGTACCGCCGACACCATTTTTAATGGATTTAATAACGGCATCGAGCGGCATGCCCTGCATCATCCCCACGGCGAGCGCCACGAGGATCAGAGCGATAAATCCGTTCAGTTTGAAGCGGATCATTAACAGGAGTAAGAGAGCAACACCGATAGCGACAATGACTAATGGCATGATTTACCTGGCCTTTAATTTGTTATGGGTAACGTCAGTGTTTCTGGCAGCCGCTGAAAATTCCCGAAAGAGGAAAGAGCGAACTGCAGCACCGTTGCGGCTGACATCCATTGCTAAAAATTGTAGTCGGATGTTTTTTAAGTTGTCGGTGCTGGCAGGAATGATACGGGTAACATCTATGAAAAGAGAATCACTCTGGCGATCTAAATGTAAGATCTGAGACATGCGTCATATTAACGCCGGGAAACTAAACAGCGGTGAAAAGGGAAAAGTGGGCGGGGAGATACGGGTAACAGATGGATTAACATTGTAGACCCGGCAGGCAGAACGCCGCCGGGCAATCTACAGCAGAAAACAGGCTTAGTAGTAAGAGTGCTCGCCGCGCTGGTGCTCGGTTAAATCGCGCACACCTTTCAGCTCCGGGAACTCGGTCAGCAGCTGCTTTTCGATACCCTCTTTCAGCGTCACGTCGACCATGGAGCAACCGTTACAGCCGCCGCCAAACTGCAGAATGGCGTAGCCTTCATCGGTGATCTCCATCAGCGAAACGCGGCCGCCGTGACCAGCCAGCTGTGGGTTGATTTGCGACTGCAGCAGATACTCCACGCGCTCCATCAGCGGCGCGTCGTCGGACACTTTACGCATTTTGGCATTCGGCGCTTTCAGCGTCAGCTGGGAACCCAACTGGTCGGTGACAAAATCGATTTCCGCATCTTCCAGATACGGCGCGCTCAGCTCATCGACATAGGCAACCAGTTGTTCAAATTTCAGCGCGGTATCAGTGGCTTCAACCGCGTCCGGCGGGCAATAAGAGACACCGCACTCAGCGTTGGGCGTGCCTGGGTTAATCACAAAGACGCGGATTTGTGTCCCTTCTTCCTGATTTGCCAGCAGTTTGACAAAGTGCGCTTGGGCAGCGTCGGAAATACGGATCATAGCAATGGCCTAATAGTTGACTATTTTACTTGGTTATAATACGCCCATCATCGAGGGTCTACAAGGTTCGACACAGGCACCAGACCTGAACAGTTGCTGCGCCGCTGCGTAAAAGCAGCCGGGTGATTTCCGCAACGGTGCTGCCGGTCGTGACGACATCATCCACCACGACGATATGGAGACCGGCAACGGGCAATTCAAGACGAAAGGCATTTTTCAGGTTCTGCTTGCGCAAACGAGCACTCAGTTGGTGCTGAACAGGCGTTGCCCGCATCCGGCGCAGCGCGACGAAAGAGTATGGGCATTGCAACCAATGCGCCAGCGCCCGGCACAGGAGATCGCTTTGATTAAACCCTCTGCGCCACTGGCGACGCGCATGCAGCGGTACGCTTAAGATCATATCCGGTGTCTGCCAGTTTCCGCTGCGGCGGGCGTTTAACACGGCTAACAGCAGCAGACGGGCCAGCGTGCGGGCGATTTCCGGGCGAGGCAAAAATTTAAACTGCTGCACCAGCGGGCTAAGTGGTGGCGCGTAACGGCTGACGGCAATCAGCCGCTGCCAGGGCGGCGGTTTTTGCAGACAGCGCCCGCAGGCAATGTCGTCGCGAGCGGCGGGTAAACCGCACAAAGGGCAAATTTTTTCGCGCACTTTCATGGCGCGCGTGCAGCCGGAACAGACTCCCCAGTGGCTCAGCATCAATGGCATTCGACATAGCCAGCATAAGCCCGGCACTGTTAGCATGTGCCACCTCCTTGTGTGAAAGAAGAGAACGATAGCTGATGAAGAACATCTGGTGGCAAACCAAAGGCGAAGGAAATTGTCATCTTGTGCTGCTGCACGGATGGGGGCTGAATGCGCAGGTCTGGGATTGCATTACTCCGGAACTGAGCTCGCAATTTACGCTGCATTTAGTGGATCTGCCGGGCTATGGCAGAAGCGAGGGGTTTGGCGCACTGGCACTGCCGCAGATGGCGGATATCGTGTTATCTCACGCGCCAGAAAAGGCGATTTGGTTGGGCTGGAGCCTGGGCGGGTTAGTAGCGAGCCAGATTGCGTTGCAATCACCTGAACGCGTCAGCGCGTTGGTTACGGTGGCCTCATCGCCCTGTTTTAGCGCACAGGGTGATTGGGTGGGCATCAAGCCTGAGGTGCTGGCCGGTTTTCAGCAGCAACTGAGTGAGGATTTTCAGCGTACCGTTGAGCGTTTCCTGGCATTGCAGACGCTCGGCACCGAAACCGCAAGACAGGATGCGCGCGAGCTTAAAAACGCGGTACTGTCGCTTCCGATGCCGCCAACCGAAGTGCTGAACGGCGGGCTGGAGATTTTAAAAACGGTGGATTTACGCGAAGCACTGAGTGGACTGACGTTGCCGTTTTTGCGTATGTATGGCCGTCTTGACGGGCTGGTGCCGCGTAAAATCGTTCCGTTACTGGATGATATGTGGCCTCAGAGCGAGTCGTTAATTTTCCCGAAAGCGGCACATGCGCCGTTTGTGTCGCACCCGACGCAATTCTGCGAGGCGTTGCTGGCGCTGAAATCCAGGCTCGTTTAACGCAACGCCCACCACTCACGAGAGCAGGCGCTTTTCCCTTCCGGGCACTGCTTGCAGCTACCGGTTAAACAACCGGTAGCCTCTTCCTGAATACGCACGGCTTTACCCATGGCTTCCATGCGACCGAGCATGGCATCGATCATCGCGCGCGGCGTATGCAGCGCGGCGCTCAGTTGCTGAGCCTCCATCCGGCCTTGCAATGCCAACAAATCACGCACTTCAATTAACGACGCCATGTTATTGCTCCTTAGTGACAATCGCCCGCCGGGCTGTCGCAGCAGCTGGTGACAGTTTTACGCGTGGCCAGCAGGGTAACATCCACCCGGCTTCTGGCGCGGCGAAGGGCGCTTATTACCACCACGTTAAACAGCAGAACCGCCAGAATGCAGGTCAGGCTGTAGACCGGATGATCGCTGAAAGTCGCCGTCTGGTAAAAGAGCGTGGCGAGCGAGTAGGCGATATTCAGCCCCCACAGCACCGAGAAGCCCATCCAGCCCCGGCTGGATTCGCGGGCGATAGCGCCCATGGCGGTGATACACGGTACGTAAAGCAGCACAAAAATCAGATAACTGTAAGCGGCGGCCGCGCTGCCAAATTTTTCGCTCATCACGCCCATGGTGCCGGTCGCCATTTCGCCATCACCTTTACTGGCTTCGATTGGGTTAGCCAGCACGCTCAGGCTGAATGTCTCTTTCACGCTTTTCACCGTGTCTTCCAGAGCGGCAATCAGCTCACCCGTCAGGCTGAATTCCGCCGGGTTAAAGGCTTCCTGCTCAATATTTTCTGCGGTGTAAAGCGAGTTCAGCGTACCGACGACCACCTCTTTTGCCATTGCGCCTGTAACAAGACCCACAGTGGCTTGCCAGTGATCGCCATGCACGCCAATCGGCTCCAGCAGCGGGGTAAATACGCGGCTGACAGAGGCTAGTGCGGATTCATCAATTTTGTGTACGGTGCGGCCATCCAGCGAGAAGCTGTTCATCGCGCTGAGGAAAATGCTGACGATGATAATCACTTTACCCGCGCGGATGACAAAGCCTTTCAGACGCTGCCAGGTTTGCAGCAACAGGCTTTTCAGATGCGGAACGTGATAAACCGGCAGCTCCATCACAAACGGTGATGCTTCGCCGCGCAGCAGCGTATGTTTCAGTACCAGGCCGGTAAGGATCGCCATGACGATACCAATCACATACAGCGAGAAGACGGTGAGCGCTCCCTGCTGGCCGAAAAAGGCGGCAGCGAAAACCGCGAAGATGGCCAGACGCGCGCCGCAGGACATAAACGGCGCCATCATAATGGTGATCAAGCGTTCACGCGGTGCGTCTAAAGTACGCGCGCCCATCACTGACGGTACGTTACAGCCGAAACCGACAATCAGCGGTACGAAAGATTTGCCTGGCAGCCCCAGCGATTGCATCAGGCGGTCCATCACAAACGCGGCGCGTGCCATGTAACCGGAATCTTCAAGAAAGGACATAAACAGGTACATCATGCCGAGTTGCGGCACCAGCGGCAGCACGGTGTTGACACCGCCGCCAAGCCCTTGTGCCAGAAACACGGTCAGCCATTCCGGGAAGTGCAGCGTATAACCCAGCCACTGAATACCATGAATAAATATGGCTACTGAGCCCGCGTCGAAAATGGGCTGGAATGCGCCGCCGATGTTAATGGCAAACAGAAACATCAAATACATGACGAACAAAAAGATCGGCAAACCCAAAAAGCGGTTAATGATGATGCGGTCAACTGCGGCGGTGAACTGGCTTGGCTCGGCGGTGAGCGTGTTGCTGACGGTATCGCAAATCGCCGCAATCGACTGATAACGCGCATCGGCAATGTGCAACGCAGGGTCGTCCATTTCCGTTCCCAGACGTGCGAGCGAGGCAGCCAGTTGTTGTTCGCTGACGCCAGAGTTGGCGCGGCTGTAAATATCACCTTCGAGCATTTGCAGGCCCATCCAGCGACGTTGCTGCAACGGCACATCAGCGACCATTTGCTGCGCCAGCGCGTCTGCTTCGCGGGAAAGGGGTTGGGCGTAATGCACCAGTTCAACATTGTCGTTGTGTTGGTGACGATCGACAGCCATTTTCAGCGCTTCAATCCCGCGACCACGCGTGGAAACCAGCGGGATCACCGGGCAGCCCAGGCGTGCGGCCAGGCCGTCGATATCAATGCGGACTTTCTGTTTTTCCGCGATATCCAGCATGTTGAGGGCGATAATGCACGGTACGCCCAGCTCCAGCAATTGCAGCGTCAGGTAGAGGTTGCGCTCAAGATTGGAAGCATCGACAACGTTAATCACCAGATCGGCATCGCCGCTTAAAATGTAGTGGCAGGCGATCTGCTCATCCAGCGAGGTTTGCGCGGAAATAGTAGTGAGCGAATAGGTTCCGGGAAGATCGACCAGCGTCACCTGGTGGTCGGTGGTGTTGAACTGGCCCTCTTTGCGCTCAACGGTTACGCCGGACCAGTTTCCTACCCGCTGACGCGCGCCGGTGAGCTGATTAAATAATGTGGTCTTGCCAGAATTAGGGTTACCAATTAAGCCAATGGTCAATTTTTTCATTTTTACTTAGCACTCTTTGTAACGACTGGCTGATTAACGAGATACCGCTTCCAGTTCGAGGAACGCGAGATCTTTTTTCCGTAACACTAAATTAACGCGGCGGGTTTCAATATGAATAGGGTCACCCAAAGGGGCGACGCGCACCACATTAAAAGAGGAGCCGGGCAACATCCCTAATGACAGGAGTTTTTGTCGCCAGGCCGGGCTTATTTCTTGAGAGAAACCGGTAATTTTCCACGCGCTGTCAGGAGAGAATTGCATAGAGCCTACTTATTTACGCTGCGAGCCAAGAGTTATCACGCGCCGTCTGGCGCACTGTCCATCATCGAAGGAGTGGAGAAATAATCTACTGACCCGATGATAATGAGAATAGTTTTTATCATCAATCATAAAAATGCGTTTGCCGGGGGCAGAATTGATAATTTGATTCTCTCTTGATGTAGCTCAAAAATTTGTAGGGTTGTGAATTCCCGCTGCAAAAGGGAGAAATATTGCCGGCAGGTTAAAAAGATAATTTTTATTTTACAAAGTTAATGCGTGTTTAATATTTGTAATGTGCACCGCGCAAGAAAAATAATGCAGCTGTCGTTAGTGCAATTAAATATAAGCGTGATTAGTTAATAATTTTGAATAGTAAATGACAGGTGAAATAACGAGTTAATTGCTTTTCATTCATCAGGCGGCAGATTTAATCTGGACTTTTTCGAATGTGTTTGCAAAAACCCCCTCCCGGTTAAGGGAGGGGGAAAGATTAACGTTTTTTACCCATTGCCGCAGCGAGCGCATCCATCATTGCACTGTTGCCGCTCGGCTGGCTGTCGCGACCGCGTGGTGCTTTCGCCGGGCGCGCAGCATTACGATTTCCGTTATCGCGGTTGCTGCTGTTGCCGTTGCCACGACGGGTGCTGGTGTCGCCTGGCTGCTCGTCCAGACGCATAGTCAACGCGATTCGTTTGCGCGGTAAATCCACTTCCAGCACTTTAACTTTCACGATATCGCCCGCTTTCACCACGGTATGCGGATCTTCGACGAACTTATCCGCCAGCGATGAGATATGCACCAGGCCATCCTGATGCACGCCGATATCAACGAAAGCGCCAAAGTTAGTCACGTTGGTGACCGCGCCTTCGAGCACCATTCCCGGCAGCAGGTCATTCATCGTTTCCACGCCTTCGGCAAAGGTCGCGGTTTTAAACTCAGGACGCGGGTCGCGCCCCGGTTTCTCCAGCTCTTTGATGATGTCAGTCACCGTCGGTACACCGAACTGTGCATCAGTAAAATCACTGGCTTTCAGTTTGCGCAGCTCCGCGCTGTTGCCCATCAGATCGCGCAGTGACTGCTCGGTTGCCGCCAGAATACGTTCAACCACCGGATAGGTTTCCGGGTGAACGGTAGACGCATCCAGCGGGTTGTCGCCATGGTTAATGCGCAGGAAGCCCGCGCACTGTTCAAAGGCTTTCGGCCCCAGACGGCTCACTTTCAGCAACTGCTGGCGGTTCAGGAACTGACCGTTCTCATCGCGCCAGGCGACAATATTCTGCGCCATCATGCGGGTTAAACCGGCGACGCGCGTCAGTAGCGGCACAGAAGCGGTATTCAGATCAACGCCGACGGCGTTTACGCAATCCTCGACCACCGCATCCAGTTTGCGCGCCAGTTGCGTCTGGCTGACATCGTGCTGGTACTGGCCGACACCGATAGATTTCGGATCGATTTTCACCAGCTCCGCCAGCGGATCCTGCAAACGACGGGCGATGGAGACCGCGCCGCGCAGTGAAACATCCAGATCCGGGAATTCGAGCGCCGCCAGCTCGGAAGCGGAATAAACCGATGCGCCCGCTTCGCTGACAATCACTTTCTGTGCGGTCACTTTCGGGAACTGTTTCTGCACATCAAGGTAGAAGCGTTCCGTCTCGCGCGAGGCGGTGCCGTTACCAATCGCCACCAGTTCAACATTGTATTTTTCGCACAGCGCCGCGACGGCTACTGCCGCTTTTGCTGCCTGGCCGGTATGCGGATAGATGGTGTCGGTGGCAACCAGTTTGCCGGTGGCATCCACCACCGCGACTTTCACACCGGTACGCAGACCCGGATCGAGACCCATCGTGGCGCGCAGCCCGGCAGGGGCAGCCATCAGCAGATCGTGCAGGTTGCGGGCGAAAACATTGATGGCCTCATCTTCCGCGCGTTCGCGCACGGTGCCCATCAGCTCCGTTTCCAGATGCATCAACACTTTGATACGCCACGTCCAGCTCACTACGCCTTTACGCCAGCTGTCCGCTGGCGCATTGTTCAGGCGCAGGCCGAGGTGGTCGATAATAATTTGCTCGCAGTGGCTCTCTTTTGGTGGCTCATCAAACTGCGGATCGGCGTTCAGCGCCAGTTGCAGCACGCCTTCGTTACGCCCGCGAAACATCGCCAGCGCGCGGTGTGAAGGGACAGTCGAAATCGGTTCGTGGTGATCGAAATAGTCGCGGAATTTGGCACCTTCGTCCTCTTTACCGCTAACTACGGTGGAGACGAGATGGGCGTTTTTCCACAGATAGTCACGCACTTTTGCCAGCAACGCGGCATCTTCCGCGAAGCGTTCCATCAGGATATAGCGCGCGCCATCCAGCGCCGCTTTGCTGTCGGCGACGCCTTTATCGGCATCGACAAACGTTGCGGCCAGCGTTTCCGGGTCTTGTGACGGGTCATTCCACAGGGAATCTGCCAGCGGTTCCAGCCCGGCTTCAATGGCAATTTGCCCGCGCGTGCGGCGCTTTGGTTTATACGGCAGGTAGAGATCTTCAAGCTCGGTTTTGCTCAGCGTACCGTTAATAGCTTTTGCCAGCTCATCGCTGAGTTTGCCCTGTTCGCCAATTGATTTCAGAATCGCCTGGCGGCGCTCTTCCAGCTCGCGCAGATAACCAAGGCGGGTTTCGAGCTGACGCAATTGCGTGTCATCCAGACCGCCGGTGACTTCTTTACGATAGCGCGCGATAAACGGCACTGTGTTCCCTTCATCAAGCAGGCGAACGGCGGATTCCACCTGTTCGGTTCGTGCCTGAAGTTCACCCGCAATAATGCGGCAGAGCGAATCATTCATCATGTCATTTCATCTTCTGAACAAAAATCAGGGGATAGTTATACGGACTGGCATTGCAAAATGCCAGTCGCGCAGGGCTTCTCAGACGGTTCTGGGGGCTATTTCACGTATTCAATTTGATTAACGTACCAGGTTGCTTCACCGCCGGGGGTTTGCACTACCGCCACGTCGCCTTCCTCTTTCTTCAGCAGGGCGCGTGCCATGGGCGAATCGATAGAGATGTAATCTTTGCGGCCAAAAATTTCATCATAGCCAACGATGCGAAAACGCAGTGTATCGCCGTCGTCGTTTTCAATTTCCACCCATGCGCCAAAAAAGACTTTGCCTTCCTGCTGAGGGGAGTAATCAACGATTTTGAGATTTTCCAGGCACTTGGTGAGATAGCGCACGCGGCGGTCTATCTCGCGCAGACGCTTTTTGTTGTATTGATAATCGGCGTTTTCGCTGCGGTCGCCGAGGCTGGCCGCCCAGGTGACTTTTTTAGTGACTTCCGGGCGCTCCTGACGCCAGAGAAAATCGAGTTCCTGCTTCAGTTTTTCATAACCTTCGCGGGTAATCAGGGGCGTTTTCATTCTTGGGCCTTATTTCCGTGACATTCTTGCCTGCACACACTTTACAAACGGGATAGTGTAAGGTGCAGATTAATCATGCTTTCTGTGATGACATATGCATATAAGCTGCTGTTAAATATGCTTTGTAACAATTTCGACTAGAATGTATACCAGATTTCGCTGGTCGTGAACGCGCACTTTTCTAGAATACGGAAACATTATTGTCGGAACCTTTGGGAGTATAAACAATGCAAGAGAATTATAAGATTCTGGTCGTGGATGACGACATGCGCCTGCGCGCATTGCTTGAGCGTTACCTTACCGAGCAGGGCTTCCAGGTTCGCAGCGTGGCTAACGCTGAGCAAATGGATCGTCTGTTAACCCGTGAATCTTTCCATCTGATGGTGCTGGATCTGATGCTGCCCGGCGAAGATGGTCTCTCTATCTGCCGCCGTTTACGCAGCCAGAGCAACCCGATGCCGATTATTATGGTGACGGCGAAAGGCGAAGAAGTGGACCGCATTGTGGGTCTGGAAATTGGTGCCGACGATTATATTCCCAAACCGTTTAACCCGCGTGAGCTGCTGGCGCGTATTCGCGCTGTGCTGCGCCGCCAGGCGAATGAACTGCCGGGCGCGCCATCTCAGGAAGAAGCGGTGATTGCGTTTGGTAAGTTCAAGCTGAATCTTGGTACGCGCGAAATGTTCCGCGAAGATGAGCCGATGCCGCTGACCAGCGGTGAGTTCGCGGTGTTGAAAGCGCTGGTGAGCCACCCGCGTGAGCCACTGTCTCGCGATAAGCTGATGAACCTGGCGCGCGGGCGTGAATACTCGGCGATGGAGCGTTCTATTGACGTGCAAATCTCACGCTTGCGCCGCATGGTGGAAGAAGATCCGGCACATCCTCGTTATATTCAGACGGTTTGGGGTCTGGGCTACGTTTTCGTGCCGGACGGCTCTAAAGCATGATGCGAGTGCGTTTCTCGCCGCGAAGTTCATTTGCCCGCACCCTGTTACTTATCGTCACCTTGCTGTTCGCCAGCCTGGTGACGACCTACCTGGTGGTGCTGAACTTCGCCATTCTGCCTAGCCTCCAACAGTTTAATAAGGTTCTTGCGTACGAAGTGCGTATGTTGATGACCGATAAACTGCAACTGGAGGACGGCACGCAGCTGGTGGTGCCTCCGGCGTTTCGCCGTGAGATTTACCGCGAGCTGGGCATTTCGCTTTATTCCAACGAGGCCGCGGAAGACGCCGGCCTGCGTTGGGCGCAGCACTACGAATTCTTAAGCCAGCAAATGGCGCAGCAGCTTGGCGGCCCGACCGAAGTACGGGTTGAGGTGAATAAAAGCTCGCCGGTGGTGTGGCTGAAAACCTGGCTGTCGCCCAATATCTGGGTGCGCGTACCGCTGACCGAAATTCATCAAGGTGATTTCTCCCCGCTGTTCCGCTACACGCTGGCGATTATGCTGCTGGCGATAGGCGGTGCCTGGTTGTTTATCCGCATTCAGAACCGCCCGCTTGTTGACCTGGAGCACGCTGCGCTGAAGGTGGGTAAAGGGCATATTCCGCCGCCGCTGCGTGAATATGGCGCGTCGGAAGTGCGCTCGGTCACCCGAGCTTTTAACCAGATGGCCGCCGGGGTGAAACAGCTTGCCGATGATCGCACGTTATTGATGGCGGGCGTCAGCCACGATCTGCGTACGCCGCTCACGCGTATTCGCCTGGCGACGGAGATGATGGCGGAAGAAGATGGCTATCTCGCTGAATCTATTAATAAAGATATTGAAGAGTGCAACGCGATTATCGAGCAGTTTATTGATTACCTGCGTACCGGGCAGGAAATGCCGATGGAAGTGGCTGAACTGAACGCGGTGCTTGGTGAAGTCATCGCGGCGGAAAGTGGCTACGAGCGTGAGATCGATACCGGGTTGAAAGAGAGCGAGATTTTCGTGCGCATGCACCCGCTTTCCATTAAACGCGCGGTTGCCAATATGGTGGTTAACGCGGCGCGCTACGGCAATGGCTGGATCAAAGTCAGCAGCGGTACCGAGCACAATCGCGCCTGGTTCCAGGTTGAAGACGACGGCCCTGGTATCAAACCGGAGCAGCGTGAACATCTGTTCCAGCCGTTTGTCCGTGGTGACAGCGCGCGCAGCACCAGTGGCACAGGCCTCGGGCTGGCGATCGTGCAGCGTATTGTCGATAACCATAACGGCATTCTTGAATTGGGCACCAGCGAGCGGGGCGGGCTCTGTATTCGCGCCTGGCTGCCGATCCCGATTGCCCGACTGAGTGGGCAGAATAAAGAAGCATAAAAAACCCGCCAGATGGCGGGTTTTGTTTCTCTTGCGTAGCCAAATTACACTTTTGGCCCGGCGCTGACTAACGCGGCGCCGGCAGCGGTATCGGTGTACTTCTCGAAGTTTTCAATAAATAACGTTGCCAGCTGCGCGGCTTTCTCCTGCCATTGCTCCGGGGACGCATAGGTATTGCGCGGGTCGAGAATGCGCGTATCCACGCCGGGCAGCGAGGTCGGGATTGCCAGGTTGAACATCGGCAGGGTAAAGGTTTCCGCATCGTCCAGCGAGCCATTAAGGATCGCGTCGATAATCGCCCGCGTGTCCTTGATAGAGATGCGTTTACCGGTGCCGTTCCAGCCGGTATTGACCAGATACGCCTGCGCGCCGGCGGCCTGCATTCTTTTCACCAGAACTTCCGCATATTGCGTCGGATGCAGCGATAAAAACGCGGCACCAAAACAGGCAGAGAACGTTGGTGTCGGCTCGGTGACGCCGCGTTCGGTTCCGGCGAGTTTAGCGGTAAAACCAGAGAGGAAATGGTACTGCGTCTGGCTGGCGGTCAGGCGTGAAACCGGCGGCAGTACGCCGAAAGCATCCGCTGTCAGGAAGATAACTTTCGTTGCGTGGCCTGCTTTGGAGACCGGTTTAACGATGTTCTGAATATGGTAAATCGGGTACGACACCCGGGTATTTTCCGTTTTCGACGCATCATCATAATCAATGCTGCCATCGGCGCGGACGCTGACATTTTCCAGCAGCGCATCACGACGGATGGCGTGGAAGATATCCGGTTCAGCCTCTTCCGAAAGCCGAATAGTTTTGGCGTAGCAACCGCCTTCGAAGTTGAAAACACCGTCATCATCCCAGCCGTGTTCATCATCGCCAATCAGGCGGCGTTTCGGATCGGTAGAGAGGGTGGTTTTACCGGTGCCGGAAAGGCCGAAGAACACGGCAACATCGCCTTTTTCACCGACGTTTGCTGAACAGTGCATCGAGGCGATGCCCTGTAACGGCAGCAGGTAGTTCATGATTGAGAACATGCCTTTCTTCATCTCGCCGCCGTACCAGGTTCCGCCAATCAACTGGATGCGTTCGGTGAGATTAAAGGCGACAAAGTTTTCCGAGTTGAGACCTTGCTCTTGCCATTGCGGGTTGGTGCACTTCGCGCCATTCATCACGATAAAGTCCGGCGTAAAGCTTGCCAGCTCTTCTTCGGTCGGGCGAATGAACATGTTCTTCACAAAGTGCGCCTGCCAGGCCACTTCGGTGATAAAACGCACCGAGAGACGCGTGTCCGGGTTTGCGCCGCAAAACGCGTCAACAATAAACAGACGCTTGCCGGAAAGCTGCCGGGTGACCAGGCCTTTTAGATGTTGCCAGACGTCAGGCGAGATCGGCTTGTTGTCGTTCTTGCCTTTGCCTTTATCGGACCACCACACGGTATCGCGGGTGGTGTCATCACGCACAATATACTTATCCTTCGGCGAACGGCCGGTAAAAATACCGGTGTCGACGGCGACAGCACCAGAATTCGTCAGCACTCCACGCTCATATCCTTCCAGGTCTGGACGGAGCTCCTCCTGATACAGCGTATCGTAATCGGGGTTGTAGACGACATCCTGAACATCGTTGATACCATAAGCCTTGAGATCCTGCGGGGTTAAGCTCTTAACGCGCATGTCACTGCTCCTTAGCCAATATGTACTGCCTTAAATTGTAGGGTTGTTTTTTACCCGCTTACCGGGACGAGGCTCATAGATTTACCTAACTCGACAAACCCAGACTGACGGAAAACACTGTGATTGTGGTCACGTAACGAGACGGATTATGGCAAAAATAGTCTCATTTATGGGGTAAATGTTCCAAAAATGGCGTAAGACGACATTTTTAACCGCAGCTTTGTGACTGTAATCGCTTTCATGAAAGTAAGTTACGTAACACTTTCATTGGGGATTTTAGCGGAAACGTGATGAGCCATGCAAAACGCCGCCCGCAGGCGGCGTGAGGAAAGAAGAAATTTAGTGGACTTGTGGATCGGCAGGGGAGGCGTTGTTGCGGATCTCGGCAATGTCCATTGCGTTAAACAGATAGTGGCTGCCGCAATAGTCGCAGTGCATGTCGATTTCACCTTCTTCCGCGAGGATGCTGTCCACTTCTTCGTCCGGCAGCGTCTTCAGCGCACCCGCGCAGCGCTCGCGGGAGCATGTGCATTTGAATTCCACATCTTGCGGATCGTACAGCGTGACTTCTTCTTCGTGATACAAGCGCCACAGCACATCTTCCGCCGCCAGCGTCAGCAACTCTTCCGCTTTGATGGTTTCTGTCAGCACGGCGAGATGCTCAAAATCTTCGGCCTGCGTTTCCTGCGCCGGTAATACCTGCAGTAGCATGCCGCCCGCTGCTGGCTGACCATCAACCTCGCCGGTGCGGATAAACAAGCGTGTCGGCAGCTGTTCTGAACGCAGGAAGTAATCTTCCAGGCATGCCGCCAGCGTATCACCTTCAAGACCCACAACGCCCTGGTAACGCTCGCCCTCTTCCGGCGTGATGGTGATAACCAAATAACCGTTACCCACCAGCGTTTTCAGATCCGCATTTTCCGGCACATCGCCCTGAACACGTGCCACACCGCGCATTTGCTGGCGATTATTACCATTAATCACCGCCAGGTTCATCGGGCCATCACCCTGCAACTGCACGGTAATATCACCGGCAAATTTCAGTGTTGCGGTCAGCAGGCTGGTGGCGACCAGCAACTCGCCGAGTACGGTTTTTACCGGCAGCGGATAGTTGTGGTTGTCGAGGATCTGTTTCCAGGTACGGGAAACGGTCACCAGCTCGCCGCGAACAGCATAATTTTCAAAAAGATAGCGGTGTAATTGGTCTTGAATGGCCATGATTATCTCTCTTGCGGGTGAGCGTTATTCGCTATCACCTAATTTAAATTTTATCAGATCGCGACGTTCTTTCTTATCCGGGCGGCGATCGGGGTGGGGCATGGTGAGCGCGTTAAGTCTGCGGGCCAGCGCCATTTTTTCGCGTTTCTCGATGCTTTCTGCCGTCTCTTCATACAGCTCGACAGCTTCATTTGCCGGACGGCGCTGCTCCGTAATGCCTTTAATGATGACGGTTCGCTCATCATTTCCCTGACGCAGCGTGAGCGTGGCGTTCAGCTCGACAATTTTACTCGGCTTGCTGCGCTGCCCGTTGTAATGCACTTTGCCGCCGTCAACCATTTCGCGGGCAAGGGCGCGGGTTTTATAAAAACGCGCGGCCCACAGCCACTTATCCAGACGAACTTCCTGCGCAGGCTGCTGTTTCATCACATCTCCTTGAGAAGTGAGGGGATCAAGCCGCGATAGTCATTAGTGCCCGGATGGCGCAGATAATGTTTCTCCGCAAGCCCCGAGTCCGGGTTGGTGACGCCCAGGCAATAGCGGATGCCAAATTTCGCCGCCGCATCAAGAATCGGTTCGCTGTCATCGATAAACAGCGTCCGTTCAGGATTGAGCCCGGTTTCATGCGCGACAGCCTGCCACAGGCGCTGATCCTCTTTCGGATAACCAAATGTATGGGTGGAAAGTAATAAATCAAGGTGCGACGCGAGACCCGTGTGCTCAAGTTTGACCGCCAGATTATGCGGATGCGCATTGGTCAGCAAAATGCGGCGTTTACCGCTTTTTTGTAGCGCATCCAGAAACGGCACCGTATCTTCACGCAGCACCGCGCGCGGCCCCTGCTGAGTGGTCATAGCGCAAATATCCAGGCCCAGGCGTTCGCTCCAGTAATCCAGACAGTACCAGTTTAGCGTATGCTGCACGGCGTGATATTCCTGGCGGAGAACGTTCTGCGCTTCTTCCGGCGTTAAGCCTTGTTTGACGCCAAAGGTTTCCGGCACCAGTTTTTGCCAGAAGAAGTTATCAAACGCGAGATCGAGAAGCGTGCCGTCCATATCCAGCAAAACGGTATCGACGTCCTGCCATGCGATATCAAGGTGCATTAAAAACTCCAGCCAGAGAAAACGTGCGCGACAGGTTAACACAGCTCGCACGACAGATCGTTAGCTGCTGAGGCTATCCTGGGTGGGCAGAAACTGGGGGTTCAGACAGCTTGCGTAATACTGCTGAATCTCTTCGATACGTGTGCGGTTGCGCTGGTAACGCCGCAGCGCCAGCACACCGTTGTAGAGGCTGCAAATCACCATCGCGACCAGCAGAAGTGTGGTTCCCACATAACGCCACAGGCCGCTTGCATCCGGCATGCGATGCAGGCTGATGTGTTTGGTGCCGTTGGCATCGGTATAGATATTGGTAATGATCCCTTCCGCGCGAAACGGCGTCTGCATCAGCATTTGCGCCAGCCGCTGGAATTCCTTCCATTGTTCCTGTGCCGGGTAGTCATACAGCGCAATCGGCGGCCAGGGTTGATCAACCAGCTCGCTGCCTTCTTCACTGCTAATCACAAAACCGCCCGGTGCCGGACTGTTAAGCGCCTGCGCGGCGCGGGTGGTTTCCCGCATAATGAACGGCGCGGTAGACGTGGTGACCAAATTATCCAGCGACTCGGCGCTTACCGGGCGCAGTAAGACGTTCACGCCGGTGAGTTTCCCGTCGCTGGCGCGTTTGGTCAGTGTCTCCCAGTCTTTACTGTTTCCGAGGTTGACTAGCGCGTTTTTCAACCGCAGACACTCATCCTGGCCAGCGCACAAATCCTGAGTTTTCAGTACGATATCGGCGAAGTCATCCAGCAGCACCATGCCGGACTTCTGAATGGCTGAGCGTAACACCGGGCTTACGCGGGAATCGTCTTCGGTAGTGGGATGAAGCTGGCGGCTGACCGCCTGAGCAAGCGCGGTGGCTTTGTTCACAATATCGGATTCTGGCAACGGCAAGGGCGGGGCGTTGTTCCAGATAATTTGCGAGCAGTCGAACGGCGTAAACGGCGACGTCTGCCGTGAGGTCCAGTTGTTTTGCATGTGGATATTACACATGCCGGTGCCGCTGATGCGTAGCGTGTCACCAATCCGCAACCCAGCGGCTTCCAGCTGATTCACGCTGCTGGCTTCAACGGTCTGCGCGCCTTTAATCCACGACACGGTAAATTTGATCGGCATATCCAGCGGCATCCAAATCAACAACATCGCCAGCACCACCAGCGAACCGACGGAAATGACGGCGCTGCGCACCCAGTGTTGTAACGGGAAATTTTTCACTTCATCGTGCAGGGAAAGAAAACGCCCCTGGCGCACAACGTGGCGATCAAGGTAGATATCAATATCGGTTTGCTGGCCCAAATCCTGTGTGACGAAGGGCTGCCAGTGACGCGGATAAATCAGGTCGATAATACCTAACGAGATATTATTCATTTGCTCCTGATTATTCTCACCGAACAGCCCCCAGCGCTTTGGTGTGCCACGCAGACAATGAATCTCCCGCAGTGTGTTTTTAGCCGGCGGCGCATATAAACCCCAGAGCCCTGCTGCAAGCAGCATCACGCCGCCGCCAGCCAGCCACGGGATAAAGACATCGGGCGAGGCCAGACAGAAGAAAAACAATAGAAACGAGACCGAGATCAGCAGTGCTTCGCGCATGCCGTCCGGGCGGCTTAATGCGTACTCCTCCGACGTTTCCCGGCGAATATTGAGCAGCTCAATTTGCTCACTCTCTTCGCCACGGATAGCGGACTGGCTCGACGATACGCGCTCAAGTTCGCCCCCGCGCTCTTCATGCATATATTCGTTGAGCGTGTGCCCATTGAGCGAGATAACCAGCGGCATGGAGTCGGTGCGGATCAGTTCAACATTGTTTTCGTCGGTAATGTACTGCTCCCAGGACGGGGGCAAATGGACTTCGACAGAATCAAGGTAGTAGCGCCATTTATTCGGGGCGTCAGTGGTGATGCCATAGCGGGTGATCGAGTGCGTGACATACAGCACCGTGTTGCTATGCGCGGTAAGATTGATGAAAACAGGGGCGGCAGTCGCGCCCGTCGGGGCGAGATTGTTTTGCGTACGAGAGAGCGCTTCCAGATAACGCTCCGCCATTTCACGTTCTTCAGGTGTTAATTTGCGGGTCGTCGCGCCGGTGAAAGCCTGTAAATACGGCAGTCGATACCGACGTTGCGACCTGAACCTGAAAATCCATCCGGCGAGGAATGCGCAGGCCAGCATAGCAGCGAAAAAAATCAAAATGGTGCTCATGCTTTCCCCATCTTACTTTTTCTAACAGGTGTAGTCAGTTGCACCCTTCCCGTAACAATCTAATGTGGTTGGCCTTTTAAGCAAGCAATTAACTTGAGTATTTTTAAGCGCATACCAATGTCAAAGAGAATAGCAAAACCACCCTAACGGGAATATCAGCAAATTCTTAGTTTTATTTCAAGCTATTGACTTTTGAGTCAAATTGGGAATTGATTTCGATGAGGTTACGGGAATGTAAATTAGCGGCAAAGTACATTGCCCAAACAGTGCGTAGTGTCGCACAATAACGAAAGTTTCTCTGCAAAGACCGATAATAATGAGCGAATCATTGCAAAAACCCACCATTCTTAACGTAGAAACGGTCGCGTCTTCACGACTTTTTAACGTCGAAAGTGTGGATCTGGAATTCAGTAACGGCGTGCGCCGTGTTTATGAACGTATGCGCCCCTCTACGCACGAAGCCGTGATGATTGTGCCAATTGTTGACGATCACCTGATCCTGATCCGCGAATATGCGGTTGGCACTGAATCCTACGAACTGGGATTTTCCAAGGGGCTTATCGATCCAGGTGAGAGTATATACGAAGCGGCGAACCGTGAACTAAAAGAAGAAGTCGGATTTGGCGCAAAAGAGCTTACTTTTCTGAAAAAACTCAGTATGGCGCCTTCTTACTTCTCCAGCAAAATGAACATTGTCGTGGCAGAAGATCTGTATCCGGAGTCGCTGCCGGGTGATGAGCCAGAGCCGTTACCGCAGGTACGCTGGCCGCTGAAGCACTTAATGGATCTGCTGGAAGATCCTGATTTTAACGAAGCCCGCAATGTCAGCGCGCTGTTTTTGGTTCGCGAATGGCTAAAAGGCCAGGGGCGGCTTTGAACGCACAAAATAATAAATGAAAAGGGCGCATTTGCGCCCTTTTTGCTGTCTGTCAGCCGGGACCAGCCCGGCGCAGAGTTAAAAGAGTTCGTGAGACTCGCCGTTATCCATTAACGTGGTGCCCACTTCATGGACGGCTTGCTGCGTTGGCTGCGTGCCTTCAATAAAGTATTCCTGGCGGCTGCTACCACCGTTCGCCAGTTGGCCGGTGCTGCGGTCGATATTCACCGTCACCACGCCTGGCGGCGGCGTTAATGGCTCTTCAGGAACCCCATCCAGCACGACTTTCATATACGCATCCCAGGCAGGTTGCGCGCTTTTCGCGCCGCCTTCGTAGCCGGAAATCTGATCTTTAATCGCGCCGGATGCGGTAGTACGCCCTAAATCCCTGCGATGATCGTCAAAGCCGATCCAAACGGAGGTCACCACACCTGGGCCATAGCCCGAGAACCAGGCATCTTTCGAACTGTTCGTGGTCCCGGTTTTACCGCCAATATCATTGCGTTTGAGATCACGACCTGCGCGCCAGCCTGTGCCCTGCCAGCCTGGCTCGCCAAAGATGTTACTGTTCAGCGCGCTTTTGATCAAAAACGACAGCGGGGTGCTGATAACATGTGGCGCGTACTCTTCGGCGCCGCTTCTTTGCACCAGCGCCTGGTTGGCTTGCTCAAGCTGTGGTTGCGGTACTGCCGCGTTCTGCTGCTCTTGTGAGGTGGCGACGTTTTCCATGTCTTTGTTTTCCAGCACGTTCGATTTCGGCGTATCGCCGTAAATCACCGGAATATCACAATCGGCACAGGCGACTTTCGGACGTACTTCAAACAGCACATTGCCCTGATCGTTTTCGATTTTGGTAATGAAATACGGATCGATCAGGAAACCACCGTTCGCCATCACCGAATAACCACGGGCGACCTGCATTGGCGTAAAGGAAGCAGAGCCCAGCGCCAGCGATTCGGTATGAACAATGTTTTGTGCCGGGAAGCCGAAACGCTGCAGATATTCCGCCGCGTAATCCACGCCCATTGCGCGCATTGCACGCACCATCACCACGTTTTTCGACTGCCCCAAACCCTGACGTAAACGAATCGGACCGGCATACTCATCCGGCGAGTTTTTCGGTCGCCAGTCGGAACCTGCGCCTGCATCCCAGCGGGAAATTGGTGCATCATTCAGAATGCTCGCCAGCGTCAGGCCTTTATCCATTGCCGCGGTGTAAAGGAACGGCTTGATGTTAGAACCTACCTGACGCAGCGCCTGTGTCGCGCGGTTAAACTTGCTTTGGTTGAAATCGAAGCCGCCAACCAGCGCCAATACGGCGCCGTTGCGCGGGTTGATAGAAACCAGCGCGGAGTTAACATCTGGCACCTGCGCCAGCCACCAGGCATCGTCCACCTGGCGAACCCAAATCTGCTGCCCGGCTTGCACCACGTCAGTAACTTTGCGCGGCGTTGCGCCTTGTTGCGTATCGGAACGATAAGGACGCGCCCAGCGCATACCTTCCATGCGCAAAGAAACCGAGGTGCCATCGGCCATCATCGCCGTCGCTTCTTGCGGATTGGCACTGGTCACCACTGCCGGCGAGAGCGGGCCGTAAGTCGGCAGCGTTTTCAGGGAGTCGGTGATTTTTTTACTGTCCCACGCCGCTTCGCCCACTTTCCACAACACATTCGACGGGCCGCGATAACCGTGGCGCATGTCGTAATCCATCACGTTATTACGCACGGCGGCCTGCGCGGCCTGCTGCACTTTACGGGTAATGGTGGTGTAAACGCGGTAGCCATCTTCGTAGGCTTTATCGCCATAGCGATTAACCAAATCCTGGCGCACCATTTCGGAAAGGTAAGGCGCGGAAAAAGCGATTTCCGGCGCGTGGTAATTAGCATCGATAGCTTCGCCGCGCGCTTGATCATACTGCTGCTCGGTGATGTAGCCTTCACTTTCCATACGCGCCAGCACAACGTTACGGCGCGCGGTGGCGCGGTCTAGCGAATAGAGCGGATTAAACGTAGACGGTGCCTTTGGCAGACCGGCAATCACCGCCATTTCACTTAACGTTAACTGATCGACCGTTTTCCCGAAGTAGACCTGCGCTGCGGCACCCACGCCGTACGCACGGTAACCGAGGTAGATCTTATTGAGATAAAGCTCAAGGATCTCATCTTTGCTCAGCAACTGTTCAATGCGGATCGCCAGGAACACCTCTTTAAGCTTACGCATCAGCGTGCGTTCCGGGCTTAAGAAAAAGTTACGTGCCAGTTGTTGGGTAATCGTACTTGCGCCCTGCGACGCGCGTCCGGAAAACATCGCCACGCTGGCGGCGCGGAAAATCCCCACCGGATCGACACCGTGATGTTCATAAAAACGGCTATCTTCCGTGGCGATAAACGCTTTAACCATTTCAGGCGGGATTTGATTCAGCGTCAGCGGAATACGGCGTTTTTCGCCATATTGCGCGATCAATTCGCCGTCAGCGCTATAGACCTGCATCGGAATTTGTAGCCGCACGTCTTTCAGCGTGGCGACGTCAGGTAGCTGTGGCTCAATATATTTGTACAGACCGTAAATCGAGCCTGCTCCCAGCAGAATGCAACATACTGCAAGGATGAATAAATACTTTACGAACTTCACTGGAGATTTCCCATTTAGAGTCATTTGGGCAGTTTATAAACAACCGCGCGGTAGTATAAAGGCAAGCCTGATGCATTGATATAGCGTCATCCAGCGAGACGATAAGGAGATCGGGATTTATGGCATTCAGGCACTGGCAAATTGGTTTGCATATTCAACAAGATGGCATCTTCATTGTCGCCCTTACCGCCGGGCGTCGCGGCCAGGCGCTGCGCCGTTGGTGGCACCTTCCGCTATCCCCTGGCGTCGTGGTGCAGGGGCGGATAAAAGCGCCAGACGAACTGCTCGATGCATTGCGTCCCTGGCGGCAAACCCTACCGCAACGCCATTGCGTACGCATGGCATTTCCCGCCGGGCAAACCCTGCAAAAAAAGCTTCCGCGACCGGCAATTACGCTGCGCGAACCAGCGTTAACAAGCTGGGTTTCGCAGGCAATGGCGCGTGAACTGGAGATGGCAGAAAACGATCTCTGCTTCGATTTCACCGAAGATGAGCCCGGCAAAGCGTACGGCGTTACTGCTGCGCAAAATAAAGATGTGGCGTCGCTGCTGGAGATAGCGCAGACATTATCTCTTCATCTTTCCTCTATTACGCCGGACGCCAGTGCGCTGCAGCCATTGTTACCCTGGCTTACGCCACCGGCTCGTTGCCTTGCCTGGTGTGATGAGCGCCAGTGGCTGTGGGCCACGAGAGAGAGTTGGGGGCGACGAGCGCGGGAAGAAGCCGAAAATGCCGCCCAGCTTGCCGCCGTGCTTGGGCTGCCCGCAGACGAAATCGCACAGTGTGGCGAGATGCCCGGTGGATTTGATTGCTGGAGCGCTGTCCTGTCGCGCCAACCGCCTTTACCCGATGCCGGAGAACGTTACGCGATAGCGCTGGGACTGGCTGTTGCCAGGGGATACTAATGCAGCCCGCCGTGAATTTTCTGCCATGGCGGCGTCAACAGCGGTTGCGCTGCATTCGTCTGTGGGGCGCGGTTTTTATCGCAACAGCGTTGGTGATTGTGCTGGGCGGCACATTATGGCGGGCACTTGCTGCGGTTGATCTGCGTCAGGCTACGCTGTGGCAGCAATCTGATGCCGCTTTACTCGCCGGGTTGCACGCCGCCGAGCAGCCGTTGCAGCTTCGCCGCCAGCGTTGGCAGCAGGAGCAGGCGCAGCGATTACGGCGTCAGCGTACCCAGGCGTGGCGACAGACGTTGCTCACCCTCGCGGAAAATCTGCCGCCCAACGCCTGGCTTACTGCTCTGCGCTGGCAGCAAAACCAGCTTGAAATCGCTGGCCTGGCCGGTTCCTTTCACGCATTAAGCGAGCTTGAGCAAGGGTTGCAGAAAACGACAGGATTTCAGTTGCAACCCGCAGGCACAGTAGAACGTGATGCGCAGGGGCGCTGGCAATTCCACTACCAACTGAACCGGGAGCGTGATGATGCTCAACCCTGATGTTTGGTTTGCTTTGTCATTACGAACGCGCGTGCTTTGTTGGCTACTCAGTTCACTTTGCGCACTGGCACTTTTATGGTGGCTGGCGATATCTCCGGTCAAAGAGACGCAGATGCGGCTGGTTGCTCAACAACCGCAACAACGCACAAAGCTACGTGCGCAGTGGCAAAAGTTACACGCGCTGGTGCCGCCGTCAGAAACAGTGGCCTTGCCGGAGCTTAAGGCATTTAGCCCCCTCGATTTTCAGGCACAGGGGCGCCAGCTTGCCCGCTGGCAGCCTGTTCAGGGGGGCGGAGAATTAGTGCTTGAGACCGGCTGGAAAGGTGTAGTCGAGACGTTTTCGCTGCTAACAGAGCGCGGCATGCAGGTTCCTGCGTTTTCATTAATGGTCAGTGAAGGCGCGTTGAATTTTACGCTGCGAGTGGAGCAAGACAATGCGAATTAGACGTTTGTTACTGGTCGCGCTGCTCCCCCTGTTTCTGTGCGGCATGCGCGATCCTTTTCAACCACCGCCAGATAGATGTCAAACCGCGCAACTTGGCAACTGGCATTTTCACGGCGCAGTGGCTGGCGAGCAACCGATAGGGATCGTGCGTGATGATACCGGGCGCTGGTATCGCCTTATTACCGGCGAAACACTGCCCACCGGATGGCGCATTGTCGCTATCCACCAGGATGAAATGCTGATTGAGATTGGCGAAGAGTGCACTCCAGCGCAATGGCGCTGGCAACGAGAAGGAACTCAACATGCGAAAATGGATAGCGAGCGCGATGCTCTTTAGCCTGCCACTTGCTGGCGCACAGACATCACGTGTCGTCACAATGACCGTCGACGACGTACCTGTCACGCAGGTATTGCAGGCGCTGGTTGCGCTGGAGAAGCAGAACATAGTGATTTCACCTGAGGTCAGCGGCACGGTGTCGCTGAACCTCAAAGATGTTCCCTGGCAGCAGGCGCTCCAAACCATTGCCGCCAGTGCCGGATTAACGTTACACCAGCAGGGCAACATCTGGCAGGTCCATACGGCGGCATGGCGGCAGCAAAAGCAGGCGGAGCAGGAGGCTGCTCAGCGCCAGCGCAAGCAGAACATACCCTTGCAAACACGCAGTTTTGTGTTGCGCTATGCCGACGCGGTAGAGCTGGCAAAAGCCGGAGAAAAACTGCTCAGCCCACAAGGGGCGATGACGGTTGATGTGCGGCTTAACCGGTTACTGGTGCGTGACAATAAAGAAGGGCTCGCCGCACTGGAAAAATGGGTCACGCAGATGGATCTACCGGTCGAGCAGGTAGAGCTGGCGGCTTATATCGTCACCATCAATGAAAAAAGCCTGCGCGAGTTGGGGGTGAAATGGGGACTGGCGCAGGATAAACCTGCGGCGCGTGGGCAACTTAGCGGTATTTCTGCCGATCTCTCAGTTCAGGATGCCAGTACGCGCGTCAGCTTTAATATCGGCAGTATCAACGCCCAACTGCTGGAGCTGGAATTGTCAGCGCTTGAGCAAAAACAGCAACTTGAAATTATCGCCAGCCCGCGCCTGTTGGCTTCTCACCGCCAGCCAGCGAGTATCAAGCAAGGGAGCGAAATACCTTATCAGGTTGCCAGCGGCGATAGCGGTAGCACGGCTGTGGAATTTAAAGAAGCGGTGCTGGGAATGGAAGTCACGCCGACGGTGCTGCCCGATAATCGTGTCCGGCTGAAGTTGCGCATTAGCCAAAATATGCCGGGCCAGGTGCTACAGCAGGCAGGGGGTGAGGCGATGGCGATTGACAAGCAGGAGATTGAAACGCAGGTAGAAGTAAAAAGCGGCGATACGCTGGCGCTGGGCGGCATCTTTTCACAAAAAAATTCTGCCGACAGTGCGCAGGTTCCGGGTTTAGGCTCGATTCCAGGCATCGGCAGGTTATTTCGCCAGGACGCGAAAGATAATGAGCGGCGCGAGCTGGTGGTGTTTATTACGCCCAGGTTGGCGGCGGTACATTAAATCTGCCGTAACTCCCCCTTTTTCAATGGAACTTGGTTCATGTGTTTGACGTGAGACATGATTTAGCTTACAAGGAGTACCGATTTGAGCGTCAGTGGTCTCCGTCGAACAATGAGCAGCATGAAGGATTGCGTGTTTATTCAGTTGCCAAACAAGCCGGAGTACTGAGATAATTTTCGATCTGACTCTCGCACTATCGCATATGAGGTTTCAGTTCATGTCCTGCTACGCCGAGTCTTTGCGAAGCGGGTTTATCATCAACGAATAGTCTTAGTAGTACCGAAAAAATGGCAGAGAAACGCAATATCTTTCTGGTTGGGCCTATGGGTGCCGGCAAAAGCACTATTGGGCGTCAGTTAGCTCAACAACTCAATATGGAATTTTACGATTCTGATCAAGAGATTGAGAAACGAACCGGAGCTGATGTGGGCTGGGTCTTCGATGTTGAAGGTGAAGAAGGCTTCCGCGATCGCGAAGAAAAAATCATCAATGAGCTGACGGAAAAACAGGGCATCGTACTGGCGACCGGCGGTGGCTCTGTGAAGTCTCGCGAGACCCGTAATCGTCTCTCCGCCCGTGGCGTAGTGGTTTATCTGGAAACCACTATCGAAAAGCAATTAGCTCGCACTCAACGTGACAAAAAACGCCCGCTTCTGCAGGTAGATACGCCGCCGCGCGAAGTGTTGGAAGCGTTGGCCGACGAACGTAATCCGTTGTATGAAGAGATTGCCGACGTGACCATTCGCACTGACGATCAGAGTGCTAAAGTGGTGGCAAACCAGATTATTCATATGCTGGAAAGCAACTAATTCTGGCTTAATTCACACGCCTGCGGGTTTAAGCAACTAAGGTGGATGTCGCGTCATGGAGAGGATCACAGTCACTCTCGGGGAACGTAGTTACCCTATCACCATCGCGGCTGGTTTGTTTAACGATCCAGCTTCCTTCTCGCCTCTGAAGTCTGGTGATCAGGTTATGCTGGTTACCAATGAAACACTGGCTCCGCTCTATCTTGATAAAGTCCGCCATGTTCTTGAACAGGCTGGCGTGAAAGTGGATAGCGTGATTCTGCCGGATGGCGAGCAGTACAAAAGCCTTGCGGTGATGGACACAGTCTTCACCGCGCTGTTGCAAAAGCCCCATGGCCGCGATACCACACTGGTCGCGCTGGGCGGTGGAGTGGTGGGTGATTTGACCGGCTTCGCGGCAGCCAGCTATCAGCGCGGCGTGCGCTTTATTCAAGTGCCGACCACGCTCCTTTCTCAGGTTGATTCCTCTGTTGGCGGCAAAACAGCGGTGAACCATCCCCTCGGCAAAAACATGATCGGTGCGTTTTATCAGCCTGCATCGGTGGTTGTCGACCTTGATTGTCTGGCTACGCTTCCTGCCCGCGAATTGTCCTCCGGCCTCGCGGAAGTGATCAAATACGGCATTATTCTCGACGGCGAGTTCTTTACCTGGCTGGAACAGAATATGGATGCGTTGCTGCGCCTTGATGGTCCGGCGATGGCGTACTGTATTCGCCGTTGTTGTGAGCTTAAAGCAGAAGTTGTTGCCGCTGATGAGCGGGAAACAGGCTTACGTGCTTTACTGAATCTGGGGCATACCTTCGGCCATGCTATTGAAGCGGAAATGGGCTACGGGAACTGGTTGCACGGTGAAGCTGTCGCGGCAGGTATGGTGATGGCGGCGCATGCATCGGAGCGTCTAGGTCAGTTCAGTAAAGCGGACACGCAGCGTATAAAGGCGCTGCTGAAACGCGCAGGTTTGCCGGTACAAGGCCCGCAGGAGATGTCCGCGCAGGCTTATTTACCGCACATGATGCGCGATAAAAAAGTGTTGGCGGGAGAGATGCGTTTAGTGCTTCCGTTGGCAATAGGGAAGAGTGAAGTTCGCGGCGGAGTGTCGCACGACGTAGTACTTGGCGCTATTGCTGATTGCCAGCAGGCGTAACTATTAGAAAGGTCTGGTCACGCACCGCGTGGCGTTTAACTTCGGGCGAGATGCATGATGTGGCATACGCCTTTGTGTGGGGTGTTAAATGGATGAATTCAAACCAGAAGACGAGCTGAAACCCGATCCCAGCGATCGTCGTACTGGTCGTTCTCGCCAATCTTCCGAGCGTGTCGATGAACCGCAGATCAACTTTGATGATGTTGATGTCGATGCGGATGACCGCCGCCCTTCTCGCAGCCGCCGGGCGCGTGATGAGCGTGAAGAAGAGAGCTATGAAGAAGATGAAGAAGCGTTTGACGAGGAGCGCGAAGAGCGCCGTCCGCGTAAACGTAAGAAAGCGGCAGCCGCGAAACCCGCTTCCCGTCAGTATGTGATGATGGGCGTCGGCATTCTGGTTCTGCTTCTGTTAATCATCGGCATCGGTTCCGCGCTGAAATCCCCCGCACCGACAACGAGCACTGAACAAAACGCACCGGCGGAGAAAAGCATCGATCTCTCTGCAGGCAATAACAATGCCAGCAATACCGGTGCCGCAGATCAGGCAAATGGCGCACAGCCAGCACCTGCTCAGCAACCTACTTCAGGCAATGCGCCTGCGCAGCAGGATGTCTCGCTGCCGCCAATTTCTTCTACGCCATCACAAGCTGAAACTCCTGCCGCGCCTGCGGGTCAGCAACGTGTTGAAGTGCAGGGCGATCTGAACAACGCGCTGACTCAGCCACAAAACCAGTCTCAGTTGGATAATGCGGTGAATTCGACGTTGCCAACCGAGCCTGCAACAGTTGCGCCGGTACGTAACGGCAACGGCGCTGCTGCGCGTCAGCAACAATCTGCTACGGCTGAAAGCCATACCGCTGCGCCGCGTACCGAACGCAAACAGATGGTGATCGAGCCGAAGGCGGTGGCTAAAGAGTCCGTGTCGAAAGCAGAACCGAAAGCCGAATCCAAAGCTGTCGCTCAGCCGCCGAAACGCACTGAAACCGCCTCTACCGCGCCGGTAAAAGCGCCTGCGGTAACGCCGTCACCTGTGCAAACACAGCCTAAAGCCGTGACTGCACCAGCAGCCAGCGCCGCGCCTGCGGCAAGCACTGCTGCCGCTACCGGAAATGTTGGCGCGTTAAAGTCTGCGCCGGGTAACCACTACACATTGCAGTTGAGCAGTTCCTCGAACTCCAACAACCTCAATGCGTGGGCGAAGAAAGAGAATCTGAAAAACTTCGTGGTATACCAGACAACACGTAACGGCCAGCCGTGGTACGTGCTGGTGAGCGGTGTGTACGCATCTAAAGACGATGCGAAACGCGCTGTTGCGGCGTTGCCGGCAGACGTACAGGCGAAAAACCCCTGGGCCAAACCGATACATCAGGTTCAGGCCGATCTGAAGTAATGTATAAAGCGCAGGATGCTGTCGGAGCTTTCTCCACAGCCGGAGAGAGTGTAAGTAATCAGTCAGCATGAAAAAGAATCGCGCTTTTTTGAAATGGGCAGGGGGGAAATACCCCCTGCTGGACGATATCGGAAGGCATCTGCCGCAGGGTGAATGCCTTATCGAGCCGTTCGTCGGCGCGGGTTCGGTGTTTCTCAACACGTCGTTCTCCCGCTATATCCTCGCTGATATCAACAGCGATTTGATTAGCCTCTATAACATCGTTAAAGACCAGCCTGACGAGTATGTGCGCCAGGCACGGGCGCTGTTCGCGCCTGAGACGAATCAGTCTGTGGTTTATTACCAGCTGCGCGAAGAGTTTAACCAGTGCCAGGAGCCCTTCCGGCGCGCGCTGCTGTTTTTATACCTCAATCGCCATGGCTACAACGGTCTGTGCCGCTATAATTTGCGCGGTGAATTCAACGTACCGTTCGGGCGTTATAAGAAACCCTATTTCCCGGAAGCGGAGTTGTACCACTTCGCCGAAAAAGCGCAGAATGCCTTTTTTTACTGTGAATCTTACGCAGATAGCATGGCGCGCGCTGACGAGAACTCCGTGGTTTACTGCGATCCGCCTTACGCCCCGCTGTCGGCGACGGCCAATTTTACGGCGTATCACACCAACAGTTTCAGTCTTGAGCAGCAGGCGCATTTGGCGGCGATTGCCGAAAGCCTGGTGCAAAACCGGATCCCGGTATTGATTTCCAACCACGACACGCTGTTAACGCGTGAGTGGTACAGTCAGGCAAAATTGCACGTGGTAAAAGTGCGGCGCAGTATCAGCAGTAACGGTGGTACACGTAAAAAGGTGGATGAGCTGCTGGCACTCTATCGCCCGGCTCCGCGATAATTCGCATTCACCGCGCTGCCTGCCGAACCCTACTTTCTCAAGGAGATGCGGATGAAACAGTATTTGATTGCCCCCTCGATTCTGTCGGCTGATTTTGCTCGCCTGGGCGAAGATACCGCCGCCGTACTGGCTGCGGGTGGTGATGTGGTGCATTTCGACGTGATGGATAACCATTACGTGCCGAATTTGACCATTGGCCCGATGGTGCTCAAAGCGCTGCGCAATTATGGCATCACCGCGCCTATTGATGTTCACCTGATGGTGAAGCCGGTTGATCGGCTGATCCCGGACTTCGCGGCCGCTGGCGCAAGCATTATCACCTTTCATCCCGAAGCGTCCGAACACGTCGATCGCTCCCTGCAGCTCATCAAAGAGCACGGTTGTAAAGCGGGGCTGGTGTTTAACCCGGCAACACCGCTCAGCTACCTGGATCATGTGATGGATAAACTGGACGTGATCCTGCTGATGTCGGTAAACCCCGGTTTTGGCGGCCAGTCTTTTATTCCACACACGCTGGATAAGCTGCGTGAAGTGCGTCGCCGCATTGATGCCTCAGGCTTTGATATCCGTCTCGAAGTCGACGGCGGTGTGAAGGTGAGCAACATCGGCGACATCGCCGCCGCGGGCGCAGATATGTTTGTCGCGGGTTCGGCGATTTTCGATAAACCCGATTACAAACAAGTTATTGATGCAATGCGTAGCGAACTGGCAAAGGTAAGTCATGAATAAAATGCAGTCGATTCAGGGTATTGCTTTTGATCTCGACGGTACGCTGGTGGATAGCGCGCCGGGTTTGACCGCCGCGGTGGACAGCGCGCTGTATGCCCTTGAGTTACCGCAGGCGGGTGAAGCGCGTGTGGTGACCTGGATTGGTAACGGCGCAGATGTGCTGATGGAGCGGGCGTTTAACTGGGCTCGCCAGGAACGCAGCAGCCAGCGCGCGGCGCAAGGCAAGCCGGACGTAGGTAACGATATTCCGCAAGAAGAGCAGATACGCATGCTGCGTAAGCTGTTCAACCGTTATTACGAAGAGACCGTGGAAGAGGGCAGTTTTCTGTTTCCGGACGTGGCGCAAACGCTGGCGGCTCTGCATGCCAAAGGCTTGCCACTGGCGCTGGTGACCAATAAGCCGACGCCGTTCGTGGCACCGCTGCTGGAGGCGCTGGGCATTGCGCAATACTTCACGTTTGTGGTCGGCGGCGATGATGTGGTGAACAAAAAGCCGCACCCGGAACCGTTGCTTCTGGTGTGCAAAAAGCTCAATATTCAACCTCATGAGTTACTCTTCGTTGGTGATTCGCGTAATGACATCCTGGCCGCTAAGGCGGCAGGTAGCGCTTCTGTTGGTCTGACTTACGGGTATAACTACGGCGAAGCGATTACCGCCAGCGAGCCGGATTACGTGTTCGATCACTTCAAAGATTTACTGCCCGCACTCGGGCTTTCGCACAGTGAAAATCAGGAAATGAAAAATGACTAAGCCCATCGTCTTTAGTGGCGCACAGCCCTCAGGTGAATTAACCATTGGCAACTATATGGGTGCGCTTCGTCAGTGGGTGAACATGCAGGACGACTATCACTGTATCTACTGCATCGTTGACCAGCACGCGATTACCGTGCGCCAGGATCCGCAAGCGCTGCGTAAGGCGACGCTGGATACGCTGGCACTTTATCTGGCGTGCGGCATCGATCCGCAAAAAAGCACCATCTTCGTTCAGTCCCATGTGCCGGAACATGCGCAGCTCGGCTGGGCGCTGAACTGCTACACCTATTTCGGTGAACTGAGCCGCATGACTCAGTTCAAAGACAAATCCGCACGCTATGCGGAAAACATCAACGCCGGTCTGTTTGATTACCCGGTGCTGATGGCGGCGGACATTCTGCTGTACCAAACCAATCAGGTACCGGTGGGTGAAGATCAGAAACAGCATCTGGAACTGAGCCGCGATATTGCCCAGCGTTTCAACGCGATTTATGGCGATATCTTTAAAGTGCCTGAGCCATTCATTCCTAAATCCGGCGCGCGCGTGATGTCGCTGCTGGAGCCGACCAAGAAGATGTCCAAATCGGATGATAACCGCAACAACGTTATCGGCCTGCTGGAAGATCCGAAATCGGTGGTGAAGAAAATCAAACGTGCGGTGACCGATTCCGACGAGCCGCCAGTGGTTCGTTACGACATCGCCAACAAAGCGGGCGTTTCCAACCTGCTGGATATTCTCTCTGCCGTGACTGGTCAGGGCATTGCGGAGCTGGAACAGCACTTTGAAGGCAAAATGTACGGTCATTTGAAAGGGGAAGTGGCGGATGCCGTTTCCGGCATGCTGACCGAGCTGCAAGAGCGTTATCATCGCTATCGCAATGACGAAGCTTTCCTGCAACAGGTGATGAAAGACGGCGCGGAAAAAGCCAGCGCGCGGGCATCGGAAACCCTGAAGAAAGTCTACGAAGCGATTGGTTTCGTTGCTAAACCGTAATTGATGACAGAATAAAAAAGGGCGGGTTCTACCTGCCCTTTTTCTATTTTCAGAACCATTTTAGCTTATCGCGCAGCCCCACCACGCGGCCAACAATGATCAGCGCCGGGCTTTGCACCTGCTGTGCCAGCTCGCCCAGTTGCGACAACGCGCCGCTGACGACTTTCTGCTGCACGGATGTGCCGTTTTCAACCAGCGCCACTGGCATATCTGCCTGCATTCCATGCGCCATTAATTGCGTCTGAATCGTTGCCGCCTGATTCAGCCCCATATAGAACACCAGCGTTTGCTTTTCCGCAGCCAGATTGGCCCAGTCCAGCTCGCCACCGGTTTTCAGGTGGCCGGTCACCAGCCGCACGCTTTGCGCATAATCACGATGCGTTAACGGAATGCCGGAGTAAGCCGAACAGCCGGATGCCGCCGTAATACCGGGCACTACCGAAAAAGGGATACCCGCGTGGCAGAGCGTTTCCAGCTCTTCGCCGCCGCGACCGAAAATAAACGGGTCGCCGCCTTTAAGCCGGACAACGCGTTTACCGCTTTGCGCTTCGCGCAGCAGGATCTGATTGATCTCCTCCTGCGGCACGCAGTGATAGCCCGCGCGTTTGCCCACAAAAACCCGGTCGGCATCGCGGCGCACCAGGTTCATGATCTCATCTGAAACCAGCCGGTCATACACTACCACATCGGCTTGCTGGATCTGCTGCAAACCTTTTAAGGTCAGCAGTCCGGCGTCGCCAGGCCCTGCGCCAACCAGTACCACTTCACCACGGTTATCCAGCGGCTCGGTCAGCAGTTTTTCGGTGATTTTCTCCACTGAACTGGTGTCCTGGTTCGCCAGGGATTGCGCCAGGCGGTCATTGACGAACAATTTTTCCCAGAAACGGCGACGCTCGCTCATGCTGGCGAACTGCTTTTTGACCCGGCTGCGTAACGTGCCCGCGAAATGGGCGACATGACCCAGATGCTGCGGCAACAGCGATTCCAGTTTTTCGCGCAGCAAACGCGCCAGCACCGGCGATGTGCCGCCGGAAGAGACCGCCACCATCAACGGCGAGCGGTCAATGATCGACGGCATGATAAAGCTTGCCTGTTTGGGCGCATCCACAACGTTACAGAAGATACGGCGCTGCTCTGCGGCGTCGCTGACGCGCTGATTCACCGCTTCGTCATCCGTTGCGGCAATCGCCAGCCAACACGCGTCTAACAACGTTTCGCTAAATTCGCCTTCAACCAGCGTTAACATGCCTTCTTCGGCCCAGACGCTGAACTGGGGAACAAACGTGAGCGCGTTAACGGTAAGCCGTGCACCCGCATCCATTAACAGCCGGGCTTTACGTTCTGCGACATCGCCGCCACCGACAAGCAGGCACTGGCGATCGCGTAGCTGGCAAAAAATTGGCAAATGGTCCACGACATTACCTCAACATTTTAGTTATTCTCTGTAGCCTGGCTTGCCACGCGGGTGACCGCAGAAGGACGCTCAGATTTCGGCGTAGCATACCAGTAACCTAACCCCATAAATACCGCACCAGAGAGAGTATTGCCAAGCGTTACCCACAGCAGGTTATGTCCGATCCCAGACAGCGTATACGCTTCGCTGTGATGACCAAACCAGGAGAGCGCGAAGAGCGTCATATTGGCGATGGAGTGCTCGTAACCCGAGGCGATAAACGCCAGCAGACACCACCAGATAGCGAGAAACTTCGCCGCGCCTTCGGTGCGGATTGCCATCCAGATAGCAAGGCATACCAGCCAGTTACACAGCGCGCCCTTAAAAAACAGCACCGTTGCTGGCGCACTGGTTTTCGCCAGCGCTACCGCGTGCACCAGGCTGGTGTCTACGGGTAACAAGCTGCCACCGCCCCAGCTATACAGCAGCGCGACGAACACTGAGCCGAGCAAATTACCGAGCCAGGTTTGCGGCAAAATAGCCCACATTTGCCCGTGGCTGATGGTGCCCGCTTTGACGCCCAGCGTCAGAAACATGGTGTGACCGGTAAACAACTCAGAACCGGCGATAATCACCAGCGTTAAGGCGATACCGAACGTCGCACCCATCACCAGCGGGCGCAATGCCGGCTCGAGCAGGTTGCCAAGGGTAAAAATCAGGATGATGCCGAGGCCAACATACGCGCCCGCCATGGCGGAACTTATCCAGAAACCCAGCGGATTTTGTGCAGAGAGGCGAGCGATACGCGCAGCATTAGCCGCGCACTTATTAATAGTGTCGGTAAACATGATGTTGATTATCCAAAGTTAAAAAGAAAATGTTTAAAAGAAAAAAATGAAAACGAAAAAGTGAAACAGCGGGAGCATTGCGCCCCCGCAGGGGTATTACGCTTTAATCTGTACTTCGCCGTCTTTCACGCGCGCATCGAAATGCGCGACAGAGCGGCTTTCATCTTCCATGCATACGCCGTCACGCAGGCGGAAGCGCTGTTTTTTCAGCGGGCTGGCAACCCACAACTCGCCCTGATGTTCAGCGATAAGGCCGCGAGAGAGCACGCTGGACTCAAAAAACGGGTCGATATTGCTAATGGCATACACTTGATCATCATGGCGCGGGCGAAAAATTGCGACTTGCTGACCTTTCACCAACGCGCACACGCCGGTCGCCGGGATGATGTCATCGATTTTGCAGACGGTGTTCCACTGGCTCATGCGTTTTCCTCCACTAACACCACCGGAATACGTTCATACGGCGTTGCCGGGCGATGTTGCTGACGCTCTGGCACCACCTGCACGTTCGGATCGCGGCGGTCGCTGTTGATAAAGTGTTTAAAGCGAAGCTGCGCAGAAGGCGTGTTCACCGTTTCTGTCCACTCGCAGACTACCGCTTCACGCAGACGGGTCATCTCTTCTTCCAGCTGTGCGTCAAAGCCCAGTTTGTCATCGATAATCACGCTCTTCAGATATTCGATGCCGCCTTCCATGCTGTCGAGCCAGGAGGCGGTACGCGTCAGTTTGTCGGCGGTGCGGATGTAAAACATCATAAAGCGATCGAGATAGTGCAACAGGGTTTCGCGATCGAGGTCCGCCGCCAGCAGATCCGCGTGGCGCGGTTTCATGCCGCCGTTACCGCACACATACAGGTTCCAGCCTTTTTCCGTGGCGATGATCCCCACGTCTTTACCCTGCGCTTCGGCACATTCACGGGTACAGCCAGAGACGCCGAACTTCATTTTGTGCGGGGTACGAATCCCTTTGTAGCGGTTTTCCAGCTCAACGCCGAAGCCCACACTGTCGCCCACACCGTAACGGCACCAGGTCGAACCGACACAGGTTTTCGCCATACGCAGCGCTTTGGCGTAGGCGTGGCCGGTTTCAAAGCCCGCGTTAATCAACTGACGCCAGATTTCCGGCAGATCGTCTTTTTGCGCGCCAAACAGGCCAATACGCTGAGAACCGGTGATTTTGGTGTAGAGATTGAATTCACGGGCAATACGGCCCACTTCCATCAGCCCTTCCGGGGTAATTTCGCCGCCTGCGGAGCGCGGGATCACGGAGTAGGTGCCATCTTTCTGGATGTTGGCGAGGAAGTTGTCGTTAGTATCCTGCAACGGCGTGTGTTGCGGTTTCAGGATGTACTCATTCCAGCAGGACGCCAGCAGTGAACCGACAGTCGGTTTACACACTTCGCAACCATAACCTTTGCCATATTTTGCCAGCAGTTCGTCGAAGGATTTGATGCCTTCCACGCGGATCAGGTGGTACAGCTCTTGGCGTGAGTAAGCAAAGTGCTCGCACAGGTTATTGGTCACTTCGATGCCCTGTTTCGCCAGTTCGGCGTTCAGCACTTGGGTGACCAGTGGGATACAACCGCCGCAGCCTGTACCGGCTTTGGTTTCTGCTTTCAGCGCGGCAACGGTGTGACAGCCTTTATTAATCGCGGCAATCAGGTCACCTTTGGTGACGTCGAAGCAGGAGCAGATCTGCGCGCTGTCCGGCAGCTTATCCACGCCGATAGAGGGTTTTCCGCCTGCCGCATGGGCTGGCAGGATCAATGCGTCCGGGTTTTCCGGCAGTTCGATAGCGTTCAGCACCAGTTGCAGCAGGTTGCCGAAATCGCTGGTGTCGCCAACCAGTACTGCGCCGAGCAGAGTTTTGTTATCCGGGCTGACAATCAGACGTTTGTAGACTTCTTTGCTTTCGTCGAGATAGACATAGCTGCGTGCGCCTGGCGTACGGCCATGCGCGTCGCCGATACCACCAACATCGACGCCGAGCAGTTTCAGTTTGGCGCTGAGGTCTGCACCTTCAAAGGCATTGGCCGTGCCGAGGATATGATCCACCGCCACCTGCGCCATTTTGTAACCGGGCGCGACCAGACCGTATACGCGGTTGTTCCAGCTGGCGCACTCGCCGATGGCATAGATATTCGGGTCGGAGGTTTGGCAGCTATCGTTGATCATGATACCGCCGCGCTGCGCCACTTCGAGACCGCACTGGGTCGCCAGTTTGTCGCGCGGGCGAATACCGGTGGAGAAGACAATAAAGTCCACTTCCAGCGCGCTACCATCGGCAAAACGCATGGTTTTACGCGCTTCGGTGCCTTCCTGCACAATCTCTTTAGTGTTTTTGCTGGTGTGTACGCGCACGCCCATGCTTTCGATTTTGCGCTTCAGTTGCTCGCCGCCCATCTGGTCGAGCTGTTCTGCCATTAGCATTGGCGCAAATTCAATGACGTGGGTTTCCACGCCTAAGTTTTTCAGCGCTCCGGCCGCTTCCAGACCGAGCAAACCGCCACCGACGACCGCGCCGCGGCGGCTACGACGTGCGCAGGATTCAATGGCGTTCAAATCTTCAATAGTGCGATAAACGAAGCAGTCTTGCGTTTCGGAACCTTTGATCGGCGGGATCCACGGATAGGAACCGGTCGCCATGATCAATTTGTCGTAATAAACCGTGCGTCCGGCGCTGGAGTGGATCACTTTTTCCTGACGGTTGATGGTGATAGCGCGCTCGCCGACCAGTACTTTTACGCCATGTTTCTCGTAAAAGCCTTCGCGAACCAGCGACAGCTCTTCAGCTGTATGGTGGGAAAAATAGGAAGAGAGGTGGACGCGGTCGTAGGCTTTACGCGGCTCCTCACAGAAGACGGTAATATCGAACTGGCTGGCGTCGGCTTTATCGAGGAGATCCTCAATAAAACGGTGGCCGACCATGCCGTTACCGATAATAGCGAGTTTAACTTTGCTCATTTTTGCCTCGATTTCTTTTCTACTACCACCTACCTTAACGATTCAGCTACCCGGCTTATTGATGTGCATCAAATACACCTTCACATACCACTTAATGGGTAGATATTTGATTTTTATTGGTTTTTATAAGTCGCGGATATCGCTGGCTTTTATGGTTTGCAGAATTTGTGTACAAAAAAAGAGGGTTTTTGCACGCACGTCTGATACAAATTATCTGAGGGAAACAGAGGGAGTCACACTATGTCGGCAGCACCGATTTGGTTAGTTCAGAATGTGCATTTACCCGAACGCGAAGGGTTATGGCAAATCGCGATTGAGAATGGTCGCTTCGGTGAAATTACCCCAATGAATGAAACACACAGTGACAGCCTGGAAGTGCTGAATGCGCACGGTGGGCTGGCGCTACCGCCGTTTGTTGAACCACATATTCACCTGGATACCACGCAAACTGCCGGAGAGCCGAACTGGAACCAATCCGGCACGCTGTTTGAAGGTATTGAGCGCTGGGCGGAACGCAAAGCGCTGCTGAGCCATCAGGATGTCAAAGCGCGCGCCTGGCAAACATTGAAGTGGCAAATGGCGAACGGTGTGCAGCATGTGCGGACCCATGTTGATGTTTCCGACCCCAGTCTGACAGCGCTGAAAGCCATGCTGGAAGTTAAAGGCGAGGTCGCGCCATGGATTGATCTGCAAATCGTCGCTTTCCCGCAGGAAGGGATCCTCTCCTATCCCAACGGCGCTGCATTGCTGGAAGAGGCGCTCCAGCTTGGCGCGGATGTGGTTGGCGCGATCCCACACTTTGAATTTACCCGTGAATATGGTGTTGAATCGCTGCACATTGCGTTCGCACTGGCGCAAAAATATGACCGTCCGTTGGATATTCACTGTGATGAAATTGACGACGAGCAGTCGCGTTTTGTCGAAACCGTTGCTGCGCTGGCGCTGAAGATGGGCATTGGCCCGCGCGTTACCGCCAGCCATACCACGGCGATGCACTCTTACAATGGCGCGTACACCTCGCGGCTGTTCCGTTTGTTAAAGCTTTCCGGCATTAACTTTGTTGCTAACCCGCTGGTAAACATTCACCTGCAGGGGCGCTTTGACGATTATCCCAAGCGCCGGGGAATTACGCGGGTAAAAGAGCTCCTGGCGGCGGGAATAAATGTCTGCTTTGGCCATGACGATGTGTTTGATCCCTGGTATCCGCTTGGCACCGGCAATATGTTGCAGGTGCTGCATATGGGGCTGCACGTTTGTCAGTTGATGGGCTACCAGCAAATTAATGATGGGTTGCGTCTTATCACGCATAACAGCGCCAGAACATTTGGTTTAACGCAGTACGGTATTGAAACGGGGAACCCGGCGAATATGGTTATTTTGCCCGTTGAAAGCGGTTTTGATGCGGTGCGCTGCCAGTCGCCGGTACGCTGGTCGATTCGACAAGGGCGGATCATTGCCAGCACGCAACCTGCGCAAAGCTGGATTCAGATGGATAACGGTGGTGAAGCGGTGCTTTTTAGCCGTTATCGTTCAGGTATGTAGCCTTCGTGAAGCGGGTTGTGAGCGGTCTGGCGTTACATCTGTTACTAAATACGTAAAATTAAGTAAAAGGCTGGCCTGCTGGCTGACTGCTCTTTAGAATCAAGCCACTCGCTTTCTTTACTGCTCTTCGTTAAGGAAACCTTATGGTTAAATCGACTCTGGCGGCTGTTGCGGCTGTGTTTGCCCTTTCTGCTTTCTCTTCTGCTGCGCTGGCGGCAAAAGGCGATCCTCATGTTCTGCTCACCACTTCCGCCGGTAACATTGAACTGGAGCTGAACAACCAGAAAGCCCCTGTGTCGGTGAAAAACTTCCTTGATTACGTAAATAACGGTTTCTATAACAACACCACGTTTCATCGTGTGATCCCGGGGTTTATGGTGCAGGGCGGTGGTTTCAACGAGCAGATGCAGCAAAAGCAGCCTAACCCGCCTATCAAAAATGAAGCTGACAACGGCTTGCGTAACACGCGCGGCACCATTTCGATGGCGCGTACCGCCGATAAAGACAGCGCAACCAGCCAGTTCTTTATTAACGTCGCTGACAACGCGTTTCTCGATCATGGCCAGCGCGACTTTGGTTACGCGGTGTTTGGTAAAGTGGTGAAAGGCATGGATGTCGCCGACAAAATCTCCCAGGTACCGACGCACGATGTCGGACCTTACCAGAATGTCCCGTCAAAACCGGTCGTTATCCTCTCTGCGAAAGTGTTGCCGTAAGTTTCCCCCGCACGGGGTGTTCACCCCGTGCTTCCTGAGCTTCCCTGCGTAACCTGTCATTTCTGCTTATAATTTGGGCACCGACATGTGAAACAGGGAGGCGCTATGACCAAAAAACTCACCGACCGGCAAAAATCCCGTCTCTGGGAACAGCAGCGCAATGCCAATTTTCAGGCCAGCCGACGGCTGGAGAATGTCGACAGCGAACGGGTGACGCTAAGTAGCGCGGAAGCCGATGCGCGCCTTGAAGAACTGCGGAGGCACTATGAGCGATAAATTCGGCGACGGGCGCGATCCGTATCTCTATCCTGGCCTGAATGTGATGCGCAATGAGCTGGGGCTTCGCCAGGCGCAGAAACTGGAGCAGGCGGCTTATCAATTCACCGCCTTACGCGCCGCCACACTGGATCTTGGCCCGATGGTGCGCGGCCTTCCTCATTTATGCGCCATTCACCACCATCTTTATCAGGACGTGTTCGACTGGGCCGGGCAGATCCGCGAAGTGGATATTTACGAAGGCGATACCCGGTTTTGCCACTTCGAGTATATCGAGAAAGAGGGCAATGCCTTGATGCAGCAACTGGAAGATGAAGAGTGGCTGTGCGGGCTGGAAAAGGCGTCGTTTATTGAGCGGCTGGCGCACTACTACTGTGAAATCAACGTGCTGCATCCGTTCCGCCTTGGCAACGGCATCGCTCAGCGCATCTTCTTAGAACAACTGGCGCTGCACGCGGGTTTTTCGCTCGACTGGCGTGGCATCGATCCTGATGAGTGGCGCGAGGCAAACCAGGCTGGCGCAATGGGCGACTTAGCCCCGCTTTGCGCCATCTTCAGCAAAGTGGTGAGTGAAGCGGTCGAAAGCGAGTAAACTAGCGCGGTTTCCGACATCAGAGGCCGCTATGATCCTGCTTATCGACAATTACGACTCCTTTACCTGGAACCTGTATCAATATTTTTGTGAGCTGGGGGCAAGCGTAGAGGTGCGGCGTAACGATGAGATAACGCTTGCGGATATTGCCGCGCTGGCGCCGGAAAAGATCGTTATTTCGCCCGGCCCCTGTACGCCGGATGAGTCCGGCGTTTCGCTGGCGGTTATCCGCCATTACGCGGGGAAATTGCCTATTCTTGGCGTTTGTCTTGGTCACCAGGCGATTGCGCAGGTCTTTGGTGCAACTATCGTGCGTGCGGCAAAAGTGATGCACGGTAAAACATCGCCTGTCACCCACAACGGCACTGGCGTATTTTGCGGGCTTAATAATCCGTTAACCGTCACCCGTTACCATTCCCTGGTTATCGATCCGCCTACGTTACCGGCGTGCTTCGAGGTTACCGCCTGGAGCGATAGCGGCGAGATCATGGGCATTCGCCACCGGGGGTGGGATCTGGAAGGGGTGCAATTTCACCCGGAAAGTATCCTGAGCGAGCAGGGACATCAGTTACTGAAAAACTTCCTCGAACGCTGATTTGTGGTTGCCATTAACTGATTTTTTATGCATATTTCGTGATTATATTTTCATAATCAATGCAACGTAAAACTGGATGGGCAAGCCATGGCAACTCAGCAAGACGCGGTAACTCGTGCAAACTTCGATGACGTTATTCTGCCAATTTACGCACCGGCCGAGTTTATCCCGGTAAAGGGTAAAGGCAGCCGGGTGTGGGATCAGCAGGGTAAAGAGTACGTTGATTTTGCAGGTGGGATTGCGGTTACTGCGTTAGGACATTGTCATCCGGCGCTGGTGGAGACGCTGAAAACGCAGGGCGAGACCCTGTGGCACACCAGCAATGTTTTTACCAACGAGCCTGCTCTGCGCCTGGCGCGTAAACTCATCGACGCCACGTTTGCCGAGCGCGTGGTGTTTATGAACTCCGGCACTGAAGCCAACGAAACGGCATTCAAACTGGCGCGTTTTTATGCATCTACGCGTCACAGCCCATACAAAACAAAAATCATCGCGTTCCATAATGCCTTCCACGGTCGTTCGCTGTTTACCGTAAGCGTGGGCGGCCAGCCGAAGTATTCCGATGGCTTTGGCCCGAAACCGGCGGACATTATTCATGTGCCGTTTAACGATCTGCACGCGGTGAAAGCGGTGATGGACGATCACACCTGCGCGGTAGTGGTAGAGCCTATTCAGGGCGAAGGCGGCGTTACTGCCGCTACACCGGATTTCCTGAAAGGTTTGCGCGAGCTGTGCGATCAGCACAACGCCCTGCTGGTATTTGACGAAGTGCAGTGCGGCATGGGCCGCAGCGGAGAGTTGTTTGCTTACATGCACTATGGTGTGACGCCGGATATTCTGACCAGCGCCAAAGCGCTCGGTGGCGGTTTCCCTATCAGCGCGATGCTGACCACGCATGACATTGCCAGTGTCTTCCACGCCGGTTCACACGGTTCCACCTACGGTGGCAACCCGCTGGCCTGCGCCGTCGCCGGAACCGCATTCAACATTATCAACACTGCGGAAGTGCTCAGCGGCGTGAATGAAAAACGTCAGTTGTTCGTGAAGCATCTGCAACAAATTGGCGAGAAGTTTGACCTGTTTAGCGATATTCGGGGCATGGGGCTGCTGATTGGTGCCGAGCTGAATCCGCAATATAAAGGCCGCGCGCGCGACTTCCTCTACGCCGCTGCCGATGCGGGCGTTATGGTGCTGAATGCTGGTCCGGACGTCATGCGTTTTGTGCCTTCGCTCATTATTGATGCGCAGGATATCGAAGAAGGGATGCAGCGCTTCGCGAATGCGGTGGCGAAAGTGGTCAACGGTTAAGGCGGCGGTTAAGCCAGATGCCGTGATGCGGGCGCTGACGCCATGCTACCGATGAAATGGTGTGCATGGTGTTCAGATGCCCGATAATCCGTTGTAAATGCTGCTCCAGCGTGCTCATTGGCCCGTGCGTTAACGTTTCCGGGGCTTCGAGGATATTCACATCGCCGGATCCTCCCGGCCCGTCGTACTCCAGTCGCTGTTGGCAGCGTTGTAGGGCAATTTCGCAGGATTGCAAATAACGCTGCGCCAGTTCCGGCGTCAACATCGTATGTTCGCGCGCCAGCGTCGTCATCGCATTGATATGCTCAACGATAAACTGGCTATGCGTTACCCACAGTTTCATATCTTCCAGATAACGCGTATTAAACCCCGGTTCCTGCATCGCCTGGTTTAGCGAGTTGAACAGGGCGTTATGCGCCTGGTTTACGCGCATGCGCTGCCAGGCAAGCGGTGTGGGCTGCGGGTTATCGCTTAAGATCAGGCGAATCGCTTCCTGATCTGTTTCCAGCGCATCGTGCGCATTCTGACGCAGCAAGCCACTTTGCCACTGCGGCCACAGCCAGACCATGCCGCCGAAGGCAATCAGGCAACCAATCAACGTATCGATAAGGCGGGCGACAATAAACTCCTCGCCATTTAGCGTCAGCAACTGCAAGGTGTAGACAGCGGTAATGGTAAAACCCACCATCGCCCAGCCGTAGTTTTTCCGAATAATGAGATAACTGACCAGCGTAATCATCAGCATCGCCGCCAGCGTAAAACCGAGTGGAACATGAAAGTGCAGCGTAGCTCCGGCAATCACCAGCCCGGCAATGGTGCCTGCCGCCCGGTGGACAATGCGAACGCGCGTTGCGCCATAACCGTTTTGCGTGACAAACATTACCGTCATCATGATCCAGTAGGGTTTTGGTAAATGCAGTGCGCTGCCCATCAGGCTGGCGATGCTAAGCATGACGCTGATTCGCGCGGCATTACGCAGCGCCGCAGATTTCAGTGATAAATAGCTTTTCAGCGCCGGGAAAAGGGGCAAGCGCCGCTGCTTTTCTGCCATCAGATCGCGGGCATAGAGCGGGCGCTGAGTGCGCAAGACGCGCGCGATGCGGCTAAAATGCCAGGCGCAGAACTGCCCGACCGGGTTATCCGGGTGCTGGCGGGCGATTTTTTCCAGCGCGCCAATCTGCTTATCCATGTTGAAGCGCGTGGGATAGCGGTGATAGAGAATGTCGTCTGCCAGCACGCGCAGACGAGCGGCAACGGTTTGTGCGTTCCAACGGATCACCTGTTCGGCGTGAGTTTGTTCCACTAGCTTTTGCACTTCTTCCGGCTGGTGCAAACTCACCGAAATGTGCTCTTGCAGATCCAGCCCTACCTGGAAAACCCGCAGTAGCCGTTTGTAATCGTTGTGTTTATTGGCGGCCAGCATATGCAGCTGTTGGTAGCACTGGCTTATCATATCCACCGCTTTTTGCTGGCGGGCAAGCAAAGGCGGCAGGGCTTTTTCCGGGTCGGCATGCTGCGTCAGCAGGCTGTATTTCGCCTCGCAGTAGTCTGCCAGTTGCCGGTAGAGCAGGCTGAGAGATTCGCGCAGCGGTTGCTCTCGCCACATCCAGAACCAGAACCAGTTGAACAGCCCGTACCACAGCGTGCCCAGCGCATAGATAAGCAGCGGCTCCCATACCGGCATGTTACCGGCAAGGCTGAGCGTAAAGATGGCGGCAATGAGCGAAGCCGGAAGCAGGCGACCGTGCAGTGCGCTGATTTCGGCGGTGACGCCTAAAACCAGCGTCAGCCCGGTGAGGATCAGCGGCAATGGAAGATCTTTCGCCAGCAGTAATTGCACCGCCAGGCTGCTGCCGGCAAACAGGGTTCCGCCAATGATCAGGCGTTTGAAAAAACGTTTATGTGGCGTATCAAGCCCGGCAATGTTGCAGCAGGCGGGAACGAGGGAAAACAGCAGACCTTGTTGCAGATGACCCGTAACCAGACCAATGGCCACAGGTAAACATAACACCAGCGTTTGTCGCAGTGCGTAGTTGATTTCGGGGTGATAAATCAGCCTGCGCCACATGAGGGAAGAAAAACGACGCAGCGCGTAAGCTGCGCCGTTTTACAGATTAACGCGTTCCGTATACGACGATGGTTTTACCGTGGGCGGAGATCAGGTTCTGATCTTCGAGCATTTTGAGAATGCGGCCCACTGTTTCACGGGAACAACCGACGATCTGACCAATTTCCTGGCGAGTAATTTTAATTTGCATGCCGTCCGGATGGGTCATTGCGTCTGGCTGTTTCGCCAGGTTTAACAGCGTTTGCGCGATACGGCCGGTGACGTCCAGGAAGGCGAGGTTACCCACTTTTTCTGAAGTGACCTGCAGGCGACGCGCCATTTGCGAGGAAAGACGCATCAGGATATCCGGGTTAACCTGGATTAACTGACGGAATTTTTTGTACGAGATTTCAGCCACTTCACAAGCAGTTTTAGCGCGTACCCATGCACTGCGCTCCTGACCCTCTTCGAACAGGCCCAGTTCACCGATAAAATCTCCCTGGTTCAGGTAGGAGAGGATCATCTCTTTACCCTCTTCGTCCTTGATTAGCACTGCCACTGAGCCTTTAACGATGTAATACAGCGTTTCCGCTTTTTCACCCTGGTGAATCAGCGTGCTCTTCGACGGGTACTTGTGAATGTGGCAATGAGACAAGAACCATTCAAGCGTCGGGTCTGTTTGTGGTTTGCCAAGCACCATGCGCGATTATCCTCTGTTATAAGCTGTCTCAGACACAGGATGAGCCCCTACGTCTGGGGTTGCAATCTAAGCTTCCCGCATCCAGGGAAGTGGACCGTCAGCGTCATCTGCGGTCTCTAAAGTATGATGTCATGCATACATGCGTAACATCCATTTATCTCTGTAGCATCCAGAGTGTTTTAGCATAGCTTTTACCGCCTGTCTCCTGGTGTCTCGCTTCAGCATGACGCAGGTCGCCTTCCGTTGCGAGTTTTGTTATGTACGCGTAATCTGTAAAGAAAATTGCCACTCCGGAGTGAAGAAAATGCAGGCACGTGTGAAATGGGTTGAAGGGTTAACGTTCCTTGGCGAGTCCGCATCGGGCCACCAAATCCTGATGGACGGTAACTCCGGCGACAAAGCGCCAAGCCCGATGGAAATGGTGCTGATGGCGGCAGGTGGATGCAGTGCCATCGATGTGGTTTCTATTTTGCAAAAAGGGCGTCATGACGTGACCGACTGCGAAGTGAAGCTGACTTCAGAGCGTCGTGAAGAAGCGCCGCGCCTGTTTACCCACATCAATTTGCACTTTATCGTCACCGGAAAGGATCTGAAGGATGCGGCGGTTTCCCGCGCGGTGGATTTATCAGCGGAGAAGTATTGCTCCGTGGCCTTGATGCTCGAAAAAGCGGTGAATATCACCCACTCTTACGACGTTATCGAAGCCTGATGCGAAAAGCCCGGCGGCGCGTTGCTGACCGGGCTTTCTGCATTATTTGATCTTTTTGCCTTCCATCAGCCGTTGCACCAGCGGCGTCATAATCAGCTCCATGGCCAGCCCCATTTTTCCGCCAGGCACTACCAGCGTATCCATATGTGAGATAAACGAGCCTTGCAGCATCGCCAGCAACCACGGGTAATCAATACCCTCCAGATTACGGAAGTGGATCACCACAAAACTCTCGTCCAGTGAGGGAATGCCTTTCGCGGCAAACGGATTGGACGTATCCACCGTTGGCACGCGCTGGAAATTAATGTGCGTACGGGAAAACTGCGGCGTAATAAAATTGATGTAATCCTCCATCGAACGCACGACAGAATCCATTACCGCTTCACGCGAATGCCCACGCTCGCTGGTATCGCGGACAAGTTTTTGAATCCATTCAAGGTTGACGATCGGCACCACGCCCACCAGCAAATCCACATGACGCGCGACATCGTTTTGCGGCGTCACCACGCCGCCGTGCAGACCTTCATAAAACAGCACATCGGTCGGCTCCGGCAGTGGTTGCCAGGGTGTAAATGTGCCCGGTACCTGGTTCCAGGGAACGGCTTCATCGTAGGTATGCAGGTATTTGCGCGCCTGGCCTTTGCCGGTTTGGCCATATTCGCTAAACGTCTGTTCCAGCAGGCCAAAATCGTTGGCTTCAGGGCCAAAATAGCTGATATGCCGCCCAAGATCGCGGGCCTTACGGATAGCCATATCCATTTCCGGGCGGGTATAGCGATGGAAGCTGTCACCTTCCACTTCTGCCGCGTGCATATTGAGCTGGGCGAAGATCTTACGAAAGGCGAGGCTGGTGGTGGTGGTTCCCGCGCCGCTGGAGCCTGTAACGGCGATAACCGGATGTTTGGCGGACATAGCAACTCCCTGAATTAACGATTATTTCAGTATAGCCAGCCGCCATGTACTTGTTCAGTCGTGGAACTGCCCGCGCGGCATTATGTTGACCGTCTCGTGCAGTTCCGACCACACCAGTACGGCTTCGCCGCGTTGCAGCTGCCGTTTAACGTCGGCGACCTTTTGCTCAAGTGAACGCTCATGTTCACCATAATCAGTGCCTTCGCGCAAGACAAAGCTCTCAATCAGATTGTCCAGCGTCTGTGCATCAATTTCTTGCCAGGGAATAATCATCGTTTTTCCAGGTAAGCGGATAACCAATCCGGAATTCGTTTTTCCAGCCACATTTCCGGGTGGCGCAAGGTTCCGCCAACAAACCCGACATGGCCGCCGTGTTCCGTCAGTTGGTACTCAATATTCGCCGGTAAATGCCCGGCGTCCGGGATCACGTTGTGATCCATAAACGGGTCATCTTTCGCGTGGATAATCAGCGTCGGTTTACGAATATCCGGCAAAACCGGCATTGCGCTACAGCGGCGATAGTAATCCAGCGCGTCGGCAAAACCGTGGATTTTTGCGGTGATCAGATCGTCGAACTCGCGAATACGGCGCAGCTTACGTAGCGCAGGCAAGGTGGTTGGCAGCGAGCCAGGATAAGCGCGTAATTTGCGCGCGGCGTTCGCTTTCAGCAAATTCAACAAGTAGCGCTGATAAACGCGGGAAAATCCCTTATCCATATGATAACTGCAAGCTTCCAGCACCAACGGAGCTGAGACAATCACCGCTGCATCGACGGGCAAATCGTCATCGGCTTTTGCCAGCAAACAACCGAGCATGTTCCCGCCGAGCGAATAACCCACCGCTGCGGTTGGCACGGATCCGAATTCCTGATGTAACCAGTGCAAGAACCAGGTGCCATCTTCGGTTTCACCCGAGTGATAAATGCGGTTCAGACGATTCGGGATGCCGCTGCAGCCGCGAAAATGCATCACCACGCCAAGCCAGCCGCGCTGCTTCGCCGCATGCACCAGACCGTGCGCGTAAGGACTGTGCAGGCTGCCCTCCAGACCATGAAAAACCACCAGTCGCGGTTTATGTTTCGCCTGATTCGGCTCTTCGCTCCAGGCCAAATCAACGAAGTCGCCATCCGGCAGCTCAAGGCGCTGCCACCAGGGTTCAAACTGGAGACGGCGTCGAATCAGCCGTGGCAGCATGGTCTGCAAATGCGGGTTACGCACGCCGCGCATCGGGCGAAAGTCATGCGTATCGTCTGCAATTTCCGAAAGTTGTGAAGGTGTGATTTCAGCCATAACACAGAAAAAAGAGTAGATATTGGGACAACTATAACCGCGCAAGGGCATTCCGTTTGTTCATTTTACGGGAATTAGCACGATCGGGCATTAATCTGTTAGCAAATTCCGCGAAAACAGATGGATGTCGACGCCCGGTTTGCGCCGCCATAAACGCGCTTTACGCGCGCCGGTCGCCACGCTTTCGCCGGTCTCTTCAAACATGCCAGAGGCTTCAAAACGGCGAATCAAACTTTTGCGCTGAATAGGCTGACCAAGGATTATCTCCGTCGCTTCCTGCAATTGCGCCTGAGTAAACGTATCGGGCAAACAGTAAACCGGCAGGAGCGAGTACATGGTTTTCTGCCGCAGTCGGTGCAGCGCCGCCTGAATGATCGCCTGATGATCAAAAGCCAGCTCAATAGTCGCCAGCTCGCTTACCGGCACCCATTTCGCATCGCTAACGCTTGCGATATGCGGCGCGCAGGAGACCCACGAAATCAGTGCAAACCAGGCGATAGTCAGACTCCAGCCGCGCGGATCGCGCTGCGGGCCGGAAAAGGTATCCAGCTGTTCCAGCCATGATGGCGAAACGCCGGTTTTTTCCGTCAGTTTGCGCAGCGCCGTGGCGCGCGTGGAATCATCCTGCGCCATATCGATAAATCCGCCGGGCAATCCCCAGCGTCCTTGCTGCGGCTGGCTGGCTCGCTGAACCAATAACACGCAAAGCACCTGCTGATGTACCGTAAACAGCACGCTATCCACCGTCACCAGCGGTGAGGGGAAACGGCTGGCATCATAAGATTTCAGGTACTCTGCTTCACTGATCATCGCTCACTCGCTCCTTTTTTCACGCCACAAGTTTATCAGCCTGCCCTGGTGCGGCAAGTTAACTTTTATCTTATTAATTTTCATGGGCTTAATTATTTATTTCCTGAATGATTAAAAAAACGCTTGCTCAATAAGTGTCTTATAGACAATATTAAACGTGTCTAAGGGACACTAATTGTTGGGTCGAGGTGAAAGATGGCGAGCAGAATCGAATTATTCATTGATAACGAGCAAGTTGTACTGAGCCATGGCGTCTTTCCGGATGGCGCCGTCTGGCTCAAAGTGACCGGCAAACTTCCGCCATTCGGCCAGCAGATGCGGGTGCGTGTTGCCGCGATGCGCGATATGAACGACTTCATGTTGCTGGCACAACTGGTGGACGCCGTTCGTCACGCCACCGATATCGCCGTGAGCCATCTGGAACTGGCGTGGTTGCCGTGGGCGCGTCAGGACAGGCATATGGTGCCTGGCGACAGCTTCGCGCTGAAAGTTTTCGCAAACTTACTCAACACACTCAATTTCAATAAAGTTTTTGTGCTCGATCCGCACAGCGACGCCGCTGCCGCAGCCATTAATAACTGCGTGGCTATCTCCCAGGAAAGTTGCTTAATGCAGAGCGAAACCCTGCGTCGCGCCATTGGCAATCGCGAGCTGATGCTGGTCGCGCCGGATGCCGGTGCGCTGAAGAAAATCCATAACGTAGCAAAAGCCAGTGGCGCGCAAGAGTACGCGATCCTCACGAAAGAGCGTGATGTCGCCACCGGAAACCTGACGGGCTTCGCGCTGGTGGCCGGAGACGTCGCGGGCAAAGATCTGCTGATCGTCGATGATCTTTGCGACGCGGGTGGAACATTTATTGGTTCAGCCCAGGTGTTGCGCGACGCCGGCGCCCGCAGCGTCAGCCTGTATGTCACGCACGGCGTCTTTTCCAAAGGGGTTGAGAACCTGCTGAATAACGGTATCGACGTGATTTACACCACCACATCCTTCACCTCGCCTGCACTGACGGACCCGCGAGTTGAACTGATCGACATTGACGCTATTTTCCGTGCTTAAGGGAGACAACATCATGAATATCAATCCGATTCTGGCTATCGACGGTTACAAAGTTTCGCACCGTGTGCAGTACCCGCAAGGGACAACGCAGGTTTATTCCAATTTCACGCCGCGTAGCGACCGCTTTTTTCAGTCGCCGATGGCGGACGGCAAGCTGGTGTTCTTCGGTCTGCAGGGTTTCCTGAAGTGGTTTATGGTCGATTTGTTCAACGACGGCTTTTTTGCTCGCCCGGAAGAGGAAGTCGTTAATGAATACAAGCAGGTGATGGATAACTATCTCGGCAGGGACGCCGTGGCGGTCGATCACATTCGCGCGCTGCACCGTTTGGGCTATCTGCCGCTGCACATTAAATCGCTGGATGAAGGCAGCAAAGTGCCGATGAAAGTGCCGGTTCTGACTATTATCAATACCCGCGAAGAGTTTTTCTGGCTGGTGAACTACCTGGAAACGGTGCTTTCCGCCGAACTGTGGAAAGCCTCCACCAACGCCACCATTGCGCACCACTACCGGAAAATTTGCGAACAATGGGCAGCAAAAACCTGCACGGATTTATCGCACCTCGATTTCCAGTGCCACGACTTCTCGTTTCGTGGCATGGCTGGCCTGCACGATACAGCGCAGGCGGGCGCAGGGCACTTACTGAGTTTTAAAGGCACCGACAGTATTCCCTCTCTGCTGTATGCCCGCGATCACTACACCGCTGGGGAAGAGTACTTTATTGGTGCCAGCATTCCGGCGACCGAGCACAGCGTGATGTGCATGGGCGAACACGACCATGAAATCGAAACCTTCCGCCGCCTGATTGCTGATATCTATCCGCAGGGATTTGTCTCTATCGTCTCCGATACGTGGGATTATTGGCGCGTACTGACGGAATATACCCGCGAACTGAAACAGATAATCCTGGGGCGTGACGGGCGCGTGGTATTCCGTCCGGACAGCGGTGATCCGGTAGACATCCTGTGCGGTACAGGCGCGGATGATGACACGCGTGCAGAACGTAGCCCGGAGGAGAAAGGTTCGGTCGAAGTGCTGTGGGAAATCTTTGGCGGCACGGTCAATGAGAAGGGCTACAAAGTGCTGGACCCGCACGTTGGTCTGATTTACGGCGACTCCATTACCCTGGCGCGCGCCAATGAGATCCTGCGCCGTCTTGAGGCCAAAGGTTTTGCCAGTTCTAACGTGGTATTCGGCGTCGGCTCGTTTACCTATCAGTACAACACCCGTGACACCTTTGGTTTTGCGATGAAAGCCACCTGGGGCGCGGTAAACGGTGAAGGCCGCATGATTTTTAAAGAGCCAAAAACCGATAACGGCCTGAAACGTTCGGCGCGCGGGTTATTGCGTGTGGATCGCGATGCGCAAGGCGAACTGCAACTGCACGATGAGCAGAGCTGGGAGCAGGAAAAAGGCGGTGAACTGAAAACCCGCTTCCTCGACGGCAAGCTTTATCAGACCGAGCATTTCGAGCAGATTCGCCAGCGCCTGGCGAACCAGCATTAATCCTCAGCTGGCGGTACGCCCGTACCGCCAGCGCCATAAGCCTTTCTTCTGATGTGGAAATTGACACACATCACAAATACTTTCATTTAATTATTACTCTCAGGCTAATGATTTGGCCGCCTCCTTAATTGATGGCTTTCTCACCACGGCGCACACTGAGTTCAGTGTTAAGCAAGTCAAAATGATGAGCTGAATCAGGAGGTTAATAATGTTATCTGGGCAAACGCCAGCACAGGTATGGAACACGCGGCGCAGCGAGAAACAGCGCCGCCTGGCGTCCATTCCGGTGCAGGGCAAGGTACTGCCGACCGGCGACCTTGTCGCCATGCTGGAAAAACTGATTGCACCGGGCGACCGTGTGGTGCTGGAAGGGAACAACCAAAAACAGGCAGATTTCCTCTCGCGAACACTTGCCGAAGTCAATCCGCAGAAAGTCCACGACCTGCATATGATTATGCCGAGCGTCGGGCGCAGTGAACACCTTGATATCTTTGAAAAAGGCATTGCCCGCAAGCTTGATTTCTCCTTCTCTGGTACCCAGAGTCTGCGCATCTCGCAACTGCTGGAGGATGGTCTGCTGGAAATCGGTGCGATCCACACTTACATCGAGCTTTACTCCCGCCTGTACGTTGACCTGTGCCCGAATGTGGCGCTGATTGCCGGTTATAAAGCGGACCGCAAAGGTAACCTTTACACCGGCCCAAGCACCGAAGATACCCCGGCGCTGGTTGAAGCCGCCGCCTTCCGCGATGGCATCGTTATCGCTCAAGTTAATGAGCTGGTGGATGACGAATGCGACCTGCCGCGTGTGGATATCCCCGGTTCCTGGATCGACTACGTCGTTGTCGCCGACAAACCGTTCTTTATCGAACCGCTGTTTACCCGCGACCCGCGCCTCATCAAGCAAGAACACATTCTGATGGCGATGATGGCCATCAAAGGTATCTACGCCGAGCATCAGGTGCAGTCGCTCAACCACGGTATCGGCTTTAACACCGCAGCCATCGAACTGCTGCTGCCGACCTACGGTGAGCAGCTCGGTCTGAAAGGCAAAATCTGCAAACACTGGACGCTGAACCCGCACCCGACGCTGATCCCGGCGATTGAAAGCGGCTGGGTGGAAAGTGTGCACTGCTTCGGCGGCGAATTGGGGATGGAAGAGTACATCCGCGCCCGCCCGGACGTGTTCTTCACCGGTTCAGACGGTTCCATGCGTTCCAACCGTGCGTTCTGCCAGTTAGCCGGTCAGTACGCCGTCGATATGTTTATCGGCTCAACGTTACAAGTCGACGGCCTGGCGAATTCCTCCACCGTGACGCGCGGTCGTCTCTCGGGCTTTGGTGGCGCGCCAAACATGGGTCACGACCCGCATGGTCGCCGCCACGCAACACCGGCCTGGCTGAACATGATCACCGAACCTGATCCGATGCAGCGCGGTAAAAAACTGGTGGTGCAGATGGTGGAAACTTTCCAGGCCGGTGCGAAACCCACCTTCGTGGAAAAACTCGACGCCGTGGACGTGGCGAAAACCTCCGGCATGCCGCTGGCTCCGGTGATGATTTATGGCGATGACGTGACGCACGTGCTGACCGAAGAGGGGATTGCTTACCTCTATCGCGCCGAAAGCCTTGAAGAGCGTAGGGCGATGGTCGCGGCGGTGGCGGGGATCACCGATATCGGTCTGGGCGTTGACGCCAAACGTGTCGCCCAGCTTCGCCAGAGCGGCAAAGTGGTCTACCCGGAAGATATGGGCATTCGCCGCACTGACGCCACCCGTTCGTTGCTGGCAGCCAGCAGCGTCGCGGATCTGGTTGAGTGGTCTGGCGGGCTGTACAACCCACCTGCGAAGTTCCGGAGCTGGTAATGAAACTTCTGCCACGGATTGACGCTGAAGGCGGTGCCGAATGGTTGGCGCGAACCGCCACACTGTGTCTGATTGACGAAGCACGATTAAGCCCGAAGCCCGGTCTGGTGGACAGCCGGGGGAACGGCGCGCATCACGATTTAACGCTCGAACTGATGGAGCGTTCCGCGCACAGCCTGACCCCCACATTTCAGGCGCTGGCGCAACAAAGCTGGCGACGGCCAGCGGATGTGGCGCTCAGACAAACCATTGGGCGATTAGGTCGGGAAGGTGAGCAGCAGATGATGGCGGCCACCGGTGGCGTAAATACCCATCGCGGCGCGATCTGGGCATTAGGGTTGCTGGTAAGCGCTGTAGCGATGTCGGGCGGTAGCGCACCGGCACAGGAGATTGCCGCCACGGCCGCAAAGCTGGCGCAACTGCCGGATGACGCTGCGCCGAAGCTATTCAGCAAAGGGTTGCGCGCCACGCACCGTTACCGGGTACCGGGCGCGCGTGAAGAGGCGCAGCAAGGCTTTCCGCACATTATCAAGCTGGCGTTGCCGCAGTTGCAGCACAGCCGCCAGCGCGGCAGCAGCGAAGCGCAGGCCAGGCTTGATGCACTGATGGCCATCATGACCTCGCTCAGCGATACCTGCGTGCTTTCCCGCGCGGGGCTGGAAGGTCTGGAGGCGATGCGCCTGGGGGCGAGCGCGGTGCTGCAAGCCGGTGGCGTTGCGTCAAAGGCCGGTCAGCAAGCGTTAGCCGAACTGGATGCGCGGATGCTGGCGCTGAACGCGTCGCCGGGCGGCGCGGCAGATTTACTCGCGGCGACACTGTTTCTCGATCGCATGACCACGCCTTATTTAGCGAATTAAGAGGAAGTTATGGAACACATTACGATAACCGTGCCTGCTGGCCGCGCATTACGCGGCAAAGCGCTGGCGGGCGTTGTGGGCTCCGGGGATATGGAGGTGTTATTCACCGCCGACCAGGGGCAAACACTGACAATTGAGATCACCACCTCCGTGGATAACAGCCGTGGACGTTGGGAAGCGCTGTTCAACCGTCTGGGTCTGGTAAGCACGCTGCCTGCGGGCCAGCTTGTGATCCACGATTTCGGCGCGACGCCCGGTGTGGCGCGCATCCGTATCGAACAGGTATTCGAAGAGGTGAGCTATGCGTGACGATCGCAGTTTTATCGAACTCAAAGCGCGCCAGCGCGCACAGGCGCTGCTTGATGACGGCAGCTACCGCGAATTACTGGATCCGTTTGAAGGCATTATTTCGCCGTGGTTAGGGCCACAGGGCATTGTGCCGCAGGCGGACGACGGCATGGTGGTCGCCAAAGGCACCATTAATGGCCAGCCGGCGGTTGTGGTGGCGATTGAAGGCGCGTTCCAGGGCGGCAGCATGGGCGAAGTCTCCGGCGCGAAAATGGCGGCGGCACTTGAGCTGGCTGCGGAAGATAACCGTAACGGCATCCCGACTCAGGCGGTGCTGAGCCTTGAAACCGGTGGCGTGCGCTTGCAGGAAGCCAACCTCGGGCTGGCGGCGATTGCTGATATTCATGCGGCAATTGTTGACCTGCGCCGCTACACGCCGGTTATCGGCATCGTTGCCGGTACGGTTGGCTGCTTCGGTGGGATGTCTATCGCCGCTGCGCTCTGTAGCTACCTGATTGTGACGCGCGAAGCGCGTCTCGGTCTGAACGGCCCGCAGGTTATCGAACAGGAAGCCGGGATTGAAGAGTACGACTCCCGCGACCGTCCGTTTATCTGGAGCATGACTGGCGGCGAAGTGCGTTATCGCAGCGGGCTGGTGGATGCGCTGGTCGGCGACGGCATCAATGCAGTGAAACAGGCGATGAACGAGGCAATTGCCAAAGGCGTGCCTGCCAAACATCGCACCGATAAGTACGACGATTATTTGCAACGTCTGACCCACTTCGACACCCGCAAACAAGCGGATGCCGAACAGATCAGCGCGTTGTTTGCCGGGGAGGGGAAAGCATGAGTACGACAGTAAGCCGCGGCGCGTTATGGCTGGAGAAACTGGCGCCGAATGCAACACGTCTGAGCGGGCTGTGTCCGTCCGTGCAGGCAGCCGATGGCAAGGTTAACGGCGAAGCCGTGCGTTTTATCGCCGTGGTGCCGGATGCCAACAACCATTATCCGCGTGCGGCAAAAGGTGAGGTCGGTCTGCTGGAGGGCTGGACGCTGGCGAAAGTGGTGAGTGAAACCGTTGCCGCCGATACCAACAACAGCGTGAAGCGCCCAATCATTGCGGTGATTGATGTGCCAAGCCAGGCCTATGGTCGCCGCGAAGAAGCGTTTGGTATTCATCAGGCACTAGCCGGTGCGGCTGCGGCCTATGCCAATGCGCGGCTGGCGGGACATCCGGTGATTGGTTTGATCGTCGGTAAAGCGATGTCCGGAGCGTTTCTGGCCCACGGCTACCAGGCAAACCGCCTGATTGCCTTTAACGATGCGGGTGTGCTGATCCACGCGATGGGCAAAGAATCGGCGGCGCGCATTACCTTGCGTACCGTGGAGGCGCTGGAAAAACTGGCGGCCACCATTCCGCCAATGGCTTATGACATCAGTAACTATGCGACGCTGGGGCTGCTTGCCGATCTGCTGAACATCAGCAACCCGGACGCGCCATCAGACGCCGATCTGGCGCAGGTGCAGAGCACGTTGCACCAGGCCATCAATGACGCTCGTCAGGACACCACGTTGAAAAACCGTCTGGGTGCTGACAACCGCCGCAGCTCCGCTCTCGTGCGCGAACGCATGAAAGCGAGCTGGTAAGTAAAAAGAAACCTGCCAGATAGCAACGCATGGGCGCGCACGCCGCGCTCATGCGCTACTGAAAATAATAACCATCGCGCTAGTGCTATTTCTTTTCCTTTTAAAGGCTTACAGGTGATTTATGACTTACGTAATTGTTCATGCCCTCGCACCGATATTCGTCATCATGTTGCTGGGTTTCTGGGCGGGAAAGGCCAAAATGGTCGACAACAAAAACGTCTCCCTGCTGAATATTTTTGTGATGGATTTTGCCCTGCCCGCAGCGCTGTTTAGCGCTACCGTTCAGACGCCGTGGACCGGGATCATCGCGCAGTCGCCGCTGATTCTGGTACTGACGCTCTCCATGTGGATTACCTATGCCGCCATCTACTTCCTGGCGACCTCGGTTTTCAAAAAATCACCGCAGGATGCCGCCGTGCTGACGCTGACTGTCGCACTGCCGAACTACGCCGCGCTCGGCCTGCCGATCCTGGGCAGCGTGCTGGGTGAAGGTTCGTCGACATCGCTCTCCGTTGCAGTTTCTATCGCCTGTGGTTCAGTGCTGATGACGCCGTTCTGCTTACTGATCCTTGAGCGTGAAAAAGCGCGAGCCGCGGGTGACAACACCGGTTCTACGCTGGCGATGCTGCCGGTACTGATGTGGCGCTCGGTGAAAAAACCGATTGTCTGGGGGCCGCTGCTGGGCGTGGTGCTCTCCGCTATCGGCATTAAAATGCCGGAGCTGGTGCTGGCATCCATCAAACCGCTCGGCCTCGCTGCGACGGCTGCGGCGCTGTTCCTGACCGGTGTGATCCTTTCGGCGCGAAAACTGGCGATTAACACCATGGTTATTTCTGCCACCATCACCAAGCTTTTGATCCAACCGGCGATTGCGTGGGGGATTGTGCTGGTGTTTGGTCTGCACGGCTCGGTGGCAATCACCGCTATCCTGATGATTGCGCTGGCTGCGGGCTTCTTCGGTGTGGTATTTGGTAACCGCTTTGGCGTGCAATCGCCGGATGCAGAAGCCGTGCTGCTGTTGAGCTCTGTGCTCTGTATCCTGTCGCTGCCGCTGTTTATCTCGCTGACTTCAGGACTGTAATCATGACCGCAACATTACGCCCGCACGATCTGCTCTGGCTTCGCGCACAAGGTGCGCTGGAAGGGGTAACCGAACCCTGGGTTGCCGAGATCTGGCACGCTGGTTTACCGGTGGTGGTGCGGCGTGATGTTGCACAAAACGGATGCATTCCCGTTGGCGTGCGCGGCCTGCGCCGCGACCAACGCGCGGCGGGGTGGGTAAAGCCTGAACAGGTCATCCGTGTGGTCTCACCCGAACAACTGGTCGCACCGCAAGAACTGCCGCGCTCGCCGTTTATCTCCCAGCCGCCGGTACAACTGGCGCTGCAACTGGCGCAGTTTAGCTGGCCGTGGACGTGGGGAGTAACCGGCAGCAGCGGTTATGCGCTGGCGACTGGTATTCCGGTTATCCATGCGACCAGCGATCTCGACTTGCTGATCCGCGCGCCGGAACCGCTCTCCACCCGCGATCTGGCCCGCTGGCAACAGCAGCTTAGCGGCGGGCTTTGCCGGGCGGATACCCAGGTAGAAACCCCGAATGGCGGCTTTGCCCTAGCCGAGTGGCTGCGTGACGGGCGGGTAATGCTGAAAACCAACCACGGGCCGCGCCTGGTGAGCGACCCGTGGCAAAGGGAGGATTCATGAAGATCATCTTTACTTTTCCGGGGCAGGGGACACAGCGTCCGGGAATGTTACAGGCGCTTCCCGGCAGTGAAATAGACGAAGCTCGCGACGTGTTGGGGGCGGAAATCGACACCCTCGATACCGCCGAATCACTAAAACATACCCGCGCAGTACAACTGGCGCTGCTGATTGCCGGTGTCGCCTGGGCGCGTGAATTACAGCGGCGTGGCGTGCGTGTTGATATCACTAGTGGCCTGTCGATTGGCGCGTATCCGGCGGCGGTGATCGCGGGTGCGCTCGATTTTCAGGATGCGCTGCGTCTGGTGGCCTTGCGTGGTGATTTGATGGAACAGGCGTATCCGCACGGTTACGGGCTGACGGCGATTATGGGGCTGACGTTGCCCACAGTGGAAACGCTGATCGAAGGCAGCGGAGCCTATATCGCTAATCTCAATGCCGAAACGCAGATTGTCATTGCCGGTAGCGATGAGGCGATGGCGCAGGTGGCGCAACGGGCCTTAGCAAAAGGGGCCAGCAAGGCGCAGCGCCTCGCGGTCAGCGTACCTTCGCACTGCGCATTGCTGGAAAAACCCGCCGAAAAACTGGCGCAGGCGTTTGCGGATGTGACGTTCCGCCGCCCGCAGTGCGCTTACTTAAGCGGCAGCACCGGGCGCGTGTTGTGGCAGCCGGAGAAAATCGCTGACGATCTGGCGTGGAATATGGCGCGCACCGTGCGCTGGCAAGAGGCGGTCGTTGCCGCTAACGAACGTGACGCGCGGCTAGCGATTGAAATGCCGCCGGGCGGTATTCTCACCTGCCTGACACGGCAAGCCGCGTGGAACGGCGAAAGCATTTCGCTGGAGCGCAGCGGTGTGGATGTGGCGGTGCATCTGGCGAATCGCCTCAGGATGCAGGCGTAATGTTTTCTTGCAGGCTGCGGGCGTACATGCGGCCTTCCGCCGCCAGCGCCAGTAAGTTGGGATCGCGCTCGCGGTTGCGGGAAAAGACAATGGCGATCAATTGCTGCATTTGATACGGCTCGGCAAGGCGCAACATCTGCACGGATCCTTCGTAGACTTTCTTCATTCTTCCCGGCATCAGCGTAAACCCGACGCCCGCCTGCACCAGGCTCAGCATGGAGAAGATGTCATTCACGCGGGTGACAATTTCCGGCTCAAAACCGGCAATGTGAAATGCTTCCTGAAAACCGGCATAGGTGGCGAAACCTTCGGCCAGCGAGACAAATTTTTGCGTGCGGTAGTCGCGCAGATCGGCAAGGGTATCGGTTTCAAGCGTGGCGCTCGCTGGTGCGGCAAGGAAGATGTCGTCATGAAACAGCGGCAGAACTTCGAGGTTGTTGCGGTCGATTTCGCTTTCTGAAATGGAGATCAAAATCGCGTCAAGGCTGCCTTCCTCAAGCATATGCAACAGCGTTTCGTTTGAGCCCATCGTCAGACCCATCTCCAGATCCGGACGCCGCAATTTCATTCCCATTATCAGCCGCGGTACGGTTTCCAGCGTCAGGGAGTAGAGCGTACCGACGCGCAACCGCCCCTGGCCAACGCCGGCGGTTTTACGCGCCTCATCCAGCCCGCGCTCCATTAACTGCGTCACTTCCTGGCAATACTCCAGCAGCGTCCACGCGGCAGGCAGCGGGATAAGGTTACGGCCTTTATGGGCAAACAGCGGGCAACGGACATTCTCTTCCAGCGTGTGCAGCGCGCGGTGTACGCTCACACCGCTGAGATTGAGCGCTTCGGCGGCGCGCGCAATATTGCCTTTTTCCATAAAGGCCATGAAGATGCCCAGCTTGCGAAACGTAATGTCGTTGGTGATATCCAGATTCATAAGCTCTCCCGCCGCCGTTGTTGCGTGTTACTCCCCTTGCAACATGGCTTCCAGTTGCTCGTGCGCTTCCAGCCAGGCCATCTCGCACTCTTCAAGGCCCGATTTTGCCGCCGCCTGCTGTTGCAAACAGGTGGTTAATTCCGCTTTGCGGCTTTGATCGTAAAGACCGCTGTCACCGAGCTTCTCCTCAGCCTGCGCCAGCTGGGCGTTGAGTTTTTCCATCTCTTTTTCCAGCCGGGCAATCTCTTTACGCAGCGGCTGAGTTTGCGTACGTAGCTCGGCTTCCCGGCGCTTCTGATCTTTACGCGCCTGCGCGCTGTTGGCGCTCTCTTTTACCGTATCCGCAGGCTGGCTTTCCTGTTTTTGCACGTCGCTCAGCCACTGCTGGTAATCTTCCAGATCGCCTTCAAACGGCTCAACTTTGCCGTCGTGAACCAGGTAGAGATCGTCTGTGGTGGAGCGAATCAGGTGGCGATCATGCGACACGACCACTAACGCGCCTTCAAACTCAATCAGCGCTTCGGTCAGCGCCTGGCGCATATCCAGATCGAGGTGGTTGGTCGGTTCATCGAGCAGCAGCAGGTTTGGACGCTGCCAGACGATCAACGCCAGCACCAGACGCGCTTTTTCGCCGCCGGAGAAGCGCTCGGTGATTTCCGTGACTTTATCGCCCTGGAAACCAAAGCCGCCCAGGTAATCGCGCAGTTTCTGCTCCAGCTCCTGCGGTGCGAGGCGCGCCAGGTGTTGCAATGGCGATTCGTCAGCGCGTAAAAACTCCAGTTGATGCTGGGCGAAGTAACCGAGCTTAATGCCTTTCGCCAGCCCGATTTCACCGCTCTGCGCCGCCAGTTCACCTGCCAGCAGTTTGATAAGCGTGGATTTACCCGCGCCGTTACGTCCCAGCAGGCCAATGCGCGAACCCGGCACCAGATTCAGCTTGATGGCGTTCAGAATGGTGCGATCGCCGTAACCGGCGCTCACTTTTTCCATCTTTAATAGCGGGTTGGGCAGGCTTTCCGGTGGGCGGAAGCTGAAGTGAAACGGGTTATCGACGTGTGCTGGCGCAATCAACTCCATGCGCTCAAGCATTTTGATGCGGCTTTGTGCCTGTTTCGCTTTACTGGCTTTCGCTTTGAAGCGGTCGATAAAGCTTTGCAGATGCGCAACGCGCTGCTGCTGGCTTTCATAAGTGGCCTGCTGCTGGGCAAGGCGCGTGGCGCGCTGGCGCTCAAACGAGCTGTAGTTGCCGGTATATTCGAACAGGCTTTGTTGCTCGATATGCAGAATTTTGTCCACCACCGGATCGAGGAAATCGCGGTCGTGGGAAATCAGGATCAGCGTCCCCTGGTAGCTTTTCAGCCACTTCTCCAGCCAGATCACTGCATCGAGATCGAGGTGGTTGGTCGGTTCATCAAGCAGCAGTAAGTCGGAGCGGCAAATCAGCGCCTGTGCGAGGTTTAAACGCATACGCCAGCCACCGGAGAAGTCGCTTACCGGGCGCTCCAGTTGCTCGTTGCTGAAACCCAGACCGTGCAGCAGGCTGGACGCGCGCGAGCGAATGGTCCATGCATCAATCGCGTCGAGTTTACCGTGCACGGTGGCGATGGCGTGACCATCGTTACGCTCGTTGGCGGCGTTCAGTTCGGTTTCAAGCTGGCGGTATTCGCGATCGCCATCGATCACATAGTCTATAGCCGCTTCATTTAACGCCGGCGTTTCCTGGTTCACCCATGCCAGTTGCCAGGTGCCGGGAAACGTGAAGCTGCCGCCGTCGGCACCGATCTCGTTTTTCAATAGCGACAGCAGCGTGGATTTGCCGCAGCCGTTTTTACCCACCAGGCCTACTTTCTGGCCCGGGTTAATGGTGGCTGTGGCGTTATCCAGCAGGACACGCACGCCGCGACGAATTTGTAACGAGGAGAAAACAATCATAAGGCGCCGTATGTTCAGACTATGTTAATTTGTCATTATGATAATGTAAGAGTGCGGCCTAAAGACGCACCGGGGCCGCAATGGTAGCCCAAAATGAAGATGATAGACAAAATCATTCTGGCAGCGCCCACAGGCCGCTCGCCAGAGTTTGACACCCGGGAGGGGAATGATGTCGCAGACAGCGAAAGTGTTGCTGCTGTATGCCCATCCGGAATCACAGGACTCGGTGGCTAACCGGGTTTTGCTTAAGCCGGCAACGCAGCTGCAAAATGTCACGGTGCACGATCTTTATGCCCGTTACCCTGACTTTTTTATCGATATTCCTTATGAACAGGCGTTGCTGCGCGAGCATGACGTCATTGTGTTTCAACATCCCTTATATACCTACAGTTGCCCGGCGCTGCTCAAAGAGTGGCTTGACCGTGTGTTAAGCCGTGGCTTTGCCAGCGGCATTGGCGGGAACCAACTCGCGGGAAAGTATTGGCGTAGCGTGGTCACTACCGGGGAACCGGAGGCCGCGTATCGCCATGATGGGCTTAACCGCTACTCCATGAATGACATTTTGCGCCCGTTTGAGCTGACTGCCGCCATGTGCCGTATGCACTGGTTAAGCCCGATTATTGTGTACTGGGCGCGCCGGCAACAGCCGCAGGAGTTGGCGAGTCATGCCAAAGCTTATGGTGACTGGCTGGCGTCGCCGTTGCCTGTGGGAGGCCGTTAATGGAAGGTTCCGCGCTGTTACTGGCCGGTGTGTTGTTTCTTTTCGCGGCAGTTGTCGCCGTTCCGCTTGCCGCACGTTTAGGGATTGGCGCGGTGCTCGGCTATTTGCTTGCGGGTATCGCGATTGGCCCGTGGGGGCTGGGGTTTATCAGCGATGTAGATGAAATCCTCCATTTCTCCGAGCTGGGCGTGGTATTCCTGATGTTTATCATCGGGCTGGAGCTGAACCCGCGAAAACTTTGGGAGCTTCGGCGCTCCATCTTTGGCGTGGGTGCCGCACAGGTGCTGCTCAGTGCGGCGATCCTCGCCGGGCTGCTGATGCTGACGCAATTCTCCTGGCAGGCGGCGGTGATTGGCGGTATCGGTCTGGCGATGTCATCCACCGCGATGGCGCTGCAACTGATGCGCGATAAAGGCATGAACCGCAGCGAGTCCGGTCAACTGGGATTTTCGGTGCTGCTGTTTCAGGATTTAGCGGTGATCCCGGCGCTGGCGCTGGTGCCGCTACTGGCAGGCAATGGCGATGAGCATCTCGACTGGATGAAAGTTGGCATGAAAGTGCTGGCGTTCGCGGGCATGTTGATTGGCGGGCGCTACTTGCTGCGGCCTGTGTTCCGCTTTATTGCCGGTTCCGGGGTGCGTGAAGTGTTTACCGCCGCCACGTTACTGTTGGTGCTTGGTTCGGCGCTGTTTATGGATGCGCTGGGGTTATCAATGGCGCTGGGAACCTTTATCGCTGGCGTGTTGCTGGCCGAAAGCGAATATCGCCACGAACTTGAGATCGCGATCGAGCCTTTTAAAGGGCTGCTGCTGGGGTTGTTTTTTATCTCCGTTGGCATGGCGCTGAACCTCGGCGTGCTCTATACCCATCTGCTATGGGTGGTGCTGAGCGTTGCGGTGCTGGTGGCGGTAAAATCGCTGGTGCTGTATGGGTTGTCGCGGATATACGGTTTGCGCAGCTCGGAGCGTATGCAGTTCGCCGGTGTGTTAAGTCAGGGTGGTGAATTCGCATTTGTTTTGTTCTCTTCCGCATCTTCTCAGCGTCTGTTCCAGAACGATCAAATGGCGCTGCTGCTGGTCACCGTCACGTTGTCGATGATGACCACACCGTTGCTGATGCGTGGCGTGGATAAACTGCTCTCCCGGCGTTTTAACACCCCGGAAGATGAAGATGAAACCCCATGGGTGGAAGATGATAAACCCCAGGTGATTGTGGTGGGGTTTGGCCGTTTTGGTCAGGTGATTGGCCGCCTGTTAATGGCAAATAAGATGCGCATTACCGTGCTGGAGCGCGATATCAGCGCCGTCAATCTGATGCGTAAATATGGATATAAGGTCTATTACGGGGATGCAACGCAGGTGGAATTGTTACGCTCGGCAGGCGCGGAAGCGGCGCAATCGATCGTCATCACCTGTAATGACCCGCTGGATACGATGAAGCTGGTGGAGATTTGCCAGCAGCATTTTCCGAACCTGGCAATCCTGGCGCGCGCTCGCGGGCGTGTGGAAGCGCATGAACTCCTGCAGGCTGGTGTGACGCAGTTTTCCCGCGAGACGTTCTCCAGTGCGCTGGAGTTAGGGCGTAAGACGCTTATTTCGCTGGGGATGCATCCACATCAGGCTCAGCGTGCGCAACTGCACTTTAAACGTTTGGATATGCGTATGCTGCGCGAGCTGATGCCGGTGCATACCGATACGATGCAAATTTCCCGTGTCCGCGAAGCGCGGCGCGAGCTGGAGGAGATTTTCCAGCGTGAAATGCAGCAAGAGCGTCGCCAGCTGGATGGTTGGGACGAGTTTGAATAAGGGGAATCGAATGGCTGTACGAAAACGTTTTATCGCCGGGGCGGTTTGCCCGGCATGCCAGGCGAAGGACTCAATGGCAATGTGGCGTGAGAATAATGTCGATATTGTTGAGTGCGTTAAGTGTGGGCACCAGATGCGTGAAGCGGATAAAGAAGCCCGCGAGCATGTTCGCAAAGATGAGCAAGTGATTGGCATTTTTCATCCGGACTAGCGAGATCGGGCAGCTTTTTTTAAGCTAAAGGGTACACGGGTGCAGAATTCCGCTACAATCTGCGCCAGTAATTTTCCCACGCTCAGGAGATATCATGAAAGTAGCAAAAGACCTGGTGGTCAGCCTGGCCTATCAGGTACGTACAGAAGACGGTGTATTGGTTGATGAGTCTCCGGTGAGTGCGCCGCTGGACTACCTGCACGGTCACGGTTCCCTGATCTCTGGTCTGGAAAACGCGCTGGACGGTCACGAAGTCGGCGACAAATTCGATGTGGCCGTTGGCGCGAACGACGCTTACGGTCAATACGACGAAAACCTGGTGCAGCGCGTACCGAAAGACGTCTTTATGGGCGTTGACGAGTTGCAGGTTGGCATGCGCTTCCTGGCAGAAACCGACCAGGGCCCGGTACCGGTAGAAATCACCGAAGTGGAAGACGACCACGTTGTTGTTGACGGAAACCACATGCTGGCTGGCCAGAACCTGAAGTTCAACGTTGAAGTTGTCGCTATTCGCGAAGCAACCGAAGAAGAGCTGGCTCACGGCCACGTTCACGGTCCGCATGGTCACGATCATGACCACGACCACGATCATGACGGTTGCTGCGGCGGCCACGGTCACGATCACGGCCATGACCACGGTAAAGGTGGTTGCGGCGGTAATGGCGGTTGCGGCTGCCACTAATACGCATTGTTTTTCGCGCCGCAGGGCTGTTGGCTTCGCTTTCAAACCCCGGTTGCATCGTTTTCTATGCTCCCGGGGATTTTCAAGTTTGCCGCCTGCCTGCAACACGAAATCCATAGCGTCATTGATGAGCGGGGAAACCCGCTTTTTTTACGCCATTAATAATGGGGCGGCGGCGTCTCTTCTGAAGGGGAGGCCATGTGCGATGGCTGGCTCGCTTTGAGTTTTTCCGCCATTAACCGCAGATGTTCGCGCAGCTTCGCCATTTCCAGTTCATGGGCGACAACCGTCTGGTTCAGTTCCTCGATGGTCCTCTCCTGAAAAGCCAACCGGCTTTCCAGTTCCGCCAGTCGCGCTTCTATTGTTAACTCTTGCATACATTACCTCTGGATTGCGTCCGGCCTGGTTTTCGTTAAACGGGCGAATTTTACTGAACTTTGCCGCCAGGTACAGCTTTGGCAAAGAAAAGCAGAAACTTATTTAAACAAAAATAGTCAGAAAACAGGTGAATTCAGGTGGTGTCCTTATGTTGATTTCCACCGCAACGCTTTATAGTACGTCTCTTACATTTTTGTTTAACCCTGGGGCGAGATGCCCCGGCCCCTGGAGAAATGGATGAAATCACTGTTTAAAGTCACGCTGCTGGCGACCACGATGGCCGTCGCCCTTCACGCACCGATCTCTTTCGCTGCCGATACCGCTGCAAAGAAAGAACCGGCTGCAGCAGCTGACAGCAAAGCGGCATTTAAAAATGACGACCAGAAATCCGCCTATGCGCTGGGCGCTTCGCTGGGCCGCTACATGGAAAACTCGCTGAAAGAGCAGGAAAAACTGGGTATCAAACTGGATAAAGCTCAGCTGATCGCCGGTGTTCAGGACGCGTTTGCCGATAAGAGCAAACTGAGCGACCAGGAGATCGAACAAACCCTGCAAGCGTTTGAGACGCGTGTGAAAACTGCCGCGCAGGATCGCATGGAAAAAGACGCTGCTGACAACGAAGCAAAAGGCAAAGCCTTCCGTGACACCTTCGCCAAAGAGAAAGGTGTGAAAATCTCTGATACCGGTCTGCTGTACAAAGTAGAGAAAGAAGGTACCGGTGATGCGCCGAAAGACAGCGACACGGTTGTTGTGAACTACAAAGGTACGCTGATCGACGGTAAAGAGTTCGATAACTCTTACACCCGTGGTGAGCCGCTCTCTTTCCGTCTTGACGGTGTTATCCCTGGCTGGACCGAAGGCCTGAAAAACATCAAGAAAGGCGGCAAGATCAAACTGGTTATCCCACCGGCACTGGCTTACGGGAAAACGGGTGTTCCGGGCATTCCGGCTAACTCCACGCTGGTATTTGATGTCGAGTTGCTGGATATCAAAGCCGCACCGAAAGCAGATGCCGCAGCGCCAGAAGCTGCACCGGCAGCGGGCGATAAAGCTGCTGACGCGAAAGCCGCAGACACCAGTAAGAAATAAAATTTGCAATAGCGCCGCCTTCGGGCGGCGTTTTTTTTTGCAGCAGGGATATAATTCTGGAAAGCTTAACCTACGATGTATTAATTTATATCCCCATATAAATACTGAGCCTGCCCTGAAAACATAACGACAGGTTCCTGAAAAGGAGTGTTTTTTTTCATGTCCAGGTCGCTATTAACCAACGAAACCAGTGAACTTGATTTGCTGGATCAACGTCCTTTCGATCAGACCGACTTCGATATCCTCAAATCCTATGAAGCGGTGGTGGACGGGTTAGCGATGCTCATTGGCAGCCACTGTGAAATCGTTTTGCACTCCCTGCAAGATTTGAAATGTTCCGCAATCCGTATTGCCAATGGCGAACACACAGGGCGTAAAATTGGCTCGCCCATCACCGATCTCGCTCTGCGCATGCTGCATGATATGACCGGCGCCGACAGTAGCGTATCGAAGTGCTACTTCACGCGCGCGAAAAGCGGTGTGCTGATGAAGTCCGTCACTATCGCTATCCGTAACCGCGATCACCGCGTGATTGGCCTGTTATGCATCAACATGAACCTTGATGTGCCGTTCTCACAGATCATGAGCACCTTTGTGCCGCCGGAAACGCCTGATGTTGGCTCTTCGGTGAACTTTGCTTCCTCGGTGGAAGATCTGGTCATGCAAACGCTGGAGTTCACCATTGAAGAGGTCAACGCCGATCGTAACGTTTCTAACAACGCCAAGAATCGCCAGATCGTACTGAACCTCTACGAGAAGGGGATCTTTGATATCAAAGACGCTATCAACCAGGTCGCCGATCGCCTCAACATTTCAAAACACACCGTTTATCTCTATATCCGCCAGTTCAAAAGCGGTGATTTTTCCGTACAGGATCGTTAATGCGTTTTGCCCTGATGGTCACCGGCCCGGCGTATGGAACCCAACAGGCCAGCAGCGCGTACCAGTTTGCGCAGGCGCTACTGGATGCCGGGCATACGTTAGCCAGCGTCTTTTTTTATCGCGAAGGGGTGAGCAACGCGAACGCGCTCACGGCGCCCGCCAGTGATGAATTTGACATGGTTCGCGCCTGGCAGCGCCTGCATGAGGAACACCAGGTCGAGTTGCATATCTGTGTTGCCGCCGCGCTGCGTCGCGGCGTTGTTGATGATGCCGAAGCACAACGTCTGGCGTTATCTGGCGCAAACCTGCAAGCCGGTTTTTCACTGACCGGCCTTGGCTCGCTGGCGGAAGCCGCGCTCTCTTGCGATCGGGTGGTGCAATTCTGATGCAACGTATCGCCTTTGTATTTACTTCTGCGCCGCATGGTTCCGCTTCCGGTCGCGAAGGGCTGGATGCGTTGCTGGCGACTTCAGCGTTTACTGATGATATCGGCGTGTTTTTTATTGGTGATGGGGTATTCCAGTTACTGGCCAATCAGCAGCCGGACGCGGTATTAGCGCGCGATTACATCGCGACGTTTAAAGTTCTGCCGCTTTATGACATCGAACAGTGCTGGCTGTGTGCGGCTTCCCTGCGTGAACGTGGATTAGGTGAAGAGACAACCTTCGTGTTGCCGGCTCAGCGTCTGGAACCGGACGCGCTGCGCGAAAAACTTGATAGTTACACCGTCGTTCTGACCTTTTGAGGCATTTATGCTGCATACCTTGTCCCGCTCTCCCTGGCAGTGTGATATGGCGGCGATGCTCCGTTTGCTGCGCCCTGGCGACGATCTGCTGCTGCTTTCAGATGGCGTAACCGCCGCCTTGCAAAACGGGCGCTATGTTGAGTTATTGCTAAACGCCCCCATAACTGTGCACGCGCTTAAAGAAGATATCGATGCCCGTGGTCTGGGTGGTCAAATTTCAAGCAGTGTCGTCAGGGTTGGCTATACTGATTTCGTTAGTCTGACGGTGAAAAACGCTGTTCAGATGCATTGGTAATGTGTGATCGCTGTATATTTCTTGACACCTTTTAAGCACAGCCATAAAATTCTGCGTCCTCATATTATATGAGGCCGTTTTATTACGTGTTTACGAAGCAAAAGCTAAAACCAGGAGCTATTTAATGGCAACAGTTAACCAGCTGGTACGCAAACCACGCGCTCGCAAAGTTGCAAAAAGCAACGTGCCTGCGCTGGAAGCATGCCCGCAAAAACGTGGCGTATGTACTCGCGTATATACTACCACCCCGAAAAAACCGAACTCCGCACTGCGTAAAGTATGTCGTGTTCGTTTGACCAACGGTTTTGAAGTGACTTCCTACATCGGTGGTGAAGGTCACAACCTGCAGGAGCACTCCGTGATCCTGATCCGTGGCGGTCGTGTAAAAGACCTCCCGGGTGTTCGTTACCACACTGTACGTGGCGCGCTCGACTGCTCCGGTGTTAAAGACCGTAAGCAATCTCGCTCCAAATACGGCGTGAAACGTCCTAAGGCTTAATGGTTCTCCGTTAAGTAAGGCCAAACTGTTTTAACTTTAATGTCAAACTAAACTCTTAGAGTTTTGGACAATCCTGAATTAACAACGGAGTATTTCCATGCCACGTCGTCGTGTTATTGGTCAGCGTAAAATTCTGCCGGATCCGAAGTTCGGATCAGAACTGCTGGCTAAATTTGTCAATATCCTGATGGTAGACGGTAAAAAATCTACTGCAGAAGCAATCGTATACAGCGCGCTTGAGACCCTGGCTCAGCGTTCTGGTAAAAATGAACTGGAAGCTTTCGAAGTAGCTCTCGAAAACGTGCGCCCGACTGTCGAAGTTAAGTCTCGCCGCGTTGGTGGTTCTACTTATCAGGTTCCGGTTGAAGTTCGTCCGGTTCGTCGCAATGCTCTGGCAATGCGTTGGATCGTTGAAGCTGCTCGTAAACGCGGTGATAAATCCATGGCTCTGCGCCTGGCGAACGAACTTTCCGATGCTGCGGACAACAAAGGTACCGCAGTTAAGAAACGTGAAGACGTTCACCGTATGGCCGAAGCCAACAAGGCGTTCGCACACTACCGTTGGTAATCCCTTCGGAGTTTTAGTCACATGGCGGGCGCTTCAAGCAAGTGGCCCGCCGTTTGGCAACTTAAATCTGAACGCCTAAAGAGACAAACGAGGAATCAAATGGCTCGTACAACACCCATCGCACGCTACCGTAACATTGGTATCAGTGCGCACATCGACGCCGGTAAAACCACGACTACCGAACGTATTCTGTTCTACACCGGTGTAAACCACAAAATCGGTGAAGTTCATGACGGCGCCGCAACCATGGACTGGATGGAGCAGGAGCAGGAGCGTGGTATTACCATTACCTCCGCAGCGACTACCGCATTCTGGTCTGGTATGGCGAAGCAGTATGAACCGCATCGCGTAAACATCATCGACACCCCGGGGCACGTTGACTTCACCATCGAAGTAGAACGTTCCATGCGTGTTCTTGACGGTGCGGTAATGGTTTACTGCGCCGTTGGTGGTGTTCAGCCGCAGTCTGAAACCGTATGGCGTCAGGCAAACAAATATAAAGTTCCGCGCATCGCGTTCGTTAACAAAATGGACCGCATGGGCGCTAACTTCCTGAAAGTTGTTGGTCAGATCAAATCCCGTCTGGGCGCGAACCCGGTTCCGCTGCAGCTGGCAATTGGTGCTGAAGAAGGTTTCACTGGTGTTGTTGACCTGGTGAAAATGAAAGCCATCAACTGGAACGATGCAGACCAGGGCGTAACCTTCGAATACGAAGATATCCCGGCTGAGATGCAGGATCTGGCTGACGAATGGCACCAGAATCTGATCGAATCCGCTGCTGAAGCTTCTGAAGAGCTGATGGAGAAATACCTGGGTGGTGAAGAACTGACTGAAGAAGAGATCAAAAAAGCTCTGCGTCAGCGTGTTCTGAACAACGAAATCATCCTGGTAACTTGTGGTTCTGCGTTTAAGAACAAAGGTGTTCAGGCGATGCTGGATGCGGTAGTTGACTACCTGCCGTCCCCGACTGACGTACCTGCGATCAACGGTATCCTGGACGATGGTAAAGATACTCCGGCTGAGCGTCACGCAAGTGATGAAGAGCCGTTCTCTGCGCTGGCGTTCAAAATCGCTACCGACCCGTTTGTTGGTAACCTGACCTTCTTCCGTGTGTACTCCGGTGTGGTTAACTCTGGTGATACCATCCTGAACTCCGTGAAATCTGCACGTGAGCGTTTCGGTCGTATCGTTCAGATGCACGCTAACAAACGTGAAGAGATCAAAGAAGTTCGCGCTGGCGACATCGCTGCTGCAATCGGTCTGAAAGACGTGACCACTGGTGACACCCTGTGTGACCCGGATCACCCGATCATTCTGGAACGTATGGAATTCCCGGAACCGGTAATCTCCATCGCGGTAGAACCGAAAACCAAAGCTGACCAGGAAAAAATGGGTCTGGCTCTGGGCCGTCTGGCGAAAGAAGACCCGTCATTCCGCGTATGGACTGATGAAGAATCTAACCAGACCATTATCGCCGGTATGGGTGAGCTGCACCTCGACATCATCGTTGACCGTATGAAACGTGAATTCAACGTTGAAGCGAACGTCGGTAAACCTCAGGTTGCTTACCGCGAAGCGATTCGTGCGAAAGTTACCGATATCGAAGGTAAACACGCTAAGCAGTCTGGTGGTCGCGGTCAGTACGGTCATGTTGTTATCGACATGTACCCGCTGGAGCCGGGCTCTAACCCGAAAGGTTACGAGTTCATCAACGACATCAAAGGTGGTGTAATTCCTGGCGAATACATCCCGGCCGTTGATAAAGGTATCCAGGAACAGCTGAAATCTGGCCCGCTGGCGGGTTACCCGGTAGTTGATCTCGGTGTGCGTCTGCACTTCGGTTCTTACCACGACGTTGACTCCTCTGAACTGGCGTTTAAACTGGCTGCGTCTATTGCCTTTAAAGATGGCTTTAAGAAAGCGAAACCAGTTCTGCTTGAGCCGATCATGAAGGTTGAAGTAGAGACTCCGGAAGAGAACACCGGTGACGTAATCGGTGACCTTAGCCGTCGTCGCGGTATGCTGCGCGGTCAGGAATCTGAAGTTACTGGCGTTAAAATCCACGCTGAAGTTCCGCTGTCTGAAATGTTCGGATATGCAACTCAGCTGCGTTCTCTGACCAAAGGTCGTGCGTCTTATACTATGGAATTCCTGAAGTATGATGATGCGCCGAACAACGTTGCTCAGGCCGTAATTGAAGCCCGTGGTAAATAAGCCGCAGGGTTAAAACCAAAGTCCCGTGCTCTCTCCAAAGAGGGAGAGCACTATAGTAAGGAATAAAGCCGTGTCTAAAGAAAAATTTGAACGTACAAAACCGCACGTCAACGTCGGTACTATCGGCCACGTTGACCATGGTAAAACTACTCTGACCGCTGCAATCACTACCGTTCTGGCAAAAACCTACGGTGGTTCTGCTCGCGCATTCGACCAGATCGATAACGCGCCGGAAGAAAAAGCTCGTGGTATCACCATCAACACGTCTCACGTTGAATATGACACCCCGACTCGCCACTACGCACACGTAGACTGCCCGGGCCACGCCGACTATGTTAAAAACATGATCACCGGTGCTGCGCAGATGGACGGCGCGATCCTGGTTGTTGCTGCGACTGACGGCCCGATGCCGCAGACCCGTGAGCACATCCTGCTGGGTCGTCAGGTAGGCGTTCCTTACATCATCGTGTTCCTGAACAAATGTGACATGGTAGATGACGAAGAGCTGCTGGAACTGGTAGA
>NZ_JBHZPO010000012.1:0-174312 GCF_042788165.1 Kosakonia sp. YIM B13588 | reverse complement strand
GGTCGTTAGCTCAGTTGGTAGAGCAGTTGACTTTTAATCAATTGGTCGCAGGTTCGAATCCTGCACGACCCACCAATGTAAAAAAGCGCCCTAAAGGCGCTTTTTTGCTATCTGCCCAAATAAAAGATTCGAACCTGCAGCAGGTTCGAGTCGAACGTAGTGAGACAACGGAGCCGCTTGCGGCGACGGCCCGAAGGGCGAGCAAAGCGAGTCATCCTGCACGACCCACCAATGTAAAAACGGCGCTGGCGGCGCTTTTTGCTATCTGCGATTTACCCTTTGTCTGCCCATTCCAGCCTTCAGTTGAAATCTATTGATTACCAACCGCGCGACTCCCATTATGCGACCAGTAAACCAATGAATTTTTCCCGCCGCACAATTTTCTTTAGGGCAGCATATAAGCGCTTAAATACCTGTCGGGTTAGCCATTAAACCTACCCTGACAGCAATAGAGAAACGAATAAAACCCCATTATTTTCAACGAGTAAAAACGGTAACGTTTATCCATAATTTATCCTTAATGTCCCGATATGATGCCCGCCGAACCGCCATTCGATTAAGACAATTCAAGAAATAAATGATGACGGCCGATAACAATGTTTTATGGCAAAAAGGAGTGTGCAATGACCACAATCTCGACAACAACTGCGTCAATTCAAACAGGTAGCGCGGGTAGTTCATCGTCTACCGGCAACGATACCGCTTCGCAAATCAGCCGCATTACTCAGAAGATCACCAAGCTGACCCAGCAGCTGAAAGAAATCGCTAATGGGAGCGGTTCGACTGAAGACAAGAAGAAACAGCAAGAGATGATTCAGACTGAAATTCAGCAACTGCAAGCGCAACTGGCACAACTGCAGCGCAAACAGGCTGAAGAAGCAGAACAGAAACAAGCTCAGCAGCAACCGCAAGCGAAAGCGGAAGGTGTTAACAAACCTTCCGACGATCATCAGATTGATATTTACGTCTGAGTAAATAACGGATCGTCCTCACGGGCCTGGTTTAAACACCGGGCCTGTTCTCTTACGACTTCCCACAATGCCTGCGCCGCCCCCGAGAGCGACCGATTTTTTCGCCGCACCAGCATAATTTTGCGCTGCATATCCGGTACCAGCCTTTTTACCGCCAGCTCACTTCCCTGCGGCAGCGGCAAGGCGAGTGCGGGCAGAATGCTTATCCCGATCCCCGCTTCAACCATTGGAAACAGTGTTGCCGGATGGCCAATCTCCTGCACGATTGTCGCGCGTACGGCAAAATGGCGCAGCGCAGCATCAATGAGCGGTCGGCTACCTGACGCGTAATCCTGCACCACTAATCTCGCACCATCCAGCGCCGACCAAGGCACCTCCGCAAGCTGTGCCCACGAATGATCGCTGCGACACAGCAAAAAGAATGGCTCCTCGAGGATCTCTTCGCTCTGAAAATCGTTCACCGGGCCAGGATCTATCACAATGCCAAAATCCACCTCTCCCTGGCGAATGCTCTCCAGCACCCATTGCTGCGGCCTGTCGTGCAACACAAAATCAATTTCCGGATAGCGCTGGTTACTACTGGCGATGCACTGCGGGATCAGGTGCGCCGAAATGGTCTGACTCGCCGCCACACGTACCGTGCCAGTCAACTGCTGCCCGACACGCCCGGCTTCACGCAGGGTGCTGCTAAGCTCATCTAACAGCCGCTCAAGGCGACCGGCCAGTTGATGCCCGGCTTCGGTCAGCACCACTTCGCGGGTGGTACGGTCGAGTAAGCGCACGCCGGTTTGCAGTTCCAGCTCTTTCACGCTGTGGCTTACCGCAGACTGGCTGAGACCGATTATCTCCCCTGCCCGGCTGAAACTTTTGGCCTGCGCCACGGTGACGAAAACACGTAACTGACGTAAGGAATAATTCATCTTATAAATTCATGAATGGATGCAATAAATCAATTTTATTTCTCAAAACAGAAAAAGCACAATAGCGACACCGACTTTCAGGAGTGCACATGAAACTTTTTCGTATCCTTGATCCTTTTACGCTCACGCTGGTGTGTACCGTTTTGCTGGCCTCTTTCTTCCCGGCGCGCGGCGGCTTTGTGCCGTTTTTCGAAGGGCTGACCACCGCCGCGATTGCATTATTGTTTTTTATGCACGGTGCAAAACTGTCGCGCGAGGCGATCATCGCTGGCGGTAGCCACTGGCGTTTACATCTTTGGGTAATGTGCAGCACGTTTGTGCTTTTCCCGGCGCTCGGCGTGCTGTTTGTCTGGTGGTCGCCGGTGAATGTCAGCCAGGAGCTGTACACCGGTTTTCTGTATTTGTGCATTCTGCCTGCGACCGTTCAGTCGGCGATTGCCTTTACCTCACTGGCGGGCGGAAATGTCGCGGCGGCGGTTTGCTCCGCATCAGCTTCCAGCTTACTCGGCATCTTCTTGTCGCCGTTGCTGGTTGGCCTGCTGATGGATCTTCACGGCGCAGAAGGCAGCCTTGAGCAAGTGGGCAAGATCATGCTGCAACTGCTGCTGCCGTTTGTACTGGGCCACCTTTCACGCCCGTGGACCGGCGCTTTTGTGGCGAAACATAAGAAGTGGATTTCAAAAACCGACCAGACGTCGATTTTGCTGGTGGTTTACTCCGCCTTTAGCGAAGCGGTGGTGAACGGTATCTGGCACAAAGTGGGCGTCGGCTCACTGCTGTTTATTGTCGTAGCGAGCCTGGTGTTGCTGGCGATTGTCATCGCGGTAAACGTGGTCGTCGCGCGTAAGTGCGGATTCAATAAAGCTGATGAAATCACTATTGTTTTCTGCGGTTCGAAAAAGAGCCTCGCCAACGGTATTCCCATGGCCAACATTCTGTTCCCGACGTCGGTGATCGGGATGATGGTGCTGCCGCTGATGATCTTCCATCAAATTCAGCTAATGGTCTGCGCCGTGCTGGCGCGCCGTTATAAACGTCAAACAGAGCAACAGCAGGCGCAGGCAGCGGCGAAAGCCTAATTGCGTTTCAGGGGCTGTACCAGATGGCTCAGCCCTTCCGTTTTGATCAGTAATGTTATCTGCATCAACTCACCCAATCGCCCGGCGGGAAACGAATCCTTCCGGGCAAACCACAGCAGATACTCTTCGGGCAGATCGATAAGCCGCCGCCCCTGGTATTTACCAAACGGCATGATGGTATTAGCAATCTCGACGAGTTGTTCCTTTTCCATTTACGCTCCCAGCAGGCGGATCATCTCGGCCTCGTCAATCACCTCAATCCCCAGCTCCTGCGCCTTCGCAAGCTTAGAGCCCGCGGCTTCCCCGGCAATCACCAGATCCGTTTTCTTCGACACGCTACCCGCAACTTTTGCGCCTAGCGCTGTTAAACGTGCTTTGGCGTCATCACGCGAAAGCTGGCTCAGGCTACCGGTCAACACAATAGTTTTTCCGGCAAACGGGCTGTCGATCTCGTCGGCTTTGACGATAACCGGTGCAGGCCAGTGAATGCCAACATCCTCGACTAACTGGCGGATAACCTCGCGGTTGCTCTCTTCATTGAAGAAGTTGTCCACGTGCTTCGCCACGACAACACCGACATCCGGGACTTTTTGCAGCTCGTCAACGCCTGCTGCCATCAGCGCCTCCAGCGTACCAAAATAAGCCGCCAGACCGGCAGCCGTAGCTTCACCAACCTCGCGGATACCGAGCGCGTAGAGGAAGCGGGCAAAGGTCGTCTCTTTGGCTTTCTCCAGCGCATTGACCACGTTCTGTGCCGATTTTGGCCCCATGCGATCAAGCCCGGTCAGCTTACCGGCCGTAAGACGGAATAAGTCTGCCGGTGTATGGACGTACTCTTTTTCCACCAGTTGGTCGATTATCTTGTCGCCCATACCATCCACATCCATCGCGCGACGGGAGACAAAATGCTTCAGCGACTCTTTACGTTGCGCACCGCAGATTAACCCGCCGGTACAGCGGGCAACGGCTTCGCCTTCAACACGCTCAACATCGGAACCACACACCGGGCAGTGTGTCGGAAAAAGCACTTCACGGGTTTCTTGCGGACGCTCGGAAAGCACCACATTGACCACCTGCGGGATCACATCACCGGCGCGGCGAATCACTACTTTGTCGCCAATACGCAGACCAAGACGGTCAATTTCATCGGCGTTGTGCAGTGTAGCGTTGCTGACCAACACCCCGGCAACGTGTACTGGCTCAAGCCTGGCGACAGGCGTAATCGCACCGGTACGCCCGACCTGGAATTCCACATCACGCACAAAAGTCATCTGCTCCTGCGCCGGGAATTTGAAGGCGACTGCCCAGCGCGGCGCGCGGGCGACAAAACCCAGTTGTTCCTGTAAATCGAGCGAATCGACCTTAATCACCACACCGTCAATATCAAAACCGAGCGTTGGGCGATCGGCTTCAACCTGGTGGTAGAAGGCCAACACCTCTTCCGGCGTGCTGCACAGACGTATGCGGTCACTTACCGGCAGCCCCCAGGCTTTGAACTGCTGCAAACGCCCCAGATGGCTGCGCGGCAGTTCGCCCCCTTCGAGAATGCCGATGCCATAGCAGAAGAAGGTTAGCGGGCGTTTGGCGGTGATACGCGGATCGAGCTGGCGCAATGAGCCTGCGGCGGCGTTGCGCGGGTTGGCAAAGACTTTCGCCCCGGTACGACGCGCATCTTCGTTGATTTTTTCAAAACCCGACTGCGGTAAAAACACTTCACCACGCACTTCGAGGCGGGCGGGAATATTGTCGCCGTGCAGCTTGAGCGGGATGGCGCGGATAGTGCGCACGTTTGTGGTGATGTCCTCTCCGGTGGTGCCATCGCCGCGCGTTGCCGCACGCATCAGCACACCGTTTTCGTAGAGAATACTCACCGCCAGGCCATCCAGCTTTAGCTCGCAGCAGTAGGTAAGCGCGTCGGTGCTTTTCAGCCTGTCCTGCACACGTTTGTTAAAAGCGAGGAAACTCTCTTCGTCAAACACGTTGTCCAGCGACAACATCGGCACTTCATGGCGTATCTGGCTAAAAGCCGTAAGCGGCGCTGCGCCAACACGCTGCGTTGGCGAATCAGGTGTCACTAAATCAGGGCGCTGCGCTTCAAGCTCACGCAGTTCACGCATCAGACGATCGTACTCGGCGTCCGGGATCTCCGGCGCGTCCATAACGTGGTACAGATATTCATGATGGCGAAGGCTGGTTCGCAGTTCTGTCAGTTGTTGTTCAATTGAGTCCATATCGCACCATCAATGATAAAAAACCCCCGACTGGCGGGGGTTCTGGAAGGAAATAATGTTCGTGGTCCCGTTACGCGTTGGCGTCTTTGACCTCGCGAATACGATCCTGGTATTCACGTAATTTCTGCGGCGTCATCATCCGACGCTGATCGTCCAGCACCACGCCGCCAACTTCATCGGCGATATGCTGTGCAGATTGCAGCATCAGTTTAAAGTTTTGCAACTCGTCGCCATAGGAAGGCACCTGCATAAAGATGGTGACGCCTGGCGTTGCCATCTCGCTCATCGTATCGACATCAAACGTGCCGGGATTGACCATATTGGCCAGGCTGAAAAGCGCCGGGCCACTGCCGTCCGGGCTGAGATGACGATGAAAAATGCTCATATCGCCGAATTTAAACCCGGCCTGCAAAATGCTGTTCAGCAGCACTTCGCCATTCAACGTGCTGCCATGATGTGCAGCAACGTTCATGATAATGACAGTTTCTTTGCGCTGCGGTTTTTCCACTGGCGCTTCGACAACCGGTTCAGGTTCCGGCTGAGGTGCGGGCTGCGCAATTTCAGGTTGCGATTGATACTGCGGCGCAGGCTGCTGAGGTGCCACTGGCTGTTGTGGCGCTACGGGCTGTTGCGGCGCGTGACGCACCGGTTGTGTTTCAAAGGCAGGAGCTTGCACTGGGCGCTCCGGCTGCTGCTGGGAATAAGGCTGCTGCGCGTGGTGCGGTGGCTCTTCAGGTTGAACAGGCGGTGCCGACGGGCGCGGCTGAGCCGACGCATAGGGCGGCTTATATTGGTGCTGACGCGGCGCGTCCTGCTCGTTACTGGCTCCCGGCGCGTGATTCACTTTATGAACACGCACTTCACCTACGCCTTCGTCTTCTTCGACATCCTCGTCATCCAACTCGTCGTCGTCACGTCTCGACTTCATGCGTTTTAATGGGCGATCCCGGAACATGGACGAACGTTCTTTGCGACTGGTCCAAAACCCATGAACCAGCAAAGCAATTATGGCGATCGCGCCAACAATGATTAATATCAGACGCAAATCCTGCATCATTATATTCTCTGTTGTTCTAACACCTTGCCACCACGGCAAACATTTACTCACTAAGAGTATTTGCCCATTACGTCAAGTGCAAGTGCGCGCGTGTCTTTCGCAGCATAAAGATGAACGAAATTGTGCTTTTTGCTGTTTTTTCGAACATTTCCGAACGGGTTTCCCCCGTCTGATGAATATTATAAGCTGCAGTTTTCGGTCGTCATGAAAGGAGTATGGCCAGATTATGGTTTCATCATCCCCGTCTGTTGCTCGCAGCGGCATGTTTTACTTTTCCCAGGGCTGGAAACTGGTCACACTGCCAGGCATTCGTCGCTTTGTGATCTTGCCGTTAATGGTGAATATTTTGCTGATGGGCGGCGCGTTCTGGTGGCTGTTTACCCGCCTGGATAGTTGGATCCCTTCGCTGATGAGCCATGTGCCGGACTGGCTGCAATGGCTGAGCTATTTACTGTGGCCAATTGCCGTTGTCTCAATTCTGTTGGTCTTCGGCTACTTCTTCTCAACCCTTGCGAACTGGATTGCCGCTCCCTTTAATGGCTTGCTGGCAGAACAGCTGGAAGCACGCCTTACCGGCGCGACACCACCCGACGTCGGCGTTTTTGGGCTGCTCAAAGATGTACCGCGCATCATGAAGCGCGAATGGCAAAAACTGGCCTGGTATCTGCCCCGCGCCTTGCTGCTGCTGGTGCTTTATTTTATTCCCGGTATTGGGCAAACCGTCGCCCCGGTGCTGTGGTTCCTGTTCAGTGCTTGGATGTTGGCTATCCAGTATTGCGACTATCCGTTTGATAACCATAAGGTGCCGTTTAAAGCGATGCGCGTTTCCTTGCGCGAACGCAAGGTTATTAATATGCAATTCGGTGCGCTCACCAGCCTGTTTACGATGATTCCGGTGTTGAATTTGGTCGTGATGCCCGTAGCGGTGTGTGGCGCAACGGCGATGTGGGTCGATTGCTACCGGGAAAAACACGCGGTCTGGCGATAAGGATTTATTCCGTTTCTTATTCCATACTGATTAGCATTATTTCGCCGCAGCATATAGATATGCGATTTCCTTACTTCCCCAACAACAGTAAGTGCGTATGCTGAGGTGGTTCCCAAATTTCATACAGTTAAGGACGGGCTATGAGTAAGATTTTTGAAGACAACTCGTTGACGATTGGTCATACGCCGCTGGTTCGACTGAACCGCATCGGTAACGGCCGCATTCTGGCGAAGGTCGAATCACGTAACCCAAGCTTCAGCGTAAAATGCCGTATCGGTGCCAATATGATTTGGGATGCCGAAAAACGCGGGGTGCTGAAACCGGGCGTAGAACTGGTTGAACCAACCAGTGGCAACACTGGGATCGCACTGGCCTATGTCGCCGCTGCGCGCGGCTATAAACTGACGCTGACCATGCCGGAAACCATGAGTATCGAACGCCGTAAATTGTTGAAGGCATTAGGCGCAAACCTGGTACTGACGGAAGGCGCAAAAGGCATGAAAGGCGCTATCCAGAAAGCGGAAGAAATTGTCGCCAGCGATCCGGCGAAATTTCTGCTGTTGCAGCAATTCAGTAACCCGGCTAACCCGGAAATTCATGAAAAAACCACCGGCCCGGAAATCTGGGAAGACACCGATGGCCAGGTTGATGTGTTTATCTCCGGCGTAGGCACTGGCGGTACGCTGACTGGCGTAACGCGTTATATCAAAAATACCAAAGGCAAAACTGACCTGATCACCGTCGCGGTCGAGCCAACTGATTCTCCGGTTATTTCTCAGGCGCTGGCAGGCGAAGAGCTGAAACCTGGTCCGCACAAAATTCAGGGCATCGGCGCGGGTTTTATTCCCGGCAACCTGGATTTGAAACTGATCGATAAAGTTGTCAAAATCACCAACGAAGAAGCCATCAGTACCGCGCGTCGTCTGATGGAAGAGGAAGGTATTCTGGCGGGTATCTCTTCGGGTGCAGCCGTCGCGGCAGCGCTGAAATTGCAAGAAGACGAAACCTTTACCAATAAGAATATCGTGGTGATTTTACCTTCTTCTGGCGAGCGTTATTTGAGCACCGCGTTGTTTGCCGATCTGTTTACTGAAAAAGAATTGCAACAGTGATGCCAGATTGTTAAATCAGCACAAAAAAGCACCGATTGCGGTGCTTTTTTGTGGCATATATCAAATTTTTGCCCTACCTGGCATTGCCTGAAACCTCCTGGTCTGGTATTTAACCATCACATTTATTTTGATGCGCGAAATTAATCGAAGGCAAGATTTCACCAAGCTGAATCGATTTTATGATTTGGTTCAATTCTGCCTTTCGCTGCATAATGTTTAATGACGAGCGAAACGTCAGCAGCCAGAAGCGCCAGCGTTTGGTTGCGCCAGGCAGGCTTCTGTAGTTTGTCCCGTTGCGCCGGCGCTAACAATACAGGCTAAAGTCATGCCGCCAGGCTAGACTTTAGTTCCACAACACTAAACCTATAAGTTGGGGAAATACAATGTTCCAGCAAGAAGTTACCATTACCGCTCCGAACGGTCTGCATACCCGCCCTGCTGCTCAGTTTGTTAAAGAAGCAAAAGGCTTCTCTTCTGAAATCACTGTGACTTCTAACGGCAAAAGCGCTAGCGCGAAAAGCCTGTTCAAACTGCAAACTTTGGGCCTGACTCAAGGTACTGTTGTGACGTTGACCGCTGAAGGCGAAGACGAGCAAAAAGCGGTTGAGCATCTGGTTAAACTGATGGCAGAACTTGAGTAAGTTTTACTTACGGGTTCTTTTCAAGATCAGTCACAAGTAAAGGTAGGGTTATGATTTCAGGCATTTTAGCATCCCCGGGTATCGCTTTCGGCAAAGCACTGCTGCTGAAAGAAGACGAGATCGTCATCGACCGGAAGAAAATTTCTGCCGACAAGGTTGACCAGGAAGTTGAGCGTTTCCTGAGCGGTCGTGCCAAAGCATCGGCACAGCTGGAAGCAATCAAAACGAAAGCGGGTGAAACTTTCGGTGAAGAAAAAGAAGCCATCTTCGAAGGGCATATTATGCTGCTGGAAGATGAGGAGCTGGAGCAGGAAATCATAGCCCTGATTAAAGATAAGAACATGACTGCCGATGCGGCAGCGCATGAAGTTATCGAAGGTCAGGCAACAGCCCTGGAAGAGCTGGATGATGAATACCTGAAAGAACGTGCCGCTGACGTACGTGACATCGGTAAGCGTCTGCTGCGCAACATCCTGGGTATGCCGATTATCGATCTGAGCGCGATTCAGGAAGAAGTGATTCTGGTTGCAGCTGATCTGACACCGTCAGAAACCGCTCAGTTGAACCTGAAAAAAGTGCTTGGTTTTATCACTGACATCGGTGGTCGTACTTCCCACACGTCTATCATGGCGCGCTCCCTTGAGTTGCCAGCAATTGTGGGCACCGGTAGCGTCACCACTCAGGTCAAAAATGGCGATTATCTGATCCTCGATGCGGTTAACAACAAAGTCTACGTTAACCCGAGCGACGAAGAGATTGAGACACTGCGCGCGGCGCAAACTCAGGTTGCCGAAGAAAAAGCCGAACTGGCGAAACTGAAAGATCTGCCGGCGATCACCCTTGATGGTCACCAGGTAGAAGTATGTGCCAACATCGGTACCGTTCGCGATATCGCGGGCGCTGAGCGCAATGGCGCCGAAGGTGTTGGTCTGTACCGTACCGAATTCCTGTTCATGGATCGCGACGCCCTGCCGACTGAAGAAGAGCAGTTTGAAGCCTACAAAGCGGTGGCAGAAGCCTGCGGTTCTCAGGCAGTTATCGTCCGTACCATGGACATTGGCGGCGACAAAGAGCTGCCGTACATGAATTTTCCGAAAGAAGAGAACCCGTTCCTGGGCTGGCGTGCAGTACGTATCGCCATGGATCGCAAAGAGATCCTGCGCGACCAGGTACGAGCGATTCTGCGCGCTTCCGCTTTCGGTAAACTGCGAATTATGTTCCCGATGATCATCTCTGTCGAAGAAGTGCGCGCACTGAAGAAAGAGATTGAGATCTACAAACAAGAATTGCGTAACGAAGGCAAGGCGTTTGACGAGAGCATCGAAATTGGCGTGATGGTGGAAACTCCTGCTGCCGCGACAATTGCCCGCCATCTGGCGAAAGAAGTCGATTTCTTTAGTATCGGTACCAATGATTTGACGCAGTACACCCTGGCGGTAGACCGTGGTAATGATATGATTTCACATCTTTACCAGCCGATGTCACCGTCTGTACTCACCCTGATCAAGCAAGTTATTGATGCTTCTCATGCGGAAGGTAAATGGACTGGCATGTGTGGTGAGCTTGCTGGCGACGAACGTGCTACACTTCTGTTGCTGGGGATGGGTCTGGATGAATTCAGTATGAGCGCCATTTCTATCCCGCGCATTAAGAAGATTATTCGTAACACAAACTTCGAAGATGCGAAGGTGTTAGCAGAGCAGGCTCTTGCTCAACCGACAACGGACGAGTTAATGACGCTGGTTAACAAGTTCATTGAAGAAAAAACAATCTGCTAATCCGCGAGATGCGCCCAAATTACTGCTTAGGAGAAGATCATGGGTTTTTTCGATAAACTGAAATCTTTGGTTTCTGATGATAAAAAAGACACCGGAACCATTGAGATTATTGCCCCGCTTTCTGGCGAAATCGTCAACATTGAAGATGTACCGGATGTTGTATTCGCTGAGAAAATCGTTGGTGATGGCATTGCTATCAAACCGACCGGTAACAAAATGGTAGCCCCGGTTGATGGTACTATCGGTAAAATCTTTGAAACCAACCATGCCTTCTCTATCGAATCAGATAGCGGCATTGAACTGTTTGTTCACTTCGGTATCGACACCGTTGAACTGAAAGGTGAAGGTTTCAAACGCATCGCAGAAGAAGGCCAGCGCGTAAAAGTTGGCGATCCGGTAATCGAATTTGATCTGCCGCTGCTGGAAGAGAAAGCCAAGTCAACCCTGACGCCGGTGGTTATCTCCAACATGGACGAAATCAAAGAGCTTATCAAACTTTCTGGTAGCGTAACCGTGGGCGAAACCCCGGTGATCCGCATCAAAAAGTAATGCGTAATGCATAAAAGAATGGCGCCGAAAGGCGCCATTTTTGCTTTACTGCGGCGGTAAAATCAGCTCGTCATAGCCTTTTTCCAGCGTATATCCCATCACTTCTACGACCCGATCGCCCGCAGCCTGTATCGCCATGTCAAGCGCTTTTCCCTGAACAATGCCGCTCACCAGTTCAGAACAAAACAGATCGCCAGTGCCTTTGAGATCTGTCGCCACACGCGGATAACCACTCACATGAACCGCATCAGCGGTAACCAGTACCACGTGGATTTGCTCATCGTGTTGCTCAACCGGCGCACTGGTGATCGCCACCCAATGCAGCGATTCCGATAACAGGCCTTTTGCCGCCTCAATCGCGCTTTGCAAATCCCGGCATGGCTGACCACTCAGCACTTCCAGCTCGAAAACATTTGGCGTGATCCCCTGCGCCAGTGGCAGCAGATGTTCACAATATGCCTGCGGAATTTCTGGTTTTACGTAGATGCCGCTGTCGGTATCGCCAATCACCGGATCAACCAGAATTAATAATTGCGGATGTTTTTCCCGCAACACTGTGAGCCATTGAGCCAGCAGTTTTATCTGGCTGGCGCTGCCCATATAACCGGTCGTGACAGCTTTAACGCTGCGCAGAACATCACGCTCTTCCAGCGCCTGTAAATAGCCGCTAAACCACTCGTCGGGAATGACGCCGCCGTAAAAGGTGTCATAGTGCGGCGTGTTGCTGAACAGCACGGTCGGCACGGCCAGTACGTTCAAATGGTGCTGGCGAATATTCGGCACCGCTATGCTGTTGCCCACGCTACCGTAGACAACCTGTGATTGTACGGCAACGATATCGGCCTGCTGCGCCCGGGTCTTATCCCTGAACAGGATCATCTCCATTAGCTCTCCTTAACGGGTTAAATCCCCGCGCCCTGCGAATAACTCTCTTCACCAAATACGCCAGTAGAAAGGTAGCGATCGCCGCGATCGCAAATAATGGCGATGATCACCGCGCCTGGGTTCGCTTTCGCCACCCGCATCGCCCCTGCTACTGCGCCGCCGGAACTGACACCGCAGAAAATGCCTTCCTGCACCGCCAGCGCGCGCATGGTATTTTCCGCTTCGCGCTGATGGATATCCAGCACCTCATCAACCAGAGACGCGTTAAAAATCCCCGGCATATATTCAGCAGGCCAGCGGCGGATACCAGGAATACTGCTGCCCTCTTCCGGCTGTAATCCGACAATCGTCACTTTTTTATCCTGCTCGCGCAGAAAACGCGATACCCCGGTAATGGTACCGGTAGTGCCCATACTGGAGACAAAATGCGTGATTCGCCCGCTGGTCTGTCGCCAGATTTCCGGGCCGGTGGTGGTGTAATGTGCGTAGGGGTTATCCGGGTTGTTAAACTGATCGAGCAGTTTGCCTTCACCGCGCGCCGACATGGCCAGCGCCAGATCGCGCGCCCCTTCCATGCCCTGCTCTTTGCTGACCAGAATCAGCTCCGCACCGTAGGCGCGCATCGCAGCGCGGCGCTCCTGGCTCATATTGTCCGGCATCAACAATTTCATGCGGTAGCCTTTCAGCGCGGCGATCATCGCCAGCGCGATACCCGTATTACCGCTGGTCGCTTCAATCAGTACGTCGCCGGGTTTGATCTCCCCGCGCTTTTCTGCCTGCACAATCATCGACAGTGCAGCTCTGTCTTTTACCGATCCCGCCGGATTGTTGCCTTCCAGTTTGACCCAGATTTCGCTACCGTTATCCGGCGTCAGGCGTTGCAATTTGACCAGCGGCGTATTGCCAATGGTTTGTTCTAATGTGTTCACAATCGCTGTCCAATAAAAAACCCGGTCGCAAGATGCATACCGGGCTTGTAGGCCAGATAAACCTGTATGTTATCCGGCAGAAACCACGTCTGTTTAAGCTATCAGGCAGAATCAGCCAGAGCAAGTTCCACGCGAGCCTCAATGCGTTCATTCCCGTTGTATAAACGGGCATGTTGCAGGCCAACAAACAGACGCTCACCGCGCTGCGGAGGTTGCTCATCGCGCATCACCACCGTCAACGGCTCCGGGTTCCAGCCCAGCGGCTGCACAACCAGTTGGGTGTAATGGCCTTTCGGGCTGGCTTCCAGCACCTGTACCGGCAGCGGAGAATCGAGACTAGTGCGGCGGCTGACATCCACTTCCCACGGGCGCAGGAACAGATCGACATCTCCCTGGTAAGCCGGGGTATAACCGAGAGGCCAGCGGTGCGCGCCCACATGGAACTGTCCGCCGCGCACCGTGCCTTTCAGGCGGTTAACCTCGCCCATAAACTCCAGTACAAAGCGGGTTGCGGGTTCGCGCCAGACCTGATCCGGCGCATCCGCCTGTTCAATATTTCCCTGGCTCATCACGACGACGCGATCGGCAACTTCCGTCGCCTCTTCCTGATCGTGCGTCACGAACACGCTGGTGAATTTCAGCTCTTCATGCAACTGACGCAACCAGCGGCGCAGCTCTTTACGCACCTGCGCATCAAGCGCACCGAAGGGTTCATCCAGCAGTAAAATTTGCGGCTCAACCGCCAGTGCACGCGCCAGCGCCACACGCTGTTTCTGTCCACCGGAAAGCTGTGCCGGAAAGCGTTCTGCCAGATGTGCTAACTGCACCATTTCCAGCAGTTGCGTCACTTTGGCTTTGATCGCCGCCGCATTAGGACGTTCTCGACGCGGCAGCACCGTCAGGCCGAAAGCGATATTGTCGAACACCGTCATATGACGAAACAGCGCATAATGCTGGAACACAAAACCAACGCGGCGCTCGCGCGCATGTAAACGGCTGACGTCAGTACCGTGAAAACGAATACGCCCGCTGCTCTGATGCTCTAGGCCAGCAATAATACGCAGCAACGTTGTTTTACCGGAACCGGACGGCCCCAGCAACGCCACCATCTGGCCGGAAGGGATATCCAAAGAGATATCATTCAGCACCTGGGTGCGACCAAAAGACTTCTTAATATTGGCAATCTCAATGCTCATGATTTCCCTCCTGTTGCTGGCGTTTTTCCTGATTATTCAAACGCCACTGCAACGCACTCTTTAAAAACAACGTCAAAATAGCCATCAAGGTCAGCAGGGCCGCGGCGGTAAACGAACCGACGGTGTTGTAATCCTGCTGCAGTAACTCAATTTGCAGCGGCAGCGACAGGGTTTCACCGCGGATAGAGCCGGAAACCACCGACACCGCGCCAAATTCGCCAATCGCCCGCGCGTTAGTCAGTACCACGCCGTATAACAGTGCCCAACGGATGTTCGGCAACGTCACGCGCTTAAACATCTGCCAGCCGGAAGCACCAAGCAGAATCGCTGCTTCGTCCTCCTGACTCCCCTGGCTTAACATCACTGGCACCAGTTCGCGCACCACAAACGGACAGGTAACAAACACGGTAACCAGCACCATGCCCGGCCAGGCGAACATAATTTGCAGATTATGCGCATCCAGCCAGCCGCCAAGCGGGCCGTTCGAGCCATAAAACAGCAGATAGATAAGACCTGCGACCACCGGCGAAACAGCAAAGGGAATATCCAGCAGCGTCAACAGTAACTGGCGTCCGGGGAAGTTAAAGCGCGTCACCAGCCAGGCCAGCAACGTGCCGAATATCAGGTTCAGCGGCACCGAGATCAGCGCAATCAGCACCGTCAGCCAGATGGCATGCAGCATGTCAGCATCGGCGAGGTTTTGCAGTACTGGTGCCAGGCCTTTGCTGAATGCCTGCACGAAGATATAAACCATCGGCACAACGAGGATAAACGCAGAAACAAGGACGCCCGAACCAATCAAAAACCATTTGCCCCAGTTCACCTGAGGTTTGTCATAGCGTTTCAATTCAGTTATTTCCGCCATTAGTGACCTACCACACGCTGACCAAAGCGGCTTTGCAGAGTGTTAATGGAAAACAGCAACAGCAGAGAAGCCGCCAGGATCACCGAGGCAATCGCGCTCGCCGCCGGGTAATCAAACTCCTGCAGACGCACAAAAATCATCAGTGAGGTGACTTCGGTCTTCCAGGCGATGTTACCGGCAATAAAGATCACCGCGCCAAACTCGCCAAGACTACGGGTAAACGACAACGCGACGCCCGCCATCAGCGCTGGAGAGAGTTCCGGCAGCACCACTTTGCGAAAACTTTGCCAGCGCGTCGCGCCCAGGGTTTCCGCCGCTTCTTCATATTCCGGCCCTAACTCTTCCAGTACCGGCTGGATGGTGCGTACCACAAACGGAATGCTGGTAAACGCCATTGCCACTGCAATACCGAGCCAGGTATAGGTCACTTTGATATCAAACTTCGCTAACCATTCGCCGTAAAAACCATTCACCGAAAACAGTGATGCCAGCGTCAGACCCGCCACGGCCGTGGGCAGCGCAAAAGGAAGATCCATTAACGCATCCAGCAGTGTACGGCCCGGAAAGCGGTAACGCGTGAGGATCCACGCCATCAGCAAGCCAAACACGCCATTAAAAACGGAAGCGACAAACGCAGCAATCAGCGTGACTTTATAGGCGGCCACAACCTGCGGATTAGTGACCACCTCCCAGTATTGCGCCCAGCTCATCTGCGCCAGCTGCATCACCAGCGCGCTCAGCGGCAACAGCAGTATCAGACAAACAAAAAACAGGCTGCTGCCCAGGCTTAAACCGAAGCCAGGCAGCACGCGTTTTGATCCTGCAAACATCACTTACGCCCCGCCGCCAGCAACGTGTCCAGTTCACCACCGCTGGCGAAATGGGTTTTCATCACCTCAGGCCAGGAACCAAACTTGTCTTCTACACGGAACAGCGCTGTCTGCGGGAATTTATCGCTCAGTTTTGCCATTACTTCCGGGTTGTTCACGCGATAGTAATAATCGGTAATGATGGTTTGCGCCTGAGGGCTGTAAAGCCAGGTGAGATAAGCTTTCGCCGCTTTTTCCGTGCCGTTGGCCTTCACGTTTTTATCCACCCACGCCACCGGGAATTCAGCCAGGATGTTGACCTTCGGTACGACAACCTCAAAACCCTGCGCTTCATACTGCTTGCGGATGTTATTCACTTCCGATTCAAACGAGATCAGCACATCGCCAAGCCCGCGCTCAACAAAGGTGGTTGTCGCGCCGCGACCGCCAGTGTCGAACACTTCAACGTTTTTGAGGAACTGGGTCATAAACTGCTGAGTTTTGGCTTTGTCACCGCCATCCGCTTGATCCGCTGCGCCCCAGGCTGCCAGATAGGTGTAGCGCGCATTGCCGGAGGTTTTCGGGTTCGGGAAAATCAGCTTCACATCACTGCGCACCAGATCGTTCCAGTCGTGAATGTTCTTCGGGTTACCTTTGCGTACCAGAAACGCCATCGTCGAGTAGAACGGCGAACTGTTATTCGGCAAACGGCTCTGCCAGTCTGCCGGGATCAAGTTGCCTTTGTCGTGCAGGATCTGCACATCGGTGACCTGGTTATACGTCACAACGTCCGCTTTCAACCCTTGCAGGATCGCCAGCGCCTGCTTTGAGGAGCCAGCGTGAGATTGCTTAATGGTCAGCTTGTCACCGCCGTTATCTTTCGCCCATTGCTGTTCGAACGACGTGTTAAGGGCCGCAAATAGCTCGCGTGATACATCATAAGAGCTGTTAAGCAGTTCCGTCGCTTGTGCCTGAGCGGCCCACAGCGTCAGCGCTGCCAGCGTCAGATATCCTTTTTTCAGTAAATTAACGGCCATTGCGCACCCTTATAAGCTGATGACATTTCGTCACTCAGTTTATTTATAACGGGTGTGAAACCAGTAACGGTTTTATATACCAATTGGTGATTTGGAATCAGAAAAGAATATAAGCAGAAGGGAGTAGTGACCGGGTTTCCCCGGCCAGGCAGAGGTGCGTGGTTTACAGCGCCAAGAGCTTATCCAGCGACGGGGCGAAGTAGTAGCCACCGGTCACCGGGCGGGTAAAACGCAGCATCGCGTCGCGCTTACCGTCGGTATCGCCAAACATGCTCAGCAGTTGCTGCTCAATGTTGTACAGACGGGCACAATAGGTGCAGAAATAGAGCCCATGCGTGCCGCTGGCGGTGCCATAAGGCAGGCTCTGGCGGACGATTTTCAGCCCTTTGCCGTTCTCTTTCAGATCAACACGCGTCAGGTGTGATGTGTCCGGGCGCGCATCGCCATCGATCTCTTCATTGGCCTCTTTGGTGCGACCGATCATCATCTCCTGATCGCCCACGCTCATGCGGTTAAGCTGCCTGAGGTTATGCTCCCAACGCTGCACCATCACGTAGCTGCCTCCGGCGTCCACACCATCCTGAATAATGGCAACCTCGCGGCGTTTCTCATCGCCAGCCGGGTTTTCCGTACCATCGATAAAGCCACTCAAATCGCGCTCTTCGACCCAGCGGAAACCGTGTGTCTCTTCTTTAACCTCGATCGCGTCGCCGAACGCCGCCAGTGCGGCCTGAGCGACAGAGAAATTCACATCGTGGCGCAGAGAAAGAATGTGGATCAGCAGATCTCGCTGTGTTGCGGGCGCCAGGCCTTTGCCATACGCCGGAAAATCTTTTAGCTCGTCTGCGCCTTCAGCACCGTTCAGCGCGCGCCAGGTCTTGTTGCCAAAGGCAATGGTCGCGCCCAGAGCCGCATCGGGGAATTGCAGTTGAAAGGTCGCCAGCTTATCGGCGAATACGCGGCTCGCCACGCGCAGGGCATCGGTGTCCCCGTTTACGTTGGCTTCAATCCAAATCGCCGCACGGCAATGTTCTGGCAAAATGCCGCTTTGAACCTGGGACATGACTCCTCCTGGAAAAAACAGGCCACGAAACCGTGGCGATAATCGCGGTATTGTACCTGTTTTTCCCGCAGCAGCAGCGAGTTAAGATCAAATTAACGGCGCCAGATAAGCTTGCTCACTTTCCAGTTTTTCAGCGCATCATCGGATGGCATTAACCCTTCCGGGCCGCTCCACTGGCCGGTAAACACATAGCTGATATGCTGGCTACCCGGCGCTTTACACTCGACGCCCACGCTGTCATCGCCAGCGCCTTTCACGCAATTACCGAACGCTTTATCAAACAGCGAATTGAACGGTGCGCCGATTTTTACCCCTTTATCCGTGGCAATATTACTATCGAGCACATCAATACGGCTGACCGCGCCGTTTTCACCGTTCACCACCAGCGCCAGTTTGTCGTCTTTTAGCGCTTCAAAATAACGAACGATGCTGCCTTTTTCCGTCTTCATACCGCTACGCAGATGGTAATCACCACCCAGCGCATCCTGAATTGCCTGCTCGTTTAGCGGCGTGCTGGCGGTGATGTTACCCACTCTGTTGTCGCTCACCTCGACAGATGAACCAAACCAGTTCCACGGATAGGCCGCCGACCAGTTGACGGAAGCCAGCGTCGAGCAGCCGGTTAACGCCAGCGGCAGAACGCAAATAAGTGTACGCAGGGATTTCATGCTTCATTCCTTTTATTCATTGAACGCCTGTTGGAGTCCCGGAAGTGAAAAAAGTGCCGCTCAATGTTGAGCAAGGGAAAAACAGGCCCGAAGACGCCGGTTTGCTGCCAGCCACCACAGCGCGAAAAGATCGGCAATAACCAGAAACAGCCCAACGCCGGAAAGCGCCTCGCCGGTATACCAGCGCCAGGGTTGCCATACCAGCAACGCCAGTTGCGCCAGCAATACCAGCGGGTAGAGCGCGCGCCACAGGCGGGGAAAATGTTCGCGGCGACCGCTCAGTAAAAAGGCCAGGGCCGCCGGCATACCCGGCAGCAAGCCCAGCCAGAAATCATCGTGATCGGGGTAAAACAGTGCGAGCAATGCGTCGCCCTGCCCGCGCGATGCCCCGGCAATAACAAACAGCACCCAGGTGCGCGCCTGGAGCAGCAACACGCACCAGAAGAGAAATGGGAGTTTCAGGCGACCGTGGTTATCGTAATCGGCGGGATAAATCTCAGTACTCTTCATCTTCAATCAAACGCTTGCCCAGACTGGCCGAATCCATATGTTCATAACCGAGGCGCTCATACATGCCGATAACCATCTCGTTATCTTCCCGCACCATCAGGTTAATTTTCGGGCAACCGCGGGCAATCAATTTTTTCTCCAGCCGGTTCAACAAGGCGTTAGCGATACCGCGCCCACGAAACTCGGGATGAACGCCGAGGTAATAAGCTGAACCGCGATGACCGTCATAACCGCCCATCACCGTGCCGACCACTTCACCACCGACTTCGGCAACCAGAAACAGACTCACATCGTGATTCACTTTGCGCTCAATATCCATTTCCGGATCGTTCCATGGTCGCAACAGCTCACAACGCTCCCACAAGGTGATCACTTCTTCGAAATCTTCCTGGCGAAAAACGCGTATCTCCATGGTATTCCCCGTCATTTTCAGCTGTGTAAACGTAGATTATGGCCCTAAGCGCCGCTGTCGCCAATATCCGGCATCTTCGGCGCTGAAATTTGGCATAATGTCACTCTGTCACGTATTGAAATGAAAAGTAAAACATTAGTTCGCACGGATAGTCGTAACGGCAAACACGATACGCTATAACACCAGGGACCACGAATAAGACAATTCAGGCGTATGAGCACCTTTAAACCTTTAAAAACACTTACCTCGCGTCGTCAGGTGCTGAAAGCAGGCCTGGCCGCCCTGACATTAACGGGCATGTCTCGTGCTATCGCTAAGGACGAGACACCACTCAAAACCACCACCGGGCACAGCAAGCCGAAAGCAAAGAAAGCTGGCGCAAAACGCATTGTGATGCTTGATCCGGGCCACGGCGGTATTGATACCGGCGCGATTGGACATAACGGTTCGCAAGAGAAACACGTGGTACTGGCGATCGCCAAAACCGTCCGCGCCCAGTTGCGTGCGCAGGGAATTGATGCGCGCCTGACGCGCACTGGCGATAAATTTATTCCGCTTTATGATCGCGTAGAGATTGCCCACCAGCACGGTGCCGATCTGTTTATGTCAATCCACGCCGATGGTTTCACCAACCCAAGCGCTGCGGGCGCGTCGGTGTTTGCGCTTTCCAATCGCGGGGCCAGTAGCGCAATGGCGAAATACCTGTCGGATAAAGAAAACGCCGCCGACGATCTGGCCGGCAAGAAAGACAGAGACAAAGATCACCTGCTCCAGCAAGTACTGTTCGATTTGGTGCAAACCGACACCATTAAAAACAGCCTGACGCTCGGCTCGCATATTCTCAAGCAGATTAAACCGGTACACCGCCTGCATAGCCGTAACACGGAACAGGCGGCATTTGTGGTGCTAAAATCGCCTTCAATACCGTCCGTACTGGTGGAAACCTCGTTTATCACCAATCCGGCGGAAGAGAAGCTGCTCGGTACAGCCGCGTTTCGCCAGAAAATCGCCAGCGCCATTGCCGACGGCGTACTCAGCTACTTTAGCTGGTTTGATAATCACAAAGCCCATACGAAGAGACGCGGATGACCACGCCTGATATCCACCCGGTTAAAAACGCCCTGCTGCATTTGCAGGACAAGATCTGTGACCAGCTGAGCGCCATTGATGGCGGCGCATTTATTGAAGATGCGTGGACGCGTGCGGCAGGCGGCGGCGGGCGCAGCCGTGTGCTGCGTGATGGCGGCGTGTTTGAACAAGCGGGCGTCAATTTTTCGCACGTCCACGGCGACGCAATGCCCGCTTCAGCCACCGCGCACCGCCCGGAGCTGGCAGGTCGCAGTTTCGAAGCGATGGGCGTTTCGCTGGTGGTTCACCCGCGTAATCCGTATGTGCCCACCAGCCATGCCAATGTGCGCTTTTTTATCGCCGAAAAACCCGGTGCGGAACCGGTGTGGTGGTTTGGCGGCGGCTTTGATTTAACGCCCTACTACGGTTTTGAAGAGGATGCTCGCCACTGGCACCGCACAGCGCGCGATATCTGTTTGCCGTTCGGCGAAGAGGTGTATCCACGTTATAAAAAGTGGTGCGACGATTACTTCTACCTTAAACACCGTGACGAACAACGCGGTATCGGTGGGCTGTTTTTCGACGATCTCAATACGCCAGATTTCGATCACTGCTTTCGCTTTATGCAGGCGGTGGGCAACGGCTATCTCGAGGCTTATATGCCGATCGTTGAACGCCGCAAAGCTACGCCTTATGGCGAGCGTGAACGCGACTTCCAGCTTTACCGTCGCGGTCGTTATGTTGAGTTCAATCTGGTATGGGATCGCGGCACGCTGTTTGGCTTACAAACCGGCGGGCGCACTGAATCCATTCTGATGTCGATGCCGCCGCTGGTGCGCTGGGAATACAATTATCAACCCGCCGAAGGCAGCCCGGAAGCTGCCCTCAGCGAGTTTATAAAAGTCAGAGACTGGGTTTAATTTCTTTAATTCTCAGACCGGATAAAGTGCGCTATTCAACAGATATGTCACTGATGAGGTATTGTTCCGTTCAGCAGATGTTCAACAGTTTCTGAAACTTCACATACAGTGAACGGGAAAAGGGGAGCTGCCGTGTATGAACCGGTCACATGGGTTACAGATCTGACCGGTCACATGGGTGACACTTTTTGCTTCAGTCGGCCCGGATTATACGATGATTCCGTCTGTCGTACCGGGCCAGTATCAGTTCACCAAAACCTATTTCGTCCAGCTCTTCCCCGACCTGCTTCATCCATACCCATTCTCCCCTCAGCGCTTCTGATAAAAATATCCGTGTGCTGTTAAAGCATAAATCGCCTTTTAATGAGACACGCAGTGTCCGGGCATCATCCGGTACGGGCATTGCCTTCAGCGGGCCGGTAAAGATGCGCTCTGACGGATACCAGACCGAACCAGGTGTTTTTCCGCCCAGCGCCCTGGGGGGGCGTATCTCATTAAATTCATGACGCCATGCATCCATCCAGATCTGCTGCTCCTCAAGAGAAGTGAACTTCGCATGTCGCTTCAGCGCATCCTTCAGGGTGCGGTGCATCCGCTCATGTCTGCCGTTCTCGGTGGGTTTACCCGGCCGGATACGTTCCGGCAGGACACCACATTTAATCAGCCATACGGACATCTGGCTCAGCCTCCACAGACCGGCCCCGGCAAAGGGAGGACCATTGTCCGTACGCAGCACCTGCGGCATCCCGCACTCCCGGAATACCCGCTCAAGGCAGGGGATTACAAACCGGCCATCAGGCGTATAGGTGGCATCGCAGGCCAGCACAATCCTGCTGCAGTTATCGGTCAGCGTGAAGGGATGGCACCAGCGGCCGCCGGCATGGGTGAACTGCCCCCTGAAATCGGCGCTCCAGACATCGTTTGGTCGCACGGCAGAATGCAGCTCATGCCGCTGCGTGGGCTTAAAGGTGGGGGACTTACGTTTTTTAACCAGACCATGGCTGCGGAACAGCTCACCAATGGTACTGGTGGCAGGAACGCCGGTGATGTTCAGGTTAAGGAGGCGCTGCCTTATCTTCTCTGGCCCCCACAGGGGATGCTGGTGCTTCGTCTCCAGCAGCAGCCTCACCATGGGTTCAGGCGTTGTGCTCTGGTGGTGGCGCGCCCGGGAACGGTCACTGAGGGAGGTGGCATCATCGGGCGAAAAACGGGCCAGCCACTTGTAGCCGGTCTTACGGCTGATATTAAAGCGGCGGCACACCTCGGCAACCGTGAGGTTGCTTTCAAGGCAGGCCGCAACAAACTGCAAACGTTGCATGGTAACAGTCTCAATCCAGGGCACGGTAAACCTCCGTCAGCTGTTTACCGTACCGTTATAACCTGTTACCCATGTGCCCGGTTTAAAGTGTTACCTATGTGCCCGGTTCATACAGCCGCGCTCCCCTTTTCTATCCCCGCGTCTGTGCGATAAATCGGTGCTTCGCACTACACTCACCTCCCGAGTGCTTGTCTGCGGTCGGCTCAACTCGCGATTACTCGTCCCATCCGTGGGACTCGCCTATTCGGGGGACTCGCCTATTCGGGGCCAGCGCAAGCGCTGTTCAAAATTGCTCGCGGCAATTTTGTCTGTGGCTCGATTCGCCTCTGGCCGCCATCCATGGCGTCCAGACCTTGTCACTCATTCTTCGGTTCGCCGATTTCAGCGGCACTCAACCCATCGCGATTGAATTCAGCCCGGGCAGAAATAACGAGCGGCTTCCTTCAAAAACACAACCAACACGCGACAATCCGGTTATCGACGGTTCGTAGAAACAAACATTACAGTGGCTGCGTTTGCGCCTCCACCACCGCCAGCGCAACCATGTTGACGATACGCCGCACCGAGGCAATCGGCGTCAGCACATGCACCGGTTTCGCCACGCCCATCAGTACCGGCCCGACAGTCACCCCTTCCGAACTGGACACGCGCAGCAGGTTATAGCTGATTCGCGCCGCTTCTACGTTCGGCATAATCAGGATATTTGCCGCCCCTTTCAGCGGACTATCCGGCATACGTTCATGGCGGATAGTCTCATCCAGCGCCGCATCGCCATGCATTTCTCCGTCAATCATTAATTCCGGCGCGCGTTCACGCACCAGCGCTAACGTATCGCGCATTTTCACCGCCGCAGGCGCGTTCGATGAACCAAACTGCGAATGCGAAAGCAGCGCCACACGCGGTTCAATGCCGAAACGGCGGACAGTTTCCGCCGCCAGAATAGTAATCTCCGCCAGTTCTTCCGCGCTCGGATCCTCATTGACGTAAGTATCGGCGATAAAGGTGTTGCCGCTCGGCAGCAACAGCGCGTTCATCGCGCCTGCGGTATGGACGTTGTCGCGATAACCGAAGATCGGCTGCAGCACATTGAAGTGCTCGTGGTAATCGCCGATGGTGCCGCAAATCAGCGCGTCCGCTTCGCCACGATGTACCATGATCGCGCCAATAATGGTGGTATTGCCGATCACCGCGCGCTGCGCCTGCTCCTGCGTCACGCCGCGGCGTTTCATGATGTTGAAGTACTCCATCCAGTACTCTTTAAAGCGCGGATCGGACTCGTTATTGACGATTTCAAAATCCACATCCGGGCGGATTTGCAAACCGAGTTTCTGAATACGCATCTCAATGACGCTCGGACGACCAATCAGGATCGGTTTTGCCAGCCCTAACGTCACCAGTTCCTGCGTGGCATGCAGCACACGCGGCTCCTCACCCTCTGCCAGCACCACGCGTTTCGGTGCGTTGCGCGCCTGGGAGAAGATCGGCTTCATAAACAGATTGGTTTTGTAGACAAATTCAGTGAGCTTATCGACATAAGCATCGAAATCAGCGATAGGTCGCGTCGCCACGCCGGAATCCATGGCGGCTTTTGCCACAGCAGGCGCGATTTTGACAATCAGGCGCGGATCGAACGGTTTCGGGATCAGGTAATCCGGGCCGAAGCTGAGATCCTGATCGCCATAGGCCGAAGCCACTACCTCACTCTGCTCAGCATGCGCCAGTTCCGCGATGGCGTTGACCGCCGCCAGTTTCATCTCTTCGTTAATCGCCGTCGCGCCAACATCCAGCGCGCCACGGAAGATAAACGGGAAACAGAGCACGTTGTTCACCTGATTCGGGTAATCAGAACGCCCTGTGCAGATGATGGCGTCCGGGCGCACCGCTTTCGCCAGATCCGGCAGAATTTCCGGCTCCGGGTTCGCCAGTGCGAGGATCAACGGCTGGCGCGCCATGCCTTTCACCATCTCCGGGGTCAGCACTTTCGGCCCGGAACAGCCGAGGAAGATGTCCGAACCGGCAACCACATCCGCCAGCGTGCGTTTGCCGTCATCGTCAACGGCATAAGCGGCTTTGGTTTCCGCCATGTTCGGCTCGCGGCCTTTGTAGATAACGCCTTTCGAGTCGCAGACCACAATGTTGTGTTTCTGCATCCCAAGCGCCACCAGCAGGTTCATACAGGCGATCGCCGCTGCGCCCGCGCCGGAAACCACCATACGCACATCGGAGAGGTTCTTCTCGACCACACGCAGGCCGTTGAGAATGGCGGCAGTGCTGATAATCGCCGTACCGTGCTGATCGTCGTGAAATACCGGAATATTCATGCGTTCGCGCAGCTTCGCTTCAATATAGAAGCACTCCGGCGCTTTGATGTCTTCCAGGTTGATGCCGCCAAAAGTCGGTTCCAGCGCGGCGACGACATCAATCAGTTTATCCGGATCGTGTTCATCCACTTCGATATCAAACACATCGATTCCGGCGAATTTTTTGAACAGTACGCCTTTGCCTTCCATGACGGGTTTACCGGCCAGTGCGCCAATATTGCCAAGGCCGAGTACCGCAGTACCGTTGGATACCACGGCGACCAGATTGCCACGCGCGGTGTATTTGTAGGCCGCCAGCGGATCTTTTTCGATCTCAAGACAAGGCGCGGCGACGCCAGGAGAGTAGGCCAGTGCCAGATCGCGCTGTGTTGCCAGCGGTTTTGTCGGGGAGACCTGAATCTTCCCCGGACGGGGGAATTCGTGAAAATCGAGGGCACTTTGTTTTAGTTGGTCGTCCATTTGAGGTTCCTTTCACGTTGTTTGCAGAGTGAAACGTGCGATGTCTATCCCAATGCGCCGCATAGTATGGCCTCTGTCGCCCGCATAAACTTTGAACATAGCCAAAATCTCGCCATGACATAAACAAAATTGTTATCAATTTATCGCAACTTTGTTACGTGCCGCAAAACGCAGGGCGCGGGCGCGTCTGCTATGCTTTTTTGTTATGCACCTCTCATCCTCACAAAAGTGCGACAGAAAGCACTCCAGTAATCCATTGCTTTTAAAGGAGTTATTTTCCATGAATCACTTAGACGGCCTCAAACAATTCACTACCGTGGTGGCCGACAGCGGCGACATCGAATCCATTCGCCACTATCAGCCGGAAGATGCCACCACCAACCCTTCCCTGCTGCTGAAGGCGGCCGGGCTGGCGCACTTCTCGCATCTGATTGACGATGCCATTGCCTACGGCAAAGCGCGTGGTAAAACCCAGGAGCAGCAAGTGGCAGAAGCCAGCGACAAACTGGCGGTCAATTTTGGTGCGGAAATTCTGAAAAGCATTCCGGGGCGCGTCTCCACAGAGGTGGACGCCCGCCTCTCTTACGACAAAGAGAAAAGTATCGCCAAAGCGCGTCAACTGGTGGCGCTGTACAAAGATCAAGGCATCGATAAGTCACGCATTCTCATCAAACTAGCGTCGACCTGGGAAGGTATTCGCGCGGCGGAAGAGCTGGAAAAAGAGGGTATCAACTGCAACCTGACGCTGCTGTTCTCGTTTGCCCAGGCGCGCGCCTGTGCCGAAGCGGGCGTGTTTTTGATTTCACCTTTCGTTGGCCGCATTTACGACTGGTATAACGATCGCAAACCGCTCGACCCCTATGTGGTGGATGAAGATCCTGGCGTGAAGTCGGTACGCAATATCTACGACTACTACAAACAACATCGCTATCAAACCATCGTGATGGGTGCCAGTTTCCGCCGTACCGAGCAGATCCTCGCCCTGGCGGGCTGCGACCGTCTGACTATCTCTCCGGCACTGCTGAAAGAGCTACAAGCGCAAGAGGGCGTCGTTGAACGCAAGCTGGTGCCATCGCGCCAAACCTTCCATCGCCCGGAACCGTTAACAGAAGCGGAATTCCGTTGGGAGCATAACCAGGATCCGATGGCCGTCGATAAACTGGCCGACGGGATCCGTCAGTTCGCCGTTGATCAGCGCAGCCTTGAAGATCTGCTCGCCGCTAAACTTTAACCTTTGCCATGGAGTGAATTATGTCCCGTAGAGAGCTTGCTAACGCCGTTCGCGCCCTGAGTATGGACGCGGTGCAAAAAGCCAATTCTGGCCACCCTGGCGCCCCGATGGGGATGGCGGATATCGCCGAAGTGCTGTGGAATGATTTTCTGCGCCACAACCCGGCAGACCCCACCTGGTACGATCGCGACCGTTTTATCCTCTCTAACGGTCATGCCTCAATGCTGCTGTACAGCCTGCTGCACCTCAGTGGTTATGACCTGCCGCTTGAAGAGCTGAAAAACTTCCGTCAGCTCCACTCCAAAACCCCAGGCCACCCGGAAATCGGCTATACGCCGGGCGTGGAAACCACCACCGGACCGCTCGGGCAGGGGCTGGCGAACGCTGTTGGGCTGGCAATTGCCGAGCGCACGCTGGCGGCGCAATTTAACCGGCCGGGGCATGACATTGTTGACCACTACACCTATGTGTTTATGGGCGATGGCTGCCTGATGGAAGGCATTTCCCATGAGGTATGTTCGCTCGCGGGTACGCTGGGGCTTGGCAAACTGATCGGCTTTTACGATCACAACGGCATCTCGATTGATGGCGAAACCGAGGGCTGGTTTACGGATGACACCGCCAAACGCTTCGAGGCGTATAACTGGCATGTGATTGGCGATATCGACGGCCATTCACCCGAGGCGGTGAAAAAAGCTATCGAAGAAGCGCAACGCGTGAAGGATAAGCCGTCACTGATTATCTGCCGCACGGTGATTGGCTTCGGCTCGCCGAACAAAGCCGGGAAAGAGGATTCGCACGGCGCGGCGCTCGGTGAAGAAGAAGTGGCGCTCACCCGGCAGAAACTCGGCTGGAAATACCCGGCCTTCGAGATCCCGAAAGAGATTTACCAGGCGTGGGATGCCCGCGAGCGCGGGGCGAAACATCAGCATGAGTGGAATGAGAAACTGGCGGCCTGGGCTAAAGAGTACCCGGATCTGGCAGCCGAATTTACACGCCGCATGAGCGGTGAACTGCCGGAAAGCTGGGAAAAAACCACCACCGACTGGATCAATAAACTGCAGGCCAACCCGGCGAACATCGCCACCCGTAAAGCGTCGCAGAACACGCTCAACAGCTATGGGCCAATTTTGCCGGAGCTGCTTGGCGGCTCTGCGGATCTCGCGCCCAGCAACCTCACCATCTGGTCCGGCTCCACATCGCTGAAAGAGGATCAGGCCGGGAACTACATTCACTACGGCGTGCGTGAGTTTGGTATGACGGCAATTGCCAACGGTATCGCACACCATGGCGGTTTTGTGCCTTACACCGCCACCTTTTTGATGTTCGTTGAATATGCCCGTAACGCGGCGCGTATGGCGGCGTTGATGAAAGCCCGGCAGATCATGGTTTACACCCATGATTCGATTGGCTTAGGGGAAGACGGTCCAACGCACCAGGCGGTGGAGCAACTCGCCAGCCTGCGCTTAACACCGAACTTCAGCACCTGGCGTCCGTGCGACCAGGTTGAAGCGGCGGTCGGCTGGAAGCTGGCGATCGAGCGCCATCATGGCCCGACTGCATTGATCCTCTCGCGCCAGAACCTCACGCAAATGGAGCGAACCCCGGAGCAGGTGCAGGCCATCAGCCGTGGCGGTTATATCCTGAAAGACTGCGAGGGTACGCCGGATCTGATCCTGATTGCTACCGGTTCGGAGATGGAAATTACCGTCAACGCGGCGGAGCAACTGACTCAGGAAGGCCATAAAGTTCGTGTGGTATCGCTGCCGTCGACCGATATTTTCGACGCGCAGGATGAAGCCTGGCGTGAATCTGTGCTGCCCTCGGATGTGAGTGCGCGCGTGGCGGTCGAAGCCGGGATTGCCGATTACTGGTACAAATATGTCGGTCTGAAAGGGGCGATTGTCGGTATGACCGGTTACGGTGAATCAGCGCCTGCCGAGAAGCTGTTCCCCTACTTCGGCTTCACGGTCGAAAACGTGGTGGCAAAAGCCAAAGCGGTACTGAAAAAATAAGCGTGGGCGCGCCAGCATACGACTGGCGCGCCATTTTTATTTCACCACCAGCAACGGCTCACTCTCCTGCGGCGTCACGATATCTTCCTGCTTTTCATCCCACAGCGCTTTTTTCACCAGCACATTGCCGTTGTGTTGCGTGTCGCGTTTCACCAGCGTTGCGGCGTCATCGTCTTCCTGAATATTGATGTTAATGGGAAACGAAGGCAGCGCTTTCGCCCATTGCCCTTGCTGGATATCAAAGACATAAACCACCCGCCAGGCGCTGGTCCACCACTGCGGGAAAACAACCACCCGATCGCGTCCGCTATCATCGAGCTGCGACAGCGTTTCCACTCCGCCACCAATGCACTGCGGCACCATCGCGGGTTGTACAGCCGGGTTGCTGCTCCAGAGCTTACATTCACAGTCGCCCTCTTCATCGCAACTGCCGCCGGTTTTGGGATCGCGCGCGTTCACCCACACGACATCTTTGGTAATGCCGTCAAACTTACCTTTGGTCAAAAGCCCCTGTACCGACGCCTCTTTTTGATTCAGGCGGGTGAGCAAATCGGTTTCGCCGCTAATGCGCCAGCCCTCAGGCTGCTTGCTGAAAGTAAGCTGTGCCGGGTAGTTTTTTACCTGTTTTTCATCGAGTCCGGCTTGTTTGACAAACTCGACCTGAACCTGGCCCGCTTCATCTTCGGTGATATCAAGCGTGGTGATAATTCGCTGCGCATAGTGCGGTGAGTGAGAGGTGAACGCTTGCTGACGGCGCAGTACCTCGTCGCGCTCAAGATGCTGGCCAAACCATTGGACCTGAGCCGCATAGAGATCGCTGCCGGTTGCCTGGGCATTGCCATTCAGATGGCTATTCCAGACATCGACAAGCTGGGCGATGCTCTGTTTATCCGCTGAGGTCAGTTCAGCCTGGGCAGGCAGAACGGCAAAAAAGAGTACGCAGGCCGCAAGCCATTGTGGGTAAACGCGTTTCATTATTCCCTTCCCGATAACAATATCCGCAAGGGATTATGTCAGCGAAGGGTTAGCGCGTCACCCACAGCGTTGGCCACGCATCGGGGCCGTGCCAGCTATCGCAGGAGGGCTCCTGCGCGTACCGCACCAGGCGAAAGCGCTGGCCGTCAAAACGCCAGCGGCTCGACACGCCACAATCCGCCAGGCTGCGACCTTTGGAAAGTGTGGTCAGCTCGCGGGTTTTCTCATCAAACGCCGCGTTCATCAGTTCCATTTCATCGTTACCGTTATCCGGCGTGAAAGGCAGCAACAGGCGCACCAGCCGTGCGGCAAACGGTTTTTCCCGCGATACCAGCCACGCGCGTTCGACCATGTTATACGCACCCGCTTCACAGTCGATCACTAGCAACGCTTTATCATCAGTCAGCGCGCTCACGCGCACCTGGCGGCGCATCGGATCCAGCGAACACTGGCTGCTGTTCATTCGCCAGGTACCGTAATCCAGCAAATCGTTCAGTTCCTGGTGCGTCAGCGGGGTTGGTGCCACATTGGCCGAGGCGACCTTTTTCAACGCAGGTGCGGGCGGAACGCTTAACGACGGGCTATCGCCCTTTTTAATCCATGCCGTCTCGCTGCCGACGCGTTTTTGCAGCGCATCAATAAACAGCAGCGCCGCTTTTAGCCCGACCAGAGAAATCTCGCCCTTGCTGCCTTGTAGTGTAAGCGACTGGCCTTCCTGAATGTTTTTTAAAAACGAAGTGATGGCATCGGTGTTATCCGTCACCAGATGCCACGGAGTGGTTTGCCAGCGATCGCTCGCCAACGCCAGTGGCTGACCGTCAAACAGTAAACGCCCGGCAATCGGCGGTTCTTTAGTAATCGGCGCGTCGATGCCGCCATAATCGATACGTAGCGTGGCATCGGCACGCGCGCCAGCGCTGCGCTCCAGCGTCATTACCAGCCACTGATGCTCACCAATATTGCGTGCCACGCAAAAGTTCTGGTTATTACAGGTGACTTGCCAGTCGGAGAAGGTTTGTTGCGCGGGTGCTGCGCACAGCAACGGTGCGGCCAGAAGACCGAAGAGCAAAGTCAAAACGCTGCGGTAACGCATGGTTGGCACAACCCCGGAAGAATAGACGCAGAACCTGCGTATATTCTATTTCCCGGTTGGCTTGCTCAATCGGATTTGTCGGATAGCTTCATCTGAAAGCGGAGCTGATAACCTTATTAATTTCAGTCCATTAGGCCAGATGTTTGCAAATATTGCAGTAAAATCACCGTCTTGCCATCACAGATCTCACCGTTGGCGACCATCGTCAAGGCCTGCCGGAAGGGCAGTTCCAGCACTTCGATATCTTCATCTTCTACTCCGCCGCCGTTATTCACGCGCTGCGCGTCGTTATATTCCGCAATAAAGAAGTGGACAATTTCCGTGACCCCGCCCGGCGACATGTACAACTCAAATACTTTGCGCACCTCGCCAACTTCATATCCCGTCTCCTCAATCGCTTCCTTACGAATGCACACTTCCGGCTCATCGTCATCCAGTAACCCGGCGCAGGCTTCAATCAGGCGACCATCCACGCTACCATTCACCCAGGCGGCGATCCGGAACTGGCGGATCAGCAGCACACTCTGCTTTTCACGGTTATACAGCAAGATGGTGGCACCATCGCCCCGGTCGTAGACTTCACGTTTATGACGCACCACTTCACCGTCCTGACGGGTCAAATCGTAGGTGATATTGCGCAGGACAAAATAATTTTCAGAGAGGATTTTATCTTTGATAACTTCAATTTTCAGCGACATACAGGCTCCAGAGCGCTAATAACTTTGCGTAATACTACGCCGCGAAGTGTGATGCCGTGAAGCCTGTTTTATGGCAAACGCCTTAATGCTGCCCTGGTGCTTTGACGCCCAACCAGTCCATCATGCCCTGCGCGGCGTGGCGCCCCTCCGCCATCGCGGTCACCACCAGATCGGCTCCGCGCACCGCATCACCGCCGGCAAAAATTTTCGGGTTGCTGGTCTGGTAGCGATACTGGCTTTCGACACTGGCGGCAATACGCCCCCAGTCATCAACGCGCACACCGTGGCGCTCCAGCCACGGCATGGAATGCGGGTTAAAACCAAACGCCATGATCACCGCATCAGCAGGCATAACAAACTCACTGCCTTCAATCGGCACCGGACGGCGGCGGCCTTTGGCATCCGGCTCGCCGAGCTGTGTGCGCAGCAAGCGAATGCCGCAGACTTTGCCGCTCTTATCCAGCTCGAGGTTTACTGGCTGGACATTGAACTCAAACTCAGCCCCTTCATCCCGCGCATTTTTCACCTCTTTTTTCGAGCCAGGCATATTGGCTTCGTCGCGACGGTAGGCACAGGTCACTTTGCTCGCGCCATGGCGCAGTGCGGTACGGACACAGTCCATTGCCGTATCGCCGCCGCCAAGCACCACGACATTGCGCCCCTCGGTGTTGATAAACGGCTCGTCGGCGCTGTCCGGCAACCCCATTAACTGACGGGTGTTAGCAATCAGGAACGGCAGCGCATCGTAAACGCCCGGAGCGTCTTCATTTGGCAAACCGGCTTTCATTGAACGGTAAGTGCCAACGCCCACAAACACCGCGTCGTAATCGCTGAGCAGCGTCTCCAGCCCGATGTCTTTACCGATTTCACAATTGAGTTCAAAGCGAATGCCCATCGCGCTGAAAATTTCACGACGGCGCGCCAGCAGCGATTTATCCAGTTTAAAAGCGGGGATGCCAAAGGTGAGCAAACCGCCGATTTCCGGGTGACGATCGAACACCGTGGCGCTCACGCCGTGGCGAGCGAGCACGTCAGCGCAGGCGAGACCTGCCGGGCCAGCACCGATAATCGCGATATGTTTATCTACCGCCGCAACCTGCTGTAAATCGGGCCGCCAGCCCTGCGCCAGCGCCTGATCGGAGATATAGCGTTCAATATTGCCGATCGTGACCGCGCCATACTCATCGCGCACCGTACATGCCCCTTCGCACAGCCGGTCTTGCGGGCAGACGCGCCCGGTGATTTCCGGTAAGCAGTTGGTTTGATGCGAAAGTTCGACCGCAGCCGCAATATCACCCTCTTTTACCCGCTCGATCCACTGCGGAATATGGTTATGCAGCGGGCAGATCCATTCGCAAATGCTGTGGTCGCCGCACTTCAGGCAGCGCTCCGCTTCACGATTGGCCTGATCGGCGCGAAACGGTAGATAGATTTCATCAAAACCGCTTTTACGCGCCGCCAGTGGCAATTTATCTGGCTCACCGCGCGACGTCGTTTTACGCATCTGCCGCACTTTGCGGTCGTTAAAGGCGGGAGTCAGCGCCGCGACACTGTGCCACGGCTGCGCCTCATGGCTGGCAGTTCGCAGACGGCGAGATTTAGCAAGCTCTGCCAGCGCGTCGCTGTTCACCAGTTGCAGCGCATCGGCCGGGCAATTCTGCGCACAGGCCGGGCCTTCCGCCCTGCCCTGGCAGAGATCGCATTTGTGCGCGGTGGCTTTTACCAGCCCGTCGCCAATTGGCGTGACCAGCACTTGCATGGTGCCAAACGGGCAAGCCACCACGCAGGATTTACAGCCAATGCACTTTTGCTGATTGACCTGAATCGCCTCATCAACGCGGCTGATTGCGCCATTCGGACAACTGCGGGCACAGGGCGCAGCTTCACAGTGTTGGCAAGTCACCGCGCTGCGGTGCTGCTGATGTTTAACCACGGTGATCCGTGGATGAAAATGTCCGGCGCTTAATACATGTTGCTCATTATTGTGCGCCATCACACACGCGACTTCGCAGGCACGACATCCTATACATTGCTGGCTATTCGCCATAATAAAACGATTCATGGCACCCTTCTTTTCTGGTTTAATAAACCTTATTTTTTATATGAGCATTGTATTTACCGGGGCAGCACGACACAGGCAATGTTCAATTGCCCAGAAAGGTTATCTATTTGTCACGAGCTTGTAGCAGATCAATTTATTTCAGGATTTCTGAAAAATTATTTCATTCGATGGACGTTCAGGCCGATGTTTCCTGTACGTAATATCAGGATTGGGAAGCGCTGCAGTGATAGTCAAAAAACCTGTTTCAGGAAGCCTGGCCAGAGCCTTTTTCTCTCTTGTTTTACTGTCGCTGCTCTCCACCGGAGTGGCACTCGTCACGCTTGCCAGCAGCCTGCGGGACGCGGAAGCCATTAATATAGCCGGGTCGCTGCGTATGCAAAGTTACCGTCTTGGTTACGAGCTGCAAAAACAGACCGCCGAATTACAACCCCACCGCCAGATTTACCAGCAGACGCTGAACTCTCCCGTATTACAAACCCTGAACCGCTGGTACGTGCCGCAGGAAGTGCAGCAACGTTATGGGCAATTGCACGAAAACTGGCGCCAGATGGAAAAACATCTGATTCAGGGCGACCAGCAATGGTACGAGCAAAATATCCAGGCTTATGTCGGGCAAATTGATTTGTTCGTGCTGGCGCTCCAGCACTACACCGAACGCAAGATGATGCTGGTAGTCGCTATTTCGCTGCTGGGGGCTGCCGGGATTTTCACGCTGGTGTTTTTTACGCTGCGCCGTATTCGCCAGCGGGTCGTCAAACCGCTTAATAACCTGGTCGCCGCTTGCCAGCGTATCCAGCAAGGGCAGTTTTCCTTGCTGCCGCTCGATAACAAACTCGATAACGAACTGGGTTTACTGGCTTCAACGTTCGACAGAATGTCCGGGCAACTGTTTAAGCTCTACCGCTCGCTGGAAACATCGGTAGCAGAAAAAACCCGCGATCTGCATGAAGCCAACAGTCGCCTGGAAGTGATGTACCAGTGCTCGCAGGCGCTCAACACCAGCCAGATCGATGCTCTTTGTCTGCACCATGTGTTGCAGATCGTCTACGACCATCAGGCAGCCTGCTTCCTGGAACTGGTTGTTGATGACAACTGGCGCATTCAGCAAGGTGAGGCCGATCCCACGCTGCCGGTGAACAGCTTGCCGGTAAATATGCAGGAGAACGTGCTGGGCGAGCTGCGCTGGCAAAGCCACCAGCAGCCGCTCTCCGCGCCGCTGATGTGCAATATCGCCACCATTCTTGGACGCGGTCTCTATATCAACCAGGCGCAGAAGCACTACCAGCAATTAATGCTGATGGAAGAACGTGCGACCATCGCCCGCGAACTGCACGATTCTCTGGCGCAGATGCTCTCCTATTTGCGTATCCAGCTGGCGCTGCTTAAGCGCTCCGTGCCGGACGATAACGCCCCGGCACACCTGATCATCGACGACTTTTCGCGCGGTCTGAACAATGCCTGGCAGCAGTTGCGTGAGCTGCTCACCACGTTCCGCCTCTCTTTACAGCAAAGTTCGCTACCCGCCGCGCTGCGTGAAGCGCTGGATGTATTGCAGAGCCAGACCAGCGCGAAGCTGAATCTGGATTGCCGTTTACCCACGCAGGCGCTGGATGCGCAACAGCAAATGAACGTTTTACAAATTGTGCGTGAAGCGGTCATCAACGCGATTAAACATGCGCAGGCCAGTGAAATCACCGTCAGTTGTGTGACCGACCCTGACGGACTGCATTCGGTTTACATCCGCGATAACGGCATCGGTATGAACAGCACGCAGGAGCCCGCCGGGCATTATGGGTTGACGATCATGCGCGAGCGCGCCGAGCGCCTTGGCGGTGTGCTGGAAATCATCTCACCGCCGGGAAGCGGCACGCAGGTGCAGTTTCGCTTTCCGATACTGGTCAGCGCGCAGCGTCAATAAGTGTAAAGAATTTAAAGTAAAATGATTTTGTGCAGGAGGAAATTTTGCTTAAGTGTGGTTATGCATAGTTATGCCTTAATCAGGCATGATAATTTACATTTTCTCCTTTTTTTCTCCACGATTGGTTTCTGCATTGCCGCTACATTGATGCAAGCAATGTCACTATAACGATGCGCAGCAATATGAGGTTTTATTTCTGATGGCGAATTTTTTTATTGATCGCCCCATTTTTGCGTGGGTGCTGGCGATCCTGATCTGTCTTACGGGGACACTTGCCATTATTTCTTTACCCGTCGAACAATATCCCGATTTAGCCCCGCCTAACGTCCGCATTACCGCTAATTATCCTGGCGCATCGGCGCAAACACTGGAAAATACCGTTACTCAGGTTATCGAGCAGAATATGACCGGCCTCGATAATTTAATGTATATGTCCTCGCAAAGCAGCGCCACCGGGCAGGCAACGGTGACTCTCAATTTCAGCGCCGGGACCGATCCTGATGAAGCCGTACAGCAGGTGCAAAACCAGCTGCAATCGGCGATGCGTAAACTCCCACAAGCGGTGCAAAACCAGGGCGTCACGGTGCGAAAAACCGGTGATACCAACATTTTAACCATCGCGTTTGTCTCCACTGACGGCTCGATGGATAAACAAGATATCTCCGACTATGTGGCGAGTAATATTCAGGATCCGATTAGCCGCGTAAACGGCGTTGGCGATATTGACGCCTACGGTTCGCAATATTCAATGCGTATCTGGCTCGATCCTGCCAAGCTCAACAGTTACCAGCTCACCGCTTCGGACGTCACCAGCGCCATTTCGTCGCAGAACGCGCAAATTGCCGTCGGGCAACTTGGCGGAACGCCGTCCGTTGATCGCCAGGCCTTAAACGCCACTATCAATGCGCAGTCGCTTTTACAAACGCCGGAACAGTTCCGCAATATTACGCTGCGCGTGAATCAGGACGGTTCAGAAGTGCGTCTTGGCGACGTGGCGACGGTGGAACTGGGCGCAGAGAAATATGACTACCTGAGCCGTTTTAACGGTAACCCCGCGTCCGGGCTGGGGGTGAAACTGGCCTCCGGCGCTAACGAAATGGCGACGGCAGAACTGGTGATTAACCGCTTAAACGAGCTGGCACCTTTTTTCCCGCACGGTCTGGAATATAAAGTCGCTTACGAAACCACCTCGTTTGTTAAAGCCTCGATTATCGATGTCGTGAAAACCCTGCTCGAAGCTATCGCGCTGGTGTTTCTGGTGATGTACCTGTTTCTGCAAAATTTCCGCGCCACGCTGATCCCCACTATCGCCGTGCCGGTCGTGCTGCTTGGCACATTCGCCGTGCTCTATGCATTTGGCTACAGCATCAACACCCTGACCATGTTCGCCATGGTGCTCGCCATCGGTCTGCTGGTGGATGATGCGATTGTGGTGGTGGAAAACGTCGAACGCATCATGACCGAAGAAGGGCTGTCGCCCAGGGAAGCGACGCGTAAATCGATGGGGCAAATCCAGGGTGCGCTGGTGGGGATTGCGATGGTGCTGTCGGCGGTATTTGTGCCGATGGCGTTCTTTGGCGGCACCACCGGCGCGATTTATCGCCAGTTCTCTATCACCATTGTTTCGGCGATGGTGCTTTCTGTGCTGGTGGCAATGATCCTCACACCGGCGCTGTGCGCCACGTTGCTCAAGCCGCTGCATAAAGGTGAGCTGCATGGGCAGAAAGGCTTTTTCGGCGCCTTTAACCGTATTTTCAACCGTAATGCCGATCGTTATGAAACCGCCGTCGGTAAAATTCTGCATCGCAGCCTGCGCTGGATTTTGCTCTATGTGCTGCTGATTGGCGGCATGGTGTTGCTGTTCCTGCGTCTGCCAACGTCGTTTCTGCCGCTGGAAGACAGGGGCATGTTTACCACCTCAGTGCAGCTGCCGAGTGGTGCAACGCAACAGCAGACGCTGAAAGTGGTGCAGAAAGTCGAAGACTATTTCTTCACCCACGAGAAATCGAATGTTGAATCCGTGTTTGCTACCGTCGGCTCCGGCCCCGGTGGTAACGGGCAGAACGTGGCGCGTTTGTTCATCCGCCTGAAAGACTGGGAAGCCCGCGACCCGAAAAGCGGTAGCGCGTTTGCCATTATCGAACGCGCCACCAAAGCGTTTAGCCGCATCAGTGAAGCCCGCGTTTTCGCCAGCAGCCCGCCTGCTATCAGCGGTATGGGGAGTTCGGCCGGTTTCGATATGGAATTGCAGGATCACGCCGGTGCAGGCCACGACGCTCTGATGGCGGCTCGCGATCGTCTGATTGAGATGGCGGCCAAAGATCCGGCGCTGACCCGCGTTCGCCATAACGGTCTTGATGACAGCGCCCAGCTGCAAATCGATATTGATCAGCGCAAAGCGCAGGCTCTGGGCGTGTCGATTGATGATATTAACAACACGCTGAAAACCGCCTGGGGCTCCAGCTACGTCAATGACTTTATGGATCGCGGGCGCGTGAAAAAAGTCTACGTACAAGCTGCGGCGAAATACCGCATGTTGCCGGACGATATCAACCTCTGGTATGTGCGAAATAACAACGGTGGAATGGTGCCATTCTCCGCGTTTGCCACCTCGCGCTGGGAAACCGGCTCGCCGCGCCTTGAGCGCTACAACGGTTATGCCGCAGTGGAGATTGTCGGCGAATCCGCACCCGGCGTCAGCACCGGTACGGCGATGGATGTGATGGAGAAACTGGTTAGCCAGTTGCCTACCGGTTTTGGCCTGGAGTGGACCGCCATGTCTTACCAGGAACGCCTTTCCGGCGCGCAGGCACCGGCGTTATATGCGGTCTCCCTGCTGGTCGTATTCCTGTGCCTTGCAGCGCTGTATGAGAGCTGGTCTGTGCCGTTCTCGGTGATGCTGGTGGTACCGCTTGGCGTGATTGGCGCGCTGCTGGCAACCTGGATGCGTGGGCTGGAAAACGATGTGTACTTCCAGGTCGGGTTGTTGACGGTAATAGGGCTGTCGGCGAAAAACGCGATACTCATCGTCGAGTTTGCCAACGACATGAATGCGAAGGGCGAAGATCTGCTGGTCTCCACGCTGCACGCCTGCCGCCAGCGTTTAAGGCCGATCCTGATGACCTCGCTGGCGTTCGTTTTCGGGGTGCTGCCAATGGCAACCAGCACCGGCGCGGGCTCCGGCAGCCAGCATGCGGTGGGAACCGGTGTGATGGGCGGGATGATTTCCGCCACCGTGCTGGCGATTTTCTTTGTGCCGCTGTTCTTCGTGCTGGTGCGCCGCCGTTTCCCGCTCAAAGCGCGCGCGCAGTAATTTCTGCATAACAAAAAGGCGACCTGGTGGTCGCCTTTTTCATGTGTCGGTTCACATTGTTATTTATTAAGCCGTCACTGCTTAATCGTTCGTCAGGAAATTATTTACGAAGCATACCTTCGATAAAGTCTTTCCAGTTCCCCAGTTCATGTTCAATCATAACTACCTCTCTTATTATTCTGGCAATTCTACTTAAACCCGTAACAACATTGAAGAGATGTTAATCAATTGCTTCAATCGCTATTAGCGGGGTACTTTTAATGCTTGCGATAACTATGAGCCGATGTCATGTCATTTAATGTGAATAACGGCAATATTCCATAAAAACTTTAGGGCCAAATGAAATGACGATCACATTGTTCGATAAATCAGCAATTGAAGCGGTGGACTGGCTGGCGTTAACGGCGCTGATTGCCGCAGGCGGTCTTAATCAGCGCGACCCGCTGCAGGTCGAGCAGGCGTGGCGTAACAGCACCTTCTGCTGGTTTGGCTACCATAACGGGGAGCTGGTCGCCACAGCGCGCGCAATCAGCGATCTGACATGGGCCAGCTATGTTGCGGATATTGTGGTCGCGCCGGAAATGCAGGGACGCGGTTATGGAAAACAACTGATGTCTGACATTGTCAGAACATTATTACCGTTCGGCAAAACCTTTATTTATTCCGTACCGGAAAAGACAGGATTTTATCAACAATATGGTTTCCGTTTTTTAACCACTGGCATGGTATGCGCAACACCTGAAAGTTTATTCAAACTGGAACAGAGTGGTTATATCCGCTGACATTTGCTTATCAGACAAATCACAGGCAAATTAAAATCCGTTATTCTAATTTCTTGCACAAATAACCAACAAAGAGACAAAAGGATTCACCATGATCACCATGTACGGCATCAAAAACTGCGACACCATCAAAAAAGCGCGCCGCTGGCTCGAAGCGCAGCGGGTGGAATACCGTTTCCACGATTACCGCACAGACGGTATTCATGCAGATTTACTGCGTACATTTGTTGATGAACTCGGCTGGGAAGCACTGCTAAACACCCGGGGCACCACCTGGCGCAAGCTGGATGAAGCCCAGCGCGCAGCCATCACCAATGATGATGCTGCCATCGCGTTGATGCTTGAAATGCCTGCAATTATCAAACGCCCATTGCTCTGCGCGCCGGGTAAGCCTATGCTGCTGGGTTTCAATGAATCCAGTTATGAGAAGTTTATTAACGAGGTGTAGTTTATGTCGTGCCCGGTTATTGAGCTGACACAGCAGCTTATTCGTCGCCCTTCTCTGAGCCCCAATGATGCAGGATGCCAGGCGCTAATGATTGAACGTCTGCGCGCTATCGGTTTTACCATTGAGCCGATGGATTTTGGCGACACGCAAAATTTCTGGGCATGGCGCGGGCAAGGCGAAACGCTGGCCTTCGCTGGCCATACGGATGTGGTGCCGGCTGGCGATGCGGACCGCTGGATCAACCCGCCTTTTGAACCAACCATCCGCGACGGCATGCTATTTGGTCGCGGCGCAGCAGACATGAAAGGTTCGCTGGCGGCGATGGTTGTCGCCGCCGAGCGTTTTGTCGCCCAGCATCCGCAGCATAAAGGCCGTCTGGCATTTCTTATCACCTCTGACGAGGAGGCCAGCGCCACCAACGGCACCGTCAAAGTGGTCGACGCGCTGATGGCGCGTAACGAACGGCTGGATTACTGCCTGGTTGGTGAGCCTTCCAGTACGGAAGTGGTGGGCGATGTGGTAAAAAACGGTCGTCGTGGATCGATGACCTGCAACCTGACCATTCACGGTGTTCAGGGGCACGTTGCCTATCCGCATCTGGCGGATAACCCGGTGCATCGCGCCGCGCCAATGCTCAATGAGCTGGTGGCCATCCAGTGGGATCACGGCAACGAATACTTTCCGCCGACCAGCATGCAGATTGCCAATATCAAAGCCGGAACCGGCAGCAACAACGTTATCCCTGGCGATCTGTTTGTGCAGTTCAACTTCCGCTTTAGTACCGAACTGACCGACGAGATGATCAAAGCTCACGTGCAGGCGCTGCTGGAAAAACATCAGTTGCGTTACAGCGTGGAGTGGTGGGTTTCCGGGCAGCCTTTCCTGACGGGGCGCGGCAAGCTGGTGGATGCGGTGGTCAATGCCATTGAGCACTATAATGAGATCAAACCGCAGTTGTTAACCACCGGCGGCACGTCAGATGGCCGTTTTATCGCGCGTATGGGCGCGCAAGTGGTTGAACTCGGGCCGGTGAACGCCACCATTCACAAGATCAACGAATGTGTGAACGCGGCGGATTTGCAACTGCTCGCCCGTATGTATCAACGCATTATGGAACAACTCATCGCCTGATGGCCTGGAGGATGACATGGATTGGCTGGCAAAATATTGGTGGATTCTGGTACTGGTTTTTTTACTTGGCGTACTGATTAATGTGATCAAAGACCTGAGCCGGGTCGATCACAAAAAATTCCTCGCTAACAAGCCGGATCTGCCACCGCATCGTGATTTCAACGACAAATGGGACGACGATGACGACTGGCCGAAACAGGATCAGCCGAAAAAGTAAGCCTCACATAATTCACCCCCTTTCGGGGGTGAATTTTTTGCTCATAAAAACTCAATAATATCGTCGTCATTCGGCTTGCCGCCGCTTAACGCTTCATCGAAATAGTGCTTCGGCACGGTGTAGCGCAAATGTTTGAGCGCCAGCTCAATACTGCGATCATCAATGGCATGGCCCAGATTGTCGACAATATCCAGCGTGATATCGCCGCCTAGCGTTTGCACTGCTTCCTGCGCCTTCACCGCCCAGGCCAGATCGATAACCCGGTCTTCACCGCCGTGAATCAGGTGAATGGTCTGCGCCGTGGAAACCGCCTGCGGCAGCGTGGCGTAACGCCCGTTGAACGCAATCACCCGCGAAGCCAGATCCGGCTGCGCTTTCAGCCCTTCCAGCGCCATAATCGCCCCTTGCGAAAAACCAATCAGCGCCGTGGCTAACGCGTTTACACCGCTTTGCTGCTGCCAGTAACGCACAACGTCAATAAATTGCGGCATCACAGCATCAATGCGTTGCTGACGATTTTCTTCCGTCACGCCTGCCACGGAAAACCACTGGCGGGCCGGTGGTGCGCCGCAGGTTTCGACGCCGCCAATACTGACGATCAGCGCATCGGGAAAGTGCGGTGCAAACCAGCTGCCGATTTGTCCCATGGAGACCGGGTTATCGCCAACGCCATGAAACAACAGCAGTAATTGTTTTGCCGGGGATTGCGGACTTTGCACAACGAAATGGTCATGTTTCATGGTTGTCTCCTTAAATCGTTGAGTGCAGTTTACGCCCGGGAGCCATAATGACCATGCCATTTAACTGAATGAGTTAGTTAAAAAAATTGCAGTTTCTGCACCTGTGTTTTCAGATTGAGTGCGCGCTCAGCATCCAGTTGCAAGAGCGCCTGTTCACACTCCCGGCGCTGAGATAGCAGCAGCGCTTTACGCCCGCTCAGCGATAAACGCTGGCATAACGCCTGTTCGCTTTCGCCATCGCTTACCCGTCCTCGCAATGCCAACAATGGCAAATGCGCGTGCGCCAGCAAACGGCATAACGCGCCGTAAGCCGCCGAAAGTGGTCGATGCGCAAAAGCGAAACCGGCCAGCTCCAGCCAGTCCTCTTCACTAAGCGTAGTCGACTGAACAACAGGCAGAGACAACGTTTCCTCGCGCCAGTCGGCAAGCCAGGGCAGATCGCGCGCCAGGCGAGTCTGTTCCCGCACCAGCAGCGCTTCGCCAGCCGCCGTCAGCGGGATTATCGCCATGGCGGTAAAACAGCCGCTGCTCGCTTCGCGATGGCTGCCAAGGCGCACCAGCGAAAAACCGCAGCGCTGCCAGAAGCGCCATAATTCTGGCGTATAGCCAAAACTGACGGAGAGGTAATCACACTTCGTTGTATGCGCTCGCGCATGGGCGATGAGCGCACTGCCAATCCCCGTACGCTGGCAAAAAGGATGCACAGCAATGCGGCTGATACGCCGCCCGCGCAATGTTGCCGCCAGCGGGCTACCGCCGTGCGCGGCCAGCGATTGTGCGACCAGATTACCGCGCGGACGGCGAAAACCCGCCCACACCGCCTGGCTAAGCCCGGCACTTAACCCACCCTCGTCCACCAGCCAGAGCGCGGCCACCGCCGTTTTTGCCCGGCAAGCCTGCCAGAAATGCTGCCCAGGCGCATCCATCATGCGTCGCAGATCGAGCGGTGACGTGCGGTAATGGGCGCTCGCCAGCAGACGATAAATCGCCGCCGTCTCTTGCCAGGCCCGTGCTGGTAACGGCTGCATGGTGATGTCACCTGTCGGCGGTTCAACGACAGGTTCATCGTCAAACAGCAACAGGGCGCTAATTACCTGCTCCAGCGGGCAGCCCTGCGCCCAGCGCAGCGGCGTGGAGAGCGTGTAATGGCGTAACTGCGGAAACCCGGCACAGAACTTCAGCAAAAAACCCTGCCCGGTGCCTTCATAACCCTGTACGGTGGTGGTGAGCAATGCGCGAGGGAAAGCGGAAACCAGCGCATGCAGCAGCGGCCCAGGAATGGCAGCAGCTTCATCCACCACCAGCCAGCCCGGCTGTGTTCCCTGCGCCGTTATCTGCTGGAGCAACGCATCCGGGGCGATAAAGTTGAACCGCTCGCCGGCGTATTTCGCCAGCACATCGGTGGCGGCGCGCGCAGGTGCGGTGACCGTGACAGGCTCAGATATGCGGGCAATATGCATCCCCGCCAGCGCCGATTTTCCTCGCCCGCGCGGTGCCGTCACCACCGCGACACCTGGCGGCATGCGACGAAGTTGCTCAAGGATCTGCGCCTGCTCGTGCTCGGGTGCGCCAGTTGCCGCGTGCCATTCAGGCCGGGAAGGAAAGTCCGGAAGAGAAAAAGGTGACGCTTGCTGCCACACCACGGTTTGTGGATCGTCACGGAGCGTACGGCAAAAGTGATCAATAAAAACCGGGGTCGGGATCGGCTCGGCGGTGTCGCTCCATCGCAGGCTGTCTGCATCCGGCTGCTGCGGCCACAGCGCGAACGGCGGTGTGAGCATCACCAGCCAGCTACCGGCCGTGAGCGTCCCGCCAAGGGCGGCGAAAGCGGCGACATCAAATCCTTCACGCGCATCGAACACGGCATGACGGAATTCCCGCCCGAGCAAGGTAGTTAATGCGCGAGGTTGAATGTGTTGTGGCCAGCCGCTGTTTTCACCGACCCACAGCCAGTCGCCGGGAAGCGAGTCGCGCAGTGTGCCCGCCTGCGCCTCACTCCACGCAGGCTGACCGGCAATCACCAGCAAGCGACGGATCCCTTCCCGCGCCATGCGGGCGCTCAGTTCAATCAGCTGTTGCATCACGAGATGATTACAACTGCCCGCTGAATGTATTGCATTGCGCCGGATCGCCGCTGTCCATTCCGCGTTTGAACCAGGTGTAACGCTGTGTCGAGGTACCATGCGTGAAGCTATCCGGGAATGCGACGCCCCGACTGCGCTGCTGTAAGCGGTCATCACCAATGGCTTGCGCGGCGTTTAATGCCTCTTCGACATCGCCCGGTTCCAGCACGCCCTGCTGCTCCATGCTGTGGCCCCAGACGCCCGCATAACAATCGGCCTGCAACTCCATGCGCACCGACAGAGCATTCGCCTGTTGTTGCGTGGCGTTTTGTTGCAGACCGCGCACTTTGGCTTCTGTCCCCAAAAGTTTTTGCACGTGATGACCGACTTCATGGGCAATCACGTAGCCCTGGGCGAAATCGCCGCCCGCGCCGAGCTTGTTTTTCATCTCATCGTAAAAAGAGAGATCGATATAAATTTTGCTGTCTGCCGGGCAGTAAAACGGCCCCATAATGGATTGCCCGGTGCCGCAGCCGGTATGGGTGCTGCCACGGTACATCACCAGCGTCGGCTGTTGATAATGTTGTCCCATTTTTTCAAACAGCTGGCCCCAGGTTTCTTCGGTGGTGGCGAAAATGACGCGGGTAAAATGCGCAGACTCATCCTCGTGCGGGTTCGCGGCGCGCTGTTGTTGCGTGGGTGGGCTCACCGGTTGCCCGGTCAGTAAACTGGTGAGATCAACACCGTAATAGCTCGCGACAATCACCACCAACAGCAGGATTATCCCGCCCTTGCCACCCGGTAAACGAAACCCAGGCCCGCGCATCGACGGCCCACCCGACTCATTACGTCGGTCTTCTACGTTGTCACTCTCTCGACGGCCTTGCCAGCGCATAACTACCTCACTATCCCAATGATGGACTCAGTGTATATATGATCGTAGGCGCAGAGGGAAGGATTAGCACAGGAAAAAAGTGAGGAAATCCGGAGGATGCAGGCATCCTCCAGAAGTAACGCGAGGTGAAGATCAGTCCAGTTTCACGCCAAGACGGTGCGCCACGGCTTCATAGGCTTCAATCAGGCCGCCAAGGCTCTGACGGAAACGGTCTTTGTCCATTTTATCCAGCGTCTCTTTATCCCACAGGCGGCTGCCGTCCGGTGAGAACTCGTCGCCGAGCACCACTTCGCCTTTAAACAGGCCAAATTCCAGTTTGAAATCAACGAGGATCAAACCAGCGTCATCAAACAGTTTGCTCAGCACATCGTTGGCTTTGTAGGTCAGCTCTTTCATGCGCGCCAGATTTTCTTTGTTCACCCAGCCGAAGGTTTCGCAGTAGGATTCGTTCACCATCGGATCGTGCATCGCATCGTTTTTGAGGAACATATCGAACAGCGGCGGATTCAGTTCAATCCCCTCTTCGATGCCCAGACGTTTTACCAGCGAGCCTGCCGCACGGTTACGAATCACGCACTCTACCGGCACCATATCCAGTTTTTTCACCAGACATTCGGTATCAGAAAGCAGCGCTTCCATCTGGGTCGGGATGCCCGCTTCTTGCAGTTTGGTCATAATGAAATGGTTAAACTTGTTGTTCACCATGCCCTTACGATCAAACTGTTCAATGCGCGCGCCATCCCCTGCTGACGTATCGTTACGGAATTCGAGCACCAACAGGTCCGGGTTTTCCGTACTGTACACGGTCTTCGCTTTGCCGCGATACAACTCAGCTTGCTTTTGCATCTTCATTACTCCAGGTGTGATTACAAGGCTAATTTGGCTATTTTACGCCGACGCACACGTTTGCGTCACCATAATAAAAAAAGGCCGGAACATCCGGCCTTGAGGATTATCGGTTAAACGCCGCCTGGAAGGCTGCGACTAACGCGTCGTTCTGCGATTGTGTCAGCGTGTGACCTTTCGGATCGATGAACTGGAGGCTGCTGCGGTTATCCAGATCGCCGACCTGCAGTTTATAGTCGCCGGAGGCCAGACCCGGATCGCGCGCGCCCAGTTCCTGCCAGCTGCTGTCGGACAGCGGCTTGTAGGTCACTGCAATGCTGCCCGTTGAGCGGGTGCTGTCGGTGACTTTCATGCCCACTTTTTCCAGCACGGACGGCAGACGTTGCCACACCACGTTAAACGGCCCACGCACCACCAGCATCGGCAGACCGGTATCATCGGCGGCGCTCTGGACGTTCAGCGTAGAGACGCTGCGGTTTTCCGCCGCGTTTTGCGCGTCAGTTGCGGTTTTATCCAGACCGGAGGAGATCACGTTCAGCATTTCGGTGCTGTAGCGCTGCAACGATGCGGCGTCCGCCACCGGTTTGCCCGCCTGTTCCAGATTCACCAGCTTGACGACGACCGCCTGCTGGTAACCCTGCGGTTTCACCGAGATTTGATAACGACCACGATACTGCTGATCTTCATCCAGACGGTTCCAGTCAACCCAACCGGTGGTCAGGGTCTGCGTGGCATCGTCACGTTTGTCGATGCTGTAGTTTTTCCCCTGAAGAATGCTGACCACCTGCGGCCACAGCGTGCTGTTGCGGCCGTTTTCAACCATCAGCGTCGCGGTGTCACCGGTAAACTGGGTGCGCGCACCGCTCACCAGCGCCAGCGGCTGAGCTGGCGGACGAATGTCCAGCGCTTTACCTACCGCGCCGCTGCCGTTAGCAACAGGGATGGTGTAATCACCGTTTTGCACCGGAAGGATCATCCCTGCGGGCGCGTGAAGTTCAGCAAGCGGAGCCGCATCCAGATAGGATTCGTCACCGCTAACCTGACGCTTATAACGTGAATCGGAACTACAGGCGGCGAGCAACATCACAAGTGAAACACCCGCTACCTTCGCCAGGCGCGACTTCTGTACTGAGTAAGCCATCAAATCTCCCTAAACTTTACAGCAGACCGGCATGCTTAAGCGCAGTGCGGACAACGTCACGACCGTGGTCGGTGATGGGCGTCATCGGCAGACGCAGCGTGTCGGTTGCTACAAGCCCCAACTCCATACATGCCCATTTAACGGGGATTGGATTGGGTTCGACAAATAGTTTGTTGTGTAACGGCATCAAACGCTGGTTGATTACGCGTGCTTCGGCGTAATTCCCCTCGGCCGCCAGTTTGCACATGTCAGCCATATCGCGCGCCGCCACGTTGCTGGTTACGGAAATCACACCGTCACCGCCGAGCTGCATAAAGTCCAGCGCGGTGGCATCGTCGCCGCTCAGCAGAATAAAGTCGTCTGAAACCAGCTCTTTGATCTGGTAAACACGACTTAAGTTCCCGGTCGCTTCCTTAATACCGATAATATTTTTAATTTTCGCCAGGCGACCCACGGTTTCCGGCAGCATATCGCAGCCGGTACGCGACGGCACATTATACAGAATTTGCGGCAGGTCAGTATGTTCGGCGATGGCTTTAAAATGCTGGAACAGCCCTTCCTGAGTCGGGCGGTTGTAGTAAGGCGTAACAGTCAGGCAACCCACCACGCCACTGCCGTTAAAACACTGGGTCAGGCTGATGGCTTCCGCGGTAGCGTTCGCGCCCGTCCCGGCAATCACAGGGATGCGCCCGTCGGCCAGTTCAACCGTCATCTTCACCACGTCAGCATGTTCATCATGGCTCAGCGTGGCGGATTCACCGGTAGTCCCTACCGAAACGATCGCCGTGGTTCCGTTGGCGACATGGTAATCAATCAGTTTTTTCAGGCTTGACCGGCAGACTTTACCTTGCGAATCCATCGGCGTGATAAGCGCGACAATACTTCCCGTGAACATGGGCCATCCTCTGTGCGAACAAGATTCTCAATGGTACGTGCGGTGCCGTCAGAAAAGCAAGAGACCTGAGGCTCTGTGGCGGTTGTATGCCGGTTTTTTTTATGCTTTCCTTATGATTACCTCATGTTTGACAGGAAGCTCAGGTTTGACAACCTCATCACAACACTTTTTGGTTATCACTGCGCTGGGGGCCGACAGGCCTGGCATTGTGAACACGATCACACGCCACGTCAGCAGCTGCGGCTGTAATATCGAAGACAGCCGTCTGGCGATGCTGGGGGAAGAGTTCACGTTTATAATGCTGCTTTCGGGCTCGTGGAACGCTATCACGCTTATCGAATCGACCTTACCGCTGAAAGGCGCCGAGCTGGATTTGCTGATTGTGATGAAGCGCACCGATGCCCGTCCGCGTCCTGATATGCCAGCCACCGTGTGGGTGCAGGTTGAAGTCCCCGATTCGCCCCACCTGATTGAGCGTTTCACTGCGCTTTTCGACGCACACGAAATGAATATTGCGGAGTTAGTCTCCCGTACACATCCCGGTAATCTTACCGTTGCGCCAACGTTATTTATCCAGATAACCGCTCATAGCCCCGCGTCACAGGACGCGTCAAATATTGAGCAGGCGTTCAAAGCCCTATGTACAGAATTGAACGCGCAAGGCAGTATAAACATCGTCAACTATTCCCAGCATGATGAACAGGATGGAGTTAAGTAATGAATCCACTGAAAGCCGGTGATATCGCACCGAAATTTAGCTTGCCCGATCAAGACGGTGAACAAGTAAATTTGGCCGACTTCCAGGGACAGCGTGTTCTGGTCTATTTCTACCCGAAAGCCATGACACCAGGCTGTACTGTCCAGGCCTGTGGCCTGCGCGATAACATGGATGAGTTAAAGAAAGCGGGTGTGGAAGTGCTGGGTATCAGCACCGACAAACCAGAGAAACTTTCCCGCTTTGCCGAAAAAGAGCTGCTCAACTTTACGCTGCTCTCAGATGAAGACCATCAGGTCTGCGAGCAGTTTGGCGTCTGGGGTGAAAAAACCTTTATGGGCAAAACCTACGACGGTATCCACCGTATCAGCTTCCTCGTGGACGCTGACGGTAAAGTTGAACATGTGTTTGATGACTTCAAAACCAGCAATCACCACGACATCGTGGTTAACTGGTTGAAAGAGAACGCCTGACAGTAACGCACCTTTTCTCAGGGCGGCCCGATCGGGTACGCCCTTTCCTTTGCGTCTCCCCTGCCAATATTTGACCACGATCACACTTCACACCGTGATGTCGACACTTGTGCCGACAGGTTAATTTTCGCTCTACGCTGACCATCACTTTTGTTCGTCCCGCCAACTTCAAAAACCAACAACCTTTTGAAATTTAAAAATTTATAACTTTGGCACAGCTTATGCTAAAGCAGGCTCAATGTTTTTACCTCGATTCCAGGGAGCCGAAATGAACCGCTTTGTGATTGCCGATCCCGAGTGGTGTATAGGATGCAATACCTGTCTTGCCGCCTGCTCGGATGTGCATAAAAGCCAGGGCCTGCAGCACCATCCCCGGCTGACACTCGTGCGCACACCCAGCAAAACCGCGCCGATACTGTGCCGCCACTGTGACGACGCGCCGTGCAAACAGGTGTGTCCGGTTAATGCCATTTCGTTTCAGGATGATGCCGTTTATCTCAACGAAACGCTGTGCATTGGCTGCAAACTGTGTGGGCTGGTGTGTCCGTTCGGGGCGATCACGCCCGCCGGCAGCCGCCCGCTCAATATTCCCGCCCGTTACGAGCATCACATTGCCGAAGAACAACTGCGCGATGTGCCCGGCAGCGCGCCCAACGATCACCCGTTTTTACGCTGGAACGCGGGGGTGCAAACCATCGCGGTGAAATGCGATCTCTGCGACTTTCTACCCGAAGGCCCTGCCTGTGTACGGGCTTGCCCTACGCAAGCGCTACATCTGGAAACCGAAAGTACGATGCAGAAACAGCTCAAGGCCCGTCGGGAGCTGGCCGCACTGAACTCAACCGATGTGACCTTTCCTCCTCTTCCCTCTTCGCCGGAGCAACGCTAATGGATGCCCTGCAATTATTGATGTGGTCAATCGTGGTGTACGTCACCGGAGGCGTCCTGTCGTTGTTGCTTGCCCGCAGTCAGGAACTGGCGATCAACGTCGCCGGGATCGCCGCCATGATCGGCGGCGTGCTGGGGATCGCCAGCGCCCTGAGCGCATTGCACGGCGGCGTGCCGCTGAGTTTTCAGGCCATTGGCCCGTTTGATTTCGCCCATTTCGTGGTACGCATGGATAGCCTGAGCGCTTTCATGGTGCTGGTGATTTCACTGCTGGTCACGTTGTGCGGGCTCTATTCACTGGCGTATGTGCGGGAATACATCGGCAAAGGTGCCGGTGCGATGGGCTTTTTTATGAACCTGTTTATCGCCTCGATGGTAGGCCTGGTGGTGATGGATAACGCGTTCTGGTTCATCGTGCTGTTTGAAATGATGTCCCTTGCCTCGTGGTTTTTGGTTATCACCGACCAGGATGAAGAGTCGATCCGCGCCGGGATGCTCTACTTCTTTATCGCCCACGCCGGGTCGGTATTGATCATGATCGCCTTCTTCCTGATGTGGCGGCAGAGCGGCAGCCTCGATTTCGCCAGTTTCCGCGCACTCACGCTGGAGCCGGGCACCGCGTCGGCGGTCTTCCTGCTGGCCTTTTTCGGTTTTGGCGCCAAAGCCGGGATGTTGCCGCTGCACAGCTGGCTGCCGCGCGCCCACCCGGCTGCACCGTCGCACGCCTCGGCGCTGATGTCCGGCGTGATGGTGAAAATTGGTATCTTCGGCATTATCAAAGTCGGTATCGACCTGCTCGGTCACAGCGGTATTCCATTGTGGTGGGGCGTAGTGGTGCTGGCGTTTGGCGCAGTGTCGTCGGTGCTTGGCGTGCTGTATGCGTTGGCAGAGCACGACATCAAACGTCTGCTGGCGTGGCACACCGTCGAGAACATCGGCATCATTTTGCTGGGTGTCGGCGTCGGCATGGCGGGCATTGCCTTACATCAACCGGTAATTGCCGCCGTCGGCCTGCTCGGCGCGCTGTTCCACCTGCTTAACCACGCACTGTTTAAAGGCCTGCTGTTTCTGGGGGCCGGGGCGATCATTTTTCGCCTGCATACCCGCGATATGGAAAAAATGGGGGCACTCGGCAAACGGATGCCATGGACGGCTGGCGCATTTCTGGTGGGCTGTCTCGCCATTTCAGCAATGCCACCACTGAACGGCTTTATTAGCGAGTGGTACACCTATCAGTCGCTGTTCTCTCTGACCCGTATCGACGCGATCATCCCGCGCCTCGCTGGCCCCATTGCCATTGTGATGCTGGCGATCACCGGCGCGCTGGCGGCAATGTGTTTTGTGAAAGTTTACGGCGTCAGTTTTTGCGGCAATGCGCGCAGTGAAAAAGCCGATCAGGCACGCGAAGTGCCATGGCCGATGATTGCCGCCATGTCCGTGCTGGCGCTGCTGTGCGTGGCGCTCGGCGTGGGTGCAAGCTGGGTGGCCCCGCAGTTAATGCATATCGCGCTGAGTTTAACGCCACCAGCAGCACTTGCCGCCGCCGAAGGCGCAACGCTTATCCCCGGTGATGCGCAGCAAGCGATGCTGACGCCTTCCGCCGTGTTCCTGCTGTTACTGCTTTTGCCCCTGCTGCCCGGCGTGCTGTGGTTTCTCAACCGCCAGACGCGCGGCGCGTTTCGCCGCAGTGGCGATGCCTGGGCCTGCGGTTACGCATGGGAAAAAGGCATGGCCCCTTCCGCTGGCAGTTTTACCCAGCCGCTGCGCGTGATGTTTGGCCCGCTTTACCAGCTACGTAAACAGCTCGACCCAGCTCAGCCCTTACAGCGCAGCCTGGGCGGAATTACGCAGGCGGCAACGCGAACGGAGCCGTTCTGGGACGAGAAAATCATTCGCCCGCTGGTCAGCGCGACGCAGCGCGTGGCTCGCGTGGTGCAGTACCTGCAAAGCGGCGATTTCCGGCTCTACTGCCTGTATGTGATTGCCGCGCTGGTGATCCTGCTGCTGACGATCGCGCTGTGAAGAGGAGACAACAATGTTAGAACAGACATCTGCGTGGTCACTCGGGGTATTTGCCCTCTGCCAGGCGGCCCTATTGCTGGCGCTGACGCCGCTGTTTACCGGAGTGTCCCGGCAAATCCGCGCCCGCATGCACTCCAGAAAAGGGCCGGGGATCTGGCAGGATTACCGCGACTTACAAAAGCTGCTAAAACGCCAGGCTGTCGCGCCGGCTTCATCTGGCCTGATGTTTCGCGCCATGCCATGGGTGTTGCTCAGCAGCATGCTGCTGGTGGCGATGACGCTGCCGCTGTTTATCCGCACCGCGCCCTTTGCCGGAGCGGGCGATTTAATCACCCTGATTTATCTCTTTGCCCTGTTCCGTTTCTTCTTTGCCCTTTCCGGTCTGGATACCGGCAGCCCCTTCTCCGGCCTCGGCGCCAGCCGCGAACTGACGCTGGGGATTCTGGTGGAGCCGATGCTTATCCTTTCGCTGCTGGTGCTGGCGTTACTGGCAGGATCCACCCAAATCAGCGCCATCAGCAACACGCTGGCGGCGGGCTGGATGTCGCCGGTCGCCACGCTACTGGCAATGCTGGCCTGCGGGTTCGCCTGTTTTATTGAGATGGGCAAAATCCCGTTCGACGTGGCGGAAGCGGAGCAGGAGTTGCAGGAAGGTCCGCTGACCGAATATTCCGGCGCGGGTCTGGCGCTGGTGAAATGGGGCGTCGGTCTGAAGCAGGTGGTGATGGCCTCACTGTTCCTCGCGCTGTTTTTCCCCTTCGGCAACGCCGTCACGCTCAGCGCGGGCGCGATGGCGCTGTCGCTGGTGGTCACGCTGCTGAAACTGCTGGTGGTGTTTGTGCTGGCATCGGTGGTGGAAAACTCGCTGGCGCGCGGGCGCTTTTTGCTGACGCACCGCCTGACCTGGCTCGGCTTCAGTCTGGCTGCGCTGTCCTATGTCCTCTGGTTAACCGGTTTGTAAGGAGCGCGGAAAAATAATGGAAACTCTTGCTCTGACGACGCTACTGCTGCCCTTTATCGGCGCGCTGGTCGTCTCGCTTTGCCCACGGAAAACCGCGCCGCAGCTTGCCACGCTCTTCGCGCTTCTGGCAACGCTTGCCACCGTGCTGCTGGCCTGGCGCTTTTACCAGGCGGGCAGTGAAACCGCGGATATGCCACTGCTGGCGGCGGGTCAGGTGGTGCTGTTTGGTCTGTTAGTCGACCGCATCAGCACCCTGATCCTGTTTGCGGTGGTCTTTCTTGGCCTGCTGGTGGCGCTCTATTCGACCGGTTACCTGACGCGCAGCAACCGCGAGCATCCGCACGACGGCAGCAACCGTTATTATGCGTTCCTGCTGGTGTTTATCGGTGCGATGTCCGGTTTAGTGCTCTCCTCCACGCTGCTCGGGCAGTTGCTGTTTTTCGAGATCACCGGCGGCTGTTCCTGGGCACTGATTAGCTATTACCAGAGCGAAAAATCCCAGCGCGCGGCGATGAAAGCGCTGCTTATCACGCACGTCGGTTCGCTTGGCCTGTATCTGGCGGCGGCCACGCTGTTTTTGCATACCCACACGTTTGCGCTGAGCGCCATCAGTCAGCTACAAGGCCCGGCGGCGTATCTGGTGTACGGCGGCATTCTGTTTGCCGCGTGGGGCAAATCCGCCCAGTTGCCGTTGCAAGCCTGGCTGCCGGATGCGATGGAAGCACCAACCCCGGTGAGTGCTTACTTACACGCCGCGTCAATGGTGAAAGTGGGCGTCTACATTTTTGCCCGCGCGATCGCCGAAGGCGGACACATTCCTCACATCATCAGCTGGATTGGCGTGGGCATGGCGACGCTGACGCTGGTATACGGCTTTTTGATGTATCTGCCGCAAAAAGATATGAAACGGCTGCTGGCGTGGTCGACCATCTCGCAACTGGCTTGGATCTTCCTTGCCCTGTCGCTGTCGACCTTCGGCTCGCCGCTGGCCTTCAAAGCGGGGATTGTTTACATCTTCAACCACGCCTTTGCCAAGAGCCTGTTTTTCCTCGTCGCGGGCGCACTGAGTTACAGCTGCGGTACTCGCCTGCTGCCGCGCTTGCGCGGGGTGATGAAGACATTGCCGCTGGCAGGCATTGGCTTTTGCGTTGCCGCACTGGCGATCACCGGCGTGCCGCCATTTAACGGTTTCTTCAGTAAATTCCCCCTCTTCGCCGCCGGGTTTGCCCTGTCGAATGACGACCCGATTTTACTGGCGGTAATGATTCTGGCGCTGGTGGAATCCGTCGCCAGCTTCGGCTGGTTTATTTATTGGTTCGGGCGCGTGGTGCCAGGTGAGCCGAGCGAAGAAGTGGCGCAGGCTGCACCGCTGCCGTACGCGATGAAACTGGTGCTGGTGATTCTGATTGTGATGTCGCTGTGCTCAAGCGTGATCGCTGCGGCGTGGCTTGGATAAGGGAGTCGATAATGACGGGAACACTGCTTGTTAACAACCTGGCGGGGCTGATGATGTTCACCTCGCTGCTGGTCACCTGCGCCAGACGCTACTCCGTCTCCTGCTGGTTGTATGCCCTGCAATCGCTGGTGCTGGTCTCTATCTTTTTTACCCTGTCGCAGTTGCTGGACGCCGAACAGTTGCTGATGTGGTCGTTCAGCGCGTTCTTCACCAAAGTGCTGCTGGTGCCGCTAATTATGGGCTACGCCTTTCGCAAGATGGCGCAATCCGGCGTTGGGGAACGGCTGTTTGGTCCGGCAACACTGGTGCTGATGGCGGCGGCAATTGTGCTGCTGTGCTGGTTTGTGGTGCGCCCGGTGCAGTTACCGATGATAGCGCAGCTCAAACCGGCGCTCGCCGTTGCGCTCGGTCACTTCCTGCTTGGGCTGCTGTGCATTATCAGCCAGCGCAATATCCTGCGGCAAATCTTCGGCTACTGCCTGATGGAGAACGGCTCGCACCTGGTGCTGGCGCTGCTCGCCTGGCGCGCGCCGGAGCTGGTGGAGATTGGCATCGCCACCGACGCCATTTTCGCGGTGATTGTGATGGTGCTGCTGGCACGGAAAATCTGGCGTACTCACGGCACGCTGGATGTCAACACGCTGACGGCGCTGAAGGGGTAACACCATGAGTCATACCTTGATGTTCACGTTGTTACTGCTGACGCCGCTGCTGGTTTCTGCGCTGTGCTTCGCCTGCCGCCTGAGCGGCAATGCGGCGCGCACGCTGGTTACGGTGGTGCATACGCTGGGGATTTCGCTATTGCTGGTTATCGCCCTGTGGACGGTCGCGGAAGCGGTGCGCGAAGGGGAAATTTTCGCCGCCAGCCGCTGGTTGCATATCGACAGCCTGAGCGGGCTGTTCCTGTCGCTGCTGGGCGTCATCGGTTTTATCACCGGCCTCTATTCAATTGGCTATATGCGCCATGAAGTCGATCACGGTGAAATCAGCGTGCCGACGCTCTGTTACTACTACGGTTTTTTCCACCTGTTCCTGTTCACCATGCTGCTGGTGGTCACCAGCAACAACCTGATTGTGATGTGGGCGGCGATCGAAGCCACCACGCTCAGTTCCGCGTTTTTGGTCGGTATTTACGGGCAGCGCTCATCGCTGGAAGCGGCATGGAAATACATCATCATCTGTACCGTTGGCGTGGCGTTTGGCCTGTTCGGTACGGTGCTGGTGTACGCCAATGCCGCCAGCTTTATGGCGCAGCCTGATCACGCCATTTTCTGGACCGAAGTGCTGAAAGAGAGCGGTCAGCTCGACCCGACGCTGATGGTGCTGGCGTTTGTGTTTGTGCTGATTGGCTTTGGTACCAAAACCGGGTTGTTCCCGATGCACGCCTGGCTGCCGGACGCGCACAGCGAAGCGCCGAGCCCGGTAAGCGCCCTGCTCTCAGCGGTGCTGCTCAACTGCGCACTGCTGGTGCTGATCCGCTACTACATCATTATTTGTCACGCCATCGGTGACAGTTTCCCCAACCGGCTATTGCTGATTTTTGGTCTGCTGTCGGTGGGTGTCGCCGCGTTCTTCATTCTGGTGCAGCAGGATATGAAACGCCTGCTGGCTTACTCCAGTGTGGAGAACATGGGGCTGGTAGCCGTTGCACTCGGCATCGGCGGCCCGCTCGGTATTCTGGCGGCGCTGCTGCACACGCTCAATCACAGTCTGGCGAAAACGCTGCTGTTCTGCGGCTCCGGTAATGTGCTGCTGAAGTACGGCACACGCAATATGGATGTGGTGTGCGGGATGCTGAAAGTGATGCCGTTTACCGCCGTACTGCTCGGCGGCGGCGCGCTGGCGCTGGGCGGTATGCCGCCATTCAATATTTTCCTCAGTGAGTTTATGACCGTTACCGCCGGACTGGCGGCGGAACATCTCGCCGTCACCATCCTGCTGTTGGTGTTACTGACGCTGGTGCTCGGCGGGCTGGTGCGCATGGTGGCGAAAGTGCTGTTCGCCACGCCGCCGCAACAGGTGGCAACTGGCGAACTGGGCTGGCTCACCACCGCGCCGATGGTGATTTTACTGGTGATGATGCTGGTGATGGGTACGCATATTCCTCAGCCGGTCAGCCGGTTACTGGCCAGCGCCGCCACCATCGTGCAGCAAAACAATGATGATCATCCCACCCAGCTTAGCTGGCTGTGGGCCAATGTTGATACCACCGCCGCATCGGCAACGCCGTCGCATCGTCAGGGAGAGTGAAAGTGAGTTATTTAGCAAGCGTGAATCTCCAGCAACCTCGCGGCAACGCCTGTCTTGCTGCATTGAAGGCGCAGTTTCCCGGCGCGGTGCTGGACGAGGAGCGCCAGACCTTCGAACAAGTCACTATAACGGTCAAAATCAACCTGTTGCCGGACATTGTGCACTACCTCTATTACCAGCATGACGGCTGGTTACCGGTGCTGTTCGGCAACGATGAACGCACTCTGAATGGCCATTACGCGGTCTACTACGCGCTGTCGATGGAAGGCGCGGAAAAGTGCTGGATTGTGGTGAAAGCGCTGGTCGATGCCGACACGCGCGAATTCCCGTCGGTGACGCCGCGCGTACCCGCCGCCGTATGGGGCGAACGTGAGATCCGCGATATGTACGGTCTGATCCCGGTCGGTTTGCCGGATCAGCGCCGGCTGGTGTTGCCGGATGACTGGCCGGACGATCTGCACCCGCTGCGCAAAGACACCATGGATTACCGTCTGCGCCCGGAGCCAACCAGCGACACGGAAAACTACACCTTTATCAACGATGGCGGCAATTCGGCGCGCATTGTGCCGATTGGCCCGCTGCATATCACTTCGGATGAACCGGGGCATTTCCGCTTGTTTGTCGATGGCGAACGGATTGTCGATGCCGATTATCGATTATTTTATGTCCATCGCGGCATGGAGAAGCTGGCGGAAACCCGCATGGGCTACAACGAAGTGACGTTTCTGTCGGACAGGGTTTGCGGCATCTGTGGTTTTGCCCATAGCGTGGCTTACACCACCTCGGTCGAAAACGCGCTCGGCATTGTGGTGCCGCAGCGGGCGCACACCATCCGTTCGGTGCTGCTGGAAGTGGAACGGCTGCACAGCCATCTGCTCAACATCGGTCTGTCCAGCCACTTTGTCGGCTTTGATACCGGTTTTATGCAGTTTTTCCGCATCCGTGAAAAATCGATGACCATGGCTGAGTTGCTCACCGGTTCGCGCAAAACCTACGGTCTGAATCTGATTGGCGGCATCCGCCGCGACATTCTGAAAGAGCAGCGCGTCAAAACTATTCAACTGGTGAAAGAGATGCGTGCGGAAGTGGCGCAACTGGTCGATATGCTGCTCTCCACGCCCAACATGGCACAGCGCACCCAGGGTGTGGGCATTCTTGACCGCCAGATAGCGCGCGATTTCAGCCCGGTCGGGCCGCTGATCCGTGGCAGCGGTTTTGCCCGCGATTTACGTTTCGATCATCCGTACGCGGATTACGGCAACCTACCGAAAACGCTCTTTACCTGGCCGGATGGCGACGTCTTTTCACGCGTTATGGTGCGGGTGAAAGAGGTGTTCGATTCGCTGGCGATGATTGAATTTGCCCTTGATAACCTGCCGGATACGCCGCTGCTGACCGAAGGGTTCAGCTATCAGCCGCATAAATTCGCACTCGGTTATGTGGAAGCGCCGCGCGGCGAAGATGTTCACTGGAGCATGCTCGGCGACAACCAGAAGCTTTACCGCTGGCGCTGTCGCGCGGCGACCTACGCCAACTGGCCGGTGCTGCGCTATATGTTGCGCGGCAATACCGTTTCCGATGCGCCGCTGATTATCGGCAGCCTCGATCCCTGCTATTCGTGTACCGACCGCGTGACGCTAGTGGATGTGCGTAAGCGTAAATCGACAACTGTGCCCTACAAAGAGATCGAACGTTACGGCATTGAACGTCGCCACTCGCCGCTGAAGTAAGGAAAGAAACGATGCTGAAATTGTTGAAAACCATTCTCAGAGCGGGCGAGCCAACGGTGAAATACCCGTTTGCACCGCTGGAGGTGTGTCCGGGGTTTCGCGGAAAACCGGAACTGGATCCGCAGCAATGCATCGCTTGCGGCGCCTGTACCACCGCCTGTCCGGCGAACGCGCTCACGCTGGAGACGGATGCCGGGGAGAACAGCCGCGTCTGGCAGTTGTTCATTGGTCGCTGCATCTACTGCGGGCGCTGCGAAGAGGTGTGCCCGACGCGGGCGATTCGCCTGTCGGAAGAGTTTGAACTGGCGGTCACTAACAAAGCCGATCTCTATGTGCGCGCCACCTTCCGCCTGCAGCACTGTCGCGAGTGCGGCGTGCCGTTCGCGCCAGAAAAATCCGTGGCGCTGGCAGTGGAGTTGCTGGCCCTGAACCAAAACGCACCGCATCAGCTGGAGAACCTGCGGGCGCAAGCCTCTCTCTGCCCGGCGTGCCGCCGACGCGCGGCGCTGGAGCATCGCGGCAGCGTTAACGTGCATTACTATCTTAAGGAGCAAGCATGAGTTCCGACCTGAAAGTGCTGAACCAGCATGTCAGCCAGCCGGTGCCGCTCGATGAATCCGCGCAGAAAATGAAGCAGCTCTTGCTGCGCGATATCCAGCGCTCTGCTTACGTTTACCGCGTCGATTGCGGCGGCTGCAACGGGTGTGAAATCGAAATTTTTGCCGCCATTACGCCGCTGTTTGACGCAGAACGCTTTGGCATCAAAGTGGTGGCCTCACCGCGCCACGCGGATATTTTGCTGTTTACCGGCGCGGTCACCCGCGCCATGCGCATGCCCGCCCTGCGCGCCTGGGAAGCCGCACCGGATCATAAAATCGCCATCTCCTACGGCGCGTGCGGCGTCGGTGGCGGGATTTTTCACGATCTCTACTGCGTGTGGGGTGGCAGCGACACTATTGTGCCAATTGATGTATGGATCCCCGGTTGCCCGCCGACGCCTGCGGCGACGATCCACGGTTTTGCCGTAGCGCTTGGCTTGCTGGAGCAAAAACTGCACGCCGTCGATCATCAACAAGCGGCTGATGAAATCGCCAGCGTACGTTGGCCGACGCTGCCGCTGGCATTACGCGTGACGCTTGAACGGCTGGCGCGCCAGCTGGCGGGTTATCGCCAGGGACGCGAAATTACCGACCAGCTTTTTGCTTTATTAACCGCAGGCGATCCCGCACAGGCCACACAGCGGGTGAATAACTGGCTGCAACAGGCGGCAGACCCGCGCCTGAGCTCCATTGTGCAGCAACTGATGAACGAGCTGGAGCGCGCCCATGTCTGAGCAGCAAGCGAAAGTGATGTTCTGGATGCTGCGGCAGAAGTTTGTCGATAACAGCGTCGAACTGGAAGAGAAAAGCCGCCAGGTGATGTACTACTCGCTGGCGATTGGTCACCACGTTGGGGTGATCGACTGCCTCAACGTGGCGCTTGAATGCCCGCTTGATGATTACCAGCACTGGCTGGCGTTGATCGACGACGCTGATGCCAGGCGCAAAATGCAGGGGTTATTAACCTTTGGCGAAATCGTCATCGATGCCAGCCACGTGAATACGCTGGCACCAACATTCGTGCAGTTATCAAAAACGGCGGAAGAACCCTGGCGGAGCTGGAGCCGCCAGTTGCTGCAACATTTACAGGATATGGCGCATGAACCGGCGATCTACCTGATGGTGCGGCTGCTGCGCTGAATGATTCATCATATAAATGTCACCCCAGTGATTTATACGTGAAGCTTGTAACACTACAAAAATAAGGGGTAATGTACTATTTACGCTCACTATTAAGGGCGACGTATCCATGATCTTACGGCAGTTGCTGGAACAGAATACTCACACTTCGTTACTCCGGGCGTTTATCCCTTTACCGCCGCCTTTCAGCCCCGTCCAGTTTATCGAATTACGCCTGAATAACGCCCACTTCTGGCGCTGCTTTGATGATGGCAGCGCCGAGAGTAGCGAGCATGAATACGGCGGAAAAGTCAGCGACAGTTCGCTGCATCTCGTGCTGCTGGCGCAAAGTGATGTGCTGGAGTTGCGTTTTGTTCGCACCGATAACGGCCAGTTCACGGAGCAGGACAACACGATGTTTAGCTGGCTGGCGCGGCTGGCAAGCCAGGCGCTGGAAGCACAACTTTCTCAGGTGGCATTGAGCGAGTCGATCGAAACGCTACGTGAAGAGCGCGACCATGATCGGGTGCTGGTCGACATTACCAACTCGGTGCTCTCGCATCTGGATCTTGACGATCTGATCGCTGATGTTTCGCAGGAGATCCACCGCTTTTTCGGTATCGATAATGTCCGCGTGGTTCTGCGCGACACGCTGCACTCCCGCCAGCTTATTTGCCATGCCACCCACTTTCCCACCTGCCCGCCGGAAACCGAGCGCTTTGCCCTGCGCAGTGATAGCCCGGTAGTGCTGGCGGCGCTCAATGAAAATCAGGGCGCACTGCTGCATCAGGTGCAGGATGCCGGGTTATGGCAGCGCGATCCGGTATTGCAACAGCTATTGATGCAGGGGTTAAACGTGGTGTTTATTTTGCCGCTGACCTTCAGCCACCACGCGCCTGGCGTACTGTTGCTGGCGCACCGGGACGCCTCGATTTTCAGTGAGCAAAACTGTCGATTGTTGCAGCAAATTGCCGACAGAATTGGCATTGCCGTCGATAATGCCGACGCCTACCGGCAGGTGATTCATTTAAAAGAGAATCTGAACAGCGAAAACCGCAAACTGAACGAGCAAATCGCCTCCAGCCAGAGTTTTGGCGACATCATTTACCAAAGTGATGCCATGCGCGACGTGCTTCAGCAGGTCAATATTGTGGCACTAAGCGACAGTACGGTGCTGATCCTCGGTGAAACCGGCACCGGCAAGGAGATCATCGCCCGCGCGCTACACCAGATGAGCCCGCGCAAAGATAAACCGCTGGTGAAAATCAACTGTGCCGCTATTCCCGCCAGCCTGCTGGAAAGCGAGCTGTTTGGTCACGATAAAGGCGCCTTCACCGGGGCGATTAACGCCCATCGCGGCCGTTTTGAGATGGCCGATGAAGGCACGCTGTTCCTCGATGAAATTGGCGATATGCCGCTTGAGCTACAACCCAAATTGCTGCGGGTGTTGCAGGAGCGCGAGATCGAACGCATCGGCGGCACAAAAACCATTCCGGTTAACGTGCGGGTTATTGCCGCCACCAACCGCGATCTGCGCCAGATGGTGATTGACCGCGAGTTCCGTAACGATCTGTTTTACCGCCTGAATGTCTTTCCGCTGGTGCTGCCGCCGCTACGCGAGCGACCAGACGATATTCCGCTGCTGGCGCGTTACTTCACACAAAAACTGGCGCGCCGCCTCAATCGCACCATTGATACCATTCCCGCCGATACTATCCAGCAACTGATGCGTTACGAGTGGCCTGGTAATGTGCGCGAGCTGGAAAACGTCATTGAACGCGCCGTACTGCTGGCGCGTGATAACACCTTAAACCTGCATCTGCACGCGCAACCGGTCAGCATGGTGCAGCCTGTCAGCCACGATCCCTTCCCCTTCACGTTGCCAAAAGTGGCGGAAATGATGCGCCCGGAGCCGCCGGAAAATGACGAAGCGGAACGCCAGCAGATTATCCAGGTGCTGCGCGAAACCAACGGCATTGTCGCCGGACCGCGCGGCGCGGCCGCCAAACTCGGCATGAAACGCACCACGCTGTTATCACGGATGCAGCGTCTTGGTATCGCCGTGCGCGAAGTGCTGTAACCCCCTTCGGGTTCTGTGAACCCGCTAACGCTCTCTGGTTTATCGCTGGTATGCGCTATGCATAAGACGGCGGGTGTCTACTATGCATTGAATCAGGAGAATCAAATGGATACCGGCAACGCGTTTGACCTGCGACTTCCTGCGGAAATGGCAAAAGTCGCCGAGCAGTCTGGATTGTATAAAGTCAGCAAACGAAAAGAGCTGTCGTTTTTCCTCGCGGTTACTGCGGGCGTATTTATCTCGATTGCGTTTGTGTTTTACATCACCGTTACCGCCGGGCCTGCGCCCGCGACTGCGCTGGCGAAGCTGGCGGGCGGCGTCTGTTTTTCCCTCGGGCTGATTCTGGTAGTAGTCTGCGGGGCGGATCTCTTTACCTCAACCGTGCTGACGGTGATGGCAAAAGCCAGCGGGTTGATTAGCTGGCGGCAACTGTTTACCAACTGGGTGATCGTCTATTTCGGCAACCTCGTGGGTGCGCTGTTTTTTGTGGCGTTGATATGGTTTGGCGGCCAGGCCATGAACGGCAACGGTTTGTGGGGGCTGAATGTGTTGCAAACCGCTGACCATAAAATGCACCACACCTTTATCGAAGCGGTGTGCCTGGGCACACTGTGCAATTTGATGGTCTGCCTGGCGGTGTGGATGAGTTATTCCGGTCATACGTTGACGGACAAAATCATGGCGATGCTGCTGCCGATCGGCATGTTTGTCGCCAGCGGTTTTGAGCACAGTATCGCCAACATGTTTTTGCTGCCGCTGGCGGTGATTATTCGTGACTTCTCACCGCAGAGTTTCTGGACCGCGGTACACAGCTCGCCGGATAACTTCCCGGCACTCACCATCAGTAACGTAATTACCGATAACCTGCTGCCGGTGACGATTGGCAATATTATTGGTGGCGGCGTGCTGGTGGGGGTGACGTACTGGATTATTTATCTGCGCCATCAGAACGACACGCATTGAGGAGAATGCCGGGCGGCAAGCTGGCTGCCGCCCGGTAAGTTTACTCTTCTGACACCGGCGGCGAATCCGGCCAGGCGTGGATCACCGCCTGAATCAACGTTGCCAGTGGAATGGCGAAAAATACGCCCCAGAAGCCCCACAGCCCGCCGAAGATAATCACCGATAAAATGATCACCAGCGGATGCAGGTTAACCGCTTCGGAGAACAGCACCGGCACCAGCAGGTTGCCGTCCAGCCCCTGAATAATCAGATACACCGCAAAGCAGCTCCAGAACTCGGTACCCAGCCCGAACTGGAACAGCGCCACGCCAACCACCGGAATAGTGACGACAAACGCGCCGATATAGGGGATTAGCACCGAGAAGCCGACCAGCACCGCCAGCAGCAGGGAGTAGTTGAGACCAAACAGGATAAAACCGATCCAGGTGGCGACACCGACGACAATCATCTCCAGCACTTTGCCACGGATGTAGTTGGTGATTTGCTGGTTCATCTCTTTCCACACCTGACCCGCCAGCCCACGGTTGCGCGGCAGCACGCGACGCACGGCGTTGAGCATCTGCTCTTTATCTTTTACCAGGAAGAAAACCATCAGCGGCACCAGCACCAGATAGACCGCCAGCGTCAGCAACCCGACCAGTGAGGCGAGCGAATATTTCACCACGGAATCGCCCATTGTCAGCATGCGGGAGCGCATGTTTTCCGCCATCGCATCGATGATCCCCGCATCCATTAACGCCGGGTAGCGGCGCGGTAAGGTGGCGGCAAAATCAGAGAGTTTGCTTAACATGCCGGGCATATCGCGGATCAGGTAAATCCCCTGCTGCCAGGCAACCGGCATCACCACAAACGCCATCACCAGCAGGATGCCGACAAACAGCACCAGAACGATGGTCGCAGCCCAGGTACGCGAACAGCCGATACGTTGCAGACGTGCGGTAGGCCACTCAAGCAGGTAAGCGATTACCAGCGCCACCAGCAGCGGCGCAAGAAGGCCGCTGAAGAAGAAGAGAATACAGAACCCCGCAAGCAGAATGACCAGCAGCGCAATCGCCTCCGGATCGCTGAAGCGGCGGCGATACCACTGCATTAACATTTCGAGCATAACGTTCTTTTATGAGCCTCTTGAGCGGGGGTAAGGAGTGGAATTGTATCGAAATGTCACAAAAAAGACTTCGCTTTTCGTATCCTTTGCGGGAAACATAGCAATCCACTGAATACAATGTTTTTCATCCCAAAAGGCGGCTACACTCGAAGGCCGGTGAGCCGGAACGACGCCGCCGAAAGCAGGTCAACAGTGTGTCACCCCAAATACAGGAAAGAGGTTATGTTCAGGCAGTTGAAACGAACACTGGTCGCAACCCTGATTGCCGCACTCAGTGCGGGTAGCGTTGCCCCGGCATGGGCTGATTCGATAGACAGCACATTGCCGGATATGGGCACCTCGGCGGGAAGTACGCTCTCCATTGGTCAGGAGATGCAGATGGGCGACTATTACGTTCGCCAGCTTCGCGGCAGCGCGCCACTGATTAATGATCCACTGCTGGTGCAGTACATTAATTCCCTCGGCATGCGTCTGGTGGCACACGCGGATTCGGTCAAAACCCCTTTCCACTTCTATCTCGTCAATAACGACGAAATCAACGCCTTCGCCTTTTTTGGCGGCAATGTGGTGCTGCACTCCGCGCTGTTCCGCTATACGGATAACGAGAGCCAACTGGCTTCGGTGATGGCGCACGAAATTTCCCACGTCACGCAGCGCCACCTGGCGCGCGCGATGGAGGACCAAAAACGCAACGCGCCGTTGACCTGGGCGGGCGTGCTGGGTTCCATTTTGCTGGCGATGGCTAACCCGCAAGCCGGGATGGGCGCGCTCACCGGCACGCTGGCCGGTACACAGCAAGGGCTTATCAGCTTTACCCAGCAGAACGAACAGGAAGCGGATCGCATTGGTATTCAGGTGCTGCAACGCGCCGGGTTTGATCCACAAGCGATGCCGACATTCCTTGAAAAACTGCTGGATCAGTCGCGCTACTCCACGCGCCCGCCGGAAATTCTGCTGACGCACCCGTTGCCGGAAAGCCGCTTGTCGGATGCCCGCAACCGCGCCAACCAGATGCGCCCGGTGGTGGTGCAATCATCCGAAGAGTTCTATATGGCGAAAGCCAGAACGCTGGGCATGTACAATTCCGGGCGTAACCAGCTCACCAGCGATCTGCTGGATGGCTGGTCGAAAGGTAATGTGCGTGAACAACGCGCGGCGCAATATGGCCGGGCGTTGCAGGCGATGGAAGCGAAAAATTACGCCGAGGCGGCAAAAATCTTGCAGCCGCTGCTGAGCGCCAGCCCAAACAACGCCTGGTATATCGACCTGGCGACCGATATCGATTTAGGGCAGAACAAAAGCGCGGATGCCATTAAACGCCTCAATGCTGCCAGCGAACTGAAAACCAACCCGGTGCTGCAACTTAACCTGGCGAATGCTTACCTGGAAGGCGGTCAGCCCGCTGAAGCCGCGCGCATTCTTAACCGTTACACCTTTACGTATAAAGAGGATGTCAACGGCTGGGATTTACTGGCGCAGGCCGAAGCGGCACTGAATAACCGCGATCAGGAACTGGCCGCGCGTGCGGAAGGATTAGCGCTGGTAGGCAAGCTGGATCAGGCCATTACTTTACTGAGCAGCGCCAGTTCGCAGGTGAAACTCGGCAGCCTGCAACAGGCGCGTTACGATGCGCGAATTGACCAGTTACGCGAGTTGCAGCAACGGTTCAAGCCGTACCAGAAAATGTAATAAGGAGAAGAGATGTCAGAGACGGTGAAGATTTACCATAACCCACGCTGCTCAAAGAGCCGCGAAACGCTGGCGCTGCTGAAGGAAAACGGCGTTGAGCCAGAAGTGGTGCTCTACCTCGAGACGCCGCCGGACGCAGCGACGGTGCAAAAGCTGGTGAAAATGCTCGGTATGTCCAGCGCGCGCGAGCTGATGCGCAGCAAAGAAGATCTCTACAAAGAATTACAGCTTGGCGATAGCGCACTGACGGAAGCGCAACTGGTGCAGGCACTGGTGGATAACCCGAAGCTGCTTGAACGCCCGATTGTTGTTAGCCACGGCAAAGCACGAATCGGTCGCCCGCCGGAGCAGGTTCTGGAGATTTTGTAAGATTAAAAAAACCCTCGCCGCGTGGCGAGGGTTCAGAGTTTGAGGATCTCTTTGACGAACGGAATGGTCAGCTTGCGCTGGGCAGTGATCGACGCGCGATCCAGTTCATCCAGCGTATCGAACAGTGTGCGCATTTCTCTGTCCAGCCGCTTTAACAAAAACCGCCCTACGTCTTCCGGCAGCTCAAACCCACGGATCCGCGCCCGCAGCTGTAAGGCTTGTAATTTGTCTTCGTCGGAGAGCGGTTGCAGCTTGTAGATTTGCCCCCAGTCCAGCCGTGAGGCCAGATCCGGCAAGCCCAGATTGAGCTGGCGCGGCGGTCTGTCGCCGGTTATCAGCAAGCGGGTTTTGCCCTGCTCCAGAATGCGGTTGTAGAGATTGAAAATCGCCATCTCCCACGGCTCGTCACCGGCCACGCATTCGATATTGTCGATACACACCAGCGAGAGTTGCTCCATCCCATCCAGCACTTCCGGCACAAACCAGGTGCGCTTATCAAGCGGCACATAGCCTACGGCATCGCCGCGCCGGGAGAGTTCGGCACACGCGGCATGCAGCAAATGGCTGCGCCCCGCGCCTTCACGCGACCAAAAATAGATGTATCCGCTGTGCGCCTGGCGCAGAACGTTTTGCAGTGCCGCCAGTAAAGAGGGGTTGTCACCCGGCCAGAAACTCGCAAAGGTTTCATCATCGGGTAAATACAATGGCAGGGAGAGCTGTGCCGGCGTGTTCAGAGGTACCTCAACAAGGCTTACAAAAAACGCAGTGAGTCTATCACAAAATGTTGCAAGGTTTGAACCGGGCACGAGGCCCGGTTCAATTCTGCACGATGATTACGACTTCGCGGCGTCATCTTCTGGCGCGTCCAGCACCACTTCTTCCGGACGCAGTACGCTAATCAGTTTAAAGATCAGGCTCAGACCCACACCAACGATCGTCGCCAGCGCCATGCCTTTCAGCTCGGCGGCACCAATGTGCACCTTCGCGCCGCTGACACCAATGATCAGGATAACGGAGGTCAGGATCAGGTTTTGCGCTTTGCTGTAATCCACTTTCGATTCGATCAGCACGCGGATACCGGAAGCGCCGATGACCCCGTACAGCAGCAGGGAAACACCGCCCATTACCGGCACCGGGATAATCTGGATAGCCGCCGCCAGTTTACCGACGCAGGAGAGCAGAATGGCGATGATCGCCGCGCCGCCAATTACCCAGGTACTGTAGACGCGGGTGATCGCCATCACGCCGATATTTTCACCGTAGGTGGTGTTCGGCGTTGAGCCGAAGAAACCAGAGATGATGGTTGAAAGGCCGTTGGCAAACATAGAGCGGTGCAAGCCCGGATCGCGGATCAGATCTTTTTTGACGATATTCGCCGTCACCACCAAGTGACCGACGTGCTCGGCAATGACCACCAGCGCCGCAGGCAGAATGGTGAAAATGGCAAACCATTCAAAACGCGGCGTATAAAACGTTGGCAGCGCGAACCAGTGCGCCTGGGCAATCGGCGTGGTATCAACAACGCCCATCGCGAAGGAGAGCGCGTAGCCCGCCAGCACGCCAATCAGGATCGGGATAATCGCCATAAAACCACGGAACAGCACCGAGCCGAACACCGTCACGCCCAGCGTCACCAGCGAGATGATCACGGTTTTGGAATCCGCTGACTGCCCTTCTGCTGGCAGCAGGCCGGCCATGTTCGCCGCCACGCCCGCCAGTTCGAGACCGATGACGGCAACGATTGCGCCCATCGCCGCAGGCGGGAACATCACGTCCAGCCAGCCGGTACCCGCTTTTTTCACAATGAACGAGACGATGCAGAACAGCACGCCGCACATAATGAACCCGCCGAGCGCCACTTCGTAGCCCAGCGGCAGCAACAGCAGCACCGGGGAGATAAACGCAAAGCTGGAGCCTAAATAGGCCGGGATTTTCCCTTTACAGATAAAGATATACAGCAGCGTTCCGACACCATTGAACAGCAGCACGGTGGCCGGGTTAATGTGGAACAGGATTGGCACCAGCACGGTTGCGCCGAACATGGCGAACAGATGCTGTAAACTAAGCGGGATCGTCTGCAAAAGCGGCGGTCTTTCACTTACCCCGATAGCACGGCGCGTCATAGTGTTTTCCTCTGAGTGTTGTTGTTGTCCACCCGTCCAAAATGGCGGGCAGTGTTATGAATTCCAAAAAAAAGCCGACTATCAAAGTCGGCTTTCGATTTCTTATCAGTTATTTCGTACCAAAGATTTTGTCGCCGGCGTCGCCGAGGCCCGGAATAATGTATCCGTGCTCATTCAGCCCCTGGTCAATCGACGCGGTGTACAGCTCAACGTCCGGGTGCGCTTTTTCCAGCGCCGCCAGACCTTCCGGCGCGGCAACCAGCACCAGCACTTTAATACTGTGGCAACCGGCATTTTTCAGCAGGTCGATGGTCGCGATCATTGAACCACCGGTCGCCAGCATCGGGTCAACAACCAGCGCCATGCGCTCGTCGATATTGGATACCAGTTTCTGGAAGTACGGTACCGGCTCCAGCGTCTCTTCATTACGGTAGATACCCACCACGCTGATGCGCGCACTCGGTACGTGCTCCAGTACGCCTTCCATCATGCCCAGACCTGCGCGCAGGATCGGCACCACGGTGATTTTCTTACCTTTAATCTGATCAACCTGTACCGGGCCGTTCCAGCCTTCGATGGTCACTTTTTCAGTTTCCAGATCTGCCGTTGCTTCATAGGTCAGCAGGCTGCCCACTTCTGAGGCGAGTTCACGAAAGCGTTTGGTGCTGATGTCGTTCTCTCGCATCAGGCCCAGCTTGTGTTTGACGAGTGGGTGTTTTACTTCCACGACCTTCATACTCTTCTCCTTTCCCCTGACAGGTGGCAGCCACAAAAAAAATCGCCGGATTATACCGCTTTTTCTCCGTTGCGCTACAGGAAGGCGCTTGATCGCGATCAATCAGACTGGAAAAGAGTATATCGCAAGAATCCGCCGCGCCCTTAAATAATGGACTCGCAAACGATTGCCTTGGCTGTTAGAATTGCGCCGAATTTTATTTCTACCGCAAGTAAACGCGTGGGGACCCAAGCAGTGACCGATAAAACCTCTCTCAGCTATAAAGATGCCGGTGTTGATATCGACGCGGGCAATGCTCTGGTTGACCGAATCAAAGGCGTGGTGAAGAAAACCCGTCGCCCGGAAGTGATGGGCGGTTTGGGCGGCTTCGGTGCGCTGTGCGCGCTGCCGCAAAAATATCGTGAGCCAGTACTGGTTTCCGGCACTGACGGCGTGGGCACAAAACTGCGCCTGGCAATGGATCTGAAACGTCACGACACCATCGGTATCGATCTGGTGGCAATGTGCGTTAACGATCTGGTGGTACAGGGCGCTGAGCCGCTGTTCTTCCTCGACTATTACGCGACCGGCAAGCTGGATGTCGATACCGCCGCCAGCGTGATCAACGGTATCGCCGAAGGCTGTCTGCAATCTGGCTGTGCGCTGGTTGGCGGCGAAACAGCGGAAATGCCGGGCATGTATCACGGTGAAGATTACGATGTCGCCGGTTTCTGCGTCGGTGTGGTAGAAAAATCAGAAATCATTGATGGCTCTAAAGTGGCTGACGGCGACGTGTTAGTCGCCCTGGCGTCCAGCGGCCCGCACTCCAACGGCTATTCGCTGGTGCGTAAAGTGCTCGAAGTGAGCGGTGCCGATCCGCAGTCTACGCAGCTTGAAGGCAAACCGCTGGCCGATCACCTGCTGGAACCGACCCGCATTTATGTGAAGTCCGTGCTGGAGCTGATCGAGAACGTTGACGTTCACGCTATCGCCCACCTGACCGGCGGCGGTTTCTGGGAAAACATTCCGCGCGTACTGCCGGATAACACCCAGGCGGTAATCGATGAATCCTCCTGGCAGTGGCCGGCCGTGTTCAACTGGCTGCAAAGCGCCGGTAATGTGAGCCGTCATGAAATGTACCGCACCTTTAACTGCGGCGTCGGTATGGTGATTGCGCTGCCTGCGGCTGAGGCCGATAAAGCCATCACTCTGCTGAATGCAAAAGGTGAAACCGCGTGGAAAATCGGTATCATCAACGCATCCGATTCCAGCGAGCGTGTGGTTATTGAATGAAAAACATCGTGGTGCTGATTTCCGGCAACGGAAGCAATTTGCAGGCAATTATCGACGCCTGCAAACAGAAGAAAATCAACGGCACCCTGCGGGCAGTTTTCAGTAATAAGGCCGACGCGTTCGGCCTTGAACGTGCGCGGGAAGCCAATATTCCCGCTCATGCACTGAGCGCAGATCAGTTCGCCAGCCGCGATGCGTTTGACCGCGAGCTGATGCAGGAAATCGACGCCTACGCCCCGGATGTGGTGGTGCTGGCGGGTTATATGCGTATCCTCAGCCCGGCGTTTGTCGCGCACTACGCCGGACGTCTGCTGAATATCCACCCTTCCCTGTTGCCGAAGTATCCCGGCCTGCACACGCACCGCCAGGTGCTTGAAAACGGTGATGAAGAACACGGCACCAGCGTGCATTTTGTTACCGATGAGCTGGACGGCGGCCCGGTGATTTTGCAAGCCAAAGTGCCGGTGTTTGAAGGTGATACGGAAGAAGAGATCACCGAGCGCGTACAGTCACAGGAACATGCGATTTACCCGCTGGTGGTCAGTTGGTTTGTTGATGGCCGCCTGAAAATGGACAGCAACAGCGCGTGGCTGGATGGTGTGCGCCTACCGCCTGAAGGCTATGCGGCCGACGAATAATTACTGCAATTTATCGTTTTTCCCCCTGCCCGCCGCGGCAGGGTTTCTTTCCTCTTCCCCTGCAAAAAGAAAAAGTTACTTTATTTCCATCACCTTAGATGCGAAAAACGGATTACTGTCATACTTTTTTGGCACAGTTGGACATCTGACGGCAAAGCTCGCCATAATAAGTTGTGTCATACGAAGGGACGCCAGCAACGTTCACCTGTCAGTCAGGGCACCGCGAGCGCGAGAAGGATTTGCCGTGTCCCGAGCAAGAACCGGAGTGTAAACAGGAATGGGTCAGGAAAAGTTATATCTCGAAAAAGAACTAAGCTGGTTGTGCTTCAATGAACGTGTTCTCCAGGAAGCCGCCGACAAAAGTAACCCGCTTATCGAACGCATGCGTTTTTTGGGGATCTATTCCAATAACCTCGACGAATTTTATAAAGTCCGTTTTGCTGAACTGAAACGCCGCTTAATCATTAGCGAAGAGCAAGGCGTTGCCACGAATTCCCGCCATCTGCTGGGCAAGATCCAGTCCCGCGTACTCAAAGCCGATCAGGAGTTCGACAGTCTGTACAACGACCTGCTGCTGGAGATGGCGCGTAATCAAATTTTCCTGATTAACGAACGTCAGCTTTCGCAAAATCAGCAGAGTTGGCTGCGCAATTACTTCAAACAATATTTGCGCCAGCACATTACCCCGACGCTGATTAACCGCGAAACCAACCTGGTACGCTTCTTAAAAGATGATTACACCTACCTGGCGGTAGAGATTATTCGCGGTGACGAAATCCGTTACGCGCTGCTGGAGATCCCGTCAGATAAAGTACCGCGCTTTGTTAACCTGCCACCGGAAACGCCGCGCCGTCGCAAGCCGATGATTCTGCTGGATAACATTCTGCGTTACTGCCTGGATGATATCTTTAAAGGCTTCTTCGATTATGACGCGCTGAACGCCTACTCGATGAAAATGACCCGTGACGCCGAATATGACCTGGTGCACGAAATGGAATCGAGCCTGATGGAGCTGATGTCCTCCAGCCTGAAGCAGCGCCTGACCGCCGAACCGGTGCGTTTTGTCTATCAGCGTGATATGCCCGATGCCATGGTCGAGATGCTGCGTGAAAAGCTGACTATCTCCCGTTATGACTCCATTATTCCCGGCGGGCGTTATCACAACTTCAAAGACTTTATTGGTTTTCCGAATGTCGGCAAAGCCAACCTCGTCAACAAACCGATGCCGCGTCTGCGCCACATTGGGTTTGATAAGTTCCGCAACGGTTTTGACGCCATTCGTGAACGCGATGTGCTGCTCTATTATCCGTACCACACCTTTGAACACGTGCTGGAGCTGCTGCGCCAGGCGTCGTTCGACCCGAGCGTGCTGGCGATCAAAATCAACATTTACCGCGTGGCGAAAGATTCGCGTATCATCGACTCGATGATCCACGCGGCGCATAACGGTAAAAAAGTCACCGTGGTGGTGGAGTTGCAGGCGCGTTTCGACGAAGAAGCCAACATTCACTGGGCGAAGCGGCTGACGGAAGCGGGCGTGCAGGTGATCTTCTCGGCGCCGGGCTTAAAAATTCACGCCAAACTGTTCCTCATCTCCCGTATGGAAGGGGAAGAGATCGTGCGCTATGCGCACATCGGTACCGGTAACTTTAACGAAAAAACCGCGCGGCTTTACACAGACTACTCGCTGATCACCGCCGACGCGCGCATCACCAATGAAGTGCGTCGGGTGTTCAACTTTATCGAAAACCCCTATCGCCCGGTGAGTTTCGATTATTTGCTGGTGTCACCGCAAAACTCGCGCCGCCTGCTGTACGACATGATCGACACGGAGATCGCTAACGCGCAGGAAGGTAAACCGTCTGGTATTACGCTGAAGCTGAACAACCTTGTCGATAAAGGGCTGGTGGACAGACTCTATACCGCCTCAAGTTCCGGCGTGCCGGTGAATCTACTGGTGCGCGGCATGTGTTCACTTATTCCGCAACTGGAAGGCATCAGCGAAAATATTCGTGTCACCAGTATCGTTGATCGTTATCTTGAGCACGATCGCATCTATATTTTTGAGAACGGCGGCGATAAACGCGTTTATCTCTCCTCCGCAGACTGGATGACACGTAACATCGATTACCGTATCGAAGTGGCCGCACCGCTGCTCGATCCGCGCCTTAAACAGCGCGTTCTGGATATCATTGATTTGCTTTTAAGTGATACCGTGAAAGCCAGGTATATCGATAAAGAACTGAGTAATAGCTATGTTCCGCGCGGCAACCGCCGTAAAGTGCGCGCACAACTGGCGATTTACGACTACATCAAATCACTCGAACAGCCCGACTAACCTATGCCGATACAAGAAAAGACGCCACGACCGGAGGAATTTGCCGCGGTCGATCTGGGTTCAAACAGTTTCCATATGGTCATTGCGCGCGTGGTCGACGGCGCAATGCAGATCATCGGCCGCCTGAAACAGCGTGTGCACCTGGCAGATGGTCTGGACAGCAATAACATGCTGAGTGAAGAGGCAATGGAGCGCGGGCTGGCTTGCCTGTCGCTGTTCGCCGAGCGCTTGCAGGGCTTTGATCCGGCAAGCGTGTGCATCGTTGGTACGCACACGTTGCGCCAGGCGTTGAACGCCACAGAGTTTCTTAAACGCGCGGAAAAGGTAATCCCCTACCCGATTGAAATCATTCCGGGCAATGAAGAAGCGCGCCTGATTTTTATGGGCGTGGAACATACGCAGCCGGAAAAAGGCCGCAAGCTGGTGATCGATATCGGCGGCGGCTCTACCGAATTAGTGATCGGTGAAGATTTCGAGCCGAAGCTGGTGGAAAGCCGCCGTATGGGCTGCGTGAGCTTTGCGCAGATGTACTTTATGGGCGGCACGATTAATGGCGAAAACTTCCGCCGCGCGCGCATGGCGGCAACACAGAAGCTGGAATCGCTGGCGTGGCAGTTCCGCATTCAGGGCTGGAATGTCGCGCTTGGCGCATCTGGCAGCATTAAAGCCGCCCACGAAGTGCTGATCGCCTCCGGTGAGAAAGATGGCTTTATCACCCCGGAACGGCTGGAGAAACTGGTCGCCGAAGTGCTGAAATATAAGAACTTCAGTGAACTGAGTCTGCCAGGCCTTTCCGAGGAGCGTAAAGCGGTGTTTGTGCCGGGGCTGGCTATTCTTTGCGGCGTGTTCGATGCGCTGGCGATCCGCGAATTGCGCCTTTCCGATGGCGCACTGCGTGAAGGTGTGCTGTATGAGATGGAAGGCCGTTTCCGCCACCAGGATATTCGCAGCCGCACCGCGCAGAGCCTTGCCAGCCAGTACAATATCGACCGTGAGCAGGCGCGGCGCGTGCTGGAAACCACAACTCAGATTTACGAGCAGTGGCTGGCGCAAAACGCGAAGCTCGCTAACCCGCAGCTGGCGGCGTTGCTGAAATGGGCAGCGATGCTGCACGAAGTAGGGCTCAATATTAACCACAGCGGGATGCACCGCCATTCGGCGTACATTCTGCAAAACAGCGATCTGCCCGGTTTTAATCAGGAGCAACAGCTGATGATGGCGACGCTGGTGCGCTGCCACCGTAAGGCTATCAAGCTTGATGATTTGCCGCGTTTTACGCTGTTTAAAAAGAAACAGTACTTGCCGCTGGTGCAAATTTTACGCCTTGGTGTGCTGCTGAATAACCAGCGCCAGGCGACCACCACGCCGCCAACATTGCGCCTGACCACCGATGCCAATCACTGGACGCTCAGCTTCCCGCACGACTGGTTCAGCCAGAACGCGCTGGTGTTACTGGATCTGGAAAAAGAGCAGGAATACTGGGAAGCGGTGACCGGCTGGCGACTGAAAATCGAAGAAGAGCACTCTCCGGAAGTGGCGGCCTGAGCCGCCCGTTCGCTACTCGTTAACCAGCGTCTCCAGCGGCGCTGGCTTACCAATCAAATAACCCTGTAAATAGTCGATACCCAGCGCGATTGCCGCGCTGCGTATCTCTTCGCTCTCCACATACTCTGCCACCACCAGCATTTTTTTCATCCGCGCCAGATGGCAAATCGACGCCACAATCTGATAATCGAGGCTGTTCGAGACAATATTGCGGATAAAACTGCCATCGATTTTCAGGATGTCGGCATTGACGGTTTTCAGCCGCGCATAGCTGGCATAACCGGTGCCAAAATCATCTATCGCCACCCGGCAACCCATCTGTTGCAGTTGCCCCAACGTCTGGTTGGCCTGCTGGAGGTTGGTCATCGAGTTGCTTTCTGTTATCTCAAAGATCAACTGCCAGGCTTCAATGCGATATTTGCGCAATAAACGCCGGACTTCCTGGGAAAACTGCGTGCGGCAAATTGAGGCCGGCGAGAGGTTAATGGAAAAACGCTGGGCGGGGAGTTTTTCGCGGTTTTGCGCCATAAACATCAGTACATGTTCAATCACCCATAAATCGATACGCGACGACAGGCCGAACTCATACGCGACAGGCAAAAACGCATCCGGGCTGATGCTGTCGCCGTTCTCTTCACGCATGCGCAGCAGGATCTCGTAATAGTCATCGCCGCGCACCCCACAAATCAGCTGCGCCATCAGGATAAAATGGTTCCCCTCCAGCGCCAGCTGCAGGCGATTCATCATATCCACTTTGCTTTTCAGGCTGCGTTGCAGATTCGCCGCGCCCCGGTTTTGCAAATTTTCCGGGTGGTTGGTCGCCAGCGACAAATCGGCGATGGTGCTCATCTCACCGAGCAGTAAATAGAGGTGTTTCACCGGCGAGCGGACATAGCAGTAACTCAGCCCCACCTGCGGCTGCAGCGGCATATCATCCCAGATAAAGCGAAACTTCTTGATGCGCGCGTCCAGCTCCTCAATGCGCGTCTGGTGCGATTGCGTATTCAGGCGGATCGCCAGATCGTGTCCGGAGAGTTGATACACGTTCTCTTCCGCCGACAGCAGCGGCCTGAGCCAGTCTGCCATGCGCTGCTTGTACTGAATGCGCAGCAGCACACCATAGTTGCGCCCCAGCAGTTCCAGCTCCGGTATGCGCAGAAAACAGAGCACCGACCATGGCGTATCCGCCAGAGCCCGGCCCAGCGCGCGAAGATTAGGCATATTGGCAACCGGGTCAATAAACGCCAGACGGCGGGCGCGATCATGCACCAGTCTCTGACGGGTCGCCATCATCGCCATGGCGAGAATGATGAAGGAAAACACCAGGTAACTTGATGAGGCGATCGCCAGTTGCACGTCGTAAGCAGGAAACCAAGGCAAATAACGGTAAAAAAAGTGAATAGAGATCACCAGCAGCGGTGTCCAGACCAGCGACATAAAACGGTAGCCGTAACGCATCGATCCCCACAGCATCACCGGCAAGAGAAGTGAAAGCGTGTAGTTGGTACTGAAAATGGAACTGTTTTTGTTCAGCGGCATTAGTAACAGCAGCAAAATGCCAATCACCACGGCGAACCAGACCACGATCTCAATGCGCGTAACTTTGCGATCAAACTCGTGACGCATTTGCGATAACCACGAAATCGCGTAGCGCGGATGGCGAATAACGCGGATCAACAAATAGCTAAACGGTACCCCGGTCATTGTCCCCACCAGCAATGCCTGGTAATTGATGAGCATCGGCACATTCCAGGCCAGCGCGCCGCTATCGCTTGCTGCCCGATCGTAAAGATTCAGCCAGACACCCAACTCAAGGATCATCAGGTAGATCGACGCCGGACAGAGCACCTGCCAGAAAATACGCTGGGAAACCAGTAATGCCGTGCCGTAAGCCACCCGGTGGCGGCGAGTGACAAAAATACGGTAACCCGCCCAGCTAAGTATCACGGGGAGCAGCAAATGCACGCCTTTACTGACCATTTCCAGCGACGGTGCAGGCCAATAATGGCAAATCAGCGCCAGCACAATGCCCGGTAGCGCCGCCCAGCCATAAAACATCATCAGGACGATCAGCAACGCCATCGGCAGATAATAGAGAATGACCGCCTGACCAGAAACGGTAGTAAATGTATTAGCGAGGCTAAACAGTGGGTATAAAACAACAGGCGTGATGAGCGGCAAAGCCCACCACTGATCTTTCAGGCGATGATATTTTTGAATAAGTGTTATAGATGCTCGGTTACCCAACCCAGATCCCGGCGGGTGTTTCAGGCAGGTATCCGACCCGACTGTGCTGCGCACTGGTGAAGTGCCAGTTTGTTAACAAACAGAAATTCTAATTCCGGACAATATCTGTTAATTGATTTGCATCAAAAAAAACGCGCCAGCCAGCTTTAATTCCCTGCTTTATGCGCATTATCGCCCATTTTTCATTGCTCACGTAAATATTTAATTTATCTTATATAATTCTTGGTGATAATTTAATCATTGTGATTTTGCGCCAGGCTTAATTGACCTGACTAAAAGAGTGTGCATTAATGACGCTGTCGCCCGTAGATCGGGTATTCCTAAAGGAACCATTGTGAGTCAGGCAACCAGTATGCGAAAACGACATCGATTTGACAGTCGCATGACCCGTATCGTACTTCTTATCAGCTTTATCTTTTTCTTCGGCCGCTTCGTCTATTCCTCTATTGGCGCCTGGTATCACCATCAGGATAAAAGCCAGTCGCAACAAATCAGCCAGACTATCGACCCCACCGCACAACGCTAGTTTTTACCCGATTTTGCTTACACGTATTACCGCGTGGGTTTACGCTCGTCTGTGCAAAGGTATGCGCCCCCTTGCACAAACGCGTTACTTATCTGTCGAGGTTTAACCAGCGCTCTTCCAGCCGCGCCAGCGCCGTGTAGGCTTCGCCAAGACCAACCGCCAGTTTGAACCCTTCCGGCCAGTCGCCGGTGGCGGAGATGCCTTCGCTTTCAAGCCGACGAACAAACCGCAAACGCCCGTAATCCGACACGCATTCAGAAAGAATTATAGCGATTTGCGTACGTTTAATGGCTAAGCCAAAGGTGAATTTGCGCAGCATCCGCACGTCTTTAATCCCGCCGCGCGCAGATTGAATAAAGGTGAACGCCACGTATACCGCCAATAGCGCGATCAGCAATGAGAATGTGGCTTTAAATACCGGCTCCGCCATCGGGTATTGGGAGACATAATGAATAGCGCTAAAAACAAGCGCGACGCCCAACACAGACGTGGCGAGAATCGACAGCGCGGCCAGCCACTTTTTCGGGTTAAGCAAATCATTAATTTTGCTGCGTACAAACCGGCAGATAGCCACCCAATCGAGCAACATCAAACTCAACACCACATTCACGGCCGCCAGCCAGCCGTTATAAATCGCATGTCCGCTGAAGAGGTAAAACGGTATCGCCGCCAGCGCCAGCGCCGGGGAGAACAGCCCGACCACACTGATCACCGACAGAATGACGAAACATATCACCCGAAATAACACGATGGTGCCGGATAAAAAGCCCTTACCAACAAATGGCACCGTCGCGCGAGGCGCAGGATTATCGCCGCCCCCTTTTCTCGCCTTCTCTTTTTGTGCCGTACGACCCGCTTTGGCGAACAGTAAGATTGGTGCGGAAACAGCCGCCGCATAGCTGGCGCTAAAAAAGGTGATAAACGGCAACATGATGATGAGTAACACCGTGCTGGTGAGTGCCGCTTTCATGCTCCACAGGCGCCTCTTCGCAACGCGGTAAACGCCACTTAACGCATCGGATAACGACAGGCTCAGCAGGATATTTTTGCGCCCGCGCCAGAAATTGGTTTCCGAAATATTCAGCACGTATTTCTTCATCCCCTCTTCCAGTTCGGGATCCATTTTCGGCAAATGGCGACAGGCGCGAAAAGCAGTCTCCTGCAACCAGCCATCCTCACCAGCAATCGCGGCGGCCAGCACCGGCGCTGCGCGCGACTCTGAAAGCAGCCCGGTGGCTTCCAGGCAAATTTTTGCCAGCAGGATGTTATCGCCCGCTTTTACGTGCTGCATCACAAAAGCAGAAAGCGCTTCTTCGAACGGTTGCAACACCTCACGGCGGGAGCCAAATGCGTCAATCAAAAAGCGCAGACAGTGAATGGCACGAATGCGCTGACTGGCATCCGTGAAATAGCGTTGGATCTCATCCCAGCAAAGATTGGCCAGCCGTTGAGCCTCGGTTTCGCTGCACAACTGCGCATACAAAACCAGCGCGTCACGGCCGCGAGAATCGGTAGGAATGTGCGAATCGGGCACTTCTGCGGGCTGCTGCAAAAAACGGTTGGTGACGAAATATTCCAGAAAACGGCGATGAACAAAGGCGAACGATTTGTCATTGCCGGGGGTCACTCTGGCAATTCGGGCAAAACTGAGCAGATCCAGCACCGCGTCCACATTTGCTGAATTGAAATAACTGCGGATCACTTTCACTGGTGCTTCAAGGCCAAACTTCGAGGAACGAAAGACAAACCACGCGATATCCGTTGAAATCGCGATCACTTCACGCGAGGAGATCCCCGCATCGCTGAGTTCCTGCTCGCAAAGTTTCATGCGGCTATCAATGTAGCTCTTATAAAGTTCAGCCTGATTAACCGGCAGCGTTTGGTTAATCGCAATCCACTCGCCAAGCAGCGCCATCATGAAGGGATTGCGCACTAAGGGAATCAAATCCGGGCGGTGGCTGAACAAGGTGTTTCTTACCTGCTCCGTGAATTGCGGATAGTGGCTGAGCGCCTCGGAAATGCCCGCTTCCGACAGTGGGCGGATCTCCAGCACTTTGTCCGCCAGAAATGCGCGCGTCGGCTGGCGGAACACGCGTGAGGCTAAAACACCGCGTGACGCCGGGTGTGAAGTCATAAAGCGCGAGATAACGCTGGAGAGTGAATTAATCACATCTGAGTTTTCACTGGCATCCAGTAGCTCTGAAATTTCATCAAATGAATCAAAGATAAAAAACAGGCGACCAGTGCTGCAAAGGGAATCAAAGTATTGATTAACAAAATTTCGGGTATACGCGTCACCACGACGAATGAGGCTTTTAATGACAAACTCTTCCAGATCCTTCACGGAAAACTCAGTACGCCCGGCCACCACGGTGCTTGTTGGCACCCATTCACGCAGGTTGATGTAGACCGGCACACGGTGCGTCTTATCGACTTCGGCCAGCATATCTTTAGCCAGCTTGCGCAGCGCGACGCTTTTACCGGAACCAGGCGCTCCCAGAATCAAAAATGAGCGCGAGGTTCGGTCTTTGCGGATCGCATCCTGCAATCCGATGATTTTCTTACGTGAAGCGACGCCTTTCACCTGGCGGATCTCGACCTCGGCTTCCAGTTCGGTGTAGTGTTCCGGGCTCCAGTTAGTGTCCTGATCGATCGTCATCAAATCGCGCTCAAGCACATTGCAAAATACCTTCAGCTTGCGCGGTAACTCTTTGTCAGCGATATCTTTTTTTAATGGCGGAAGCTCGCCTGCAACACTTCTGTCACGCAAACAAAAAAAGACAATCCCGACAATGATCACAATGGCAGCCAGCAACTGATCTGAGGCCTGACTAACAGGCTGGAGACGCTTCAACCAGTCCGGCGCATTTTGCAGCACCGGCAATGACCAGAGTGTCGGCAGGAGCGAATTCAGCGTGCTGGAAACACTGGAGAATGCGCCAAATGCCAGAACCAGTACCAGCGTGCGGATTTTGTTCGCGCCATAACCGGCTGGCATCAGCAATGGCCGCGTGAAATAGAGCATCAGGCAGATAAACACGCCAACTGAGGCTGCATTAAACCACGAGGAATACAGCCCGGTGCCCACCACGAAGCACAACGCCAACGCAAGGAGGAGTAAAACGAATTTTTGGCTACCCGACATGTGAGTCCCTTCTTTATTCTTGTGACGCCTTTTGCAATGAAACAGCACTATAACGCCTCCGGTACCGCAAACCGGAAGCAAACTACCTGATTTGGTGGGGGTTGTCTGAGGGAAAAGCCCGATGCGCTTCAGCGTGCAATAGGCGCCACTCTTTCACCGTGCATGCGGTGCTTTAATCCGCTGCAGCGCGACGGGCGAGGATCTCTTTCACATAGTGCTCAATCCCAATGTGATGTTCCCGATTGATGCGGGCAATAAAGGCCTGCAGGAAATCGTTCGTTGAGTGGAGCGTATCCGCAAGCAGTTTATCGAAATCGCGTTGCGTGAAACGGGCATTTCCCTTTAGCGTGGAATGCTGAAGTAGCGTGTGCGCAATGATTTCGAGCGCGGCGCGTCGGTAATTATCGCCAAGCAGGACATCCAGATCGCTTTGGCGAATAACAAAACTAAAATCGAAGCTGACAAACCCGGAATCGACCGGTAGCGAGTATGTCAGTTGATCGCCTTCCTGCCAGACCTGCGGCTCATAGCCATCTCCCATTAACTTTACTGACTGCATAGAGCTCCCGGTTCTGCACAGTGGATATTTTCGGTTACCTTAGTTGCGAAGAACATAGCGTAAAGCCATCACTAATGGCAGTGGTCCTCATGGCGAATGTAAGCGATCCTGTGAGCAGCCAGAGTAAATAAGCCGGGGAAAAAAATGAATCCAGATAGCAGCGAACTGCCGCCCTTAACGTGGCCAGAATTTACCGATGAGACAGCACGGCTGGCCTGGTGGCGCGCCTGCGTACAGGCCTGGCGCGAACAGTGGAATAACCCGGCGCCAGTTGCGCCGGTTAACCCCAAAGAGATTGAAGCGCTTGAACAACGCCTGGGCTGCGCGCTTCCGCCGCTGCTGCGTCGCTACCATGAAACTATCGGCGCACTCGAACTGGCCGAAAGGTTGTGCAGCGTCACGCCCGCGAAATACGCCAGCATTGAACCGCTGGTAGACGCTTATCCCGGCATTCATGACATTCTCGAAGGTGCGCCAGACGCGGCGTCGCAATGGGCGCAGGTTAATCAGTTGGTCGCCTTTGGCGACTATCTGGGCAACGGCAATTTATGGTGCTTTCATCGGCAAACCGGCGAAGTCTGGTATTTCGATCACGACAGCTCGCCGATGCTGACGCAGATTTTCACCGACGTGGGCCAGTACCTCGACGTGCTGATGTTCAAATGCCTGCTGGAAGCCCACGGCGAGGAGGATAACGAGGAGTTGCTGCGCGAGCACCTGGGTGATGACGTGGTGGAAAAGTGGATGTACTGAACAGCGCTATATTGGGACAACTGCAACGATGTGGCCACACCCGTGCTTTTCATGAGCACTTCTACACTGTTGAGAAATACGTTGAATAGCGGGTAACCGGGTAGCGACGAACCATTAAAGAATCACCAACAAGGCAGGCATCAACCTGCCTTGTTTATGTTTTGGCAAAACGTTAGCTCAGTTTAAAAACGGCTACCGTCTCTTCCAGCAATTGAGACTGCTCTTTAAGCGAATGCGCCGCTGCCGACGCTTCTTCGACTAACGCGGCATTCTGTTGCGTTACCGTGTCCATCTGCGCAACGGCCTGGTTTATCTGCTCAATGCCGCGGCTCTGCTCACCGGTCGAGAGCGCAATTTCCGCCATCAGCTCAGAAACCTGCTTAACTGTGCTGATAATGCGCTGCATGCTTTCGCCCGCCTGCGACACCCTTTCGCTACCCAGAAGCACCTGCCGGCCGGATTCCTCAATAAGCTCTTTGATCTCTTTCGCCGCGAGTGACGAACGCTGCGCCAGATTACGGACTTCACTTGCCACAACCGCAAACCCGCGCCCCTGCTCGCCGGCTCTTGCCGCTTCAACCGCTGCGTTGAGTGCCAGGATGTTGGTCTGGAAAGCAATGTCTTCGATTAAGGAGATGATGGTGTCTATTTTGCCAGCGCTGGATTCGATCTCTTTCATCGACATCACCGCCTTTTCCACAATCGTATTCCCTTCCTGCGCGGAGCTACGCATCGCTGTCGCAAGGGTATTTGCCTGTTGTGTGTTTTCGGAAGTGTGCTTAACCGTTGAAGTTAGCTGTTCCATGCTGGCAGCGGTCTGCCCAAGAGAAGCCGCCTGCTCTTCGGTACGGGCCGAGAGATCGGTATTACCGGCAGCGATTTCTTCTGCCGCGTAGGCCACGCTCTGACTGGAAGTACGCACCTGAGCAATGATTTCCAGCAGGGCAAGACGCATTTGCTCCAGCGAACCGAGCATGTCGCCAATCTCATCTTTAGAACCGTACACAACAGGAGTGTGCAACTCCCCTGCCGCCATTTTCTGGCAATGTAAGCGGGCGGCATCCAGCGGCGACAGAACGCGACGACGCAGCAGGATAAAGATAGCGACAATGATCAAGGTAAACAGTAAGGCGAAAACACCAATGGTCACCATGCTGTTCACGAAGCGATTCTGCGCGTCGTTGTTAAGGCGCTGGGCGTATTTTTCGCGAAAGGCCAGCAGGTTATCGAGTGTGATCTCAAACTGACGATCAAGCTGCGGAACAGTGGTGCTGACGAGCTGGTTGAAACGCGCCGTGTCGTTGTTGCTCGCGGCGTCCATCAACGGACGCAGGCCTTGATCAACATACGTTTGCCAGGCCTGGCTGTAAGGCGCGGAAAGCGCCTCTTCGCCCGCAACAGGTGGCGCAGCCTTGTAGTTGTTGAACGCATCGGTGGCTTTTTGCATCACCGCTTTCGCGCTCTCAAGCGACGCATCCGCTTTCTGTTTGTCGCCCAGGGAGGCGTTAATCATGGCTTCCATCAGACGCACACGCAGTGTGCGGCTATGGTTAATCGGGTCAATAACCGACAGCACGACCCTGATCTCTTTGTTCACGTTATCCAGAGACTGATTGCTGTGAGTAAGTGACCAAAGGTTAGAAGCCGAGCTGATGAGAAAAATACCAAGTAACAGACTAAAAACGAGAAATGAAAAACGCCTAACTGACATATTTATTACCCTGGGTTGAGGTGATTTCATGAATTTCTGCTCCCTTTGAAAGAAGCATACCGAAGACAACTTATCGGCAATCTGGCGTTAAAATTTAATTTAAATCACATTACACATTTGAATCAAAGAGTTAGAAAGAAGGTGCCTGAGAGAAAGAAAATATGCTTAGGATTCACCAATTTATTCAAACTAACGTTTCAAATATGCCGTTTCATGGAATAGCTATTCATCCTAGCGATGAGTCGAGCTCGTACAAAAAACAGACAACTCATTGCACAAAACGGAGAGCAGAAAATGAAATTTACGTACAGAGGTGAAATATAAGAGGCTAATAATTAAAAAGCGGGGAATTCGATACAGGCGATGGATTTTCCTCCTCATCAGAAAAGATAAAGGGAATAAAAACGTTAAATTAAGAAAGAAAATCAATATCGAAAAAAAATACTCAATTCAAACAATGCAGAAAATAAAATTCAAAATTTAATTCCTGCTTAATACCACATGACATCGGCTGGGTTCATTTCGACTCCCTCACCTATTACCACGGAATGATCCGATGTACTGAGCAGACGGTAATAGCCCTGAAACAGGCCATTACCGTTTTCATGCTTCAGCGTTTATGCGCCCTTCTCTTCACAAACATGCTCTTCGTAATTACATATCTGATAACGCGAAGGCCAGATTGCCTCTGGCCTGGTTTCCAACGCTTCGGCAATTAACCGCTCCCCTTTCGGCCAGTGCCGGGTTAAGGCATTGGCGAGCGTGGATGAAGCCAGCCCCGATTCGCGGGAAAGCGCCGCCAACGAGGTTCCTTTTTTCTTTAAACCCGCAATGATATCCGCCGGATGCCAGTCGTGGTGTTCCATTGTAATGCTCCTTTTCATGTTGACTATGAGTCATAGTCATAGCACAAGCTTTTAGAATTGTGACTAATAGTCCGTGGACTTATAGTCAGCAAAAAACAATGCTGTACGCATGAAAAATTCTGAAAATATCAAAGTCCTGTTAGGACAACGTGTCAGAACATTGCGTACGCAAGCGGGGCTTTCTCAGGAAGGCTTTGCGGAGAAGTGCGGCCTTGATCGCACCTATATCAGCGGCATCGAACGCGGCATCCGGAATCCGACCTTAGAAATTCTCTATATTCTTGCGACAGCCCTCCACACTGAACTCACCACACTGTTCACATTTGATGAATCTGACTGATCGGCGCACTTGATAATCGGATCACCACACAGCTAATTATGTGACTCATCGTCCGTGGTCTGATAAGCAACGAAGTACGATGCTGTCGGGCATGAAAAATACAAAAGATATTACAGTCCGTTTTGGACAACGCGTAAAAACCCTCCGCTTAGAACGAGGGCTTTCTCAGGAAGCTTTCGCCGACAAATGTGGGTTGGATCGCACTTATATTAGTGGGATTGAACGAGGGGTAAGGAATCCAACGCTGGAAGTTATTGCGGTTATTGCCGATGGGTTGGGCGTGAGGTTAGATAATCTATTTGAATTTTAAAAAACTACCTTTTGAAAAAATAAATTAAACCATACTGTTCTGAAATTATAATAAAGCGCGATACCAGCTTAGTTTTAATAGATAGACAATCATTAGCAAAGGCTATCTGTCTGGAGTGATATTATCATTTAAAAAAACCAGCAGCCGTAAGGCTTGCTGGTTTTTTTAGAGCACAACTGCTTAATCAGCAGGAGCTAAATCTTATTCCCACTCAATAGTAGCTGGCGGTTTTCCGCTGATGTCATACACCACGCGGGAAATACCGTTCACTTCGTTGATGATGCGGTTGGAGACGCGGCCGAGGAAATCGTACGGCAGATGCGCCCAGTGTGCGGTCATAAAGTCGATGGTTTCTACTGCACGCAGCGAGACAACCCAGTCGTATTTACGACCGTCGCCCATCACGCCCACGGAACGAACCGGCAGGAACACGGTGAACGCCTGGCTCACTTTGTTGTAGAGATCGGCTTTATGCAGCTCTTCGATAAAGATCGCATCAGCGCGGCGCAGCAGGTCGCAGTATTCTTTCTTCACTTCACCCAGCACGCGAACACCGAGGCCCGGCCCCGGGAACGGATGGCGGTACAGCATGTCGTACGGCAGGCCCAGTTCCAGACCAATTTTACGCACTTCATCTTTGAACAGCTCACGCAGCGGTTCAACCAGCCCCATCTTCATCTCTTTCGGCAAGCCGCCCACGTTGTGGTGAGATTTGATAACGTGCGCTTTACCGGTTGCCGAAGCAGCGGATTCGATCACGTCCGGGTAGATGGTGCCCTGTGCCAGCCATTTCACGTCTTCCAGCTTCAGTGCTTCTTCATCGAACACTTCCACGAACACACGGCCGATGATCTTACGTTTTGCTTCCGGATCGTTCTCACCGGCCAGTGCAGCCAGGAAACGCGCTTCGCCTTCAACGTGAACAATGTTCAGACCGAAGTGGTCGCCAAACATATCCATCACCTGCTGAGCTTCGTTCAGACGCAGCAGACCGTTGTCCACGAACACGCAGGTCAGATTTTTGCCGATGGCGCGGTGCAGCAGCATTGCGGTCACAGAAGAGTCCACGCCGCCGGAGAGGCCGAGGATTACTTTATCGTCGCCAACCTGCTGGCGGATGCGCTCAACGGCATCATCGATGATTTTTGCCGGCGTCCACAGCGCTTCACATTCGCAGATGTCGCGCACGAAGCGTTCCAGCATACGCAGGCCCTGGCGGGTGTGGGTTACTTCCGGGTGGAACTGCACGCCGTAGAAGCGTTTTTCTTCGTTCGCCATGATGGCGAACGGGCAGCTTTCGGTGCTGGCAACGGTAACGAAGTCAGACGGGATCGCCGTCACTTTGTCGCCGTGGCTCATCCACACGTCCAGCAGCACTTTGCCTTCTGCGGTCAGCGAATCTTCAATGCCGCGAACCAGCGCGCTGTCGGTCTGTACTTCAACCTGCGCGTAGCCGAATTCACGCTCGTTAGAACCTTCAACGTGGCCGCCGAGCTGCATCGCCATGGTCTGCATGCCGTAGCAGACGCCCAGCACCGGCACGCCAGCTTCAAACACATATTGCGGTGCGCGCGGGCTGTTGTCTTCGGTGGTGCTTTCCGGGCCGCCGGAAAGGATGATGCCGCTTGGATTGAAGTCGCGGATCTGCGCTTCGGTGACATCCCACGCCCACAGTTCGCAGTAAACGCCCAGTTCACGCACGCGGCGCGCAACCAGTTGGGTGTACTGAGAACCAAAATCGAGGATAAGAATACGATGTTTATGAATGTTGTCCGTCATTGACGTTACTTCCGAGGCAAGTTACGAAAGCGCCCGGTGAGAGCACCGGGCGCGAAAATCATTAAGAACCCATGCGGTAGTTCGGGGATTCCTTGGTGATGGTCACGTCGTGAACGTGGCTTTCCTGAATGCCCGCGCCACTGATGCGCACGAATTCCGCTTTGGTGCGCAGGTCGTCGATAGTACCACAGCCGGTCAGACCCATACAGGAGCGCAGGCCGCCCATCTGCTGGTGAATGATCTCTTTCAGGCGGCCTTTATAAGCCACGCGGCCTTCGATACCTTCCGGCACCAGTTTGTCGGCAGCGTTATCGCTCTGGAAGTAGCGGTCAGAAGAGCCTTTGGACATCGCGCCCAGCGAGCCCATGCCACGGTAGGATTTGTAAGAACGGCCCTGGTAGAGTTCGATTTCGCCCGGGGATTCTTCAGTACCGGCAAGCATTGAGCCAACCATCACGGCGGCAGCACCTGCGGCGATCGCTTTGGCGATGTCGCCAGAGAAACGGATACCGCCGTCAGCGATAACCGGAATGCCGGTGCCTTCCAGCGCTTCAACCGCGTCGGAAACGGCGGTGATCTGCGGAACGCCCACACCAGTCACGATACGCGTCGTACAGATGGAGCCAGGGCCGATACCGACTTTCACCGCGCTGACGCCCGCTTCAGCCAGTGCGCGAGCACCTGCGCCAGTCGCTACGTTACCGCCGATGATTTGCAGATCCGGGTATTTGGCACGGGTTTCGCGGATGCGCTGCAACACGCCTTCGGAGTGGCCGTGGGAGGAGTCAATCAGCAGCACGTCAACGCCTGCGGCAACCAGCGCGTCAACGCGCTCTTCGTTGCCCGCGCCAGCACCAACCGCTGCACCAACGCGCAGTTGACCCTGCTCATCTTTACAGGCGTTCGGTTTACGTTCTGCTTTCTGGAAGTCTTTCACGGTGATCATGCCGCGCAGGTGGAAGCTTTCGTCAACAACCAGCGCTTTCTCAACGCGTTTTTCGTGCATTTTAGCGAACACGACTTCGCGGGATTCACCTTCACGCACGGTAACCAGACGCTCTTTCGGCGTCATATACACGCTAACCGGCTGGTTCAGATCGGTAACGAAACGCACGTCACGGCCGGTGATGATGCCGACCAGTTCGTTGTCGTTATTCACCACCGGGTAACCGGCAAAGCCGTTACGTTCGGTCAGCTCTTTCACTTCGCGCAGGGTGGTGGTCGGCAGAACGGTTTGCGGGTCTTTAACCACGCCGGATTCATGTTTCTTCACGCGGCGAACTTCTTCTGCCTGGCGCTCAATCGACATGTTTTTGTGAATAAAGCCAATGCCGCCTTCCTGTGCCAGGGCAATTGCCAGGCGCGCTTCCGTCACGGTATCCATCGCCGCAGAGAGCATGGGAATGTTCAGGCGAATGGTTTTCGTGAGCTGCGTGCTCAAGTCGGCAGTATTCGGCAGAACGGTGGAATGAGCGGGAACGAGGAGGACGTCGTCAAACGTCAGTGCTTCTTTAGCGATACGTAGCATGGGCAATATCTCTGACCTGGGGGGTTAAATATTGCCGTGGCATTATACAGAGCGTAACCGATTGCATCCACACTTTTTTAAGAAAAATACTTGCCATCCCCTCGTTTCGGGTTACTATCGAACGAATAACTTGCTGATTTAGAATTTGATCTGGCTCACATGTCGTCGTTCCAATCCCCCTCAATTTTTACGGTTAGCCGCCTTAATCAGTCGGTGCGCTTACTGCTGGAACGCGAACTCGGCCAGGTGTGGATCAGCGGGGAAATCTCCAACTTTACCCAACCCGCTTCCGGTCACTGGTACTTCACCTTAAAAGACGATACCGCTCAGGTGCGCTGCGCAATGTTCCGCAACAGCAACCGCCGCGTCACGTTTCGCCCGCAGCACGGCCAGCAAGTGCTGGTGCGCGCCAATATCACGCTGTATGAACCGCGCGGCGAATACCAGATTATTGTCGAGAGCATGCAACCGGCTGGTGAAGGCCTGCTGCAACAAAAATATGAGCAACTTAAAGCTAAGCTCGCGGCCGAAGGGCTGTTCGACCAGCAATTCAAAAAACCACTGCCCTCCCCCGCCCATTGCGTTGGTGTTATCACCTCGAAAACCGGTGCCGCGCTGCACGATATTCTGCATGTGCTGAAACGCCGCGATCCGTCACTGCCGGTGGTGATTTACCCGACTGCGGTACAAGGCGAAGATGCGCCCGCGCAGATTGTGCGCGCCATTGAGCTGGCGAATGTCCGCGAAGAGTGCGACGTACTGATTGTCGGTCGCGGCGGCGGTTCGCTGGAAGATTTGTGGAGCTTTAACGACGAACACGTAGCGCGGGCGATTTTCGCCAGCCGCATTCCGGTAGTCAGCGCCGTTGGGCACGAAACCGACGTGACCATTGCCGATTTTGTTGCCGACCTGCGCGCACCAACGCCCTCTGCGGCGGCAGAAATTGTCAGCCGTAACCAGCTGGAGCTACTGCGCCAGGTTCAGGCGATGCAGCAGCGTTTAGAGATGTCGATGGATTATTATCTGGCAGGCCGCAGCCGCCGTTTCGCCCAGTTACACCATCGTCTGCAACAACAGCACCCGCAACTGCGGCTGGCGCGTCAGCAAACCGTGCTGGAACGCCTGCAACAGCGCATGCACAACGCGCTGGATAATCAGTTAAAACGCGCGTCCGTGCGCCAGCAGCGCGTACTGCAACGCCTGAATCAACAAAACCCGCAGCCGCGTATTCACCGGGCGCAAAGCCGTATTCAGCAACTGGAATATCGTCTGAGCCAGAATATTCGTGACCGCTTAAGCAGCACGCGTGAACGCTTCGGTTCGGCAATCACCCACCTGGAAGCGGTCAGCCCACTGGCAACGCTGGCGCGTGGCTACAGCGTAACGACGGCAACCGACGGCAAAGTGCTGAAACAGACCAAACAGGTAAAAGCGGGTGACAAACTAACCACGCGGCTGAATGACGGCTGGGTGGAGAGCGAAGTCAGCGCCGTCACGCCCGTGAAAAAAACGCGCCAACGTAAATCCTCTTAATTAGCGCGCTCAATAAATCAGACGAGCCTATACTTTTTGTTGTTCTTTTTTGTTTTATCAAGGAGATCAACATGAATGCACGTCATCCGTACAATGTTATCCCGCCCTATATCCTGCGCCGCATTATCGACAATGGTTCTGAACTTCAGCAACGCTGCGCCCGCCAGACCTTAACGCATGTACAAACGTTGATGGCGCACAGCCACGGCAAAGTCGATGCGCCGCTGGTCACTTCGCCAGGCGAACTGGTACGCGATATTTATGACGCCCAGCAAAAAGAGACGTTGCCCGGCGAGCAAGTGCGCTATGAGGGCCAGCCACCGACGGGTGATGTCGCTGTCACCGAAGCGTACGACTACTTGGGTGTCACCCACGATTTCTTCTGGCAGGTTTATCAGCGCAACTCGCTGGATAACCAGGGGCTCATTCTCAGCGGCACCGTGCATTACGGTAAGGATTATCAGAACGCTTTCTGGAATGGTCAACAAATGGTGTTTGGCGACGGTGATGGCGAGATCTTCAACCGTTTTACCATTGCCATTGACGTGGTGGCGCATGAACTGAGCCACGGCGTCACAGAAACGGAAGCCGGGCTGATCTACTTTGAACAAGCTGGCGCGTTAAATGAATCATTATCCGATGTGTTCGGTTCGCTGGTAAAACAGTACCACCAGCAGCAGACGGCGGATCAGGCGGACTGGATCATTGGTGAAGGCTTGCTGGCAAAAGGCATTCATGGCAAGGGGCTGCGTTCGATGTCGAAGCCGGGGACGGCTTATGACGACCCGTTACTGGGTAAAGATCCGCAGCCTGCGCATATGAAAGATTTTATTAAAACGCGTGAGGATAACGGCGGCGTACACCTGAATTCCGGCATTCCTAACCGGGCATTTTACCTGGCGGCAGCCGCTATAGGCGGCTATGCATGGGAAAAAGCCGGATACGCCTGGTATGACACCGTGTGTGATAAGTCGCTGGCGCAAAATGCCGATTTCGCGACCTTCGCCAAATTCACCATCAAACATGGCGAAAAACGGTCCGGCAAGAAAATCGCCGCTGCTATCGAACAGGCGTGGAAAGATGTCGGAGTTTTATGATGAACGAACCCGAATTAACCGACGATGCGGTAGTGGAGCTAGCCCGTGAAGGCGGGCTGGCTTACATTCCCAAACTGAGCGGCGCGCGTAAAATTGTCATCGCCCAACTCAGTGCGGAGCAGCGCCAGCGGCTGGTGGATATATTGCATCAGACGCTCCCGCTTGCAGAGCCGCCAGGCCAGCCGGACTCGCCGGGCCGCGGCGATCAGCGTTTCTACCGTTTGCAGATAACCTGGACCACCCAGCAAACGGATGTGTTGCTGCTTATCCCGGAAAGCAAAGCGCCACCGTCGTTTGTCGAACTGTGGCGCGAAGGGGAAGACTGTATTTGCAAACCTTAGAGCAGCGTATATTCGACGCGTTTTTTCGAAATCAGCCCGTGGCCGTGCTGGCAGAAAAAATCCACCGCGCCACAGGCTTTTAATACTTCCAGAGGCTGGTGGCACTCCGGGCAATTTGCTTGTACTTCAATGTTTTTGCCGCAGCCGTCGCAGTGGGCATGTGTTCCCACTATTTGCAGCGGGTTATGGCAAGTCGGGCAGGTAAGTTCCATAAGGCGCTCCTTAATTTTTCTCGGCGTTTATCATACACCGCTGGCGACAAAAAACCCGCCTGCAGACGGGTTAAGTGCCGCGTCAGGTTTGGTTTGCTATTCGCCCACCATCACGAAGCGGGAGCTCTCGAATGCCTGATAAATCCGCTGAGAAGGAAATGCCGGGAATACCGCCCGTTGAGCTGCGGTTTTCAACGCTGCGCAGTAAGCTTTATTCCCTTCTCTGGTCTCGATATTGTTCAGTTTGCCATCATAAGCAAATTCCAGATGTAAGCGGCATTTTTTCCCTTTCCAGACAGAACGATCGGTAAGCCGGGATTCGATAGCGTTTTTTATCGCGCGGGCCTGTTTCCCGTACTCATCCTGGTCGGTAAAGCGCCCGGAGTCGCAACTGCCAAGCGCAGTGGTTTTATGGCAACCGGAGGGGTGAAGCGGTGTGCAACCTGCCACTACACTGCCCAGCAGTATTAACAGTAAAATCTTCTTCATTTCATATCCCTTTTGAAATTATTTATTGAAGCCAGTTATTAACCCGTTGTTTTTATAGCTATAAAGAGTGTACTGCTATCGACAGGCTGAAACAGCGCCTGAATTTTGTAGGTGAGCCAATTCTGGCAAACAAAAAACCCGCCAGGCGGCGGGTTTGAAGCAAGTGATTACTTACTTTTTTTGATGTGTTTAATCAGGCGCTTACGTTTACGCATCTGGTTCGGGGTCAGGGTGTTACGTTTTTCAGCAAACGGGTTTTCCCCTTCTTTGAACTGAATACGGATTGGCGTACCCATCACATCCAGCGATTTGCGGAAATAGTTCATCAAATAGCGTTTGTAAGAATCCGGCAAGTCTTTCACCTGGTTGCCGTGGATCACCACAATCGGCGGGTTATAACCACCGGCGTGGGCATATTTCAGCTTCACGCGACGACCACGCACCAGCGGCGGCTGATGATCTTCCGCCGCCATGTTCATAATACGGGTCAGCAGCGCGGTGCTCACGCGACGGGTGGAGCTGTCATAAGCTTCGCGAACGGATTCAAACAGGTTGCCAACACCGCTGCCGTGCAGCGCAGAAATAAAGTGCACGCGGGCGAAATCAATAAAGCCCAGGCGGTAATCCAGCGTCTCTTTCACCTGCTCTTTCACTTCCTGGCTCAGACCGTCCCATTTATTGACGACGATAACCAGCGAACGACCGCTGTTAAGAATAAAGCCGAGCAGCGATAAATCCTGATCGGAGATACCTTCACGGGCATCAATGACCAGCAGCACAACGTTAGCATCTTCAATCGCTTGCAGCGTTTTGATAACCGAGAACTTTTCTACTACATCGGTGATTTTGCCGCGCTTACGCACCCCTGCGGTGTCGATAAGTACGTACTCACGCTCATCGCGCTGCATCGGAATGTAGATGCTGTCTCGCGTGGTGCCCGGCATGTCGTACACCACCACGCGGTCTTCACCAAGAATGCGGTTAGTTAGTGTGGACTTACCGACGTTGGGACGCCCCACGATGGCCAGTTTGATTGGCAGATCCTGCGGGTTGAAATCGTCTTCCGGCTCTTCTTTCTCGCCGTTTTCGTTGGCTTCGAACTGCGCCCAGTATTCCGCCTCTTCGTCCACAACTTCCGGCGGGTTCAGCTCATCCATCCACGGCATCAGCACGTGCTCCAGCAAGCTGGTAACACCGCGCCCGTGGGAAGCGGCGATAGCGTGGATTTCGCCCAGACCGAGGGAGTAAAAATCTGCTGTTGCCTGATCCGGATCCAGACCATCGGTTTTGTTCGCCACCAGGAAGGTCGGTTTTTCGCGTGAACGCAGATGTTTGGCAATGGCCGAATCGGCAGGCATCAGCCCCGCGCGCGCATCGACCATAAACAGCACGACATCGGCTTCTTCAATCGCCAGCAGCGACTGTTCCGCCATACGTGTTTCCACGCCGTCTTCGGTGCCATCGATACCACCGGTATCGATGCAGATAAATTCGCGGCCTTCAACTTCAGCACGACCGTACTTACGGTCACGAGTCAGACCCGGGAAATCCGCCACCAGCGCATCACGGGTGCGTGTTAAACGGTTAAATAGCGTGGATTTTCCAACGTTAGGGCGCCCGACAAGCGCGACCACAGGTACCATGTTTAAAGCCTCATTACAGAAAATTCATTAGCAAAACGTCGCGGGTTGCGCGCCGTTTTAAAAACAGGAAAACGGCTCCTGCAACAGGAGCCGTCTTCAGGAACGACAAACCCGACGCGCTTAGCGCGAAAGGGCGTACACTGTGCCGTCTTTTGCCTGGATCAGCAGTTTGCCACCGGCAACCACCGGCTCGGTCAGGAAACCGGAGCTGTCGACTTTTTGCTGCGCGACAAAACGCCCATCTTCGACGTTAATCCAGTGCACGTAGCCTTCGCTATCGCCTGTCACAATGTAACCATTATACAACGCCGGAGCGGTAAGGTTACGGTGCAGCAGATCACTTTGTGTCCACAGGGTTACGCCGCCGTCAGTAGTCAGCGCCAGAACACGATCGCTCTGGTCAATCATATAGATGCGGTTACCATCAACCACGAAATCGCTCACTGAACCCAGCTCGCGTTTCCACATAATCTGGCCGCTACGCAGATCCAGCGCCGTCATGTTGCCATTATAGGCCAGCGCGTATACCACGTTACCAACAACAACCGGCGTGGTGTCGACATCGCTCAGACGATCGATCTCTGTCGGGCCGTTAGCCTGGGAGATGCGCTGCTGCCAAATCATCTGACCCTGCTGCATCAATACCGCGCTCACGCGACCATTATCGCCGCCGACAATGGCAGCGCCAAAGGCGGAAGTCGGAGCAGATTCACCGCGCAGAGAAAGCGCAGGCATATCGAGGTTGACGGTCCATTTGGATGCACCATCGCTTTCGTTCAGCGCCTGCAACTGCCCGTTGCTGGTGTGGATCAGCACTAAACCGTCGCTCACGACCGGGCGAGAAAGCGCTTCACCAGCGACTTTCGTCTTCCACGCCTGCGAACCATCGCTGGTATTCAATGCATAAACCTGCGCTTTTTCGCTGCCCACATAAACATGGCCACCGGAAACGGTCACACCGCCAGAAAGCAGTGCAGCACGAGTGGAGAACCAGCCATCTTTTTCAGCCAGGTTAACCGACCAAATTTCATGGCCATCTTCAATGCTAACCGCTTTCACTACACCGTGACGATCGGCGGCGTAAACCACGCCATCAGCAAACGCCGGATGCAGGTTAGAGTAGAAGTCACCAATACCGTTACCCACGGAGGTGCTCCATGACGTAGTCGGTGTGAACTGGTTTTCAACCACCGGCAACGGGGACATTTTGACAACGTCTTCTTCGCTGTTAAACAGGGAACAGCCGCTCAAAAGCGTGACGGAAAGCAGCCCTGGCAGAAGTAATTTACGCAATTGCATCGGGTCCCTCTTAGATGGACAAATTATTGATTTTCATCTGCATCATTTCACTCAGCGCAGGAGAAGCATTGTTTTTAATGCCGTTTTCCCATGCGGTGCGCGCGCCTTGTTTATCGCCTTTGCTCAGCAGTGCTTCGCCGCGCAGATCGGCAACAATCGCTGACCAGCTTTCCGCTTTGACAGCATCCAGCGTTTTCAGCGCAGCGTCTTGTTGCTTTTGCTGTACCTGAATGCGCGCCAGGCGCACATTGATTATCGACTTGAGATTTTCATCATTCGTCGCAGCCAGCCCTTGTTGCAGCTGAGCGGCAGCTTTATCCAGCTCGTTCTTCTCAACGTATTGCTGCGCCAGTTCCAGCGACGCCAGCGCGCCGTAGGTGTTTTTGTTGTCAGCAGCGAATTTTTCTGCCGCTGTGAACGACTCTGGTTTGCCCGCCGAAAGCGCGGTCACCGCGTTTTCATACGCCTGTGAAGAGGCTCTCGCCGTGTCCGCCTGATGGCCGTTCCAGTAGCGCCAGCCAACCAGCGCACCAATACCCAAAACGACGCCAACGGCCAGCGCTTTACCATTCTCGGCAAAGAAGCGCTTAATCGCGTCTACCTGGTCGTTTTCGTTTTCGTAAATTTCCACGCAGTCCTTCTCCTTAACGATAATTCACCGGGGAGATTAGCCCAGTAGTGTGCGCAAATGCGCCGCAACGCTCTCCTGCGTTACCGTACTCTGCTCACCAGAGCGTAAATCCTTCACCACAACATTACCGTCGGCAATTTCAGTTTCACCGAGCACCAGTGCGACGCGAGCGCCCCACTTGTCCGCGCGAGCAAATTGCTTTTTAAAATTGCCGCCGCCGTGGTTCATCATCAGCCGTACGCCAGGTAACGCATCGCGCACCTGTTCACCCAACTGCATAGCAGCGGATTGCGTATTGGCGCCAGACGCCACCAGGTATATATCGACAACGGATTCTGCTTTAAATTCCGGATTAACTGCCTGAACTAACAAAACAAGTCGTTCAAGACCCATTGCGAAGCCAACCGCCGGGGTCGCGCGACCACCAAGCTGCTCCACCAGGCCGTCATAACGACCGCCTGCGCAAACGGTGCCTTGCGCGCCAAGACTGGTGGTTACCCACTCGAAAACAGTGCGATTGTAGTAATCCAGACCGCGCACCAGGCGCTGGTTGACCGTATAAGCGATACCCGCAGCATCGAGGAATGCGCAAAGACCTGCGAAGTGTTCGCGGGACTCGTCATCAAGGTAGTCACCCAGTTTCGGTGCATCGTTCAGCAACGCCTGAATGTCCTGGTTTTTGGTATCCAGTACGCGCAGCGGGTTGGTATACATACGACGCAGGCAGTCTTCGTCCAGCTTATCTTTATGCTGCTCGAGGAAAGCTACCAGCGCATCGCGATAGGTCGCACGCGCTTCGAGCGAACCAATAGAGTTGAGTTCAAGGGCAACGTGCGAAGCAATGCCCAGCTCGCGCCACCAGCGGGCGGTAAGCATAATCAGCTCGGCATCGATATCCGGCCCCTGCAGGCCAAATACTTCCACACCCAACTGATGGAATTGACGGTAGCGCCCTTTCTGCGGACGCTCGTAGCGGAACATCGGCCCAACGTACCACAAGCGCTGTTCCTGATTGTACAGCAGACCATGCTCGATGCCGGCGCGTACGCAGCCCGCGGTACCTTCGGGACGCAATGTCAGGCTGTCGCCGTTGCGATCGTCAAAGGTATACATCTCTTTTTCAACCACGTCGGTCACTTCACCGATCGCGCGTTTGAACAGCGGGGTCTGCTCTACAATCGGCAAACGGATTTCACTGTAACCGTAGCTGCCGAGCACGTTTTTTAAAGTGCCTTCAATGCGCTGCCAGATGGCGGTTTCGCCAGGCAGATAATCGTTCATGCCGCGAATGGCTTGAATATTTTTTGCCACGTTTATTCTCTTTATTAATACAAAAAATGAACCCTCGGGGCCGCGACGAACAACGGGTCGCGCCGGGCGGGTTCATCATACACGGGAAGCCTGCCGCTTCCCAGCAACCTTATTTTTCTACCTGTTGCACATCGATACGACGCGCTTCATCCAGCATCGACGCTTTCGCGCGAATGCGGGCTTCAAGCTGGCTGATCATATCGCTGTTATCGAGGCGATCTTTGCGCACACCATCTTCATACAGGCCGCTTTTCTTGTTGCCACCGGTCACACCCAGCGTGGAAACCAGCGCTTCGCCAGGGCCATTGACCACGCAACCGATAATGGAGACATCCATCGGCGTGATGATATCTTCCAGCCGCTGTTCAAGGGCATTGACCGTACCGATAACGTCAAATTCCTGGCGGGAACAGGTCGGACAGGCGATAAAGTTAATACCGCGAGAACGGATACGCAGGGATTTCAGGATGTCGAAACCGACTTTGATCTCTTCCACCGGATCGGCCGCCAGCGAAATACGCAGCGTGTCGCCAATTCCTTCGGAGAGCAGCAGACCTAAGCCAATCGCGGATTTCACCGCGCCTGCGCGCGCGCCACCGGCTTCGGTGATCCCCAGATGCAGCGGTTGATCGATCTGTTTTGCCAGCAGGCGATAGGATTCAACAGCGAGGAATACGTCCGATGCTTTCACGCTGACTTTGAACTGATCGAAGTTCAGGCGATCAAGATGATCGACATGGCGCATAGCGGATTCGAGCAGCGCTTGCGGCGTTGGCTCGCCGTACTTTTCCTGCAGATCTTTTTCCAGCGAACCGGCATTAACGCCGATGCGGATCGGGATGTTTTTATCGCGCGCGCAATCAACAACGGTGCGAATACGCTCTTCGTTGCCGATGTTTCCGGGGTTAATACGCAGGCAGTCAACGCCATATTCGGCGACTTTCAGCGCAATGCGGTAGTCAAAATGGATGTCCGCAACCAGCGGGACACTCACTTGTTGTTTGATCAACTTGAATGCTTCCGCCGCGTCCATGGTCGGGACGGAGACACGGACGATATCCGCGCCGACGCGCTCAAGCGCCTTGATTTGATTGACCGTAGCTTCAACATCCGTGGTACGGGTGTTTGTCATGGACTGCACGGCGATGGGCGCGCCATCGCCAATGGGCACATTACCAACGTAAATCCGTTTCGATTTCCGACGCTGAATCGGGGCCTGGTTATGCATGAAAAATCTCCCGCGTTGCCCGTCTGTTACTGTGCTGCTGATTGTTCGGCATTGAGGGTCAGACGCGCAACCTGGTTAGTTCTGATAAAACGGCTCAGATCGACAGGTTTACCCTGATACTGAATCTGAACGGCTGACGGCGCGCCAATTTTCAGCTTATATGGCGCCTGGCCGGTTAAATTGAGCGTGGCGTCTTTACGTTGCAAGCCACTGAATAATTTCTTCCCGGTGGCATCGCTCACTTCCAGCCAGCAATCGGCAGTAAAGTTCATCACCAGTGCGTTAGTATCCGCTTGCGCACCTGCGACACCGGCCTGGCTGGTCGGTAACTGCGCGGCGCTCGCAGGAGCGGCAGGCTGCTGCATGGTGTCGACATTTGCCTGCGACGGTGCAACAACGGTGTTCTGGTTTGCGGTAGTAGCAGGGGTTTGCGGCGCGCTGGCGGCTGGCGTTTGTGCCGTTGCCGACGGGGCTGGCGCTTCAACAGGCGTGCCGGAATTATCAACCGGGTCTGCTGCAGCGGTGTCGTTATTCAGCGGTACGCTTTGCGCGTTGCTGTTGCCCGCGTTCAGTTCCGCAGAAGATTGATCCGCCATATTGGTGATCTCTTGCTGCTGCGCTTTGTGGTTATCCCACCACCATGCGCCCGTCAGACCGATGGCGACCAGAAACACCAGCCAGGTGATGAAACTCATCATCCAGCCACCGCGTTTTTTGCGCGGCTTGCCTAAAGCAAAGGTCTGCATTGGCGCAACTTTTGCCGCTCTGACCGGCGCTTGTTTTTCAAGAATCGGCAGCAGCTCTTCTTCAGGAATGTGCACCAGGCGGGCATAGGAGCGGATGTAACCGCGTACAAAAGTCGAAGCCAGATCGGCAGGCGACCGGTCCTCTTCGATATCGCGTACCGTGGAAACCTTCAGGCACAAGCGCTCTGCAACCGCTTGCTGGCTGAGTCCAAGTTGTTCACGGGCGTTGCGCAGACGTACGCCAGTGGTTTGTGCTTCATTTTGGTCGTGAGTGGCTTCAGTATTCATTCGCTACAACTACTGGTACGTGAAAATTAAACATTCAGGCGCGCATAACCGCAATGCCTACACGCGCCGCGAAAAAACCGGGTCGGTTAAACCTGGCCCACAGTATAGGACTGTCAGGCTCGTCATAACAGAACAGCTTTCAGCACTTTTTGCTAAGCCGTTGTTCCATCACTACATACTGCCTTAAAGTCAGGAGAAACGCACCGTAATTATTAATGGCCTGTATGTGTACAGGCCAAATAGTCGACATTTTCACAAAATGCAGCATATTCTTCGCGCTGCAACTTATGATTATAGTGCCTTGATCTCAATCGGCTCGCCCTGCATACGCTTACGCATCGTACGTTTAGTACGGTCGATCACATCGCCCGCCAACTGACCACACGCGGCATCGATATCATCGCCACGCGTTTTACGCACGATGGTGGTGAAACCATAACTCATCAGCACTTTACAGAATCGATCGATACGGCTGTTAGAGCTGCGGCCATAAGGCGCGCCCGGGAACGGGTTCCATGGGATCAGGTTGATCTTGCACGGTGTATCTTTCAGCAACTCCGCCAACTGGTGGGCATGTTCAGTGCCATCGTTGACATGATCCAACATCACATACTCAATGGTTACGCGACCCTGGTTCGCGTTGGATTTTTCCAGATAACGGCGTACAGCGGCGAGGAACGTCTCGATGTTGTACTTTTTGTTGATCGGTACAATTTCATCGCGAATTTCGTCGTTTGGCGCATGCAGAGAGATGGCCAGCGCAACGTCAATCATATCGCCTAATTTATCCAGCGCCGGAACCACGCCGGAGGTGGAGAGCGTAACGCGGCGTTTGGAGAGACCAAAGCCGAAATCATCCAGCATAATCTCCATCGCCGGAACGACGTTGGTCAGGTTGAGCAGTGGCTCGCCCATGCCCATCATCACCACGTTGGTAATGGGGCGGCTGCCGGTGACTTTCGCCGCGCCGATAATTTTCGCCGCGCGCCACACCTGGCCGATAATTTCCGAAACGCGCAGGTTACGGTTAAAGCCCTGCTGAGCCGTGGAGCAGAATTTGCACTCCAGCGCACAACCCACCTGGGAAGAGACGCACAACGTCGCGCGATCCTCTTCCGGAATGTAGACGGTTTCAACGCGCTGATCGCCCACGGCAATCGCCCACTTGATGGTGCCGTCGGAGGAGCGTTGTTCTTCGACCACTTCCGGCGCACGAATTTCGGCGACGTCTTTTAATTTGTTGCGCAGCACTTTGTTGATGTCGGTCATCTCATCAAAGTCGTCGCTGCAATAGTGGTACATCCACTTCATCACCTGATCGGCGCGGAAGGGTTTTTCGCCTAAATTTTTGAAAAATTCACGCATCTGCTGACGGTTTAAATCCAGCAGGTTAATTTTTGCATCTTTGTTTGGCACCGTGAGAGCGTCGTTCTCAGGCATGACAATTTGTTCAGTCATAATGTATTCCGGCCTCGTTATTACACGTTGTGGCCCGTGGAGGGTTAAAAAGAAGCGCCCCAGGAAAGCATCGGCTCATCCTGGGGCGCAGCATTGTACAAATTCTGACGCACAGATACCACGTTTGCACGCGGCTTTTCACAAATTAAAGTGTAAACCTCGTTACACGTTTAACGAGTGATTAACGAGTGCGCGGGCACACTTCGCCTTCGGCGAAGAAGTAGGCGATTTCACGCGCAGCGGATTCAACGGAGTCAGAACCGTGGGTGCCGTTCTCGGTGAAGCTGTCTGCGTAATCAGCACGCAGCGTGCCTGCCAGCGCGTTAGCCGGATTGGTTGCGCCCAGCAGGTCACGGTGACGCTGCACCGCGTTTTCACCTTCCAGTACGGAAACCACGATCGGGCCGGAAGTCATGAACTCAACCAGACCGTCAAAGAACGGGCGACCTTCGTGCTCGGCATAGAAACCGCGCGCCTGCTCAACGGTCAGGTGCAGCATTTTGGTGCCGACAATTTTGAACCCTGCCGCTTCAAAGCGAGAGAAGATGCTGCCAATAACGTTTTTTGCCACCGCGTTCGGTTTAATGATGGAAAAAGTACGTTCAATAGCCATGTTTACCTCTGTAAGTTGTTCTGTTGCCCTGAATAGGTGTGGCGCGGATTATAAAGAGCAATACGGGCGTTGCCTATGGATGAAGGTAACATTTTTTTAAAATGAGACTATTTTTAGCAACACTCCCCGCCAACAGCGCCATTTCATTGGTTATTGCACCGCAAACTGCACTGTCGCTATCTGCCCTGCGTCATCCATAACCAATAACTGATACTCCCCGCTTTTATCAAGTTTCAGGCTCAATAAGTTGTTATGCGAGGCTAACGGTTCACCATTCAAAAACCACCAGCGACTGCCTTCGCCGCCGCTGCTTTGTAGCGGCAGCAAGGCAAATGCCTGGCCGGGAATGCGTTTGATAACCGCGCCTTCACGCACGCCGCTTAATAACAGTGGCGGCGGTGCGTTATCGTCACGAGGCGGGCAACGTTTATCCGCCGCCGGTAAACGTGCAGCGCGCCGTTCACCGGCTGGCAACCACGGCTCCAGCGGTAGCGGCCAGGCGATCAAAGTTTTCTGCTGCGCGTCCGGGCAATCTGCGGCAACCCTGCGCCCCTCTTTATTCAGCCAAAGCGGGAAATTGATCCCGTGCCCGCCTTCCTGCTCCGGCAATAAGAGCGTTGGCGGCTGGCTGCCGTCCAACAGCCAGGTGGTGAGTCGGCGGCGACAATTGCTGTCGCCAGACGGTAAGCTTTGCCCGCCCGGCCAGCAGATGACGCCGCTGCTGACCGTTTGCGGGCGCGGGTCGCGCGGCAGTCTCGCCTGTTCAAGCGCTGAGCGCGGCTGCAACAGGTTATTGACCTGGTTAAGTAACGGTACCGCGCTGGCAAAACCGAACTGCCCGGCCACGGGCGTACCATCAGGTCGCCCCGTCCAGATGCCTATCACGTAGCGGGCATTAATCCCTATCGCCCAGGCGTCGCGATAGCCATAACTGGTGCCGGTTTTCCACGCCAGCGGCACCACCTGCGGCAAAGCTTCGTCGGGCACCGGTTGTGCTTCTCCGGCGAGAATGCGGCGAATAATCCACGCCGCACCCGGTGACATCAACCGCCGCTCCATCAGCGGGGCATCTGGTGTCAGACGCAGGCTTCCCGCTTTCCCCTCACGGGCAAACGCGGTGTACGCGGCCGCAATATCTTCCAGCCGCGCACCCGCACCGCCAAGGATCAGCGACAAATTCGGTTCCGCTCCCGTCGGCAAAATCAACGGCAAACCGACATTGCGCAGATTTCCGGCAAATTTTTTCGGCCCGTAGGCTTCCAGCACCTGCACCGCCGGTAAATTAAGGGAACGTACCAGCGCTTCATTCATGCTTACCGGGCCATGGAAACCGCTGTCAAAATTACCGGGTCGATAATCGCCCACCCGGCGCGGCACATCCTGTAGCAGCGAGGCCGGATGAATCAGCCCCTCATCCAGCGCGAGCCCATAAATAAAGGGCTTTAACACCGAGCCCGGGGAACGGACGGCGCTGACCATATCCACATGGCTGAAACGGCTGTCGTCATTGATATCCACGGAGCCAACCCAACCGCGCACTTTCATATCTGTGTGATCAACGACGATTACCGCCAGCGAGCTGCGCGCTGGCAGGCGGCTTTTCACATTTAACGCCAGATCTTCAAGCTGACGTTGCAGGCTGGCATTCAGCGTGGTGGTGATTTTCAGCGCCTTGCTTTCACCAAGCATCCGCCGGGCGAAGAGCGGTGCCAGTTGTGGCATCTGTCGCGGAGCCAGCCAGACCGGCTCTTCTCGTGACTCCGCCACCTGCGTTGCCGACCACACCTTTTGCGACACCATGCGCTCCAGGACTTTGTCGCGCGCGGCCTGCGCACGTTGCGGCCAGCGATCCGGGCGTAAGCGGCTGGGTGCCTGCGGCAGAACCGCTAACAGCGCCGCTTCGGAATAGCTGAGCTTCGCCGGAGGCTTACCTAAATAAGCCCAACTCGCAGCACCCACGCCTTGCAGCGTGCCGCCAAACGGTGCGCGGTTCAGATAAAGGGTGAGTATTTCACGTTTTGAGAGGTGCCACTCCAGTTGCAGCGCTCGCCATAGCTGACGCACCTTGCCGCCGAAAGTACGCGGATGCGGATCGAGCAGGCGAGCTACCTGCATTGTCAGCGTGCTGCCGCCGGAAACGACATGGCCGGAACGCAAATCCTGCCAGGCGGCGCGCGCAATCGACAGGGGATTAACCCCAGGATGAGCCCAGAACCAGCGATCCTCATACTGGATCAGCGCCTGCAGATAGTGGGGCGATACCTCTTCAATGGTGACCGGGTAGCGCCAGATACCGTCGGCATCGGCAAAGCGCCACAGCGGCGTACCGTCTTCGGCCACCACCACCCGCGCCGGAGCAACCTCGCTAAGCGGCAGCGGCCAGATCTTGTCGGCAGCCATAACGCCCAACACCAACAGTAGCGGAACACCCACCAGCCAGCGCCAGCGGGTGCGTATCAGACGTACGATCCTCACGTTACGGTACGATAATCAGCGGACCACTGGTCGCACCGGTCGCCCGCCACTGCGGAACATACATTGACTCCACCTGCGGAGCAGGAACCTGGTAAGTGCCCGGTGTGACCGCGCGCGCCAGGTAAACCAGCGTGACCCACTCCCCTGCGTTTACCGGCACCGCAGCAACAAATCGGTCATCACGAAACTCCATATGCTGGATATCCACTTGTTGCATGCGATTAAGCAGATCCTGCACTTCACTGCCGCTATCTTGCAGACTGGCGCTGCTATCGGCGAGGTTCTGGTTTTCCAGTTCCAGCCCGGCGGGCAGTAGATCAACCACCAGCGCGTCCGGTACGTTCTGGCTGGCGTTCACGTCGAGACGCACCAGCACCAGTTCACCGCTTTTCAGTGACGAAAGTGATTTACTGCGACCATCGGTTCCCAGGAACGTACGCTCAATTTTTAATACCTTCCCGGACGGCGCAGGTGCCTGCTCCGGATAACCAGTACTGTCGAGACGCAACCACAGCGGTGTGCTGCCGCTATTGGTAACCTGCAATGCCCCCAGTTGATCGGCACTGAGATTGCGGCTTTGCGGACGATCGCCACCGAGCCCTGCTGCATCCAGAGAGGTTTGTGCCTGCCACACGCCAGTAGCGTTTTGCAGATTACGCCCGGCCATAAACAGCGCGTTGCTCTCCTGTGTCGACAACCAGCGCTGGCCGTAGGCCTGATCGGCGAGCGTTGCCAGCAGACGCGGCTGCTCCTGTGGCAGCAGGTTGTTCTCTTCCAGCAGCGCCAGGATCAATGCGTTATCACGCAGTTCGCTGCCGTAATCCGCCAGCCAGTGCCCGGACTGCGGGCGAGACGTTTTCAGCCCCAGCGCTAACGCTTGTTCGCTGCGCTGCGCATCGCCCATCAGTTTCAGCGCCACGCCCAGCTGCATCAGCGGCAGCGCCGCTTTGGCCTGCTCGTGACGTTGCCAGATTTCACGCAGTGCGCCTAACGGCGCTTTCTGCTGGCGCGCCAGCACCAGACCGGCATAGCTTTGTACGGCGAACCTGGTTGCCGGCGCGTCATCGGTATAGCGAATGGACATGGCCGCAGGATCCTGCAAATAACGCAGTAAGCGGTTATTGGCATTATTCAGCGCGTCCATGGGCACGCTATACCCCTGCGCAGACGCGCTAACCAGGAAGTCGGTGACGTAGGCCGTCAACCAGTACTCTTCCGGCCCGCTCTTGTCCCACAGCGCGAAACCGCCATCTTCGCGTTGCATCTGCAGCAGCCGGGAGATACCCAAATCCACCGCCGCGCGGCGCTGCTCATCACTGTCTCCTTTGATGCCCAGCGCTTTCAACTGCGCGGCGTTGGTATAAAGCGACGGGAACAACCCGCTGGTGGTCTGTTCAAGACAGCCGTACGGATAAGCACGCAGTTCTTCGATATAGCGCGCCAGATTCAGCGGCGGCTTGCCGCTAAGCAGTAAGCGGCCTTGCAAGGTCATGGGTGAAACATTGGCAAGATGCTGCCCAGGCGTATGCCAGCTCTCACCCGGATTGAGCATCACACCGCTATTGACCGTCTGTGCCGCGAACGGGGGCCGCACCCCGATTTTCCACTGTTTTTGCTGCGGTGCGAACGTTTCACCCGGTAAGGCCAGGCCGCTGATTTGCGCACTAATCTCGCCATCGCCAAAGCCCTCCAGCGCGCGCACCGGAATAAACAGCGTGGTGCGCTCGCCGGCAGCGAGCTTAACCGGTTCCGGTTGACCGCTTTCCAGTGCCAGCAGGCCGCTCGCCGCCAGCGCGACAGTGAGCGTTTGCGGTTGATCGGTCAGGTTAGTCAGATCCAGCGTCAAGCGAGAAGTATCGCCACTGCCAAGGAAACGGGGCGTATTAAGATCTGCAATCACCGGCGCTGCAACAATCACTTTGCTTTCGTTGCTACCAAAGTCTTCCGCCGTCCAGGCCTGGGCCATTACGCGCAGCTCGCCGTTGAAATCGCCAATCGGCAAGCTCACCGTACCTTCGCCATTTTCATCAAGCGTTACCGGCTGTGCCTGCTGAGCAATAATGGTGACATGGTTGACCGGCGGTTTGCCGCCGCGGTTAAGCTCGTCGCCATCGCCGCCAAAGCGCAGCGCCGCCAGACGTCCCTGCCCTTCAATCACCTGACCGTAAATATCGTAAATATCCGCACCGTAGCGTTTCTGGCCGAAAAAGCCCTGCCACGGATCCGGCGTCACATAATCGGTAATGTTCAGCACACCGCTGTCCACGGCAGAAAGCAGCACGTTGATCTGTTTTGGCGTGGCACCGTTTTTAACCGCTGCTTTGACTTTCACCGTCAGCGGTTGGTTAGGGCGCATTTTCTGCGGTACGTCGAGCGTCACGTCAAGGCGGCGGTTCTCATCGCCCATCGGCAGATGCAGTAAACCTACCGCGCGTTTTGGCGTGGCGGATTTCGATTTATCGCCAGGGCGCACCACCAGCGTGCTGATGTAGAGATCGTGGCGCTGCCATTTCTGATCGACAGGAATACTCAGATCAACGCCCTCTGCCGGTACATCGATCTCTTTCCACCACAGCGGACCTTCACTGGATTCGATCATTGCATAGCCCTTGCCTGCGGCAGGCGCGGTGACGTGCAATTTGATGGTATCGCCCGGTTTGTAGGCCGGTTTATCCAGTTTCATGGTGACGCGATCCGGCCTTGCCGCACCCGCGCCATTGGTGTTGTCCTGCCAGCTGTAACCGGCCCAGAAGCGCACGCTACTGATGGTGTCATCCGGCCCTTTCACTTCCAGGCGGTAGGAACCCCAGTCCACCGGGAAACTGACTTTTCCGGTTTCATCTGCTTTGAGCGTCAGGCTTTGTTCGCCTTCGACCAGATCTTTCTGATCAAACTGTGATTGCCAGCCTTCGCTTTCCGACCAGTTCCAGAAGTAATCGCGGCGTTCACGAATCAAGCGCACCTGCAAATCGCTGACCGCTTTTTTCGCACCACTGGCATCGGTATAGACAATGTCAAAAGCGGCATTGCTGCCCTCATCAACAATCGGCTGGTTCACGGTAGTGTCAGTGCGATAGTCATACACCGCTTTGGAGGCAAACTGCGGACGAATGCCCGGCAACGCTTGCGCGGGCCAGATAGCCTGTTCTGCGCGGCGTGTCACCGGGCGACCGCCTGACTCCAGCAGGCTGGCTTGTAAAATCACCTGCAACGGTGAGTGCGAATCCTGCCACTGGCTCGGCGTGGTGATTTCGCCTTGCCCTTGTTTATCCAGAGTCAGATGCACTTCATCCAGGCTGCGGCTTAGATTCTCTTCGGCAATATCGCCAAACTGGAAGCCCGGTAGTGCGGGAACGGCTTCGCGCAGAGGGCGCAGGAACAGCTGGCCTTGCAGGCTGTTACCGCTGGCGGGCGCGCCATACAGATAGTGGCCGTCAATGTTAAACACCACGTCTGCGGCAGGCTCAACAGGCTCTGGTTGCGGCGTAATATTCAGCGCCATGCGTTCTGGCATAAAATCTTCAACGTGAAAACTCCATTCACGAGAAAGATTATCCCCGGTGTTTGCACGGATGTGCCACATGCCGGTTTGCGCGCTGGTTTCCAGCGGATAAGTAAACTGATACAGCCCATTTTGCGGCTGGCTGACCACCGTGCGAATCACCTGCCCGTCCGGTTTTACCACTTCGAGTTTTACCGGCTGCGCTGCCAGCGGCTTACCGTCGCTGTCGCGCAGCAGGCCATTAAGGATCACTGTTTCGCCAGGGCGGTAGAGATCGCGCGGGCCAAACATAAAGAACTGTTTGCTGTAGCCCGGATCGCCTGCAATGGCGAACTCGGCAAGATCCAGCGCCGGTAATTTCAGATCCAGCAGCGTGGTTTCACTCGTTTTGCGCGCGAGGATCAACGCCGCTTCTTTATCGGTGCTGAGCGTGGCATGACCATCGCTATCGCTGGTGGCCTGCGCCAGGGTTTGCCCTTTCTCGTTCAGCAGCATCACTTCAATGCCGGCGAGCGCAGCGCCGTTTTCCAGGCCCTGAGTGAAGATATCCAGCCGGTTGTGGTAACGGTGCGCAGAAAGGCCAATGTTACTGAGGGTGAACAAGGTGGCGGCATTGCTGTAGTTGTAATGCCCGGCCTGGTTCATCACCGCGATGTAAACGCCGGTTTGCTGTAACGGCTGAATACCGCCCAGTGGCAACAGCAGTTTTTCACGCGTGTTGCGGGTTGGGTTGAGATCAAAACGGCCGGTATAAACCAGGTCGGCCATTTTCAATAGCGTTTCAGATTCCCAGTTCGACAGTGAACTGCGGTACTCCCACTGGCTGATAAACGCGGCCAGCGATTCCGGTTTTACGCGGTAAAAATTGACGTCAACGTTGTCCACGTTCAGCGCCATCACCGGCAGCCCGTCCACTACTTTGCCTGGCAGCAGCGAACCACGGCTGGCGAAACCTACGCTCGGTTGCACATCGCGGGTGGTGATGGTTTTTTCGTAATCGCTACCGAACGTAGCCTTGTTCAGCGCCAGCAGCCCTTTATCGACCGATACCAGCAGCTCGCGGTTAGGTTCGAGATGGCGCAGGCGCAGCTCTTTCAGGTTTGGCGCCAGTTCCCAGGCACCATCCACTTTGCCGCTTTTTTTATCCACCAGATGCACGGCGGAAGCAAAGTTCTGGTCTGGCTCCAGTGGCACCGAGAAGGTCAGCACCAACGTTGCTGCGCCGTCAAGCTGCACTTCGGAGGCATCCAGCAGGGTTAACGGTTTGCCTTCGCTGCGTGCGGCAAGCTCAGCAAGCTTTGCTTTATCCTGCGGGATAGCCGCCGGTGTTTTTTGCTCTGGTGCAGGCGCAGCCTTCGATTCGGGTGCGCTGGCGGCCTTAGGCTTATCGTTATCATCGCAGCCCGCGAGCGTAAAGGTGGTGACGAGCGCAAGAGTTAGCGCCGCAAGACGTAGCGGTTTCATTCGTTATCCCTGGTTAAGTAACCTGTTGAAAGAGGCTCACACATTATTATGCGCAACCGTGACAATTACAAAACCGCCGATGAATTCTGGAAAGCGCCTCGCAAAGCGCAGCTAACGTTCTTCACCCTTCCTGTTAACCCGATCACAGCCCGTAATGTAACATGTTACGTTATGGGTCATTTGTTTTTAAAACAATAAGATAGCTGGATATTTCTTATTGCTGGCTGCTAACGTTAAGCGGTCTGTGCACCTTTGTGCGCGGTTCTAATAAGAGAGAACATTATGTCCAGAGCCGTGAATGCCCTACAAAATTTTGGTAAGTCCCTCTTTGGTCCGGTGCTCATTTTGCCCATCGTCGGTTTGTTTATTGCCTTCGGAAATATCTTTGGCAACGGCAACCTGGCCGAATATTTGCCCTTTCTTGGTCATCCGTTTATTCAAAACGTCGGCCAGTTAATTGCCAAATCCGCCGTTTCGGTGCTGGCTAACCTGGCACTGGTGTTCGCCGTCGGTATCCCGGTCGGGCTGGCTTCGCGGGATAAAGGCTATGCCGCGTTAATTGGTCTGGTGACGTTTATTGTTTTCATCAACGCCATGAATGTCACTCTGCAGATGCAGGGCGCGCTGGCCCCTGCCGCGCAGATGAAAGCCGCCGGGCAAAGCATGGTGCTGGGCGTACAAGTGCTGGAGATGGGCGTCTTTGCCGGGATCCTCACCGGCGCGCTGTCGGGCTATCTGTACGATAAATATTCCGGCGTGCAGTTTTCCGGCGCGATGGCGATTTACTCCGGCCACTGTTTTGTCGCCATTATTATGCTGCCGGTGTCCATCGTGCTCGGCGTGGTGATGAGTGAGTTATGGCCCTTTGCTCAGCACGGTATCAGTGCGCTGGCGCTGGCAATTAAGGGGGCCGGGCCATTCGGCGTCGCGGTGTACGGTTTTCTGGAGCGCATTCTGGTACCGACCGGGCTGCATCACCTGGTTTACACCCCGTTCCTCTATACCGAGTTAGGCGGTACGGCAGATGTCTGCGGCAGCACCTATCAGGGCGCACGCAATATCTATTTCGCGGAAATGGCCTGCCCGAGCGTCACACAATTAAGTGGCACGGCGGTGTGGGATGCGCGCGGCATCAGTAAAATGTTCGGCCTGCCGGCTGCCGCGCTGGCGATGTATGTCACCGCGAAACCCGAGCGCAAAGCCGCAGCAAAAGCGATTCTGATCCCCGCCGCGCTCACCTCGTTGCTGGTGGGCGTGACCGAACCGATTGAGTTCTCGTTTCTGTTTGTCGCGCCGCTGCTGTTTGTGGTCCACGCCGTACTGACCGGCATTGGCATGATGCTGTTTTCCCTGTTCGGCGTTCATGCCATCGGCGCGAACGGCATTATCGATTTCATTCTCTACAACCTGCCGCTCGGCACCGGAAAATCCAACTGGCCGATGTACATCCTCGTCGGGCTCATCATGTTCGCCCTCTACTTCGTTATCTTCCGCTTCCTGATTTCGCGCTTCGATATGAAAACGCCAGGGCGTGAGGATGACAGCGAAGAGACACGCCTTTACAGCAAGCAGGATTACCAGGCCAAAGGCAATAACGACGCGGTTGGCGAAGCGATTATCGAAGGGCTGGGCGGGCGCGCCAATATTGAAGTGGTGGATAACTGCTACACCCGTCTGCGCGTAACGGTAAAAGACACGGCGGTGATTAATGAGCCGCAGTTGAAAGCGACAGGCGCAAAAGGCGTGATCAAACAAGGTAATAACGTTCAGGTGGTCTACGGGCTGCATGTCAAAAAAATGCGAGAAGCGGTTGAGATGTTTCTCTAAAGGAGTCCAGAAATGATTAAACCCCCGTTTATTTTATCGATCGCCGGTGGCGGCAGCACCTATACGCCAGGCATCGTCAAAAGCCTGATGGTGAGACTGGAAGATTTTCCGCTGGCGGAAATCCGCCTTTACGATATCGATGAAGCCCGGCAAAACACCATCGCACCGGTGGTGGAAAAAGTGATCCGTGACCACAGCCAGAGCATTAAATTTACCGTCACCAGTGATGCGGAAACGGCATTTCGCGGCGCACATTTTGTCTTCGCGCAGATGCGCGTCGGGCAGTACAAAATGCGTGAGCAGGATGAAAAGATCCCGCTGCGCCACGGCGTGGTGGGTCAGGAAACCTGCGGGCCTGGCGGGCTGGCTTACGGGCTGCGTACCATTTTGCCGATGGTAGAACTGATAGATTTGGTGGAACGTTACGCTGACAAAAGCGCCTGGATCGTTAACTACTCCAACCCGGCAGCGATTGTCGCCGAAGGGGTGCGCCGCCTGCGTCCCAACGCGCGCGTGCTGAATATTTGTGATATGCCGGTGGCGGCAATGCGCAATATGGGCGCGATCCTCGGCGTTGATCGCCACAAACTGGAGGTGGATTACTTCGGCCTGAATCACTTTGGCTGGTTTACCAAAGTGCGGGTCGATGGCGAAGACCGGCTGCCGGAACTGCGTGAGCACGTGGCCCGTTTTGGTCTGTTGACTGAAGATGCCGCGCAAACCGATCCGCAACATTCCGATCCGTCATGGGTGAAAACCTGGCGCAATATTAAGCCGATAATGGATCACTTCCCGGAATTTTTGCCGAACCCCTATTTGCAGTATTACCTGATGCCAAACGACATTGTGGCGCATCAAAACGCCGATTACACCCGTGCCAATGAAGTGATGGACGGGCGCGAGAAAAAACTGTTTGCCGCTGCGGCGGAATATCAGCGCACCGGTATTCTGCCGGATGCGTTCCATGTTGGGGTACACGGCGCATTTATCGTCGATGTCGCGTGTTCGCTGGCTTTTGACCTGCGCCAGCGCCATCTGGTGATTGTGGAAAACAAAGGGGCGATTGCTAACCTGCCTTACGATGCCATGGTGGAAGTCCCGGCCTATATCACCAGTGAAGGGCCGGAACCGGTGCGGATGGGTGCGGTGCCGCTGTTTCATCAGACCTTATTGATGCAACAACTGGCGTCGGAACAACTGCTGGTGGAAGCCACCATTGAAGGCAGTTACGAGAAAGCGCTGCAGGCATTTACCCTCAACCGCACCGTACCGACCATGCAGCATGCGAAAGCAATTCTGGATGAGATGATCGAGGCCAACCGTGACTACTGGCCAGCGCTGCAAAAAGCATGGGAAAACGGCAAACCAGCATAAAAATAACGAGGTCGCTCGCGGCGTTAGCGAAGTCGGCTTGTCGGGTCATGAAAAAACGTTAACAATTCAGGTTACTGTTGATGACACGGAGACAACCATGTCCACCTCGTTTTTTGTCGCGGCCGACTGGCTGATAGAGCACAGCGATGATCCCGAAATCCAGCTGATTGATGCGCGGATGGCGCCAGTGGGTCAGGAGCATCGCGACATGAGAGCGGAATACCGCGCCGGGCACCTTCCCGGGGCGGTCTTTTTTGATATCGAAGCCCTTTCCGATCACACCACGCCGCTGCCGCATATGCTGACGCGCCCGGAAGCGTTCGCCGTGGCAATGCGTGAACTGGGCATCAACCAGGATAAACATCTGGTGGTGTATGACGAGGGCAATCTCTTCTCTGCCCCGCGCGCCTGGTGGATGCTGCGTAATCACGGCGTGGAGAATGTCTCGATTCTGGCCGGTGGGCTGGCAGGCTGGCAGCGCGATGCCCTGCCGCTGCAAAAAGGCGACGTGCCGCTGCCGGAGTCCGATTTCAATGCCAATTTCGACCCGCACGTGGTGAAAAAACTGACCGACGTGCTGCTGGCAAGCCACGAAGGCACGGCGCAAATTGTCGATGCCCGCCCTGCTCCACGTTTTAATGGCGAAGTGGATGAACCGCGCGCGGGTCTGAAGCGCGGCCATATTCCCGGTGCGCTGAATGTACCGTGGGTCGATTTAGTCGTTGAAGGTGAACTGAAAACTACCGATGAGCTGGCGGCGATTTTCCGCCGTCAGGGTGTGGATCTGCACAAACCGATTATCGCCAGCTGCGGCTCCGGCGTGACGGCATCGGTGGTTATTCTTGCACTGGAAACGCTTGGTGCAAGTAACGTAACGCTGTATGACGGCTCCTGGAGTGAATGGGGGGCGCGCGACGATTTACCCATCGAAACGGCGTAAATGGATAACCGACTGGCGCCACTGTTGACGCGCGGGGAATCACTGACCCGCGCGGAATATCGCGTTCTTGCGCATCTGACGGAACACCCGTTGCTGGTGGGAAAGATCACGGTGCGCGAGCTGGCACAGGCGACATTCGTCTCCACCGCCACCATTATTCGCCTGTGCCAGAAGCTCGGTTTTAGCGGCTATAGCGAGTTTATCTGGCACTGCAAACAGCGGCTGGCAGACACGCCGCACATTACCGGCCCGCACAGTGAACCCGCCGAGCTACCCGCCGCTTTCGCGCAGTTTATGGCGAATTATCAGCGTACGTTTCAGTGGGTGAGCGCGGAAAAACGGCAACAATTCGCTGCCCTGCTGCTTGAGCAGGAAAGTTTTTTTCTTTACGGTGCCGGTTTTTCCTATCTGTTTGCCGAGTACCTGACCAAGAAATTGCAGGTGCTGGGCAAGACGGCGTTTATTTCCGGACCGGGCGACAGCCGGAATATCTTTCTCAGTAACGCGGCGCGCTACCAGGTGTTTATTGCCGTCTCCCGCAGCGGTGAAACGGAACAAGTGCTGGATAAAGCCCGTATTGCGCGCACGGTCGGTATGACAGTGGTGGCATTTACCCGCGCGTCGGTAAACCCGCTGGCGGAGATGGCGGATATCCATTTCGCGCTGTACGACGAAGCGGTGCATTTTGCCGCTGAAGCCGCCGGCATCACCTCGTTCGAGTCAAATCTGGTCCTGCTGATGGATTTGTTGCTGCTGGAAGCGACGCAATAATGCTTGCCGCAGCGCGGCAAGCATCAGCAAACGTGCGAATTACGAATGGTTCAGTTCACGCCGTGCCCAGGCGGCCTGAATGTATTCATGGAGCGCGACATACAACTCCTCAATCGACATTTTCTCACGCTGTGCGCCTTTCAACACCCCACCGGGCAGGCTTATCACCGCTTTGTTCTTCTTCAGCTCAAACGTAAAACTGCGGAACAAACGCCCGACAGTGCAGGTCGGCGGCTGATAGCCTTCCCGCCAGTAGAGATCGATAAACACCCACTCATTGACGCTACGAATATCAATATTTTCAATCTCCGCCAGCAACAGCGGCGCGCTGAGCTGATAGCTCTCGATACCTTGCGCAGTCAACGTGAACAGCGGCTGACGCACACGTGTATGCATCGTCCAGCTCGCCAGCCCAAAGATCAGCCCACCGGCGACCAGACCAAAGATTATCTTCTCCATCGAGCTATTGGCGGTGGCGTTCCACTGGATACTCAGCGCGAGGACTAAACCGGCACCAGCAACACAGAGCACCGCCAGCACCAGGAACAACCAGAAATTTTTCTTACGCAGCGAGACAACGACGCTTTCTGTTGAGTGTGCTGCCAGATTCTCTAATTCGGCCTGATAAGCGTCATGGTGCGCTTCCACATTGCTCGCCATGCCGGCGGTTAACGCGGCTGACAAAGCCGAAGCATCGCGGAATAAACTGCGCATCCACTGGTAATCCGCCTCGTCCGCCGGGCGCGACGCCCTGGCCAGCAGCGTTTCATCCAGCGGCACATTGAGTTGCTCGATACGCACGCGCGTCGGCGGGTGGCTGTCTGTTGGGTGCGCCAGTTCCTGCTCAAGTGAGGCGGCAACATCAAAACGCCCGCCCTCACGCAGCGAAGTAAACAGACTGTGCACCAGGTCGTGCGTCTCAAGTTTGCGGTTAAAGAACAGCTCCATCGGCGCGTTAAAGCGTTCATTGAGCGCAGAGAAACGCAGCAGCGAAGCCGCCAGCGCCTGCGGTGAGCTGGTACGTGCGCCCGCCGCGTCCGCCGCCAGTTCACGCACGCGGCTCCAGCCATTGACCGTTTCGTGGAACTGACGGTAAAACCACAGGCCAAGATGAATGGTCGGGTTGAGCGCCAGCCGCTCAAGCCAGCCGCTGCTCACCACATCGCGATAAAAGTAGTCGAGACTATTTTCCATACCGGCATACAGCCCGGCGAAATGCAGGGTGTAGACGGTATCATTACCGGAAAAGTGCCCCAGCTCATGGCCAATCACGGCGGCCACTTCGTCTTTATTCATAAACGCGGCGTAGCTGAGCGGGAAATAGAGCGTGTTGCCGGTTAAGCGCGCACCGTTTTCAATTTGCACCGGGCTTGCGGTGACGTAAAAACCCTCAAATAAACCGACAACAATATTATCCGGCACAATAGCCTGCCCGCGCTGGGCTAATTCTCTGACCCATCGCCATAATTCCGGCGCATCGGCTTCAGAAACAGCCGCACCATGAACCTGCATATCTTGTGGCTCAAACAGCGCAAAGCAGCGTTTTAGTAAGAACAGGCTTTTCAGCACCATAAATACCAGCGAACCAATGATCAGCAAAACAAATATCACCAGTTTGATATTAAAGGCGCTCGCCCTGCCAAGCGTGTAGATCCAGCACACTTCATATAACAGCACGCAGACCAGCGCGAAACCAATCGACGCCATTACGCCAACCATAATAAATGGCAGTAATTTACGACAAAGGGTAAACGCGGCAATTAACTTTTCCGCAGATATACGGGCTTTCCGTACGCTTAAAACACAGAGAATTACCGCGCTGGTACTGGCAATCAAGCCCAACAGAGAAAACAACATTCCGGCTTTGGCGAGGATCTGGCGCGACATATCGGCAAATACGCTATGGCCAACAAAACCATATTGTGTGACCTGGTAAACATCCACTTCGTTAATACGGATATTCTGCCAGCAGGCGTAGAAGAAGAGAATTAACGGTACGCCGAAGCAGTACAGCAGGCTTTTTTTGTCCATAAAAATTAACCGTAAAGAAACGTAAAAACGCACCGTATCACAGGTATAGGATTAATACATAATTTATGGAATTAACAGCAAGACTGCGTGGCGTTATTAATAAAAGGCTAATAATTAAATTATTGAAATAATAGCAGGCGGTACATAACATACCGCCCGATAATTAAATAATGCGATTTTGCTTAAAGTCGCGCAGGAAACTTCCCCAGCGTCGTTCGTAGAAAGGGGTAATATGCGCCATCATAAAATGGCTAATCCCTTTTTCACCTTCAACGATCTGGCAAATATCCACCGGTTCATCGCCTGGCAGCGTATCGGTCGCCACACTGCCCGCGGCGTGAATAATCTCTTCGATATCACCTTCGGCTTCGATACCAATCAGCAGATTGGGCTGCTCATCCGCCTTCTCTTTGATTGAACAGAGAAACGCGCGCTTCACGGTTTTGATGCTTTTGAACAGCGTGGTCAGCGAATCCACCATTTGCGCGGGCGGTTCGGCTACTTCGGAAAGCAGCAGCGCCGTGCCGCCCTCCAGTACTTCCTGCTGGCTTAATGGACTGCCCTCTTCGCCCACCAGGTGGCTGATTTCTCGCGGCGTGAACTCTTTGCCGGTCGGTAACTTTGCATTGAGAAACAGCGTCTCGCCGAGCGTCATTTCAAACAGTGTGCGCGCGGGCATCACCACAAACGCCTGCTCCTCTTCCACTGCCTGTTGCAGGGCTTCGAGCGAGGTAAAGAATGGGATCACAGAGGTGCCGTCATCTTTTTCCCAGTGCTGTAAATCGAGCGCGCTGTCTTCAACAATGGCTTCGCCTTCCGCCGCCGTGCCTGGCACCCAAACGGTGGATTCCAGCAGCGTGCGGAAAAATGCCGGACGAAAAGCAGGCTCAGTCGCGGCCTGTTCCAGCAGGGTTTCTAATTCGTTTTTGCTTTCTGACATAGTGGTTCCAGAGAGTTTCCTCTCCCTTACGGGAGAGGAAAAAAAATTACTTCGCGGTTAACAGATTCGCCAGGGTACGCACGCCAAGGCCGGTCGCTCCCGCCGCCCACTGCTCAACCGCCGCTTTACGATAGGTTGCTGAGCAGTCGATGTGCAGCCAGCCCTGCTGGTAGTTTTCGACAAAGTGCGACAGGAAACCGGCCGCCGTGCTCGCCCCCGCCGGGAATGAACCACCTGCGGTGTTGTTCAGTTCCGCAAAATTAGACGGCAGCTGATTGCGATGGAACTCGGCCAGCGGCAAACGCCAGAACGGCTCGTTTTCCGCGCTCGCGCTGCTGAGCAAACGCCCGGCAAGCGCATCGTCAAAGCTGAACAGCGCGTGGTAATCATTGCCGAGCGCGGTTTTCGCCGCACCGGTCAGCGTTGCCGCATCGATAATCAACTCAGGTTTCTGCGCTGAGGCGTCAATCAGGCCATCCGCCAGAACCAGGCGCCCTTCCGCATCGGTATTCATGATTTCAACGGTTTTACCGTTACGATAACGGATGATATCGCCCAGTTTGAAGGCGTTACCGCTAATCAGGTTATCCGCACAGCACAGGTACAGTTTGATGCGTTTATCAAGCCCGCGATGGATGGCAAACGCCAGCGCACCGGTCACCAGCGCCGCGCCGCCCATGTCGGATTTCATAGAATCCATTGAGGAAGTCGGCTTAATGCTGTAACCGCCGGAATCGAAGGTAATGCCTTTACCCACCAGCGCGGCATAAATCGGCGCGTCCGGATTACCGGTCGGGTTGTAGTCCAGCGCCAGCAGTACCGGCGGGCGCTCGGAACCACGGCCAACCGTATGCAGACCGAGATAGTTCTGCTCGCGCAGATCTTCCCCTTTGGTGATGCGATACGAGACGTTATCGCCACCGACTTTGTGCAACAGATCGACCGCGCGCTGCGCCAGTTGCTCCGGCCCCAGCTCTTCCGCAGGCGCGTTGATGGTGTCACGCACCCAGTCGATCACCAGCAGGCGACTATCCAGCTCTTTTTGTTCGGCATCATTAAGCGGCGCCCATTCCACTTTGCGCGTGCCTTTTGGCCCTTTATAACCGGCCCAGAACGCCCAGCTGCGATCCGCGTCCCAACCTTCACCGCTCAGGGCAACATGTTTGATGCCCATGCCGTCGATTTTACGCGCGGCACGTTGGATCAGGCCGACGTCATCTTTCCCGGTTAAATGCAGCGCGATACCGTCGTTATTAATGCTGTAAGCGGCTTTTTCACCCCAGCGCGCATCGGCGCTTTGCGTTGTCAGCGTAATTTTCATAGCTTCTGTCATTATTTTTATCCTTATGACTGTTCATGAAAACGGGCCGCCCGAAGGCAGCCCGTTTGATGATTACGATGCTTCGTCTAACCAGACTAGCAGAATCGCTTCGAGAATTTTTTCATTCGATGCATTCGGATCATCGTCAAACTCTTCCAGCTCGCAAATCCACTGGTGCATATCGGTGAAACGCACGGTTTTCGGATCCACGTCCGGGCGGCTGTCGTACAGCGCCTCGCCGATTTCGCGGCTATCGGTCCATTTCAGCCCCATATCAGTGCTCCCGCGCGTGGTTGATGGTGTAGCGAGGAATTTCAACCACCAGATCTTCATCGGTCACACGCGCCTGGCAGCCTAAGCGGCTTTCTGGCTCCAGACCCCACGCTTTATCCAGCATGTCGTCTTCGTCTTCGCTGCTTTCCGGCAGCGAGTCAAAACCTTCACGAACCACACAGTGGCAAGTGGTGCAGGCGCAGGATTTTTCGCAGGCATGCTCAATCTCAATCCCGCCGCGCAGGGCGACATCAAGAATGGTTTCACCGCTCTTAGCTTCCAGAACTGCGCCATCCGGACAGAGATCCTGATGAGGCAGAAAAACAATTTTAGGCATATTAAACCTCGTCGACGGAATGGCCTTTCAGCGCGGTACGTACGGATTGATCCATACGGCGTGCGGCGAATTCCTGGGTTTGTTTATCTACATTTTTAATGGCTTGTTCTATCGCGTCGGTGTCATCGCCGTCGGCAACCGCGCGCAATTGCGCGACTGCGTCGTCGATCTCCGCACGCTCTGCGGCGCTTAACAGCGCGGCGTCAGCGGCAAGCGCGCTGGCAAGGCTTTCCAGCACGCGCGCGGCTTCCACTTTCTGCTCCGCCAGCATGCGCGCTTTCACGTCCTGCTCGGCGAAACTCATGGAGTCTTTAATCATGTCGGCGATTTCGCCATCGGTCAGGCCGTAAGACGGTTTCACCTGAATGGAGGCTTCCACGCCGGTGGATTTTTCCATTGCGGTTACGCTGAGCAGACCGTCAGCATCCACCTGGAACGTGACGCGAATATGCGCCCCGCCGGCCGGCATCGCCGGGATACCGTGCAGTGCAAAACGCGCCAGTGAACGGCAGTCTGCCACCAGTTCACGCTCGCCCTGCATCACATGGATAGACATCGCTGTCTGACCATCTTTGAAGGTGGTGAACTCCTGCGCGCGCGCCACCGGAATGGTGGTGTTACGCGGGATCACTTTTTCTACCAGGCCGCCCATGGTTTCCAGCCCCAGCGAGAGCGGAATGACGTCCAGCAGCAGCATTTCGCTGTCCGGCTTGTTACCGACCAGAATATCCGCCTGGATTGCCGCGCCAATCGCCACTACTTTATCCGGGTCAATCGACGTCAGCGGCGTGCGGCCAAAGAACTCGCCTACCCGTTCGCGCACCAGCGGCACGCGCGTTGAGCCACCGACCATCACCACTTCCAGCACGTCTTGCGCTTCGACACCCGCATCTTTCAGCGCGCGACGACAAGAGAGTAAAGTGCGTTTGACCAGCGTTGAAATCAATTCTTCAAACTGGGTACGTGTGATCGTGCCCTGCCAGCCCGCCACATCAACGGTGACGCTGTCGGCATCGCTGAGGGCGATTTTTGCGGCAATCGCCGCATCCAGCAATTCGCGCTGTTGGCGCGCGTCACTGCGATCGGTAATGCCCGCCTGCTCACAAATGTAATCTGCCAGCAGATGGTCGAAATCGTCGCCGCCGAGCGCGGAATCACCGCCGGTCGCCAGCACTTCGAAAACGCCACGGCTCAGGCGCAAAATAGAGATATCAAAGGTGCCGCCGCCCAGGTCATAAACCGCAATCACACCTTCTTTGCCGGAATCCAGACCGTAAGCGATAGCCGCAGCGGTTGGTTCGTTCAGCAGACGCAATACATGCAAGCCCGCCAGACGCGCCGCATCTTTGGTGCCCTGGCGCTGTGCGTCATCAAAATAAGCAGGAACGGTGATCACCACGCCGTCAAGATCGCCGGAAAGCGTCTCTTGCGCGCGAGCGGCAAGGGCTTTGAGGATATCCGCAGAGACACGAATCGGGTTAACCAGACCGCCACGTGTGGTAATCATTGGCAGACCATTTTCGCTGGGCTGGAACTGCCACGGCAGGTGCGGGTAACGCGCCTGAATGTCGGCAAGGCTGCGCCCCATCAGGCGTTTGACTGAACTGATGGTGTTCACGGAATCCAGCGCGGCGTTGGTGCGGGCGTCATAACCGACAACGTGGCTGTCAGCCTGGTAGTTAACCACCGAAGGGAGCAGGTGGCGTCCGGCGCTGTCGGCCAGCGTTTCCGCCTGCCCGCTGCGCACGGTGGCAACCAATGAATTGGTGGTGCCGAGGTCGATACCCGCCGCCAGACGACGCTGGTGCGGCGCGGCACTCAGACCGGGCTCACTAATTTGTAATAAGGCCATGATGTGCTTCCAAAAAAATTAAAAACCGAGCAGTTTTTCTTCGAGTTGTTCTGTTGCGCTGCGCAGTTTATCGAGAAAACGCAGTTTACGCACGGTATCCGCCGCGGTATCCCACGTCTGGCTATCTAATTGCTCCACCATTTGCCGATGGCGCGTGTCATACATTTCTTTCAGACGCTGTTGAAATGCTTCCAGACGGGCCGCGTCTTGCGCTTTTTCAATCTCGTCCAGCTCTTCACGCAGCTCAAGTTGCTCCATTAAGAAGGCGGTATCGCGCACCGTGTGCTGCTCGGAGGCTAAATCAAAACCGTGCAGCGACAGCAAATATTCTGCGCGCGTTAGCGGGTTGCGCAGCGTTTGCCATGCCTGGTTAATGGTAGCGGATTGCTGGACGGCAGCCAGTTGCTCCGCCTGCGGGCGGTTTGCGAAGCGGTCCGGGTGGAACTGACGTTGCAGATCCTGGAAACGTGTCGCCAGCGCCTGAACATCGATCGGATAGTGGGCCGGCAACCCAAAGAGGGTGAAGTAATCCATAACAATTCCGGGTGTGCAATCGAAACAAACCCCACGCGCAGGACGCTGCGGTGGGGTCATCGGATGGTGGCGATCAAACGTTGAAGCTTTCGCCGCAACCGCACTCGTCTTTAACGTTCGGGTTGGTGAATTTAAACCCTTCGTTCAGGCCTTCTTTAACGAAGTCCAGTTGAGTGCCGTCGAGGAATTGCAGGCTTTTGCCGTCAACCACTACCTTCACGCCTTTGTCTTCAAACACCGTGTCTTCTTCGTTCGGCGCATCGACAAATTCAAGGACATAAGCCATACCAGAACAACCGGAGGTTCTCACCCCCAGACGCAGACCAAACCCTTTACCGCGGTTGGTCAGGAAGGTATTGACTCGCGCGGCAGCACTGTCGCTCAGGCTAATGGACATGACAACAACCTCCCGCCTTATTTCGCTTCTTGTTTACTTTTGTAATCCGCAATTGCGGCTTTGATCGCGTCTTCCGCCAGGATAGAACAGTGGATTTTCACCGGCGGCAGTTCCAGCTCTTCGGCGATATCGGTGTTTTTAATCGCCTGCGCTTCGTCCAGTGACTTGCCTTTCACCCACTCGGTGACCAGCGAGCTGGAAGCGATTGCAGAGCCGCAACCGTAAGTTTTAAAACGCGCGTCTTCGATAATGCCTTTATCGTTAACTTTGATCTGCAGTTTCATCACGTCGCCGCACGCCGGTGCGCCAACCATGCCGCTACCAACCGTGTCGTCGTTGTCGAACGAGCCAACGTTGCGCGGGTTTTCGTAGTGATCGATTACTTTTTCGCTATAAGCCATTTTTTCTTCTCCTGCTTGCGCAACAATTAATGATGAGCCCATTCGATGGTGGTCAAATCCACGCCCTGTTTGAACATTTCCCACAGCGGAGAGAGTTCACGCAAACGGCCGATGGATTTACGTACCAGCGCGATGGTGTAGTCAATTTCTTCTTCGGTGGTGAAACGACCTAAAGAGAAACGGATGGAGCTGTGCGCCAGCTCATCATTCATGCCCAGTGCGCGCAGCACGTAGGACGGTTCCAGGCTTGCGGAAGTACAGGCAGAGCCGGAGGATACAGCCAAATCTTTCAGCGCCATGATCAGCGACTCGCCTTCAACGTAGTTAAAGCTGACGTTGAGGATGTTCGGTGCGCCGTGCTCGAGATCGCCGTTCAGGTAAACTTCTTCGATATCGTTGATGCCGTTCCACAGACGGCTACGCAGGCCGCGCAGACGTTCCATTTCGCTCGCCATCTCTTCTTTCGCGATGCGGTACGCTTCGCCCATGCCAACGATCTGGTGGACAGGCAGCGTACCGGAACGCATACCGCGCTCGTGACCGCCGCCGTGCATCTGCGCTTCGATACGCACGCGCGGTTTACGCTGAACATACAGTGCGCCAATGCCTTTCGGTCCATAAATTTTATGAGCGGAGAAGGACATCAGATCCACTTTAAGCTGGCTCAGGTCGATAGGCAGTTTGCCCACGCTCTGGGTGGCGTCAACGTGGTAGATAATGCCGCGCGCACGGCACATTTCGCCGATTGCCGCGATATCCTGCACCACGCCGATTTCGTTGTTCACGTGCATGATGGAAACGAGGATGGTGTCTTCACGCATCGCCGCTTCCAGCTCTTTCAGATCGATAATGCCGTTGCTCTGCGGAGCGAGATAGGTCACTTCGAAGCCTTCGCGCTCCAGTTGACGGCAGGTGTCCAGCACGGCTTTGTGTTCGGTTTTGCTGGTGATAATGTGCTTGCCTTTTTTCTGATAAAAGTTGGCTGCACCTTTGATCGCCAGGTTATCGGATTCGGTTGCGCCGGAAGTGAAGACGATTTCACGCGGGTCCGCACCAACCAGTTCTGCAATCTGGTTACGGGCGATATCAACCGCTTCTTCAGCTTGCCAGCCAAAACGGTGAGAACGGGAAGCAGGGTTACCAAAGGTCCCGTCCAGGGTCAGAAACTGCATCATTTTCTCGGCAACACGCGGATCCACCGGCGTGGTTGCGGAGTAATCGAGATAAATCGGTAATTTCATTGCTCTTTAAACTCCGTACATCGCTCTAATGCAAGGAATCAGGCAACCGGCTGGATGTACGACCGCGTTAACAGGGCACTGTTGTGTGCCCTGGCCCGATTCTGAATTCTGTTTTTTATTATGCGCGCAGCTTGACGTCGATAGCGTCCTGGCCACGGGTGTTGCGATGGGATTCGTTATTATGCTGACGGTCGGACACATCAAGGATTTCCTGGTTGTTCACCAGTTCACCCAGCGTGATGTTGTTTAAGAAACCGGTCAGACGATCGCTCAGATCGCGCCACAGCGCATGGGTCAGGCACTTATCGCCACCCTGGCAGCCGCTTTTACCCTGGCAGCGGGTTGCGTCTACGGATTCGTCAACCGCGCTAATGACTTCGCCAACGGCAATGGTATTTGCGTCTTTACCCAGCAGGTAACCGCCGCCCGGACCACGTACGCTGGCGACTAAGCCATTTTTACGCAGACGGGAAAACAGCTGCTCCAGGTAGGAGAGGGAAATTCCCTGACGCTCGGAAATATCAGCCAACGGAACCGGGCCCGCTTCGGAGTTGAGTGCAACGTCCAGCATTGCGGTCACGGCATAACGCCCTTTAGATGTCAGTCTCATGTCTTACAAGCCTCAAACTCGCCCCTGCCCGGGGTGTATTATTAATATGTTAATGTTGCATAGCAGACGCAAGTCTGACATTCCCGACTAAATTGGTCAACTATTTAGTTGACTGTTTTAGTCAGGTATTTGTCGTTTAGTGCTTTCATATATTTAGGCCGAAAACGGGACATTTCCCGGCCTTGCACATTACTCTTTATGCTTCTGTTCGATAGAAGCCAGAATGCCGCGCAGGATATTAAGCTCCTGGCTTTCCGGGCGCGCGCGGGTAAACAGACGGCGCAGTTTGTTCATCACCTGGCCGGGGTGATTTTCACGAATAAAACCTGTCGCCAGCAGGGTTTGCTCCAGATGCCCGTAAAAACGCTCCAGATCGTCCACCAGCGGGTACGGCGTCTCTTCATGCTCAACCGCCGGGGCAGTGCTCTCTTGCGCTGCCAGCCAGGCCATGCGCACTTCATAAGCAATAACCTGAACCGCCATCGCCAGGTTCAGCGAGCTGTATTCCGGGTTGGCGGCAATCGCCACGTGATAATGGCACTTTTGCAGTTCATCGTTGGTCAGGCCAACGCGTTCGCGACCAAACACCAGCGCGACCGGCGCGTGTTGCGCTTCGGCAACGCTTTTCAGACCACATTCACGCGGATCGAGCATCGGCCACGGCAGCGTGCGGGAACGCGCGCTGGTGCCAACAACCAGGCTGCAACCGGCGAGCGCTTCATCCAGCGTGTCGACGATTTGCGCATTGCCAATCACATCGCTGGCACCTGCGGCCAGCGCGATAGCTTGTGAATCCGGTTTTACCAGCGGGTTCACCAGCCAGAGATTCGTCAAACCCATTGTTTTCATTGCACGAGCAACAGAGCCCATGTTGCCGGTGTGGGAGGTTTCCACCAGTACGATTCGAATATTTTGCAGCATAGATTTTCAACGGCTAAAGAATATTCGCGCATATTATCATAAAGCAAAGACATAATCCGAATTCGCTGCTATGATATGCGCCGTTTTCCGTTCTTTAACATCCAGTGAGAGAGACCGATGCATCCGATGCTGAACATCGCCGTGCGTGCTGCGCGCAAGGCGGGTAATTTAATTGCCAAAAACTACGAAACTCCGGACACCGTAGAAACCAGCCAGAAAGGCAGCAATGATTTCGTGACCAACATTGATAAAGCAGCCGAAGCGCTGATTATCGAAACGATCCGCAAATCTTACCCGCAACACACCATCATCACCGAAGAGAGTGGTGAGCACGAAGGCGCTGACCAGGATGTACAATGGGTTATCGATCCCCTGGATGGCACCACCAACTTTATCAAACGCCTGCCGCACTTCGCGGTATCCATCGCCGTACGAATCAAAGGCCGCACAGAAGTCGCTGTGGTTTACGATCCTATGCGTAACGAACTGTTCACCGCTACTCGCGGTCAGGGCGCACAGCTGAACGGCTACCGTCTGCGCGGCAGCACGGCTCGCGATCTGGATGGCACCATTCTGGCGACCGGTTTCCCGTTCAAAGCCAAACAACACGCCACCACCTACATCAACATCGTGGGCAAACTTTTCACTGAATGCGCGGATTTCCGCCGCACCGGTTCCGCTGCGCTGGATCTGGCCTACGTTGCCGCTGGCCGCGTGGATGGTTTCTTCGAAATTGCGCTGAAACCGTGGGATTTCGCTGCCGGTGAACTGCTGGTGCGTGAAGCTGGTGGCCTGGTGTGCGATTTCACCGGCGGTCACAACTATATGATGACCGGCAACATCGTGGCGGGTAACCCGCGCGTGGTTAAAGCGATGCTGGCGAATATGCGTGAAGAGCTGAGCGACGCGCTGAAACGCTAAGTCAGGCTGTGCCCGGTGGGGGCTCGCCGCCACCGGGCGCTATCAAAACGGTCGTAATCCGCCGCCCGGCGGTAACGCACTGACCCACATCACTACCGACGCGCTAATTAACAACACGCCACCGGCCAGAGCCAGCGTGGTCCAGCCAACCTGTCGCCACAATACCGGCGCACGATCCCCACTTAATTTCACCGCCAGCTGTCGAAAACCATGAACCAGCAACGCCAGCGAACTGATGGTCAGCGACGTTCCGACCGCCATTGCCAGCGCGGATGCCACACCCCAGCTAAACACGCCAATCACTTTACTGAACAGCAGCACCATGATCGCACCGGAACAGGGGCGCATCCCCATCGACAAAATAATCATCAGCCGTGCGCGCCAGTCATCTCCACTCTGTAACTGTGAGGCCGTGGGTAAATGCTGATGACCGCAACCGCATCCTTCGTGATGCACATGGTGCGGCGTAAAGGCGCGGAATTTCGGCGTTTGTACAAGCGCGCGCAGCTTTTTCAACGCTCGCCAGCACAAAAGCCCTCCCAGCACACCCACCAGTAAATAACTGCCCTTCTCCAGCCAGTAACCGCTTAAATGCAGCTGTCGCGCCGGCAGCGCCAGGATACTCAGCACAACCACCACCAGCGCAATGGCCACCAGCCCCTGCAACAAAGAAGAGGCCAGCGTTAACCCAATCGCAGGTTTCAGTTTCGACGGATGCGTGGCAAGCCAGGTGGTGATCACCACTTTGCCGTGCCCCGGACCAAGCGCATGTAGCACACCATAGACAAAACTGAACAGCAGCAGCGCCCCGCCGGCCTGGTGCGGGTTCTCTGCCACCGCTTTCAGTAGGCTGCTCATTTTCATATTCACATCGCGCTGCCAGATAACGCTTTTCAACATAACTTGCGGCCAGATCTGCCATAACCACAATGCGGCGACCAGCGCGCATACTATAAAAAGCACCAGCGGCCACCAGTGCAATAAGCGTCGTTTTCGCGCCGCCGCGCTCACTATCACGGACATGTCAGCGTCACCGTCTGGGCAAATTGTTTACCGAGTTCCATATCTTCTGCCGGCGCATCGGCTTTATCCAGCGACTGGGCATAATTCAGCACTTCCTCGCCGGGTTTGGGCGTTTGTACCGCCAGTTTACAGCCCTGAGGAGCAGTAGCAGGCAATGCCGCGTCGCTCGCTTTTGCGTAGCTCATATCGACAAAATAGGTGGGATCGAAAGTGGAAAAAATATACTGCTGACCGCCGAGCGGCTGTGGTTCGGCGAGCGGCAAAATAAACGTCAGCACCGCCTGGTGCGCGACCTGTTCCATGCCATATTCCGTGGGCCGATTAAGAAACTTCACTTTCTGCCCGTGGTGCCAGACTTCGGTGAAATAGTGTTGACCCAGCACGTTTGCCATCACTTCTGCCGCCAGTTTTTTCCAGATCTCATCGCCGGGTTTTGCATTGCCTGCGTCATACAGCAGGTCTGCTGAGGTGATCTCATCCATCGTCCAGCGCATTTTCAGCCCGGTGAACTGCCCGTTGTCGATCACCACTTGCGTTTTCATGCGGATAAAACTGTGCGGATGCGCCACTACTGAAAATGATAAAAGCGCGAGAAACAGGCCACTGACGCATTGTTTAACTGCTTGCATGTATTCCTCACGAGAAAAATTCTGTGATGCTCCCCGGCAATCCTGAATGAAAGAGCTGCCGCTGCGCTATCGCTGAGCATACCTTTAACTACGCTTATCAAAAACCCCAACTGGAATCTGACAGATGACAATTGTAATGACACCGCCATCTGCGCTCTCCAGTCCGCAGCGCCGCTGCCAGGTGCTTTTGATGCTCGCCTTGCCGGGGCAGCACGTCACCATGGAACATATCAGCGCTATGAATGGAGTGGACGACGCCGTGGCTCGCCGGGATATCGCTGAAACGGAAAGTGAAATTCAGCGCTACCACCGGCTCTCAATCGTTCCCCACCCTAACGGCGGCTTTCGGATTGAGGGCGCTCCGCTCGATCAACGTTTATGCCTGTTGCACTGGCTTCGCCGTGCGCTGCGGCTGTGCCCGCAATTTATCACGCAACAGTTTACTCCGGCGTTAAAAACCGCGCTTAAACAGCAAGGTATTGCCCGAACGTTATACGACGACACAAACCTGCTGGCGTTGATTAATCTCTGTTCGCGTCGCCTGGAGCGCGTCTTTGAATGCCGGGATATGCAATTTCTGCGTCTCTATTTGCAATATTGTTTACTGCAACATCACCAAGGACATACCCCGGAATTTAACCCGGTTCAGCAAGAGTGGGCGCGAATGCGCGCCGAGTATCATGTAGCACAGGAGATTGTTCGTCACTGGCAGCGCCGCGTTGTCGACTCTCCGCAGCAGAATGAGCACCTGTTTTTGTCGCTGCTGTTTATGCTGGTGCGCACGCCCGATCCGCTGCGTGACCGGCAACACCAGGATCGCCGTCTGCAAAAAGCCATCCACCGGATGATCGCCCGCTTTCACGCTCTGGCGGGGCTGCGTTTCAGCGACGAGCAGGGTTTAAGTGCCCAGCTCTATATTCACATTGCCCAGGCGCTGGATCGCAGCTTGTTCGGCATTGGCATTGATAACAGCCTGCCTGACGAGATCAACCAGCTTTACCCGCGCCTGATGCGAACCACCCGCGATGCGTTGCAGGAGCTGGAAGACGAGTACGATTTGCGCTTTAGCGATGAAGAGGCCGGGCTGGTGGCGGTGATTTTCGGCGCCTGGCTGATGCAGGACAGCGATCTGCATGAGAAACAGGTGGTGTTGATTACAGGCGAAGACAGTACGCGCGAACAACAGATTGAGCAGCAACTGCGCGAATTAACGCTGCTGCCGCTCAGTATTAAATATTTGCCGCTGGCGGAATTTCGTAAGGCTGGCGCACCGAAAGACGTGACGTTGATTATCACGCCTTACACTACGCCGCTGCCGTTGTTTTCACCGCCGTTGATTCACACCGACGGGCCGCTGAGCGGGCAACAACAGCGGCATATCCGCGACATGCTGGAAAGCTAGCGGGCCTGTACAGCGACGTTCGGGCGCAGGAACAGGGCCGGAATGGCCAGCACGGCCATGACAAAAAACAGCCCCTGATGCAGATGTTCAAACAGGAAACCGGCGATCATGGTCATCAGCGCAATGCTGCCGCCCATCGCGACCGCTGAATACACCGCTTGCAGGCGAATCACCTCACTGCCCTGCCGCGCCGAGATATAGCGCATCGCGGCCAGATGGCAAACGGTGAACGTGCCGCAGTGCAGGATCTGAGCAATAATCAGCCACGGAAGCTCGGTCGTCCAGCCCATCAGGCTCCAGCGCACCAGCCCGCAAACGGCGGAAAGCAGCAGCAGATCGCGCGCGCTGAAGCGGCGGAACAGTCGGTTACTGAGCGCGAAAATCACCACTTCTGCCACCACGCCTAACGACCACAAATACCCCACGGTTGACGCAGAATACCCCGCGGATTGCCAGTAAATGGCGCTGAAGCCGTAGTAAGCCGCATGTGCGCCCTGCAGCAGCGACACGCAGGCGAGAAAACGCCAGTTCTGCACAATCAGTGCCCGCCAGGCCTGCCAGCCTGCGCCGTCCTGCTGGCGATTTTCACCCTGCGGCAAAATGGAAGGACGCAGCAGCATACCCAACAACATGGATGCCGCGCCCAGCGTCAGCAGCGCCAGAATCGCCTGGTAATCAAACAAGCTCACCAGTTTGCCGGTGAGCGCCGAACCAATCACAAAAGCAATCGATCCCCACAGCCGCACGCGACCATAATCCATCGGGAACTGTTTTTGCCAGGTGCCCGCCAGCGCATCGGTGAGCGGCACCAGTGGTGAAAAGAAGAGGTTGAAACCAATGATAATGACCGCCAGCCACGCCACATGCGTTCCTGCATAAAACGCCAGCGCAAACAGCAACGTTGCCAGCGCCAGCACGCGCAAAGCTGTAATCAAGCGGGAAGGATCGCTCACGCGCGGAGCGATGAAAAGGCTGCCAAGAAAGCGGGCGACAAGACCTGCGCCGAGCAACATACCGATGATTTCGGGGGTCAGCCCTACGCCTTTGAGCCAGACGCTCCAGAAAGGTAAAAAGATGCCGTAGCTAAAAAAGTAGGTGAAATAAGCGAGCGCCAGCCAGCGCGTGGACTGCAAAACCATGATTTCCTCCTGAATGGAGGCGATAGTCTGGCGATAAATAACAGGGCTGGCAAGTAACAATCAGGCAACACATGCGTTTGCCCAACGTTTGCAGGCGAATATCTGCACCCAGGTTGCTCGTCGTTGCTTAGCGAATATAAGAATCCAGCACGCTCAGCACCACATCCAGATCCGCTTCACGCTTAATTTCGTCGTTCTCATGCACGATATGATCGGTCAGATGGCCTTTGATCACCTCGCGCATTAACCCGTTTACTGCGCCACGGATCGCCGCGATTTGCTGCAAAACCTGGGCGCACTCATGAGGTTCATCGAGCATTTTTTTCAGCGCGCCAACCTGTCCTTCGATTTTGCTCGCCCGCGCTTTCAGCTTTTTCTTGTCCCGGATGGTATGCGACATACAGACCTCAAATAGACCGTGCTTAAACGACCCTTAGCATACCATGCATCAACTGGGGGGGAGTTTATTTCTACTGGGGGATAGTATTTTCTACTGGGGGGGAGTAGATTTGAGCGCACAAATTTTTACCGAGAATTATTCTCATGAATGACTTCACCCCCCTTTTTCAGCAAGGGAACGCCTGGTTTTTTATTCCGAGCGCCATCCTGCTAGGCGCGCTGCATGGCCTCGAACCGGGGCACTCTAAAACAATGATGGCGGCATTTATCATTGCCATTAAAGGCACGGTTAAACAGGCCGTGATGCTGGGTCTCGCCGCCACGCTATCGCACACGGTGGTGGTGTGGCTGATTGCGCTCGGAGGCATGTATCTCAGCAACCAGTTCACCGCGCAAACCGTTGAACCCTGGCTGCAAATGGTGTCTGCGGTGATCATTTTTGGTACGGCGGTGTGGATGTTCCTGCGCACCTGGCAAGGTCAACGTTCGTGGCTCGCCGGGCATCATCACCACCACGATCATGACCACAGCCATGCGCATCGCGCGCCCAGCATGGTGCTTCAACCCGTTACACACGCCCGAGTTACCGCACAGCCAACAATTCTGTCGCTGCGTAAAGTGACCAAAGAGGAGGAGTATCAGGATGCGCACGAGCGGGCGCACGCGCGGGATATTGAGCGGCGTTTTACCGGCGGCGAGGTGACTAACGGACAGATCCTGCTATTCGGTTTAACCGGCGGGCTTATCCCCTGCCCGGCAGCGATCACCATTTTGCTGATCTGCATTCAGTTAAAAGCCATCACGTTGGGCGCAACATTAGTGGTCTCTTTCAGTATCGGGCTTGCACTCACACTGGTTGCGGTTGGCGTTGGCGCGGCAATCAGCGTACAGCAAGCGGCAAAACGCTGGTCCGGCTTTAACACGTTGGCGCGTAAGGCCCCCTATTTTTCCAGTGCGCTTATCGCACTTGTCGGGATTTATATGGGTATTCACGGTTATAGCGCACTGCAATAAGGCATAAAAAAACCCGCCGAAGCGGGTTTTTCAAAGCTGAATAAACTTAGGCGTAAACCGGGAAGCGGGCGCAAATATCCAGAACTTTCTGTTTAGTGCGCTCAATAACGGCTTCGTCATTGATGCTATCCAGCACGTCACACATCCAGCCAGCCAGTTCCTTCACTTCCGCTTCTTTGAAGCCGCGGCGAGTCACAGCCGGGGAACCGATACGGATACCGGAAGTGACAAACGGGCTCTTCGGATCGTTCGGCACGCTGTTTTTGTTCACCGTAATGTTCGCACGGCCCAGCGCGGCATCAGCTTCTTTACCGGTCAGGTTTTTGTCCACCAGATCCAGCAGGAACAGGTGGTTTTCAGTACCGCCAGACACTACTTTGTAGCCACGGTTCAGAAACACTTCCACCATCGCTTTGGCGTTTTTGGCAACCTGCTGCTGGTAAACTTTAAACTCTGGCTCCATCGCTTCTTTCAGTGCCACCGCTTTTGCCGCGATAACGTGCATCAGCGGGCCGCCCTGTGCGCTTGGGAAAACAGCGGAGTTCAGTTTTTTATACAGCTCTTCGTCACCGCCTTTCGCCAGGATCAGACCACCGCGCGGGCCCGCCAGGGTTTTGTGAGTGGTGGTGGTCACAACGTGCGCATGCGGAACCGGGTTCGGGTAAACGCCAGCAGCAATCAGACCCGCAACGTGTGCCATGTCAACGAACAGGTAAGCCCCGATGCTGTCGGCGATTTCACGCATTTTTGCCCAGTCAACGATGCCGGAGTAAGCAGAGAAACCACCGATAATCATCTTCGGTTTGTGCTCTTTCGCCTGCTTCGCCATGTCTTCGTAGTCAATTTTACCGGACTCATCAATACCGTAAGGGATGATGTTGTACAGTTTGCCAGAGAAGTTAACCGGGGAGCCGTGAGTCAGGTGACCGCCCTGCGCCAGGTTCATACCCAGAACGGTATCGCCCGGTTGCAGCAGCGCAGTGTAGACCGCGAAGTTCGCCTGTGAACCGGAGTGCGGCTGCACGTTAGCGTAATCCGCGCCAAACAGCTCTTTTGCACGATCAATTGCCAGTTGCTCAACGATATCCACATACTCGCAACCGCCGTAGTAACGTTTACCCGGGTAACCTTCGGCGTATTTGTTCGTCAGCTGAGAACCCTGAGCCTGCATTACACGCGGGCTGGTGTAGTTTTCGGAGGCGATCAGTTCAATGTGTTCTTCCTGACGTACTTTTTCCTGCTCCATAGCCTGCCACAGTTCGGCATCATAATCGGCAATGTTCATTTCACGCTTTAACATCCGCATCTCCTGACTCAGCTAACAAAACAACTCTAAATGAGGGCCCAAATTTGGGGAACGGCCCACAGTATAACTGATTAATATTCTGATAACAGGTCTTGACAAAGGTTTTTACGCAAACGATTGGCTCCGCGTCAGACAAGGGTTTGAGCGATAACACACTTCCCTTTTAAAGCGGATTTCTTTTCAGGTTTGTGATGCAACTTATTCACGATGTAAATCCCTTTACATTGTCCGCTCTTTACAAGTCTGGTCGCTGCGCTATAAGATGCATTTAAAATACAACTTTAAATAATCTGCAAAAAAGGAAGCAATCATGCTCGACGCCCAAACCATCGCTACGGTCAAAGCCACCCTTCCCCTGCTGGCGGCAACCGGACCAAAACTCACTGCCCATTTTTACGACCGAATGTTCACTCACAACCCGGAACTGAAAGAGATTTTCAATATGAGCAACCAGCGCAACGGCGATCAGCGTGAAGCGCTGTTCAACGCCATTGCCGCTTACGCCAGCAATATTGATAATCTTGCCGCGCTGCTGCCGGCGGTTGAAAAAATCGCCCAGAAGCACACCAGCTTCCAGATCCAGCCGGAACAGTACAACATCGTTGGCACACACCTGCTGGCGACGCTGGATGAGATGTTCAGCCCAGGGCAAGAAGTGTTGGACGCCTGGGGAAAAGCCTACGGCGTACTGGCGGGCGTGTTTATCAACCGTGAAGCGCAGATTTACAGCGAACACGCGGAAAAAACCGGCGGCTGGCAAGGCACACGCGCATTCCGCCTGGTAGAGAAAAAACCGCAGAGCACGCTGATTACCAGCTTTGAATTCGAACCGGTCGACGGTCAGCCGGTCGCCGCATATCAGCCCGGGCAATATCTTGGTGTCTGGCTGAAGCCTGAGGGTTTCGCCAATCAGGAGATCCGCCAGTATTCACTGACCCGCAAGCCTGACGGCAAAAGCTACCGTATCGCGGTAAAACGCGAAGCGGGCGGGCAGGTTTCTAACTGGCTGCATAACAGTGCGAAAGTGGGCGATATTGTGCATCTTGCCGCGCCTGCCGGGGATTTCTTTATTGATGTGCAAAGCGACACGCCGGTCACGCTGATCTCTGCGGGTGTCGGTCAAACACCGATGCTGGCGATGCTCGACAGCCTTTCCAAATCGCAGCATGCCGCGCAGGTAAACTGGTTCCACGCCGCGATGAATGGCGAGGTGCATGCTTTTGCCGATGAAGTGAGCAGACTGGGCGCGTCGCTGAACCATTTTTATCAACATATATGGTATCAACAGCCTGCGGCGGCTGAGGCGAATAGCGGTCGCTATCACAGTGAAGGGTTGATGGATTTACACACGCTGGAAGGGAAGTTCAGCGATCCGGCGATGCAGTTTTACCTCTGCGGCCCGGTCGGTTTTATGCAGTTTGTCGCGAAACAGCTGGTCGCGCTTGGCGTGAACAAAGACAGCATTCATTACGAATGCTTTGGCCCGCATAAAGTGTTGTAAAACAGGCACCCTCACCCTACGGGGTGAGGGAAAAAAATCAGATTGCGGCGTCGTCTTCTTCGCCGGTACGAATACGTACAACGCGCGCGACGTCAAAGACGAAGATCTTACCGTCGCCGATCTTACCGGTCTGGGCAGTGCGGATAATGGTGTCCACGCAGGTATCAACGATGTCGTCAGTCACGACAATTTCAATCTTCACCTTCGGCAGAAAATCCACCATATACTCCGCGCCACGGTAAAGTTCAGTGTGGCCTTTCTGACGACCAAAACCTTTCACTTCCGTTACCGTCATCCCGGTGATGCCGACTTCAGCCAGCGCTTCACGTACGTCATCCAGTTTGAAAGGTTTAATAATCGCATCAATCTTTTTCATGGTCGTTCCTTACACGCTCTTGCCAGTCTGCTGCATCGTAATCGGTTGCTCACAGTACCATAATCATTTCGCCATTACTCTTTAAAGTCGTTGGCGTCCAGCTCATGGCGGGAGAGTAATTTGTAAAACTCGGTGCGGTTGCGCCCCGCCATGCGCGCGGCATGCGTGACATTACCCTTGGTGATTTGCAGCAGCTTGCGCAGGTAGTTCAGTTCAAACTGATTACGCGCCTCAACAAAGGTCGGCAGCGCGGTGTTTTCCCCTTCCAGCGCCTGCTCCACCAGCGCATCGCTGATAACCGGCGACGAAGTGAGTGCCACGCACTGCTCAATAACGTTAACCAACTGGCGCACGTTGCCCGGCCAGCCGGCGGTCATCAACCGCTTCATGGCATCAGTGGAAAATGCGCGAACAAACGGTTTATGCCTCTCCGCCGACTGTTTCAGCAAATGATTGGCCAGCAGCGGAATATCTTCCGCGCGCTCAGCCAGCGCCGGGATCTTCAGGCTCACCACATTCAGCCGATAGTAGAGATCTTCGCGAAACTCGCCGCGCGCCATCGCTTTCGGTAAATCACGGTGCGTGGCTGAAATGATGCGCACATTAATATCGATATCGCGGTTACTGCCAAGCGGGCGCACTTTGCGCTCCTGCAATACGCGTAGCAGTTTGACCTGCAACGGAATCGGCATATCACCAATTTCATCCAGAAACAGCGTGCCGCCTTCTGCTGCCTGAAACAGCCCCTCGCGGCTGCTGACTGCGCCGGTAAACGCACCGCGCGCGTGACCGAACAGCTCAGATTCCAGCAACTGTTCCGGCAACGCGCCGCAGTTAATGGCAATAAACGCACTTTTGCTGCGCGGACTGGCGTTATGAATCGCCTGTGCGAGCACCTCTTTCCCGGTGCCGCTCTGGCCGTTAATCAGCACGCTCACGTCAGATTGCGCCACCATCCGCGCCTGCTCCAGCAGACGCAGCATCACCGGGCTACGGGTGACAATGGTTTCACGCCACTGGTCGTCCATTGCCGAACCGCTGTGCTCCAGCGCATCGTCAATCGCTTTATACAGCGCGTCTTTGTCCACCGGTTTGGTCAGAAAGCTGAACACGCCCTGCTGTGTAGCGGCCACCGCATCGGGAATCGAGCCGTGCGCCGTCAGGATAATCACCGGCATGCCCGGCTGTACGCGCTGGATTTCGGCAAACAGCTGCATGCCGTCCATCTCATCCATGCGCAGATCGCTTATCACCAGATCGACCTTTTCCCGCGCGAGAATGCGTAACCCTTCCTGCCCACTTTCTGCCGTAACGATGCTATAGCCTTCGCTGGTGAGGCGTAGCCCGAGCAGTTTCAACAGCCCCGGATCGTCATCCACCAGCAACAGATGGGCAGGTTTACGGCTGGTCATGGTTTCACATCCTCCTGAGTGCCGTCGCTTTTAGACGGGTGAGAACTGTCCGGCAGGTCGGTAGCGGCGGGTTTATTACGCGTGGAGAGGCGCCGTTCAATATCGGTGAGGTTTTCCAGTTTACGTGTAGTCGTTTCCAGTTGTTCACGCAGAAATTGTTGCTGCTGGCGCAGACTATCCAGCTCGCTGTCTGCAGATTGCTGCAATTTCGCGTAACGGGCGCGCTCTTCCGCCAGTTGCAACTGGGCTTTTTCACCATCGCGCCACAGCTCAAACAGTGGGCGAACCTGCGCAGGGATTGTGGGGCTTAATGCGGCCAGTCGCTCGGTGTATTCACGACGCTCAAGCGGCGAAATTTTGGCGTTAGAGAGCAAAATGCCGCGCCTGAACGTGGCCTGCCAGTTATCGTCAGACCAGGTACGTGCTTCGGCACGCGCGGCGGCGGGCGATAAACGTTGCGCACAGTCCATACCGCGCAGCCAGAAAAGCGGGTTGGTGTCGACGTTTTGCCCGGACAGCGACCAGATATCGTCGCAATCTGTGGACAAGAAATCGGCCAGTTGATGTTCAGGGAGCCGTTCTTCCTGGGGGTCATGAATCGCGCTTTGCGGCTTTTGCGCAACACAGCCTGCCAGCAGCAGACAGGGAAATACGCGAAGCCAGGCGTTTTGCTGTGTAACCGCGTTAACCACGCGGGAAAAAACATGCGACATACTCACCAGATTTAGATTCATTGAGTGGATTTTTCCGGCGCACTGAGGGGTAGCTCAATACGGAAACAGACATCAGCTTTGCTGCTCGCCACCAGATGCAGTTCGCCTTGCATGCGGCGAATGCAGTCTCTGGCAATACTTAGCCCTAACCCGCTGCCTTTCACCGCTCCTTTTCGCTGGTGGCTGCCCTGAAAGAACGGTTCAAAGATCATTTCACGCTCCGTTTCAGGGATCGGCGTACCGGTATTTGCCACTTCGATACAGAGCCGTGCGTTGGCAGTATAGCTGTGCAGAGAAATGTTACCGGATTCAGCACCATAGTGCACCGCGTTGGAGTAAAGATTATCCAGCACGCTCATCAGCAACATCGGTTCGGCCTTGCAGGTCGCCACATCAAGGGTGACATCGGTATGCATCATTTTAGCTCGCGCCGGCAAACTGTGGGCAGAGATCACCATTTCTACCAGTGGCGCGAGTTCAACGGTTTCCAGTTCCACCGAACCTTCGGCCAGCTTGCGGTTATAATCCAGCAACTGCTCAATCAGTTTTTGCAGATTGCGGCTACTGGCATCAAGGATCTCCACCACCTCTTTCTGTTCCACCGTCAGCGGTCCGACAACCTGATCGGCAAGCAACTCGGTGCCTTCGCGCATGCTGGCAAGCGGCGTTTTTAGCTCGTGGGAAAGATGGCGTAAGAATTGATGGCGCTGTGATTCAAGCCAGGCCAGCCTTTCGCTCAGCCAGAGGATCCGTTCGCCGACATAGCGCAACTCGCGCGGGCCTTTAAAGACAACGCTGCGGCCCAGGGTTCTCCCCTCGCCTAAGCGATTAATCATCCGCTCGATGCCCTTCACCGGGCCGATGATCATGCGGGTAAACAACAGCATTAACGCCAGGCTCACCAGGAATAACACCAACGCCTGCCAGCCGAAAAACTGGCCGCGTTCGGCTATTTCCAGCTGAAGCTGTTGCCCCCGGGAAAAGACCACCGCACGCGTCGATTGCACCATCTCGGTATTGGCGGCGGCAAACGCTTCAAGCTGCAAAGACGCCTCGGCTGTCGGGCCGCTATTTTTGCATTGTAACTGGGCGAGCGCGTTTAAATCCTGGCGCAGCGCCTGGTAAAGTTTATCGTCAGGGAGCACGCCCGCGTGGGCATCAAGCATCTCGCTATAGCGCTTACGCTGATTCTGGTACACGCGCGCCAGGGTGGCGTCATCCAGCACGCAGTACTGCCGGTAGCTACGCTCCATTTCCAGTGCGGCATTGGTCATTGCTTCACTGCGGCGCGCATCAATCAACGTTGTGCGGTTAGTCTGCAACGCCTGCGCACTGAGTGCGTTCAGGCTTTGCCATGCCTGCCAGGCTAACACCAGCAGCGGCAACAGGATTAACAAAAACGCCATCATGACCAGTTGGCGAAGCGAGCGGGGGAAAACAGGCCAGCGTTTCAATGCAGTTCTCTCGCAAAAAAAGGTAGGGAGATGCTAACTGATTTACCAAAAGCCAGAAACAACAAAGCCGGGTATTAACCCGGCTTTGTTATGAAATTAGGCGGTGCCTAACTCGACGTTTCGCCCGATGTCTGATAAAGCATTGCAATAATCAGCAGTTGGACGGCAGGCACCTTTACGTGCGTCATTCGAAGTTTATGTAGCGCGTCCCGAAGGGGCTGACATAAGAAGGTGAATGAGCCACTGCTTCATATTATGCAGATATTGTGCCAACATACCAATAAATATTTTAACAAATTGATTATAATGGATTTTATATTTTAAAAATGAAAATGTGATGTGCTTATCATTTCAACAACCTGTCGCTATTTAGCAACACACTGATAGCATCAAAAATAAACCATTTATAATCAATTAATTAAATGTCTCTGTTTGGAGACACTACTCAATACCCGATGTCGGGAAATGCCGACACTTTTGCTCAGGCGAAAAAAAAGCCCTCTTATAAAGAAGAGGGCTTACTGATTATGGCGAAATTAACCCAGTTGTTTACGGGCGTTGCGGAAGATACGCATCCACGGGCTGTCTTCACCCCAGTTTTCCGGGTGCCAGGAGTTAGAAACGGTGCGGAACACGCGCTCCGGGTGCGGCATCATAATGGTTACGCGCCCGCTTTCGCTGGTCACAGCCGTAATGCCGTTCGGTGAGCCGTTCGGGTTCGCCGGGTAAGTTTCCGTCACGGCCCCGGTGTTATCCACGTAACGCAACGCCACCAGCCCTTTGCCTTCCAGCTGCGCCAGATGCGCGCCATCACGCACTTCCACGCGACCTTCGCCATGAGAAACAGCGATCGGCATCTGCGAGCCAACCATACCGCTCAGCAGTAGCGACGGGCTTTGCGTCACTTCCACCAGGCTGAAGCGCGCTTCAAAGCGGTCAGAGTGGTTACGCACAAAACGCGGCCACAGCTCGCTGCCAGGAATAAGTTCACGCAGGTTAGACATCATCTGGCAACCGTTACACACGCCCAGCGCCAGTGTTTGCGGACGGTGAAAGAAGGTTTCGAATTCGTCACGAACGCGCTCGTTGAACAGAATCGATTTCGCCCAGCCCTCGCCTGCACCCAGCACATCTCCATACGAGAAGCCGCCGCAGGCAACCAGCGCCTGGAAGTGCTCAAGGCCAGTGCGCCCTGCCAGTAGATCGCTCATATGCACGTCAATGGCATCAAAACCGGCGCGATGGAATGCAGCCGCCATTTCAACGTGCGAGTTAACGCCTTGTTCACGCAGCACAGCCACTTTCGGGCGCGCGCCGGTAGCAATAAACGGCGCGGCGATATCTTCATTGATATCAAAAGAGAGCTTCACGTTGAGGCCCGGATCGTTGTCATTGGCTTTCGCCTGATGCTCCTGATCCGCACACTCCGGGTTATCACGCAGGCGCTGCATCTGCCAGGTGGTTTCCGCCCACCACATGCGCAGCTGAGTGCGGCTTTCGCTGAACACCGCCTGACCATCAGCCTCAATGACAAAGCGATCGCCAGCGACAGCATTACCAAGATAGTGAACGCAATTACCCAGGCCGTAAGCCGCCAGCACGCTTTCTACCGCTTCACGATCGGCCGCGCGCACCTGAATCACCGCGCCCAGTTCTTCATTAAACAACGCCGCCAGACGATCCTGGCCCAGAGACGCGATATCAACGTTGATGCCGCAGTGACCGGTAAAGGCCATCTCCGCCAGCGTAACCAGCAAGCCGCCATCGGAGCGATCGTGGTAGGCCAGCAGTTTGCGGTCCGCCACCAGCGCCTGGATAGCATCAAAGAAGCCTTTGAGTTGTCCGACGTTACGCACATCAGCCGGTTTGTCGCCAAGCTGGCGGTAAACCTGTGCCAGCGCGGTGGCACCCAGTGCGTTGTTGCCATTACCCAGGTCAATCAGCAGCAGGGCGTTATCTTCCGTGGAAAGCTGCGGAGTAACCGTGCCGCGGACATCTTCAACACGGGCAAACGCGGTGATCACCAGTGACAGCGGCGAGGTCATTTCGCGCTGCTCGCTGCCTTCCTGCCAGCGGGTTTTCATCGACATGGAGTCTTTACCCACCGGAATGGTTAAACCGAGCGCCGGACAAAGCTCTTCGCCCACCGCTTTCACCGCCGCATACAGCCCGGCGTCTTCGCCAGGGTGCCCGGCGGCAGCCATCCAGTTCGCCGACAGCTTAATGCGTTTGATATCGCCAATCTGCGTCGCGGCAATGTTAGTGAGCGCTTCCCCCACCGCCAGGCGGGCAGAGGCGGCGAAGTCCAGCAGCGCAACCGGCGCACGTTCGCCCAGCGCCATCGCTTCACCGTAGTAGCTATCGAGGCTGGCGGTGGTTACCGCGCAGTTCGCCACCGGGATCTGCCACGGGCCAACCATCTGATCGCGCGCAACCATGCCGGTCACCGTGCGGTCGCCGATGGTCACAAGGAAGGTTTTTTCTGCCACGGTTGGCAGGTGCAGCACGCGGTTAACCGCATCGGCAATGGAAATGCCCTGCACGTTCAGCGCCTCGCCAGCCGCCTGACGAGACGCGACATCGCGGGTCATCTTCGGCGTTTTACCCAGCAGCACATCCAGCGGCATGTCGATCGGCTGATCGTTAAAGTGATTATCGTTGAGCGTCAGGTGCTGCGCTTGCGTCGCTTCACCAATCACCGCGTACGGCGCGCGCTCGCGGCGGCACAACTCGTCAAACAGTGCCAGTTGATCGGCGGCAACTGCCAGCACGTAGCGCTCCTGCGATTCGTTACACCAGATTTCCAGCGGGCTCATTCCCGGCTCATCGCTCAGAATATCGCGCAGCTCAAAACGACCACCGCGGCCGCCGTCGCTCACCAGCTCCGGCATGGCGTTAGAAAGACCACCCGCGCCAACGTCGTGAATAAAGAGGATTGGGTTGGCATCGCCCAGCTGCCAGCAGCGGTCGATAACCTCCTGGCAACGACGCTCCATCTCCGGGTTGTCGCGCTGTACGGAGGCAAAATCAAGATCGGCGTCGGACTGACCAGAGGCCATCGAAGAAGCCGCGCCGCCGCCCAGACCGATATTCATCGCCGGGCCACCCAGCACGATCAGTTTAGCGCCAACGGTGATTTCACCTTTCTGCACGTGATCGGCGCGAATGTTGCCGATGCCGCCCGCCAGCATGATCGGTTTGTGGTAGCCGCGCAGCTCCTCGCCGTTATGGCTATTCACTTTCTCTTCATAAGTACGGAAGTAGCCGTTCAGCGCCGGACGACCAAATTCATTGTTGAACGCCGCGCCGCCCAGCGGGCCGTCGGTCATGATATCCAGCGCGGTGACGATACGATCCGGTTTGCCGAAATCCTCTTCCCACGGCTGTTCAAAGCCAGGAATGCGCAGGTTAGAAACGGAAAAGCCCACCAGCCCCGCTTTTGGCTTCGCGCCACGGCCAGTTGCGCCTTCGTCGCGGATCTCGCCACCGGAGCCTGTCGCCGCACCCGGCCACGGCGAAATCGCCGTCGGGTGGTTGTGGGTTTCCACTTTCATCAGAATATGCGCCGGTTCCTGATGGTAGTCGTAACGCCCTTCCCCGCGATCGGCGAAGAAACGCCCCACTTCGGAACCTTCCATCACCGCAGCGTTATCTTTATAGGCCGACAGCACGAAATCCGGCGTTTGCTCGAAGGTGTTTTTGATCATTTTGAACAGCGACTTCGGCTGCTGCTTGCCATCAATCACCCAGTCGGCGTTGAAAATTTTGTGGCGGCAGTGTTCAGAGTTCGCCTGCGCGAACATATAAAGCTCGATGTCGTTCGGATTGCGCCCGAGGCAGGTAAACGCCTCTTGCAGGTAGTCGATTTCGTCTTCCGCCAGCGCAAGCCCCAGACGCAGGTTGGCGTCAATCAGTGCCTGACGACCTTCACCGAGCAGGTCCACGCGCTGTACCGGCGCAGGCTGATGGTGCTCAAACAGGCGTTCGGCGTCTGCTTGTGAAGTGAAGACGCTCTCCATCATGCGGTCATGCAGCTCTGCGGCAACGTCGTTCCACTGCGCGTCAGTCAGCCCGGCTGCGTCAACGTAATAAGCGACGCCGCGCTCAAGGCGATTGATTTTGTTGAGGCCGCAGTTGTGAGCGATATCGGTGGCTTTAGAAGACCAGGGAGAGATGGTGCCGGGACGAGGAGTGACGAGCAGTAATTTTCCGGTCGGGGTATGGCTGCTAAGGCTTGGGCCGTATTTCAGCAGACGCTGGAGCCGCGCGTATTCATCTTCTGTCAGCCCATCATTCAGATCGGCGAAGTGAGCGTATTCGGCGTAAATGTTGCTTACCGGGAGGTTGGCAGCCTGAAAACGTGCCAGCAGTTTGTTGATACGGAAAGCGGACAATGCAGGCGAACCACGCAGAATTTCCATCATAAGTCTCTCGTCTTCGATTACGAAGCGTCGGGGACGCTTTAAGTGTGCACCAGGGGAAAACGGGCGTCATTATAGAGAATCCTGCGCGCCGACGAAACCGTTTGCGTCGAAATAAAATCGCCGTCAATTTTTAACAATAGCTGTCGCCGAATGCTCTAATTAGTTGCCAACTGGCGTTTTGTTGCGCAGAATGCCGCTCAATCACCGACAAACCTTACTGTTATCATCACGAGAACCTTCTGAGGCAAAGCACGGCGCAGAGAATTAACTCCTTGAAAAAATTTAAGATTAATTATCTGCTCATCGGCATTGTCACCCTGCTGCTGGCAGCGGCCCTGTGGCCTTCTATCCCCTGGTTCGGCAAAGCCGACAATCGCATCGCGGCGATCAAAGCTCGTGGGGAGCTGCGCGTCAGTACGGTCGCCACACCACTGACTTACAATACCATTGATGGCAAAACGTACGGGCTGGATTACGATCTTGCGCAGCACTTCGCCGATTACCTTGGCGTTAAACTGAAAGTCACGGTACGGCAGAATATCAGCCAACTGTTTGACGACCTTGATAATGACGACGCCGATATGCTCGCCGCCGGGTTGGTCTACAACAGCGAGCGGGTGAAAAATTACCAAACCGGGCCGGTTTACTACTCCGTTTCTCAGCAACTGGTGTACCGCGTGGGCAGCTATCGACCGCGCACGCTGGAATCCGTGAATGCCAGCCAGTTAACCATCGCTCCCGGCCATGTCGCGCTGGACGATCTGCGCGAAATAAAAGAGAAGAAGTACCCGGAGTTAAGCTGGACGGTGGATGAAAAGCTCGGCACCACCGCGCTGCTGCAACAAGTGGTCGACGGGAAACTGAGTTACACCGTCGCCGATTCGGTCGCCATTAGCCTGTTCCAGCGCGTGCATCCCGAGCTGGCGGTGGCGCTGGATATTACCGATGAGCAACCCGTCACCTGGTTTAGCAAGCGCGATGACGACAATACGCTGTCGGCTGCGATGCTCGATTTTTTTAATAATATGAATGAAGACGGTACGCTTGCGCGGCTGGAGGAGAAGTACCTCGGCCACGGCGAGGATTTTGACTATGTCGACACGCGTACCTTCTTACGCGCCGTCGATAGCGTACTGCCGGATCTGCAACCGCTGTTTGAAAAATACGCCCAGGCGATCGACTGGCGATTGTTAGCGGCCATCTCCTATCAGGAGTCACACTGGGATTCCCAGGCCACCTCACCCACCGGCGTTCGCGGCTTGATGATGTTGACGCGTAATACGGCGCAGAGCTTAGGTTTAAGCGATCGCACTGACGCCGAGCAAAGCATCAGCGGCGGCGCGCGTTACCTGGTGGACATGATGAGCAAAGTGCCGGACACCGTTCCGCAGGATGAAAAAATCTGGTTCGCGCTGGCGGCTTACAATATGGGCTACGCACATATGCTGGATGCCCGTGCATTAACGGCAAAGACGAAAGGCAATCCGGACAGTTGGGCCGATGTGAAACAGCGTCTGCCGTTATTAAGCCAGAAACAGTACTACAGCAAGCTGACGTACGGTTACGCGCGCGGGCATGAAGCCTATGCCTATGTAGAAAATATTCGTAAGTATGAAATTAGCCTGGTCGGTTATTTGCTGGAAAAAGAGAAAGAAGCCGCAAAAGCGCTGAAGCTGGCGAAAAGTTACCCGGCGGTATCGACCGAGGAGTTAAATCGCCCGGCTTATGGCGTGCTGCCCTTTAGTGCGTTAACCGCTAATGAAGCTTTCCCGCGTAACCCGCTGCTGGTATCCGACGCGCTGGTGCAAAATCCGCTGAAAGTGAATCGCTAGCGCTTCACGCCACCAGGCGCTAGAAAACCGTGGGATCGCCAGCCGATTTTTTCAGGGCTTTTTTCTCCAGCCGACGCTGGCGGAAAAAATCGCTCAGCATCGCGGCGCATTCGTCGCGTAACACGCCTTCGGTTATCTCCACCCGATGGTTCATGCCCGGATGGTGCAACACATCAATCAGCGATCCCGCCGCGCCGGTCTTCGCATCCCGCGCACCAAAGACCAGTTGTCCGATACGGCTGTGCACCATGGCACCCGCGCACATGACGCATGGCTCCAGCGTGACATATAAAGTGGTATCAATAAGACGGTAGTTTTGCAGCACCAGTCCGCCCTGGCGCAACGCCATAATTTCCGCATGCGCGGTAGGATCGTGGCGGCCAATTGGCCGGTTCCAGCCTTCGCCGATCACCTGACCGTTATGCACCAGCACCGCGCCTACCGGCACTTCACCCTCTTCCCAGGCGCGTTTCGCCAGGGTGAGCGCATGACGCATCCAGACGTCGTGATTCAGTTCAGGAATGGACAAAGCGAGTTACTCCAGTAATTCAGGCGGAGCGCATTATACACAGCCGTTATCGGTTCGACACTACTCCAGCTGTTGCAAGTCGCCACGTGGCGTCACGCGCCAGCGGTGCTGGCAAAAATAGAGCAACGGGTTATCTTGCTTGCTGTCGCTGTAGCCGCTGTAGAGACGCAACGGTGTACCGATTTTGCGTTCAAGCTGGGCGACTTTTTCATGCCCGAGGCAGCGCATAGTCAGCACCCAGCCACCGTAGCGGCGGCTGATTTGGCTGGCTATCAGGTTAACGCGCGGGAGCCAGGGAGTATCAAAATAGACCTGCTCCACCAGCGGCTGCGGCGAGCCGGTAATTAACCAGATATCCGCATCCGACGCCGCCAGGTAGTTGGTTAACCGCGTTTGCACGACCGGGAAGGCGGTAACATGCTCACGAAACCAGCTGACAAATTTCTGCTGCAACGCGTTCAGATGGCGTTCGCTATGGCCAAACGTGCAGCCCCACAGCAGCAAGCTCATTGGCCAGCGCGCGGCGCGTCCTTTGAGTAATAATCCGCCCGCAATCACCGGCAACAAAGGCAGCACCAGCAACGCATTTAACGGCTGATGACGCAAAACGTAACGCAGAAACGTGCCAAACATATCCTGCTGATGCAGGGTTCCATCAAGATCAAAAAAGACGACGCGGCGCTCGCTGTTAGCCAAATGGGAGTCCTCTGTTGGTTAACCTTCGACCGCCGGGCCTCTCCTTCTGGCGATCGCTCTTTCAATAGCCTAACAGATAGACCTTCACTTTTCCGGTAACAATCGGTCACCGATACCTGTAATAATCAGCGGCTATGTTAGCCAGCCAGGGATGATTTACACTGGCCAGAACCTTTAATTCACCGCGATCCTGATGACAACACAACATACACGCGCCTTTCACTTTGCCCCGTTTCGCCATCTGTTTTTTGCCCGTCTGCTGACGGTACTCGGTAACGGCATTGCCCCCATTGCGCTGGCTTTTGCGGTACTGGACATTGGCGGTTCCGCCACCGAGCTCGGTATTGTGGTGGCTGCACGTTCGCTGTTTAACGTGGCGTTTTTACTGGTCGGCGGCGTGCTGGCCGATCGCTATTCACGCAGCCGGGTTCTGGTATTGTCGTCGCTGGTCGCAGCCTGTTCGCAAGGCGTTGTCGCCTGGCTGGTGCTGGACGGTTCAGCGACGGTGATGCTCCTGGCGATCCTCGGCACGATTAACGGCGCAGCGGCGGGGATCGCGCTACCAGCGTCGTCCGCGCTGGTGCCGCAAACGGTGCCAGCGCATAACCTGCGCGAAGCCAATGCGTTTATCCAGCTTGGTATTTATAGCGGAACGGTCGTCGGCGCGTCGCTCGGTGGCATCCTCACCAGCGCCGTCGGGCCTGGCTGGGGGCTGGCGATTGACGCGCTGGGCTTTGCCGCCTCGGCTCCGCTTTATCTGGCCATTCGCATGGGTGCTATTCAGGAGACAGCGGCGCAAAGCAATATCCTGCAAGATCTGCGCGATGGCTGGAAAGAGTTCATCAGCCGCGCCTGGGTGTGGGCCATTGTCGTGCAGTTCACCATTATTAATGCCGCGTTCAGCGGGGTGGTGATGGTGCTCGGCCCGATCATTGCCGATGCCTCGTTTGGCCGTACGCGTTGGGGAGTGATTGTCGCCGCACAGAGCGTTGGCTTGATTGTCGGTTCCTTCCTCGCGCTGCGCTGGCGTCCGCGACGCGACCTGTTTATCGGTGTGATGCTGGTTGCCGTATGCGCAGTGCCGATCTATCTCCTGAGCCAAAGTGTCTCTACCGCATGGTTGCTGGCCGCGTTTTTTCTTGCGGGTGTCAGTTTCGGCCTGTTCGGCGTAGCGTGGGCGCAGTCATTACAAACCCATATTCCACCGGAGAAGCTGGCGCGAGTTTATGCCTACGACGCAATGGGGTCATTTATCGCCATTCCGGTTGGTGAGCTGGCCGCCGGGCCACTGGCGACGCACTTCGGTAGCAGTAACGTGCTGATCGCCTCGGCAATCGCGGTGGTCATTGCCTGCGCAGGTGCCAGTTTTATTCCGGCAATTCGCCTGCTCGATAATTCCCCGAAGGTTAAACAACACAGCCTCAGCGGATCCTCTTGATCGCTGTCAAAACCCATTCAGGGATATTTTGTGCTAAAAGAATTTTTAATTCATAATCGCAATCTATTACTGGAATATAAAATTCGTTCATCGGCAAAATATCGCGGATGGGTTTGCTCCCGGAGATCTTATGAATTGTCTAATCCGCATTCGCCAGCGCTACCCAGGCCTTGCGCAGAGCGATAAAAAGCTGGCGGAATTTCTGCTGGAAAACCCCGATCGCGCCCGCCATTTGAGTTCGCAACAACTGGCCGCCGAAGCAGGTGTCAGCCAGTCAAGCGTCGTGAAATTTGCCCAGAAGATGGATTTTAAAGGCTTTCCGGCGATGAAGCTGGCGATCAGCGAAGCGTTAGCCAGCAATAGCAACCCGTGGTCTGTGCCGGTGCATAACCAGATCCGTGGCGATGATCCGCTGCGGGTGGTGGGCGAAAAGCTGATTAAAGAGTACCAGAGCGCCATGCATGCCTCGCTGGATGTCAACAGCGAGGAGAAACTGCTGGAGAGCGTGCGGCTGCTGCGCGAAGCACGGCGCATTATCCTGACGGGTATCGGCGCTTCCGGGCTGGTCGCACGTAATTTTGGCTGGAAACTGATGAAAATCGGCGTTAACGCCGTAGTCGAGCAGGATATGCACGCGCTGCTGGCAACCGTGCAGGCGATGGAGTCGGGCGATCTGTTGCTGCCGGTCTCTTATAGCGGCGAACGCCGCGAAATCAACATGGCGGCCGATGAGACACTGCGCGTTGGCGGCAAGATCCTCGCCATAACCGGCTTCACGCCAAACGCATTACAACAGCGGGCCACGCACTGCCTGTACACCATCGCCGAAGAGCAAACTACACGCAGCGCGGCGATTTCTTCCACCAGCGCGCAAATGATGCTTACGGATTTGCTGTTTATGGCGCTGGTGCAACAGGATCTTGAGCATGCGCCGGAGCGTATTCGCCATAGCGAAGAGCTGGTGAAAAAACTGGTGTAGCCTCCCCGCCCTGGCGGACGAGGAGCTTTAGCGCGTTACTCGCCGCCGTTGGTCAGATGTTGCACTATCTCCTCCCGCATCATTTCCGCGAGCAGAGCATGGGTTTTGGTGGTCGGGTGCATATTATCCCAGAAAACAAACGCCCCGTTCGCCGCTTTACATGCCTGCTTCACCGCAACGCCTGTGGCGTAAGAGATGCCCGAAGCGGAGATATCCAGGCAAGTTTCGCTGGTATTAACAAAGCCATATTTACCGCTTTCACTGAGCAGATCATTAAATGCGCTATCCAGTTTGACGGTGAAAAAATTTGCTTTCGGGTATGCGGTGCGTAATTCGCCGAGTAGCTGGTCCAACTGCTGGTTAAAATTCTCTGATTTGTTTTTTAGCGCCTCTTTTTCCGCTGGTGTCCACGTAGCGACATTGGGAATGACAGAAAAATCAGGCAGCCTGAATATCGCAATATGCTGCGCGCCCAATGCCGCCAGACGCGCCAGCTGTACGCGATACGTAGCGATGATATCGTCCGGCATTTTTGCACCAGTGATAAAATCATTACCGCCAAACAGCACCGTAAACAGTGTCTGCGCAATGTCATAGTTCTCTGTTTTACCCAGATAAGCGCTGAAAGAATCCAGTTGCTTGTCAAAACCGTTAAACAACGGTTTCTCGCCGCTTTCCGCATTGGCGGTCGCCCAAACGTAGCCCGGCAAATTCAGCGAACCGCCCAGATATTCGTGCCAGACTTTGCCATTAGAAAAATGGCCAAGAAACCACGATGCGTGATTTGGAACCGTGCCATACGAGCCATTATAAACATTAATCGTATCGCTAAGGCTGTCGCCAAATATGACCATGCGATCAATTTTATTATTGCCGAACATTATCGCCGATTGTGCCTGCCCCTGATGCCAAATCATATAATACCAGGACAGCGTGTAATCGGATGCATAAGGAATAACGGTTTCTGCATTAATATTGCTGGCCTTTAACGTACTCCGACAGATATTCACCAGGCTTGCGTAGGATGATTCGCTATAAAACATATTTGCCAGCGGCGTGGCGCTATACCAATACCCGCGCAGCTTTAGATAGTTACTCCCGTCGCGTGCCCATGTCCATGACGAAGCCGGATTGCTTTGGTCCTGATTATCGATGTTATACACACATTTGATATAGGTTGAGGTCTCTTCGTTTGTCCGCAACGCACGCTGGTTTGCGGAGGATTCATACGCAGGCGGTACCGGCGTTGTATAGATATACTCATTCGCCGCATTCGCCAGCCCGCTTGTGATACTGGAAATCAATGCGAGATATAATTTCGCTCTTTTCATCATAGTCCCTTATTAATTATCCCTGTCAGGTCGCGCTAAATGTAGGCAATATTTGTATATCACAGGTGGGGTAATTATTCTTAATCAATAAAAACCCACCACACTCTATTCGCGCGAGTGTCATTTCTATTTTCAGCGCAGAAATATTATCCGGTCAATGGTGCTTTTCTTATGCTTAATTAAGAACATTCGCCGACATGTCGCAGGAAGGAGTAGGAATGTTGCCCCGCGCCGCTTTTGTGCGCAAAAGCATCATCGTGATTGGGGCTATCCGGTTTCTGTGGTAAAGTGCGCCGGTTAATATTCAGTAGTTTCCAGATAGCATCCAGATTTGACGGTAATTCTTTGAAATGGCTTTACTAATTACAAAACGCTGCATCAATTGCGACATGTGCGAACCGGAGTGTCCGAACGAAGCCATTTCGATGGGCGACAGCATTTATGAGATCAACAGCGATCGGTGTACCGAGTGCGTCGGCCACTACGAAACCCCGACTTGCCAGAAGGTGTGCCCGATACCCAATACCATCCTCAAAGATCCGGCACATGTGGAAACTGAAGAACAGCTGTGGGACAAGTTTGTTCTGATGCACCACGCAGACAAGATTTAGCTCTCGATAATCACCGTCGCGCAGGCGTAATGGCGTTCATCCGCCAGCGTCACATGCATGGCGCGCACGCCCATCTGTTCCGCCATTCGCTTTGCTTCATCCCAAAGACGCAGGCTCGGTTTGCCCAGCGCGTCGTTGAACACTTCGAACTGATTAAACGCCAGCCCATTACGGATCCCTGTGCCTAAAGCTTTTGCCGCCGCCTCTTTGACCGCAAAGCGTTTCGCCAGAAAGCGAACCGGCTGCTGATGCGCCTGATACAGCGCCCACTCGTTGTCGCTCAGCACCCGTTTAGCCAGGCGATCGCCACTACGGGCGACCACCGCTTCGATGCGGGCTATCTCGACGATATCCGTACCTAATCCCAGAATCGCCATTACGCGCGCGCTTCCAGCATCAACCGTTTCATCTCTGCTACCGCCTCTTTCAGGCCGCTCATCACCGCGCGACCAATAATGGCGTGGCCAATGTTCAGCTCGTGCATTTCCGGCAGCGCGGCAATGGCTTTGACGTTGTGATAGGTCAGTCCGTGCCCGGCGTTGACTTTCAGGCCAAGGCTTGCCGCGTAGGTCGCCGCTTTTGCAATGCGTTCCAGCTCTTTTGCCTGATCGGCATCGCTTTTCGCATCCGCGTAGCAACCGGTATGAATTTCGATGTACGGTGCACCAACCTCTGCCGCCGCTTTGATCTGCTCAGCATCAGCATCGATAAACAGCGACACCAGGATGCCCGCCTGCGCCAGGCGTTGGCAGGCATCGCGCATTTTCTCGCGCTGGCCAGCAACATCCAGCCCGCCTTCGGTGGTCACTTCCTGGCGTTTTTCCGGCACCAGGCAGCAAAAATGCGGTTTGGTTTCGCAGGCAATCGCCAGCATCTCTTCGGTCACCGCCATTTCCAGATTCATTCGGGTATGCAAGGTCTGGCGCAGAATGCGCACGTCGCGGTCGGTGATATGACGACGATCTTCACGCAAATGCACAGTGATACCATCAGCGCCTGCTTGCTCAGCGATAAAAGCGGCCTGAACCGGATCCGGATAGGCCGTCCCGCGCGCGTTACGCAGTGTGGCGATGTGATCGATGTTGACGCCCAACAGTAATTCAGCCATGACAATCCTCAATGTTCTCAAAGGTACTGACGCGTGCTTCGCCGCGCCAGCCCGGTTGTTATTCTGCTATCTTTTTGGCACGAACTGCCGGAACAGCTCCCGGCTTTTCAGCGGTTTGCCACCAAGATACGGCTTTAACGCGATACGGGTAAAGCGCTTTGCGGCGCGTAGTGTGTCGGCATCCGGGAACTCTCGCTCCGCCAGTGCGCGTAAATGCCGCCCGGTAAAAGTGCTGTTATCTATCACGACGCTGGCAATAAAGCCCTTCTCTTCCCGGTAACGATAAGTCATGACATCATCGACCGGCTCGCCGCTGCCAGCGCAGTGGAGAAAATCGACGCCATAACCCAGATGGCCGAGCAGCGCCAGCTCAAAACGGCGCAGCACCGGTTCCGGCGTGCTGGTGACGCCTGCCAGGGCCTGGATACAGTGCAGATAATCAAAAAAGAGTTCAGAAAAGCGCGTCTCGTGTTCAAGCACGCGGGAGATAAGTTCGTTAACGTAGAGACCGCTGTAGAGCGTGATGCCGCTCAGCGGCAGTGCCAGCGATACCGCTTCCGCGCTGCGCAGCGTTTTGACTTCGCCACGCCCGCCAAAGCGCACCAGCAGAGGAGTGAAAGGCTGTAATGCGCCCTTAAGATTAGAGCGTTTGGAACGTGCGCCTTTGGCAACAAGGCGCACACGGCCAGACTCTTCCGTGAAGACGTCCAGCATCAGGCTGGTTTCGCTCCACGGGCGACTATGCAGAACAAAAGCGCGCTGCCAGCCTTCCATATTATTCTCGTCGTCTTTCAGGCTGCAGGAGCGCTGGCTTTATCCGCTTATCCAGAGCGCTTATTCGAGCAAGCGCCTGAACACTCACGGCCTGGCCGTCTGCCTGCAACCCGGGAGCCATAGAGAGCAGGCTCTTAGAGATCGTCTACGTAACCGAGACTACGCAGCGCGCGTTCGTCGTCGGCCCAGCCGGATTTCACTTTCACCCACAGCTCAAGATGAACTTTAGCTTCGAACATCTCTTCCATATCTTTACGGGCTTCAATACCGATGGTTTTGATTTTGGAACCTTTGTTGCCAATCACCATCTTCTTCTGCCCTTCGCGCTCAACAAGGATCAACCCGTTGATGTCATAACCACCGCGTTCGTTGGTCACGAACTGTTCGATCTCCACGGTGACCGAGTACGGCAGTTCCGCACCGAGAAAACGCATCAGTTTTTCACGGATGATTTCCGAGGCCATAAAGCGCTGTGAGCGGTCGGTCACATAATCTTCCGGGAAGTGATGCACCGCTTCCGGCAGATGCTTACGCACGATGCCGGCGATGGTATCAACGTTCAGACCGGTCTCTGCAGACAGCGGAACGATATCGAGGAAGTTCATCTGGCTGCCCAGCCACTGCAGGTGCGGTAGCAGATCGGCCTTCTCCTGCACGTTGTCCACTTTGTTGACCGCGAGGATCACCGGCGTTTTGCCGTCACGCAACTTGTTCAGCACCATTTCGTCGTCCGGCGTCCAGCGGGTACCTTCGACAACGAAAATGATCAGTTCAACGTCACCGATGGAGCTGCTGGCAGCTTTGTTCATCAGACGGTTGATGGCGCGTTTCTCTTCCATGTGCAGGCCTGGGGTATCGACGTAAATCGCCTGATACGCGCCCTCAGTATGGATACCGACGATGCGGTGGCGCGTGGTTTGCGCCTTACGAGAGGTGATAGAAATCTTCTGCCCAAGCAGATTATTCAACAGGGTGGATTTGCCAACGTTGGGACGTCCGACGATGGCAATAAATCCGCAATAGGTTTTTTCTTCGCTCATTCCAGCTCCAGTTTTTTCAGCGCCTGTTCGGCGGCAGCCTGCTCCGCCTTGCGACGGCTGGAACCCGTGCCAACCACCGGTTCACTCAGGCCGCTGACCTGGCAGTGGATAGTAAATTCCTGATCGTGCGCTTCGCCGCGCACCTGCACCACCAGATAAGACGGCAGCGGCAAATGACGGCCCTGCAAAAACTCCTGCAGGCGCGTTTTCGGATCTTTTTGTTTATCGCCAGGACTGATTTCATCAAGGCGCGTTTGATACCAGCTCAGAATTAATTTTTCGACGGTCTGAATATCGCTATCAAGGAACACCCCGCCAATTAACGCCTCAACGGTGTCTGCCAGAATGGATTCACGGCGAAAACCGCCGCTTTTCAGTTCGCCCGGCCCTAAGCGCAGACACTCACCCAGCTCGAATTCGCGGGCAATTTCCGCCAGCGTATTTCCACGCACCAGCGTCGCGCGCATGCGGCTCATATCACCTTCGTCCACGCGCGGGAAACGATGATAGAGCGCGTTAGCAATCACATAACTTAAAATAGAGTCGCCGAGAAATTCGAGACGCTCGTTATGTTTGCTACTGGCGCTGCGGTGGGTTAATGCCTGCTGCAACAGATCATGATGTTGAAAAGTGTAGCCCAGCTTCCGTTGAAGCCGATTAATTACGATGGGGTTCATGCGATACCAATAAATAAATGCGTCAACAATGCAGCACACGAAACCGACCTGAGAAAACCAACGCGGTTTCGTGTGCTGTGGCGCCCGGGGGAACCAGCCTTAAACTTCGGGGGAATATTCTATACGCAACGACCGGGGTTGTCGTTAGTCTGGTAGGAATAATATTGGAAATAATTCAGGGCGCAATCGCAGTGATTGCGCCCTGGTTAATTAATGAATTCCGCCGATACGATTCAGGCGCACGCCTGTCGGCCATTCACCTTCTTGTTTTTCGAAACTCATCCAAATTGCCGTGGCGCGACCAACCAGGTTCGCTTCCGGCACAAAGCCCCAGTAGCGGCTGTCTGCGCTGTTATCGCGGTTGTCGCCCATCATGAAGTAATGGCCGGGCGGCACAATCCAGGTGGCCAGCGGCTGGCTCTGCTGACGGTAGTAGATCCCCAGTTGATCCTGCGCGATAGGCACGGTCAGAATGCGGTGCGTCACATCCCCCAGCGTCTCTTTACGCTCGGTTAAACGTACGCCATCCGGCAGGGACTGGCCTTTCGGTAACTGGAAGAAACCGCTGCTTGCTTCACCACCGGAGCGACGTCCGAAGGTCTGCACAAAATCGCTCTCTTCAACGTTACTGTAAGTGATAGGCAGAGCACTACCGCAAGCCTGACCCGAGCTACAGTTCGGCTGCACGGTCACTTGTTTGGTCACCGGATCGTAGGTCACTTTATCGCCCGGTACGCCAACCACACGCTTGATGTAATCCAGACGCGGATCGTCCGGGTATTTAAATACCGCAATGTCACCGCGTTTCGGATGACCGGTTTCAATCAGCGTTTTCTGGTAGATCGGATCTTTAATTCCGTAGGCAAACTTCTCCACCAGAATGAAATCACCGATAAGCAGCGTTGGCATCATTGAACCAGATGGGATCTGGAACGGTTCGTAAATAAACGAACGCACCACCAGCACAATGGCCAGCACCGGGAATACGGAAGCACCGGTCTCCAGCCAGCCAGGCTTCGGACCGATCTTTTTCAGCGTTTTTGCATCGAGCGCATCGCCTGTCGCAACTTGCGCAGCGGCCTGACGATCCCGGCGTTTTGGTGCAAAAATAAACTTATCAAGGCACCATAAAAAACCCGTCACCAGGGTCGCGATCACCAGGATCAGGGCAAACATGTTCGCCATGCCAACTCCTTAGAATTATTTGCTATCTTTGCCCACATGCAGAATGGCAAGGAACGCTTCCTGCGGCAGTTCGACGTTGCCGACCTGCTTCATGCGTTTCTTACCTTCTTTCTGTTTCTGCAGCAGTTTTTTCTTGCGGCTCACGTCACCGCCGTAGCATTTCGCCAGCACGTTTTTACGCAGCTGTTTCACTGTCGAACGGGCAATAATGTGGTTACCGATCGCCGCCTGAATCGCGATATCAAACTGCTGACGCGGGATCAGTTCTTTCATTTTCTCGACCAGTTCACGACCACGGTACGGTGCGTTATCGTTATGAGTGATCAGCGCCAGCGCATCCACACGCTCACCGTTGATCAGCACGTCCACACGCACCATGTTAGAAGCCTGGAAGCGTTTGAAGTTGTAATCGAGCGACGCATAACCGCGCGACGTTGACTTCAGACGATCGAAGAAGTCCAGCACCACTTCCGCCATCGGGATTTCATAAGTCAGCGCAACCTGGTTGCCGTGGTAAACCATGTTGGTCTGCACACCACGTTTCTCTACGCACAGCGTGATAACGTTGCCCAGGTATTCCTGCGGCAGCAGCATGTGACACTCGGCGATAGGCTCGCGCAGCTCGTCAATGTTGTTCAGCGGCGGCAGCTTAGACGGGCTATCGACGTAAACCACTTCTTTATTGGTGGTCTGCACTTCGTAGACTACGGTCGGTGCGGTAGTGATCAGATCCAGATCGTATTCGCGCTCAAGGCGCTCCTGGATGATCTCCATGTGCAGCAGACCGAGGAAGCCGCAGCGGAAACCAAAGCCCAGCGCGGTGGAGCTTTCTGGCTCGTAGAACAACGAGGCATCATTGAGGCTCAATTTGCCAAGCGCATCGCGGAAGTTTTCGTAATCGTCAGAACTGACCGGGAACAAACCGGCGTAAACCTGCGGTTTTACCTTCTTAAAGCCTGGCAGCGCTTTATCTGCCGGATTGCGGGAAGTCGTCAGGGTATCGCCCACTGGCGCGCCGAGAATGTCTTTAATCGCGCAAACCAGCCAGCCTACTTCGCCGCACTTCAGTTCGGTGCGATCAACCTGTTTCGGCGTGAAAATCCCCAGGCGGTCAGCGTTATAAACCTGCCCGGTGCTCATTACTTTAATTTTGTCGCCTTTGCGCATAGTGCCATTTTTGATACGCACCAGAGAAACCACGCCAAGGTAGTTATCGAACCAGGAGTCGATAATCAGTGCCTGCAACGGCGCATCCGGATCGCCTTCCGGCGGCGGAATGTCACGCACCAGGCGCTCCAGCACGTCAGGCACGCCCACGCCGGTTTTCGCCGAGCAGCGCACCGCATCGGTGGCGTCGATGCCAACAATGTCTTCAATTTCTTCTGCTACACGTTCAGGATCGGCGGCTGGCAGGTCGATTTTATTCAGCACCGGTACGACTTCCAGATCCATCTCGATGGCGGTATAGCAGTTTGCCAGCGTCTGCGCTTCCACGCCCTGACCTGCATCCACCACCAGCAGAGCACCTTCGCAAGCGGCGAGCGAACGGGAAACCTCGTAGGAGAAGTCAACGTGACCGGGGGTATCGATAAAGTTCAGTTGGTAGGTTTCGCCATTGTTGGCTTTGTAATCCAGCGTGACACTTTGCGCTTTGATGGTAATGCCGCGCTCACGTTCAAGATCCATGGAATCAAGAACCTGGGCTTCCATTTCGCGATCGGAAAGACCACCGCAAATCTGGATGATACGGTCAGACAGCGTCGACTTACCGTGGTCGATGTGAGCGATGATCGAAAAGTTACGAATATTCTTCATATAGTGAGTTTTTATGCCTTACGAGTAACTAAGAGGCCTGTACGCGCCTGACGTCAATGTACTGAAACGCCGCATTCTACACTACAACAACAATGCGGGGAAATGCTGATACCAGGCAGAAAAGTATCGCTATTATCGTAAGACTTAAAGAGGATATTACGGCTGGCTTTCCGCAGATGCGTTGTCGACGCGGATAAGATCCGGAGGCAGACCGACGCTGAGAATAACCGGCTGCCATTCGCTGCGTGTGGCTAGCTTTGGCGATAAACCGCGGGCGAGTAAAAAGCCGCCAACGCCGCCAAGCACCGCGCCGCAAAGCGCTGCGAGATCCTGGCCGAAGAGCGCCTGGAAAATAGCCCCCATGACAAACAGGCCTACCAGCGGCGACATATAGACCAACACCGCTGAGCCCAGCAGGCTGCTCTCGGCGATGCCTAATTCAACCTTCTGCCCGGCAACCAACGGTTCTGCGCTCGGTACCGCAATAGTGTGCGTGGTTTGCGGACCGAGTTTATTCAGCACACGGCTGCCGCAACCGGCACGCGAAGCGCAGCTGCTACAGGAAGCTTTGACATCACATTCAACCAGCGCGCTACCATTTTGCCAGGAAACGACGGTCGCCCACTCTTTTATCATTGTGCGGCCTTAAATTTGAGACTGTCCGCAATACGTTTTGCGGTTTGCGGCGGCAATTCACCGACGACAGTAATTTCGGCGTTATCGCGAACCGTTGTGCTAACGGTACGACGACCGGTACGCAACATCTGATCGGCGCTATTCTGATTCGCACGGTTAACGTTAACGGAGAAGCTGAACAAACCATCGGAATAGAGGCGAGACTCAACGGGCATATCCATGGTCGGCAGTTGGCGACGGCTGCTGGATACTTCGCTAAACCCCTGTGGCAACCAGGCCGGTTCCCAGTTAAATACCACTTTATCGCCAGCCGGAAGTGAAAGCAGCGGTGGCAAACTGGCTTTCGCCAGTGTTTGCATGCTGTTAGTCACCTGACCGTTAACGGTAACCGCAATAACGCGGAACTGTTCAAGGGTTTCGCCATCACGATCAAGCAAATCAACGCGCATCGGCAGGCGGGTTTCTTCATCCATCCACACGATATAGCTATAACGGGTGCCATCACGCGCCACAACGCGGATCACTTCGCACAACCGGTCAGCAATGCGCGTGCGGCCGACTGAGATGAAATCGTAATAGGGAGAAAGACGTTTGAAGTCGGTATAAACCAGCGACGGCAGTGAATCGACGATGAAGTTGCCGTTAAGCGTGAAAGGTTCAAGACCCGGTTCGAAGTAGCTGATCTCATTGCCACGCTGCACCACTTCGCGGCGGGGGCCGTCCATTTGCAACAACTGCGCAAGCGGCTGATCGTTAAGACGCACATGGCGGTAACGTAACGATTCAACACCCTGCTTATTGATGCTGACGAAAGAGAGTTCGTAGTTGAGCGACTGGCTCGCCACGTTCATTTGCTGCAGCAACGCCCCGGACGAAACATCAGCCGAGGCGTTGACAGAGAAGAACAAGCCAGTAGCCACAAAAGACATGGCACACCAAAGTTGCTTCATTACTGCGATTGCGTTCCTAAAGTTTGATTTCCTGGCACTTGAACAGCGGCTTGCTGTGTTTGCGCCTGCTCAAACTGAAGCTGTTCGGAGTGCAGACGGCGTTGCAGTTCGTAATCCTGCAGCATCGCATTAATGCGACGACGTTGTTCCTGCACCTGCTGTTGCTGACCGGCATTTGCCGTCGCATCAGACGGAACACCCAAACTCACCGGACTGGCTTTACCCATCATCGGCAGCGTATTAAACACTGGCGCTTCGGGCTGTTGGGTTGATTCAGCCGAGCCATTATAGTGCTGGACGCCAACAATTACAGCAAGCGATACGCATGCCGCGACGCCCATCTGAGTAAGCTGGCTGGCCCATGGTCGAACTTTGTGCCAGAACGGCATTTTCTGCCATTGGTGAGGAGCGGGCTGAGCTTCAGGAATCAACGGCGCCGGCGCCTGAACAGCGTCTTTCTCAATCGCAGCCATTACTTGGGCTGAGATATCGAAATGGAGGAGATCGGCGGTATCACCACGCATGGAATCGCGGATGAGATGGTAGCTCTCCCAGGTTTTCTGCATTTCCGGATCCTGAGACAACTCAACGAGCAGCTCACTATCCAGCGTTTCACCATCCATTAAAGCGGAAAGTTGTTCTTTCTGCATGCCTAATACCTTTTTCAGTATCCCGCTATCGTCAACGCCTGATAAGCGGTTGAACTTTATTATCAATAGCTTCCCGCGCACGGAAGATACGCGAACGAACGGTACCTACCGGACAATCCATTATGGCCGCAATCTCTTCATAACTCAGGCCATCCAGCTCCCGCAACGTTATTGCCATGCGTAAATCTTCCGGGAGCGACTCAATGGTACGGAAAACTATTTGTCGCAGTTCTTCTGACAACATTAAGTTCTCAGGGTTCGAAATTTCTTTCAGTGCACCGCCACTTTCGAAGTTTTCTGCTTCAATTGCGTCTACATCACTGGATGGCGGTCTGCGCCCTTGGGCAACCAGGTAATTTTTCGCTGTATTAACCGCAATTCGGTACAGCCAGGTATAAAAAGCACTATCCCCCCTGAATGAATCAAGCGCGCGATAGGCTTTTATAAATGACTCTTGTACGACATCAGGCACATCGCCCGAAGGGACATAACGGGAAACCAGACTCGCCACTTTATGCTGGTAGCGCACCACCAGTAAGTTGAACGCTTTCTGATCTCCTTTCTGGACCCTTTCGACCAGGACCTGATCCGTTAACTGCTCGCTCATCCGAGGTAAAGTCTCCCCAAAACCAATTTCCACGCGTATCCAGAAACGCCACTCCAATACTGCACAATATGAGCAAGCAGCCAATTAGAGGACCGGTCTGTAATAAAGTTCCGTTACGCCTTTGTTTTTGTGCATCGTTCTACAGACTTTTCATTCTGACTCATTATAAGTCTGCAAACTTTGAACAATGTGTTTTCTCAAAGAAAAGACCTTAAGATCGCCAGAGAGTAACGCAATACCGCTTTTTTTTCACCTCTAATACACCTTAGCTAACAAACTGCTTCTTAATATCTTTTTCCCGGATGGATATTTCCGACCCGCTCATCATGTTTAGTCATTAGTACAAAAAGCGCAAAAAACAGTGATCATCTCCAACTTACGGTGCTATGCTGCGCAAACACTGTTTAGTAAATTAAACAAACCATGAAAACGACTCCTGAACTCTCCTGTGATGTACTGGTCATCGGCAGCGGCGCGGCCGGTCTTTCGGTGGCTTTGCGGCTTGCAGACAAACATAAGGTCATTGTTTTAAGCAAAGGGCCCATTAGCGAAGGTTCGACATTTTATGCTCAGGGCGGTATCGCTGCGGTATTTGATGAAACCGACAGCATCGAATCGCATGTGGAAGATACGCTCATTGCCGGCGCCGGAATTGTTGAGCGCCACGCAGCGGAGTTTGTCGCCAGCAACGCGCGCCAGTGTGTCCAGTGGCTGATTGATCAAGGCGTGTTGTTTGATACCGAAGTCGCTGCCAACGGCGAAGCCAGTTACCACCTCACGCGTGAAGGCGGCCATAGCCACCGCCGCATTCTGCATAGCGCCGACGCGACCGGCAAAGAGGTCGAAAACACGCTGGTCACCCAGGCGATTAACCATCCGAACATTCGCGTGCTTGAGCGCTGCAATGCGGTGGATCTGATTATCTCCGACAAAATTGGCCTGGCCGGAACGCGCCGCGTAGTGGGCGCGTGGGTGTGGAACCGTAATAAAGAACAGGTGGAAACCTGTCAGGCAAAAGCCGTGGTGCTGGCAACCGGCGGTGCCTCGAAGGTCTATCAGTACACCACCAATCCGGATATCGCCTCCGGTGACGGCATTGCAATGGCCTGGCGTGCGGGCTGCCGGGTGGCGAATCTGGAGTTTAATCAATTTCACCCTACTGCACTGTTCCACCCGCAAGCACGCAATTTCCTGCTCACGGAAGCATTACGCGGTGAAGGCGCTCATCTGAAACGCCCGGACGGCACGCGTTTCATGCCCGATTTTGACGCGCGAGGTGAATTAGCGCCACGCGATGTGGTCGCCCGCGCGATCGATCATGAAATGAAACGTCTCGGCGTCGATTGCATGTATCTCGATATTAGCCATAAACCGGCTGAATTTATTCGTCACCATTTCCCGATGATTTATGAAAAGTTGCTCGGGCTTGGCATTGATTTAACCAAAGAACCCGTTCCGATTGTACCTGCAGCACATTACACCTGCGGCGGCGTCATGATTGACGATCGCGGGCGTACCGATGTCGACGGGCTGTATGCGATTGGGGAAGTGAGCTATAGCGGTTTACACGGCGCGAACCGCATGGCGTCGAATTCGCTGCTGGAGTGCCTGGTCTATGGCTGGTCGGCGGCGGAAGATATCGCCCACCGGATACCGCATGCCCAGGCGGCTACGACGCTTCCAGCATGGGATGAAAGCCGCGTGGACGATGCCGATGAACGGGTGATTCTGCAACACAACTGGCACGAATTACGGCTGTTTATGTGGGATTACGTCGGCATTGTGCGCACCACTAAACGCCTTGAACGGGCGCAGCGCCGTATTACGTTGTTGCAGCAGGAAATCGATGAGTACTACGCGAACTTCCGTGTTTCGAATAACCTGCTGGAGTTGCGCAACCTGGTGCAAGTCGCGGAGTTAATTGTCCGCTGTGCAATGGCGCGCAAAGAGAGCCGTGGGTTACATTTCACGCTGGATTACCCCGATTTACTGCCGGAATCCGGCCCGACAGTGCTCTCGCCACAAAACTACATAAACAGATAAAACGCCTGGGTCAGCGCGGTGTAACTCTCTGAGTAACGCTGATCTGACCCACGGATCACCAGACGATCGGCAAACAATTCGCCGTCTCGCGGAGAGAATGCCAACAGGACGCGATGAGGCAAACGGCTTTCTGTTTCAGTAACATCCGTACGCAAACGCAGATGCCAGCCCAGTGTCTGCGCTTTGCTGACAAAGGCTTCGCTGATTTCAATCGGCAGAACGACGCAGAAAAAACCCTCTTCCGTAATCAGCGTTGCGCCAATTTCCAGCAAGGACTGATGATCGAGCGTTGTGGTATAGCGCGCTTTTTCGCGCTCCGGCGTGGCGCATTGTACCCCTTCATCAAAATAGGGCGGGTTGCTGACAATCAGATCGTAGCGCGCGGTGTTTTCTATGCTCCACTGGCAGATATCCGCCTGATGCACGGTAATGCGCTCAGCCCACGGCGAAGCCTGAACGTTTTCCTGCGCCTGCTCCGCTGCTTGCTCATCCAGCTCGACAGCATCAATTTTTACTTCTGGCGATGTGCGTTGCGCCAGCATCAGCGCGAGCAGCCCACTACCGGTACCAATGTCCAGCACATGCCGCGCTTTGGAAACTGGCGCCCATGCGCCTAACATCACCCCATCGGTGCCCACTTTCATGGCACAGCGATCGTGAGCAACAAAGAATTCTTTAAACGTGAAGCCGTCACGGCGCAACTGAGCCTTTGACTGGGACATCTTTACAACCTCAATTCGGAAACCGGTGTAGCATAGGGGAAAGCAAAGCGCTGGAAAAGCGATAAGCAGACAACAGATGAAGATTGCAGCCGTAACGTCTATAATCGGCGCCCCACACAGAGGTAGATCATGACTGTAACGACTTTTTCCGAACTCGAACTTGACGACAGCCTGCTGGACGCGCTCCAGAGTAAAGGCTTTACACGCCCGACCGCCATCCAGGCCGCCGCCATTCCGCCTGCGCTTGAAGGGCGTGATGTCCTCGGTTCCGCCCCTACCGGCACCGGTAAAACAGCGGCATATCTGCTGCCTGCGTTGCAGCACCTTCTGGACTTTCCGCGTAAAAAATCCGGCCCGCCGCGCATCCTGATCCTGACGCCGACCCGCGAGCTGGCGATGCAAGTGGCCGATCACGCGCGTGAGCTTGCCGCTAACACGCATCTGGATATCGCCACCATTACCGGCGGTGTAGCGTATATGAACCACGCGGAAGTGTTCAGCGAAAACCAGGATATCGTGGTCGCGACCACTGGCCGCCTGCTGCAATATATTAAAGAAGAAAACTTCGACTGCCGCGCGGTAGAGACGCTGATCCTTGATGAAGCAGACCGCATGCTGGACATGGGCTTCGCGCAAGATATCGAACATATTGCCGGTGAAACCCGCTGGCGCAAGCAGACCATGCTGTTCTCCGCAACACTGGAAGGCGAGGCGATTAAAAATTTTGCCGAGCGCCTGCTGGAAGATCCTGTCGAAGTTTCTGCCACACCATCAACGCGTGAGCGCAAGAAAATTCACCAGTGGTACTACCGTGCCGACGACGTCGCACATAAGACAGCGCTGCTGGTGCATCTGCTCAAGCAACCTGAAGTTAGCCGCTCTATCGTGTTTGTGCGTAAACGCGAGCGCGTGCATGAGCTGGCAAACTGGCTGCGTGAAGCGGGCATTAACAACTGCTATCTCGAAGGTGAGATGGTACAGGCGAAGCGTAACGAAGCGATTAAACGCCTGACGGAAGGCCGTGTGAATGTACTGGTCGCCACCGATGTCGCCGCTCGCGGCATTGATATCGACGATGTCAGCCACGTCTTTAACTTCGATCTGCCGCGCAGCGGCGATACCTACCTGCACCGCATCGGTCGTACGGGTCGCGCAGGCCGTAAAGGCACCGCGATTTCTCTGGTCGAAGCGCACGATCATCTGCTGCTGGGTAAAATTGGCCGTTATGTTGAAGAACCGCTTAAGCCGCGCGTGATAGACGAATTGCGAGCAAAAACGCGAGCGCCCAGTGAAAAGCTGACAGGCAAACCGTCGAAGAAAGTGCTGGCGAAGCGCGAAGAGAAGAAAAAAGAGAAAGAAAAAGAGAAGCCGCGTGTGAAGCAACGCCATCGTGACACCAAAAACATTGGCAAACGACGTAAGCCGAGCGCTGCAAGTACCGCGCCGCAAAATACAGAAGAGTAAAAAAACGCCGGGATATCCCGGCGTTTTTATGTGTGCCTGAAATTACAGGCTTTCAGTAAAGGTACGAGCAATCACGTCGCGCTGCTGTTCTGGAGTCAGAGAGTTAAAACGCACAGCATAACCGGATACACGAATCGTCAGCTGTGGGTATTTTTCCGGGTGTTCAACGGCATCAAGCAGTGTTTCACGACGCAGCACGTTAACGTTCAGGTGCTGGCCGCCTTCAACGCGCACTTCCGGCTTCACTTCCATCGGAATTTCACGGTATTCGATATCACCGAGTTTGCTAACCGCAACAACTTCATCTTCTGCATAACCCGCTTTGGCACACACGCAACGTGCTTCGCCTTTTTCGTTATCGAGCAGCCAGAACGAATTCAGCAGGTTGTCATTGGCAGCTTTAGTAATCTGGATACCAGTAATCATGAATAGCCTCCCTTAGGCACATTATTTGATTCGCCGGAGTCTTTCCGGCCAATTGGTAAAACCATTGTTGTCTGATTGTTTATATACCAGTCCGACATGCGGCATTCTTTGATTTAAATCAATAAAAACCACACAGCAAAAAAGGCTATTGGGGAATACACTTGTTTTATATCAAGTTATGCCAATCGCGCTGACTTAAAATTTTTGTAAATTTTAAAAATATTTTTAGATTTATCGTTCACGTATGACAGTGAATTTTGTTCCGGGGAAATAAGCAGTTAAGCTACGGGGAACGAAATTCGCAGGAGAGCGGGATGACCACTTCATTAACATGGCATGATGTGCTGGCAGAAGAAAAACAGCAGCCGTACTTTATTAACACCCTTAGCACGGTGGCCGCTGAGCGCCAGTCCGGGATAACCATCTATCCGCCGCAGAAAGATGTATTTAACGCCTTTCGCTTCACTGAGCTTGGCGATGTCAAAGTTGTAATCCTCGGTCAGGATCCTTACCACGGCCCGGGACAAGCCCACGGTTTGGCATTTTCTGTTCTTCCGGGCATTGCGCCTCCCCCTTCTCTGCTGAATATGTATAAAGAGCTGGAAGCCAGCATTCCGGGTTTCGTCCGCCCGCAACATGGTTATCTCGAAAGCTGGGCGCGTCAGGGCGTGCTGCTACTTAATACCGTGCTCACTGTGCGCGCCGGTCAGGCGCACTCGCATGCAAGCCTCGGCTGGGAAACCTTCACCGATAAAGTGATTAGCCTGATTAACGAGCATCGCGAAGGTGTGGTATTTCTGCTTTGGGGTTCGCACGCGCAGAAGAAAGGGGCGATTATCGACACAAAACGCCATCATGTTCTGAAAGCACCGCATCCATCACCGCTCTCCGCGCACCGTGGATTTTTTGGCTGTAACCATTTCGTCCTGGCGAATCAATGGCTGGAAAAACAGGGCGAAGCGCCAATCGACTGGATGCCGACACTCCCGGCAGAAAGTGAGTAAAAATCCGCCCTTATAAGAGACGGCAATGATTACGCTCAGGAAGGACGCACTAAAGCCTCTGCCTGGCTCGTGAGATTGAAATCCAAAGGCAATAAAACAGAGCCAAAGCATGTTGATAACCACGCCCGCAAGATGTGGTTTTCAGTGAGTGGAATAAAAAAATGCCAGCATTACGCTGGCATTTTTTAATACACCTGACGTTGCGTTATCAGGCTTTATTTTGACGCCACCACTCTGCCAGCAACACGCCGGTTGCGACAGAAACGTTGAGGCTTTCAACGTTGCCGGTGCCTTCAATTGAGACGCTTAAACCTGCACGAGACAGCGTCACATCAGACAAACCATCACGCTCCTGGCCCAGCACCAGTACCATCTTTTTCGGCAACTCGGCTTTAAACAGCGGCGTCCCGTTATGGCTGGAAGTCGTCACCAGCGCGTAACCCGCCTGACGGAACTCTTCCAGCGCATCGACAAAGCTATCGCCGGTGATCGGCTGAACATGTTCCGCGCCGCCTTCTGCGGTACGGACTGCCGCGCCAGATTCAACCACTGCCGCATCCTGCAGCACCACGCCTTTCACACCGAAATGCGCGCAGCTACGCATAATTGCACCGAGGTTGTGCGGGTTGCCCACATCTTCCAGCGCCAGCACGCAATCTTCTTCTGCAGCATTCGCCACCCATTTCTGGACGCTCAGACCATTACGCTTTTTGATCAGGAAACACACGCCGCCGTGGTGTTCCGTGCCGGAGGCTTTCGCCAGTTCGTCTTCATCAACCACGTGATACGCTTTACGGTTCGCGGCCATCCAGCGCAGGGCTTCTTTAAAACGTGGGGTCACGCTCTGCACAAACCAGGCGCGAACAATCGATTCAGGACGGCTGCTGAACAGTGCCTGGCAGGCATTTTCGCCGTAGACGCGCGTCTCTTCCGCGCGCTGGCGGCGCAGCACTTCCGGATCGATAAAACTTTTACCGCTAATACCACCGTGATCCGGTTTTTCCGGCGTTTCGTCGCCCGGCGCGCGGGAAACGGTACGCCACGGCGAATCACTCTGATTGCTGAAATTGTCTCGCTGCGGGCGGCTTCTGTCATCACGCGCAGGGCGGCCCCGGTCATCGCGGGCAGAACGACTTCTGTCGTCACGGCCAGCACGACCTTTATCATCGCGGGAGGTGCGACGGTCATCGCCACCGCGCGAAGACGTTCCGCTACGCGCTGGCCCTTTCCCGGTGCGCGGGTTGTAGCCACGTTTATCGGAATCATCATCACTGCGGACATACATCACTTTGACCTTGCCGCTTTTATTCTTTAATTCATCGTTCATGCTTTTCTCCACCAGCGCTGCGCGAAGCGCGCAGATTACCTGATGTGCTGGCGCTTAGCCATTAATTCGTTCAAAAGTTATCGGCTATTGTACTCATTGAATAAAACGCGTTGTCGTTTAAAACCTTCTTATCAATAATATGTAACATTGAAGAAACATACCGGCGAAACGCCGCTTTGTACCATCGCTTCCCTGAGGTTAGTTATGAATACCGTATGTGCAAGCTGTCAGGCGCTGAACCGCATTCCTGAAGAAAGAATGAACGACGGCGCGAAATGTGGGCGCTGTGGACATGAGCTGTTCGATGGAGATGTGATCAATGCGACTGGCGAAACCCTGGATAAACTGCTGAAAGATGACCTCCCTGTGGTTGTCGATTTCTGGGCGCCATGGTGCGGCCCGTGCCGCAACTTCGCACCGATTTTCGAAGATGTCGCGGAAGAGCGCAGCGGTAAAGTCCGCTTTGTAAAAGTTAACACCGAAGCCGAACGCGAGCTTAGCGCCCGTTTCCGCATTCGCAGTATTCCAACCATTATGTTGTTCAAAAATGGCGAAGTGGTGGACATGCTAAGCGGCGCGATGCCCAAAGCGCCGTTCGACAGCTGGCTTAACGAATCACTGTAATCCCTTCGGGGCGCATCTTGTGCCCCGTTTTCAGCTCTGCGACAATGGCGTTTTTCTTGCGCGACCTTCATGACCAATAACGCTGTTCTCCAACTCCGTGCTGAGCGCCTTGCCCGCTCGACGCGCCCGTTTCTGGCGCGTGGCAACCGTATTCGCCGCTGCCAGCGCTGCCTGCTGCCGCTGAAAAACTGTCTGTGTGATACCTTAAAACCGGCTTGTGCCAACAGCCGTTTTTGCCTGGTCATGTTCGACACCGAGCCAATGAAACCCAGTAACACGGGGCGTTTGATTGCCGATATCCTGCCTGACACGCAGGCTTTTCAATGGTCGCGTACCGAGCCACCGCAAGCGCTAATCGATTTATGCGCCAGCGAAGCGTACCAACCGATGGTCGTCTTCCCTGCTTCGTATGCAGGTAGCGAACGTCAGGTGTTGAGCACCCCGGCCGCCGGCAAACCGCCACTGTTTATTATGCTGGATGGCACCTGGACCGAAGCGCGGAAAATGTTTCGCAAAAGCCCCTATCTGGATGCATTACCAGTTATCTCCGTCGATCTGTCACGCGTGTCTGCTTATCGCTTACGGGAAGCGCACGCAGACGATCAATACTGCACGGCGGAAGTGGCCATTGCTCTGTTGGATCTGGCTGGCGATAACACCGCCGCGCAAGCGCTCGGCGATCACTTCACTCTGTTTCGTGAACGTTACCTGGCAGGGAAACCGCATCATTCGCCCGCCATCACAGCAAACACCGCAGAAAACGTTTAATATCATCGGGTCACTCTTTTGCGGAGGCCGGTATGAGCCAACGAGGACTGGAAGCGTTATTACGTCCCCGATCGATTGCGGTGGTGGGTGCATCTATGAAGCCGGATCGCGCGGGTTTTTTAATGATGCGCAATTTGCTGGCAGGCGGTTTCGCAGGTCCTGTCTTACCGGTGACGCCCGCCTATAAAGCGGTACAGGGCGTGCTGGCATGGCCGGATGTCGCCAGCCTGCCTTTCACGCCCGATCTTGCGGTGTTGTGTACCCACGCAAAACGTAATTTGACGCTGCTTGAGGCGCTCGGCCAAAAGGGGTGTAAAACCTGCATTATCCTTTCCGCTCCACCAGAGCAACATGCCGATTTGCTCGCCTGCGCAGGCCGCTACCAGATGCGGTTGCTTGGCCCGAACAGCCTGGGCTTACTCGCTCCCTGGCAAGGGCTGAACGCCAGTTTCTCGCCGGTGCCGATTACACGCGGCAAACTGGCGTTTATTTCCCAGTCTGCCGCCGTCTCTAATACCATACTCGACTGGGCGCAGCAGCGGGAAATGGGGTTTTCTTATTTCATCGCACTCGGCGATAGCCTCGATATTGATGTTGATGAACTGCTCGATTTCCTGGCGCGCGACAGTAAAACCAGCGCCATTCTGCTCTATCTGGAACAGCTAAGTGATGCCCGCCGCTTTGTTTCCGCCGCACGTAGTGCATCGCGTAATAAACCGATTCTGGTCATAAAAAGCGGGCGCAGCCCGGAAGCGCAGCGTCTGCTGCATTCCCATGCGGGGCTCGATCCGGCCTGGGATGCGGCTATTCAGCGCGCCGGTTTATTGCGGGTACAGGATACCCATGAGCTTTTTTCCGCCGTCGAAACGCTCAGCCATATGCGCCCGTTGCGCGGCGAACGGTTGATGATCATCAGTAATGGCGCGGCACCCGCCGCATTGGCACTCGACGAACTGTGGTCACGCAACGGCAAGCTGGCCACGCTGAGTGAAGAGACGATCACGCAGCTGCGCGCCGTACTGCCGGAGTATGTGGAACCCGCTAACCCGCTGGACTTACGCGATGACGCCAGCAGCGAGCGTTACATCGCAGCGTTGAATATTCTGCTCGACAGCCAGGATTACGATGCGCTGATGGTGATCCACGCACCCAGCGCCGCAGCGCCTGGCAGCGAAAGCGCGGTGGCGTTAATTGACGCGCTGAAAAAACACCCGCGCGGGAAATACGTCACCGTATTGACCAACTGGTGCGGTGAGTTTTCCTCGCAGGAAGCACGGCGTCTGTTCAGCGAAGCCGGGTTGCCGACTTATCGAACCCCGGAAGGCACCATTACGGCCTTTATGCATATGGTGGAATATCGGCGAAACCAGAAGCAACTGCGTGAAACACCGGCGATCTCCGTGAGCCTGACAGCTGATACTGCCGCAGCGCACAACCTTCTGCAGCAGGCGCTGGCCGATGGCGCATCAACGCTGGATACCCACGAAGTACAACCGATCCTGCGCGCCTGGGGGCTACAAACGCTGCCAACATGGATTGCCAGCGACAGTGCGGAAGCCGTGCATATCGCCGAACAGATTGGCTACCCGGTCGCGCTGAAATTGCGCTCTCCGGATATCCCGCATAAGTCGGAAGTCCAGGGGGTAATGCTTTATCTGCGCACCGCAAAAGAGGTGCAGCAGGCTGCTGATGCGATTATCGATCGCGTCAAAATGAACTGGCCGCAGGCGCGCATCCATGGCTTGCAAGTGCAGAGCATGGCGAACCGTGCTGGCGCGCAGGAACTGCGTGTCGTGGTCGAACACGATCCGGTTTTCGGCCCGCTGATCATGTTAGGTGAAGGCGGCGTTGAGTGGCGGGCAGAGGATCAAGCCGCAGTGGCGCTTCCGCCACTGAACATGAACCTGGCGCGCTACCTGGTCATTCAGGCGATCAAAAGTAAAAAGATCCGTGGGCGCAGCGCATTACGCACGCTGGATATCGCTGGTCTGAGCCAGTTTTTAGTTCAGGTCTCAAATTTGATTGTCGATTGCCCGGAAATCGAACGACTCGATATTCACCCTTTGCTGGCTTCCGGCAGCGAATTCACGGCGCTGGATGTCACAATGTCTATTGCGCCCAGCGCCGGGAACGGTGAGACGCGTCTTGCGATTCGCCCCTATCCGCAGCATCTGGAAGAACATGTTGAGATGAGAAATGGCGAACAGTGCCTGTTCCGACCGATTCTTCCCGAAGACGAACCCCAGTTGCAGGCGTTTATCGCCATGGTGACCAAAGAAGATCTCTACTATCGCTACTTTAGCGAGATCAACGAATTTACCCACGATGATTTAGCGAATATGACGCAGATCGACTACGATCGGGAAATGGCCTTCGTGGCCGTGCGCAGCACCGATCAGGGCGAAGAGATTTTGGGCGTAACCCGCGCTATTTCCGATCCGGATAATATCGACGCTGAATTTGCCGTGCTGGTGCGATCCGATTTGAAAGGGCTCGGGCTCGGACGACGTTTACTTGAAAAGCTCATCAGTTATACCCGGGATCACGGACTTAAGCGCTTGAATGGTATTACTATGCCCAATAATCGCGGCATGGTGACGCTGGCGCGTAAACTGGGATTCGATGTCGATATCCAACTGGAAGATGGCATAGTCGGTTTGTCGCTCCATCTGACCCAGACAGAGTAATCCCGAGTAAGGTACTGGAAATGTTGACCACTTTAGCAGGCTCGGTGTTATTATTGCCCGCTTATGTCGTCTGCATGCTACAGAAGACCCTTCAATAAACAGAGAAGAAACGCACTGTGATGTTGTCAAAATTTAAGCGTAATAAACATCAACAACACCTTGCCCAATTACCCAAGATTTCTCAGTCAGCTGATGACATAGAGTTCTTCTATGCGCCTGCTGATTTCAGGGCGACGCTGCTTGCGAAGATAGCCAACGCGACGCGCCGGATCTATATCATTGCCCTGTATCTTGAGCAGGATGATGGCGGGAAAGGAATTCTGAACGCGCTGTATGAAGCAAAACGCCAGCGCCCGGAGCTGGATGTTCGCGTCCTCGTAGACTGGCATCGCGCTCAGCGCGGACGTATTGGCGCAGCAGCGTCAAATACCAATGCGGACTGGTACTGCCGTCTGGCGCAGGAAAACCCGGGCGTTGTCGTTCCCGTTTACGGCGTGCCGGTTAATACCCGCGAAGCGCTTGGCGTGCTCCACTTCAAAGGCTTTATTATTGATGACTGCGTGCTGTATAGCGGCGCGAGCCTTAACGATGTTTACCTGCATCAGCACGATAAATACCGCTATGACCGTTATCAGCTGATCCGCAATCCGCAGATGGCGGACGTAATGCAAGGCTGGGTTGAGCAGAATCTGATCCAGGGCCGCGGCGTGAATCGCCTTGACGATCTGCAGCGTCCGAAAAGCCCGGAAATCAAAAATGATATTCGCCTGTTCCGCCAGGAATTGCGCGATGCGTCGTACCATTTCCAGGGCGATGCGGATAACGAACAACTGGCAGTGACTCCGCTGGTTGGTCTGGGTAAATCCAGCCTGCTGAATAAGACGATTTTCCATCTGATGCCGTGCGCAGAGCACAAGCTGACGATTTGTACGCCCTATTTCAACCTGCCTGCGGTACTGGTTCGCAATATTATTCAGTTGCTGCGCGAGGGGAAAAAAGTCGAAATAATCGTTGGCGATAAGACGGCGAATGACTTTTTCATTCCTGAAGATGAGCCGTTTAAGATTATCGGCGCGTTACCTTATCTGTATGAGATCAACCTGCGTCGTTTCTTAAGCCGCCTGCAATATTACGTGAATACCGATCAGCTCGTCGTTCGCCTGTGGAAAGATGATGATAACAGCTACCACCTGAAAGGGATGTGGGTTGACGATGAGTGGATCTTGCTCACCGGGAACAACCTGAACCCACGCGCCTGGCGTCTGGATCTGGAAAACGCAGTGCTTATCCACGATCCAAAACATGAGCTGGCCGCACAGCGTGATAAAGAGCTGGAACTTATTCGCACGCACACCACCGTGGTAAATCATTACCGCGATTTGCAGAGCATTGCGGATTACCCGGTTAAAGTGCGTAAGCTGATACGCCGCCTGCGCCGTATCCGAATTGATAAGCTGATTAGCCGCATTCTTTAACATTAAGCCCTGTCTCTGTGACGGGGCTTTTTTTCAGGTCTTTCAATGAAATACACCTTGCTGGCAACAACGTTGCTGCTGACAGGCTGTAGCCATATGGCGAACGATAGCTGGAGCGGTCAAGATAAAGCGCAACATTTTCTTGCTTCGGCCATGCTTTCGGCAGCCGGGAACGAATACGCGCAACATCAGGGCACCAGCCGTGACCGCAGTGCGATATATGGTCTGATGTTTTCTGTTAGCCTTGGCGCATCGAAAGAGTTATGGGATAGCCGCCCGGCAGGGAGCGGCTGGAGCTGGAAAGATTTCGCATGGGATGTTGCCGGCGCCACAACTGGTTTTGCCGTGTGGCAACTGGCAAGATAGACACTAAAGCCGGATGCCTTTCCCTTTGCGATGCAGCATCAGTGAAACCAGAAATGCCAATGCGCCCATCACGGTAACGTACCAGAAAAAAGTGCTTTCAAAACCGACCGATTTCAGCGACAGCGCAACATACTCAGCCGAACCACCAAACAGCGCATTCGCTACGGCATAAGATAACCCGACACCTAACGCACGAACCTGCGCCGGGAACATTTCGGCTTTCAGGATCCCACTGATCGAGGTATAGAAACTGACGATCACTAACGCCAGCATAACCAACGCGAACGCGGCATAAGGTGAAGTAACACTATGGAGAGCACTGAGAATCGGGACAGTGCAAAATGTGGCAAGACCGCCGAACAGCAACATTGAATTACGACGGCCTATCTTATCCGACAGCGCGCCAATAACGGGTTGAATCAGCATAAAGACAAATAACGCAACTGTCATAATGACGCTGGCAACGTTGGCATGCATTCCGGCGGTATTAACCAGATATTTTTGCATATAGGTGGTAAAGGTGTAGAACGCCAGTGAGCCGCCAGCCGTAAAACCAAGCACCATAATGAAAGCCTTGCGGTTACGCCACAGCCCTTTTAGCGATCCCGCCTCTTTCAAGGTCCGTACCTCTTGCCGCGAGGTTTCATCAAGTTGTCGGCGTAGCCACAGCGCAACGATAGCCAGTGCAGCACCGAGCGCAAACGGAATACGCCAACCCCAGGCACGTAAATCCTCGTCGCTCAGAACCTGTTGCAATACCACAACAACCAGTAAAGCCAGCAACTGCCCGCCGATCAGCGTGACATACTGGAATGATGCGTAAAACCCTTTACGCCCTTCCACTGCAACTTCGCTCATATAAGTCGCGCTTGTACCGTATTCACCGCCTACTGATAGCCCCTGGAACAGGCGCGCCAGCAATAATAATGCTGGCGCCCAGGTACCAATGGACTCATAACCGGGTAAGCAGGCGATGACCAGCGATCCCAGGCACATCATACACACCGAGATAAGCATTGATGCCTTACGTCCGCGCCTGTCAGCGATACGGCCAAATAACCAGCCGCCGATCGGTCGCATCAGAAAGCCTGCGGCAAAAACCCCCGCCGTTTGTAATAGCTGAGTCGTTGCGTTGCCGGCGGGGAAAAAGATATGCGCGAAATAGAGGGAGCAAAAGGAGTAGACATAGAAATCAAACCATTCAACCAGGTTACCTGATGAAGCGCCAATGATCGCCCATACTCTGCGTCGGGTATCGCTGCTGGTGAGCGAGTCTCGTGTTGTCACACTGCTTTCTGCCATTCTATTGATACTCCTGCTAGATATTTGGGAGATATGAACCTCGTGAATATCCATATCCACTCAGCGCAAAAAATCAAAATGTTACACATTTGTTATATCTCAGGAGTGATTTACATCACATTTCAACTTAGCAAGGTAAGTAATTCAGAATAGGGGCATATGTGGACTTATACAAAAAGCCCAAACTTTCGCATGAGGCTTTGTTCTGAGCAGGCAGTCACGCCTGTTGTGCGCTGGCTCAGGCAAGTGGATTAATTTGCGGGTGCTTACTACCTGTTTCACATGAAGCGTTCTGTCGGGCAGATGAAAGGTTAAAACCGCTATCACAGACATGTTTTACCGCATCCGA
>NZ_JBHZPO010000011.1:0-185411 GCF_042788165.1 Kosakonia sp. YIM B13588 | reverse complement strand
CCTGTTAGGGCGCGGCTGGTAAGAGAGCCTTATAGGCGCATCAGAAAAACCTCCGGCTATGCCGGAGGATATTTATTTTACTTCACTTGCTGGCCTGCTTTTGCGCCGCTATCAGGGCTTAACAGGAAGATATCTTTCCCGCCAGGGCCGGCGGCCATCACCATCCCTTCGGAGATACCAAAACGCATTTTGCGCGGTGCCAGGTTGGCGACCATCACCGTCAGGCGACCAATCAGCGCGCTCGGATCCGGGTACGCGGAACGGATGCCGGAGAAGACATTGCGTTTTTCGCCATCCAGATCCAGCGTCAGGCGCAGCAGCTTATCGGAACCTTCAACGAACTCGGCGTTTTCAATCAGCGCCACGCGCAGATCGACTTTCGCGAAATCATCAAAGTTGATGGTTTCCTGAATCGGGTTATCTGCCAGCTCGCCGGTGACCGGTGCGGCAGCCGCTTTCACTTCCTCTTTTGAGGCTTCCACCAGTGCTTCTACCTGTTTCATTTCGATACGGTTGTACAACGCTTTGAAGGCGTTAATTTTGTGGCCGAGCAGCGGCTGGTTGATGGCATCCCACTCAAGCGTCGTATTGAGGAACGCTTCGGTGCGCTCCGCCAGCGACGGCAGAACCGGTTTCAGCCACGTCATCAGCACGCGGAACATGTTCAGCCCCATGGTGCAGATGGCTTGCAGATCGGCGTCGCGGCCTTCCTGTTTTGCCACCACCCACGGTGCTTGTTCGTCAACGTAACGGTTCGCCACGTCGGCCAGCGCCATAATTTCGCGTACCGCTTTGCCGAACTCACGACTCTCCCACGCTTCGCTAATGGTCGCTGCCGCGTCGGTAAAGGTTTTGTACAGCGCAGGATCCGCAAGCTCTGCGGCCAGCACGCCGTCGAAACGCTTATTGATAAAACCGGCGTTACGGGAAGCGAGGTTAACCACTTTATTTACGATGTCGGCATTCACGCGCTGGATGAAATCTTCCAGGTTGAGATCGATATCATCGATGCGCGAAGAGAGTTTCGCCGCGTAGTAATAGCGCAGGCTGTCGGCGTCGAAATGGTTCAGCCAGGTGCTGGCTTTGATAAACGTCCCGCGCGATTTGGACATCTTCGCGCCGTTCACCGTCACATAGCCATGGACGAACAGGTTGGTCGGCTTACGGAAACCGCTGCCTTCCAGCATTGCCGGCCAGAACAGGCTGTGGAAATAGACGATATCTTTACCAATGAAGTGATACAGATCGGCGTCGGAATCTTTCTGCCAGTACGCGTCGAAGCTGGTGGTATCGCCACGTTTGTCGCACAGGTTTTTGAACGAACCCATATAGCCAATCGGCGCATCCAGCCAGACGTAGAAGTATTTGCCCGGCGCGTTCGGGATTTCAAAACCGAAATAGGGCGCATCGCGGGAGATATCCCACTGCTGTAAGCCGGATTCAAACCACTCCTGCATTTTGTTTGCCACCTGCTCCTGCAGCGCGCCGCTGCGCGTCCACGCCTGCAACATTTCGCTGAATGACGGCAGATCGAAGAAGAAATGCTCAGAATCACGCATCACCGGCGTCGCGCCGGAAACCACCGACTTCGGCTCAATCAGCTCGGTCGGGCTGTAGGTTGCGCCGCACACTTCGCAGTTATCGCCGTACTGATCCGGTGATTTACATTTCGGGCAGGTGCCTTTCACAAAACGGTCCGGCAGGAACATGCCTTTTTCCGGATCGTAGAGCTGAGAGATGGTGCGGTTTTTAATAAAACCGTTCTCTTTCAGGCGGGTGTAGATAAGCTCCGACAGTTCGCGGTTCTCGTCGCTGTGCGTCGAGTGGTAGTTGTCGTAGCTGATGTTAAAGCCAGCAAAATCGGTCTGATGCTCCTGACTCATGTCCGCAATCATCTGCTCCGGGGTGATCCCCAGTTGCTGGGCTTTCAGCATGATCGGCGTGCCGTGGGCATCGTCCGCACAGATGAAGTTGACCTCGTGGCCGCGCATTCGCTGGTAACGGACCCAGATATCAGCCTGGATGTGCTCCAGCATATGGCCGAGGTGGATGGAGCCGTTGGCGTACGGCAGTGCGCACGTTACCAGAATTTTCTTCGCGACTTGAGTCATAGTAGGCATTACATCTTCTTGAGAAAAAGGGGGGAGAAATATTACCAAAAAGGTAAATATTGCGCCACGCGAGAAGGCCTTTTGGCGCGTTTTAATCCAGATAAGGTTTTTTGGGTAAAGATTGCTCCCTCAGTACTAAGGGCTTTAAGAACGTTTCAATCCCTATATGAATACATGAGTAATAATTAACCCATGCGTTAACGGCATTTATCCGTAAATGAATAATTGTTGCCCGTGGGGTAAACTTGCTGGCTACAATGTCGTTTTCAGAACAACTACAAAGGAGTCGGGATGAGTTCGCAATCCCAGGCCAAATCCCCGGAAGCGTTACGCGCGATTGTCACCGGGACGCTGGCCGATTTTCAGCACCCAACCCTGAAGCACAATCTCACCGCGCTTAAAGCGGTGCACCATGTCGCCTGGCTGGATGACACGCTGCACGTCGAGCTGCTGATGCCGTTTGTCTGGCGCAGCGCGTTTGAAGAGTTAAAAGCGCAGTGTAGCGCCGAATTGCTGCGTCTGACCGGCGCGCGCGCCATCGACTGGAAGCTGTCGCACAACATCGCTACCTTAAAACGTGTGAAGAACCAGCCTGGCGTAAACGGTGTGAAAAACATCATTGCCGTCAGTTCCGGCAAGGGTGGGGTAGGGAAATCCTCCACGGCGGTAAACCTGGCGCTGGCGCTGGCGGCGGAAGGGGCGAAAGTCGGTATTCTCGACGCCGATATTTATGGCCCGTCGATCCCGGTTATGCTCGGTGCGGAGCATGAGCGTCCGACCTCGCCGGACGGCACGCATATGGCGCCGATTATCGCCCACGGTCTGGCGACCAACTCGATTGGTTACCTGGTCACCGATGATAACGCCATGGTGTGGCGCGGCCCGATGGCCAGCAAAGCGCTGCTGCAACTGTTGCAGGAATCCATGTGGCCGGATCTGGATTACCTGGTGCTGGATATGCCGCCAGGCACCGGTGATATCCAGTTGACGCTGGCGCAAAACATTCCGGTGACTGGCGCGCTGGTGGTGACAACGCCGCAGGATATCGCGCTGATCGACGCCAAAAAAGGCATCGTCATGTTCGAGAAAGTGGAAGTGCCGGTGCTCGGGATTGTTGAAAACATGAGCATGCATATTTGCAGCAACTGCGGTCATCACGAACCGATTTTTGGCACCGGTGGTGCGGAAAAACTGGCCGAACAGTATCACACCGAGTTGTTGGGTCAGATGCCGCTGCATATTTCGCTGCGTGAAGATCTGGATAAAGGCACGCCGACCGTGGTGAGTCGCCCGGACAGCGAATTTACCGCTATCTACCGTCAACTTGCCGGGCGCGTAGCCGCGCAGCTTTACTGGCAGGGCGAAGTCATTCCTGGCGATATCGCGTTTCGCGCGGTGTAAGCCAGTCAACCTCTCCCGTTCGGGAGAGGTTTTTTACTTCTTCAGATAGTGCATCAGCACGTAATCCCCTTCCGGCGAAACGCCCTGTGCTTCGATATGCCAGCCGTGGTGCTGATAAAACGCCAGCGCGGCTTTGTTATGCTGCAGGCATTTCAGCGCACCGGTGCCGGTAAAGGTAGATTGCGCATGTTTGAGCAGTGCGCTGCCGACGCCTTTGCCCTGAAAGGCCGGGTCGACAAACAGGTTGTGCAGGAAATTGTCGTTTTCATACACCGAGGCGAACCCCAGCCGGTGGCCCTCTTCTTCGGCGACCCAGATGGTTTCATCGAGCGTGGCGGCGTCAAAATCTTCCAGCCGCCAGTCGCTGCCATCAAGCCAGTGCCAGCTCGCTTTGCGGGCGTGTAAAAAAAGGGTGCGTAAAAACGGTCTGTCACTTTCCTGCCAGCGGCGAATAATCATTCAGCTCCTGGTTTAGCGATGGTAAAAGATGTCGCCGTTATAGGCTTTGAGGATTTTGCCTTCGGCATCGGTGATAAGTACATAGTTGCCGCCCATGTAGGTCCAGTGGCTACCGGCTTCGGGGGCTGGCAGGTTACGCAATTGCCACTGTTTAATGTTGTATTCTTCGCTGCGGTACATCGCCGGTACGGTATCGCCAATGGTGAATTTCGTAAAGTCAGCGACAAATTCGTTAATTTCGTAAGATTGCGGCCCGGTTGCGCCTGGCGTAGCGGTTTGCGGTGCGGCAAAGGCCGTCGAGGCGGTTGCCAACAGCGCGCCCAGAAGCATCATTTTTGTTTTACTCATACTCTCTCCAGGTTGTTCTTATACATTTCACGCGGTTGCATAAATAGCACGCCATCATTGCCGTTAACTGACAGCGGAGCAACCACCAAAAAATAACGCTTTGGTAAAAAGTGTAAGCAAACCCAGGGCAGAGCAGGAAAAGCGGACGGCGATTTTCGCTATCCGCTTGTAACCTTTGAGAATAATCCTGGCTAATCGTCAGTCAGCAAACCCTTCCAGCACGATTTTGCCCACCGCCCGCTGGCTTTCCAGCAGCGCATGGGCTTTGCGCAGGTTCGCGGCAGTGATGGTGCCAAAGTGCTCGCCAAGCGTGGTTCTTAACACGCCTTCATCGATCAACTGCGCCACGCGTGAAAGCAACTGGTGCTGGGCAATCATATCGTCAGTGGTGAACATTGAGCGGGTAAACATAAACTCCCAGTGCAGCGAAATGCTCTTCACCTTCAGCGGCAGCGCGTCCAGGCTTTGCGGATCATCAATCAGCGCCAGTTTACCCTGCGGTTTCAGGGCATTAATCAGCTGCTGATAATGCTCTTCAGTATTATTGAGGCTGGCGACATGTGAAACTTGTTTGACGCCGATGCGCGCCAGCTCTTCGGTCAGTGGTTTGCTGTGGTCAATCACATAATGCGCGCCCAGTTCTTTTACCCACTGCTGGCTGGCGGGGCGGGATGCCGTACCAATCACCGTTAAGCGGGTTAACTTACGCGCCAGCTGCGTCATGATCGAGCCTACGCCGCCCGCCGCGCCAACAATCAGCAGCACATCATTTTCGCTGCCGCCCTCTTTGATGCCAAGACGGTCGAATAACAACTCCCAGGCGGTAATGGCGGTTAAGGGCAGTGCGGCGGCGGAAGCGTTATCCAGCGTTTTCGGTTTGCGCGCCGCGATGCGTTCGTCCACCAACTGGAATTCGCTATTGCTGCCGGGGCGGGTCAATGCGCCGGCGTACCACACTTCATCGCCCGGCTGGAACAACGTTACCGCTTCACCCACGGCAGTCACCACGCCAACGGCATCCCAGCCCAGTATGCGCGGTGCATCGGCGTTAAAACCGGCGCGCACTTTGGTGTCCACCGGGTTGACGGAAACGGCTTTCACTTCAACCAGCAAGTCGTGGCCGCTGGCGGTCGGTTGTGGCAGTTCAATGTCGGTAAGAAAATCCAGATTGCTGCCGTTCTGCGCGGCGCGGGTAATAGCGATAGCTTTCATCATGGCTCCGTTAATGCGTTTTTAGTGTCGATGCAGATAAGGGTAGTCAAAGCCTATCTGATGAAAAACACGCAAAACGGAGCAGCACTTATCCTCGATGAGTGAAAATCAATTGATCTGGCCATCCGGGGAGTCCGGGTTTGGCACCGGAATATCGGCGCTGACGCGCAGATCCTGGTCGTCGAAAATCATGCAGTGGCGGCTATCAAAGGCGAGGGTAATTTTCTGCCACGGACGGAAATGGACATCCCCCGGCAGCAGAATTTTTATGTTGTCATGGCCGTAGCATTGTCCGAACAGGTAAGTGTTATTACCCAGCCGTTCCACCACTTCACACTGAAATTCCAGCGGCGTGCCGCGCGTGACATCCGTCGATAGATGCTCCGGGCGAATGCCGAGCGTGATCGAAGCACCGGGTTCCAGGCGCGAGGTGTCGATACCGAGCGTTAATTGATGCCCCTGCGCCAGCGTGAGAGTCACTTCGCCGGGTTGCCAGGCTTTAACCGTTGCGGGCAGGAAGTTCATCTTCGGCGAGCCGATAAATCCGGCGACAAACTTGTTTTTCGGGTTGTAATAGAGCGACATCGGCGAGCCCATCTGCTCGACATTGCCGTAGTTCATCACCACGATTTTATCCGCCAGCGTCATTGCCTCCACCTGATCGTGGGTGACATACACCATGGTGGTTTTCAGCTCCTGATGCAGGCGCGCAATGTGCAGGCGCATCTCAACGCGCAGTTCGGCGTCGAGGTTTGAGAGCGGCTCGTCGAACATAAATACGCGCGGGTTGCGCACAATCGCGCGGCCAATGGCGACGCGCTGGCGCTGGCCGCCGGAGAGCTGTTTCGGTTTTCGGTCCAGCAGGTGGCTCAGTTGCAGGGTTTTCGCCACCATCTCCACCTGGCGGCGGATCTCCTCTTTCGGCACTTTGTTCACTTTCAGCCCGTAGCCCATATTTTCCGCCACGGTCATATGCGGGTAGAGCGCGTAAGACTGGAACACCATCGACACGCCGCGATGCGCCGGCGCGACATCATTCATCACTTCGTCACCAATCAACACTTCGCCTTCGCTGACCTCTTCCAGACCGGCAATCATGCGCAGCATGGTGGATTTGCCACAGCCGGAAGGGCCGACAAATACCGCGAATTCGCCATCATCAATCGACAAATTGACATTGTTCAGCGTCACCGTGTCGCCAAACCGTTTGGTGACATTCCTCAGTCGTATATTGGACATCAACGTTCCCCGAATGTAGTAGCCGTTATTTACCGTTTATGCCGTGCGCTGAGTGTTTTTGTACTACGTATAACAATCATCTGGCGTTGCTGCGTAACGGCGAAAAATCTTGCTATGACTATAACTTCCAGTGTTTTTGCGCCCTATATCGAATTTTCATTTCTGTAATGCCGGTCACATAACTCACCGTTTATGCTCGTTTTATTAATTAGTAAAGCGTAGCGTATAACAAATTCAATAAGGCGGATGAATACGTCTTAAACCCTGCAATATCAGGTGCTTTATTTAAAGGGTATTCTGGTGCTGCGCCATAAAAACCACAAAATTGTTATACCTTGACATGAGGTTGATAATGAAAAAGAACATACTTACTGCACTGATCCTCTCTGCACTCGCCGTTGGCCAGACGGTTAGCCTGTCGGCGCACGCCGCCACCCGACAGCTGAATGTCTGGGAAGACATCAAAAAGTCGGTCGGCATTCAGGACGCCGTAAAAGATTTCGAACAAAAGTACGACGTCAAAGTTAATGTGCAGGAGATGCCCTACGCGCAGCAGCTGGAGAAATTACGCCTTGATGGCCCGGCCGGGATTGGCCCGGATGTGCTGGTCATTCCCAATGATCAACTGGGTGGCGCGGTGGTGCAAGGGTTGCTGACGCCGCTGAATCTGGATAAAGAAAAAGTTGACGCCTTTACGCCTGCGTCCATCAACGCCTTTCGTCTGGATAACACTCTGTATGGTGTGCCGAAAGCGGTGGAAACCCTAGTGCTTATCTATAACAAAGAACTGATTGATAAGCCGCTGCAAAGCCTGCCGGAATGGCTCGACTATTCGAAAAAACAGCGCGCGCAGGACAAATACGGGCTGCTGGCCAAGTTTGACCAGATCTATTACAGCTGGGGCGCCATCGGGCCGGAAGGCGGCTACCTGTTTGGTAAAAACGATAAAGGCGGCTTCAACCCTCAGGATATTGGCCTCAATAAACCGGGCGCGGTGGAAGCTGTCACTTTCCTGAAAAAATTCTACGCCGAAGGCGTGTTCCCCTCCGGCATCCTCGGCGATAACGGCCTGAACGCCATCGATTCACTGTTTACCGAGAAAAAAGCCGCAGCGGTAATCAACGGCCCGTGGGCGTTCCAGCCGTATGAAGCGGCGGGTATCAATTACGGCGTCGCGCCGCTGCCGAACCTGCCGGACGGCAAGCCGATGAGCTCGTTCCTCGGCGTGAAAGGCTATGTCGTTTCAACCTGGAGCAAAGACAAAAAGCTCGCCCAGCAGTTCATCGAATTTATCAACCAGCCGCAGTACGTGAAAACGCGCTATATCGCCACGCGTGAAATCCCGGCGCAGAAAGCGATGATTGACGATCCGGTTATCAAAAATGACGAAAAAGCCAGCGCAGTAGCGGTACAGGCGGCGCGCGCGACGGCAATGCCGGGCATTCCGGAAATGGGCGAAGTGTGGGGGCCGGCAAACGCCGCGCTGGAGCTGAGCCTGACCGGCAAACAGGAACCGCAGGCGGCGCTCGATGCGGCCACCAAACAGATCCATATGCAAGTTGAAGCGATGCAGGCCAGTAACCAGTAACCGCGTGTTGTTGCGAAACGGGAGGGGCACCTCCCGTTGTTGAAAAGGAGTCGTACGTGATTATCAGTCCCAGCGAAAATTTTGCCAAAACGCGTTGCGCAGGTCGACATGCGTGGTGCGGGCTGCTGCTGGCCGTTGTGCCGGGTTTTGGTCAGTTTTATCACCGCCAGTGGTTCAAGGGCCTTATCTTCCTGGTGCTGCTTAGCAGCTTTATGGGCATTTTTTACGATTTTCTGCGTGAAGGATTGTGGGGGTTATACACCCTTGGCGAAGAAGTCCCGCGGGATAACTCCATTTTCTTACTGGCGGAAGGGATTATCAGCGTACTCATCATCGCCTTTGGCGTGATGGTCTATTACCTCTCGCTGCGCGATGCGTGGGTAAACGGTAAAAAACGCGACGCAGGAAAACCGCTCAACAGCGTGCGCAAACAGTACCAGATGTTGCTCAGCGACGGTTTCCCGTATCTGATGATCACGCCAGGCTTTATTCTGCTGGTGTTCGTGGTGATTTTCCCGATTCTGTTCGGTTTCGCCATCGCTTTCACCAACTACAACCTTTACCACACGCCGCCGGCCAAACTGGTGGACTGGGTGGGATTAAAGAACTTCGTCAACATCTTCACCTTGTCGATCTGGCGTTCAACCTTCTTTGATGTGCTGCAATGGACGGTGGTCTGGACGCTGCTGGCTACCACGTTGCAGTGTTCCGTTGGCGTGCTGCTGGCAATTCTGGTGAACCAGAAAGATCTGCGCTTTAAGCCGCTGGTACGCACCATTTTTATCCTGCCGTGGGCGGTGCCGGGATTTGTCACCATTCTGGTGTTCGCCGGGATGTTTAACGATTCGTTCGGCGTGATTAACAATGCCATTCTCGCGTTCTTCGGCATTGCGCCGAAAGCGTGGCTGACGGATCCGTTCTGGACCAAAACGGCGCTGATCATGATGCAAACCTGGCTCGGTTTCCCGTTTGTTTTCGCCATGACCACCGGCGTGTTGCAGGCCATTCCTGACGATTTGTACGAGGCGGCGAAAATGGATGGCGCGGGCACCTGGACACGGCTGCGCACCATTACGCTGCCGTTGGTGCTGTACTCGATTGCGCCAATCATCATCACCCAATACACCTTCAACTTTAACAACTTCAACATCATCTATCTGTTTAACAACGGCGGCCCGGCAGTCGCGGGGGCGAACGCGGGTGGGACGGATATTCTGGTGTCGTGGATTTACAAGCTGACGATGTCCTCCTCGCAGTACGCGATTGCAGCGACCATCACCATTTTGCTGTCGATTTTTGTCGTCGGCCTGGCGCTGTGGCAGTTCCGCGCGACCAAATCCTTTAAAAACGACGACATGGCATAAGGGAGGAAAAATGGCTCAATCACAAAGTATCCGCCGCGAGAAGTGGATCCGCCTGACGCTCTCCTGGCTGGTTATCGCGCTGGTATCGCTGATGATTATCTACCCGCTGGTGTGGACGATTGGCGCGTCGCTGAATGCCGGTAACAGCCTGCTCAGCACCTCGATAATCCCGGAAAACCTCTCGTTTCAGCACTATGCCGATCTGTTTAACGGCCAGGTCAACTACCTGACCTGGTACTGGAACTCAATGAAGATCAGCCTGCTGACAATGGTGCTAACGCTTATCAGCGTCAGTTTCACCGCCTATGCCTTTTCCCGCTTTCGTTTTAAAGGGCGGCAGAACGGGCTGATGCTGTTTTTGCTGTTGCAGATGATCCCGCAGTTTTCGGCGCTGATCGCCATTTTTGTGCTGTCGCAACTGTTGGGCTTAATCAACAGCCATATGGCGCTGGTACTGATTTATGTCGCCGGGATGATCCCGATGAATACCTATTTGATGAAAGGCTATCTCGATGCCATTCCGCGCGATTTGGATGAGTCCGCACGCATGGACGGCGCGAGTAACTTTCGCATTTTTATTGAGATCATCATGCCGCTGTCGAAACCGATTGTCGCCGTGGTGGCTCTCTTCTCTTTCACCGGGCCGCTGGGGGATTTCATTCTCTCCAGCACCATTTTGCGCACCCCGGACAAATACACGCTGCCGATTGGGCTTTACAACCTGGTGGCGCAAAAAATGGGCGCCAGTTACACCACCTACGCGGCGGGCGCGGTTTTGATCGCCGTTCCGGTGGCCATTCTTTATCTGGCATTGCAAAAATACTTCGTCTCCGGCCTGACCTCCGGCAGCACCAAAGGATAACCACATGAAAAGATTTGCACCCGCTCTGCTTGCTGTCTGTCTTGGTAGTTTGTCCGCCAGCACCTTTGCCGCCGACGCGTTAAAAACGCGTCCTTTTAGCGGCATGCCCGCCGATTTCATCAAAGGCGCGGATATTTCAACGCTGCTCGACGCCGAGAAACACGGGGCGAAGTTTTATAACGAAAATAACCAGCCGCAGGATGCGATCGCCATTCTGAAAGCCAACGGCGTCAACTATGTACGTTTGCGTTTGTGGGTGGACCCGAAAGATGCGCAAGGCCAGGCCTACGGCGGCGGTAACAATGATTTAGCCAGCACGCTGGCGCTGGCGAAACGGGCCAAAGCGCAGGGTATGAAACTGCTGCTCGATTTCCACTACAGCGATTTCTGGACCGATCCGGGCAAACAATACAAACCCAAAGCCTGGGAGAAGATGGATTACCCGCAGCTGAAAACGGCCATCCATGACTACACCCGCGACACCATCGCCCGCTTTAAGCAAGAAGGCGTGCTGCCGGATATGGTGCAAATCGGCAATGAGATCAACGGCGGCATGCTGTGGCCGGAAGGCAAAAGCTGGGGGCAGGGCGGCGGTGAGTTTGACCGGCTGGCGGGCTTGCTGAATTCCGCTATCGACGGTCTGAAAGAGAACCTGAAGAACGGTGAACAGGTAAAAATCATGTTGCATCTGGCGGAGGGCACCAAGAACGATACCTTCCGCTGGTGGTTTGATGAAATCACCAAACGCAATGTGCCGTTCGATGTCATTGGCCTTTCGATGTACACCTACTGGAACGGGCCAATCAGCGCGTTGCAGGCCAATATGGACGACATCAGTAAGCGCTACAACAAAGATGTGATTGTGGTGGAAGCGGCCTACGGCTATACGCTGGCGAACTGTGATAACGCGGAAAACAGCTTCCAGGCAAAAGAAGAAAAAGAGGGCGGCTACCCCGGCACTGTGCAGGGGCAATATGACTATATTCACGATTTAATGCAGTCGGTAATCAATGTTCAGGGCCATCGCGGCAAAGGTGTTTTTTATTGGGAGCCAACCTGGATTGCCGTTCCCGGAAATACCTGGGCCACACAAGCGGGCATGAAATATATCAACGACCAGTGGAAAGAGGGAAATGCCCGCGAAAACCAGGCGTTATTTGATTGCCAGGGGAAAGTGCTGCCATCGGTAAAAGTCTTTAATTAATTTTGGTGTGGTAAATTTCAGGAATTCATTATGAATAAATTTGCGCCTTTAAGCCCGAAGGTCGTCTCGCTATTGCATGGCGCGGACTATAACCCGGAACAGTGGGAAAACTATCCCGATATTATTGATAACGACATTGCCATGATGCAGCAGGCAAAATGCAATGTAATGTCTGTCGGCATATTCAGCTGGTCGAAACTCGAACCGCAGGAAGGGGTATTTAATTTCGCCTGGCTGGATGATGTCATCGATAAATTATATGCCGCCGGTATCCATATTTTTCTGGCCACGCCAAGCGGCGCGCGTCCGGCGTGGATGTCGCAAAAATACCCGGAGGTGTTGCGGGTCGGGCGCGATCGCGTCCCGGCGCTGCACGGCGGGCGGCACAACCACTGCATGACCTCGCCGGTGTATCGGGAAAAGACGCTGAAAATCAATACGCTGCTGGCAGAGCGCTATGCGCACCATCCGGCGGTGCTGGGCTGGCACATTTCCAATGAATATGGCGGCGAATGCCACTGCGCGTTGTGTCAGGAGAAATTCCGCGGCTGGCTGAAAGCACGCTATCAGACGCTGGAAAACCTCAATCACGCCTGGTGGAGCGACTTCTGGAGCCACACTTACAGCGACTGGTCGCAGATCCAGTCACCGGCGCCGCAGGGCGAAGTCTCCATTCACGGGCTGAACCTCGACTGGCGGCGTTTTAACACCGCGCAGGTAACCGACTTTTGCCGCCATGAAGTGGCCCCGCTGAAAGCCGCCAACGCGACGCTGCCGGTGACCACCAACTTTATGGAGTATTTCTACGATTACGACTACTGGCGGTTGGCTGAAGCAATTGATTTTATCTCCTGGGACAGCTACCCGATGTGGCACCGCGATAAAGACGAAACGGCGCTGGCCTGCTACACCGCCATGTATCACGACATGATGCGCACACTGAAAGGCGGCAAACCGTTTGTGCTGATGGAGTCGACGCCGAGCGTCACCAACTGGCAGCCGACCAGCAAGCTGAAAAAGCCGGGAATGCACATTCTCTCGTCACTGCAGGCGGTGGCGCACGGTGCCGATTCGGTGCAGTACTTCCAGTGGCGTAAAAGCCGCGGGTCGGTCGAGAAGTTCCACGGCGCGGTTATTGATCACGTCGGGCATCTGGATACGCGCGTGGGTCGTGAAGTCTGCGCGCTGGGCGACATGCTCAGCAAACTCACCCCGATAATGGGATGCCGTACCGATGCCCGCGTGGCGATCATCTTCGATCAGCAAAACCGCTGGGCGCTGGATGACGCCGAAGGCCCGCGCAATAAAGGGCTGGAGTATGAAAAAACGGTTAACGAGCACTATCGACCGTTCTGGGAAAAAGGCATTGCCGTTGACGTGATCAATGCCGATGCCGATCTCAGCCGTTATCAACTGGTGATTGCGCCGATGCTGTATATGGTGCGCGACGGTTTTGCCGAACGCGCAGAGGCGTTTGTCGCGGCGGGTGGTCATCTGGTGACCTCTTACTGGACCGGCGTGGTCAATGAGAGCGATCTCTGTTATCTCGGTGGTTTCCCAGGTCCGCTGCGCAAATTGCTTGGTATCTGGGCAGAAGAGATTGATTGCCTGGACGATAACGAGCGCAATCTGGTGCAGGGACTGGCGGGGAATGAAGCCGGGTTACAGGGGCCGTATCAGGTGCGCCATCTGTGTGAGTTGATTCATACCGAGCGCGCGCAGGCGCTGGCAACTTACCGGGATGATTTCTACGCCGGGCGACCCGCAGTGACGGTCAATCATGTCGGCAAAGGCAAGGCCTGGCACGTTGCCTCACGCAACGATCTCGCTTTCCAGCGCGACTTCTTCGCCAACATCATTGATGAGCTGGCGCTGCCGCGCGCGTTGCAACACGATTTGCCGCCGGGCGTCGTTGCCACAGCGCGTACCGATGGCGAAAGCACCTTTGTCTTTATCCAGAACTTTAGCGCCCAGCAGCAGGCGATAACGCTGCCTGGCGGCTATCAGGATTGTTTATCTGGTTCGTCGGTCAGCGGCGCGATGTCGCTCGCTCCCTGGGATTGCCGGGTTGTAAGCCGTAAAGCGTAAGTGAACCTTCCGCGCCTGCCCATTCGGGCAGGCGTTTTTTTATCTGCTGATTATCAGGAGACTATTATGGTAAGCCTTAAATCCTTCCTGCATTACTTCTCTGAACCGAAAAACGCGACTGCAACGCCCATTAGCGAAGGGGAGTTACAGAAAATCCAGCGGCTGGCGCAAGCCTTTGGCGGCGCGCCGAATATTGCGCATGTGGATGCCTGCTTAACCCGTTTACGCGTGACGGTAAACGATCTGGCTGTTGTCGATTCTCAGGCACTGCAAAATGAAGGGGCGTTGGGTGTAATTATTCTTGGCCAGGAAGTCCATGCTATTTTCGGTAAACAATCCGATGCGCTGCGTAAATTACTTGATGAACATTTCTCATCTCGCTAATAAATAAAAAAAGGGATACCTGCATGGGTATCCCGAAATAAAACAGTGGCAACTTTGCTCAGTTTGCGGAGATAAAGTAAATAATGATGTTACTCGTTAATACATACAACGTGGTGCATTATCTTTTTGCGACAACATAGTTTCCCGGTATTGGCTTATTGAAATAAAAAGCCAGAGCAAACAGATTCAGCCAACAAAGAGATAAAGTGAAGGATGAAGCGTATTACCACCAGGCTTCAACCTGAACACCGAAGTTCCAGGTATTATTTTTCGTTCCATCTTCAAATGATTTTCCGTCTTCCGAATCATTTAAATAGGAAGCGAAAAGGCGTAACTCAGGACGAGACATAAATTCCGGGCCGTCCGCCAGACCGACGGCAAAAGTATATTTCTCGCCGCTCTGTTTGTAGTGAGTGCCGTTTTTATAATCATCTTTCTGGTAGAAACCGCCGACTTCACCAATCAGGCGCACATAATTGGTGAGCTGATACTGAGCGCGGCCAACCAGCGAAACCAGACGCGTTTTGTCGGTGTATTCGGTAATGTCGTTGGCCGAACCGTATGTCAGCACGTGGTTCAGTGAGAACTTATCGGTAATCGGAATAAGACCGGTGTTAATCACGCGATAGCCGCTGGCGTCATTAACGTAGTGCCACATGTCGTACCAGCCGCCGCCCTGCGACACCATGTTCTGCGCCAGCCCTTTGTTGGCGTATTGCAGCACCAGCTTGTTGTAGCCGCCAAACATATCCTGGCTGATTTCACCGGTCACCATGACGCCATCATCGGCTTCATACAGGCCGCCATACTGTTTCTGTTTTTTGGTCGGGTTTGGCATGGCGTAGTCGATGCCGAACTCGGTCCACGCGCCTGACCACGGTTTCCAGCCCGCGTAGCGCAGGTCGATATAGTTGATATTGACGTCGTTATCGTTATCCACGCGGTAATCGACATCGTTGGCGTCGCCACGGATCCACGCCACGGACACTGCGCCCGGGCCTAAGGTGTAATTTTCAACACCTGCGCCGGAGCCGGAAATGTTCCAGTATTTAGTATCGATAATGTGCAGATCGTGACGCTGGTAGTAACGTTTACCACCCCAGATCACCGCGTTGGGATCGTTAGGGATAAGCCCTTTGATTTGCAGGTTTAACTGGCGCAAACCAAATTGAGCGTCATCGCCAATGGTGGTTTCGTTGTCGTTGGAGCCGTCGGAAACCATGCTGACCATGGTGTCGAGGTAAAAGCTCACTTCGTCTTTTTTATACACTTCCGAGCCCAGTTCCACTTCCCCGTAGGTGTCGGATTCGTTACCGAGGCGGCCGAGTTTGTTTTTCTGCCACTCCACCTGTCCGCCATCGCCCGACACGCCTACGCCACCGCGCAGGTAACCGTGAAAGTCGATAGGCACAGATGAGGCAGCCAGGATGGATGGTGAAGTCAGCGCAGCGGCTAACGCAAGTGTGAGAGTGCGTAGCGTAGTGTTCATATCATTCCTCTTATTGTTTTGTATTACGTTCACATAAACGCTGTCATAAAATGCCTAAATGTAAAAACAGGCAAACTAACGATTGCGAATGTGTGATTAAGTGCAAATAAATCAGCGTTTTTTGTTACAAGTAGCGAATTCCTTCACAATGTTCGCTATTGTGAGCGTGATACTTATTTGGCGAAAAAGAGGCGAGGAAAAGTGTGGTGAGCGTTTTTTTAGATGGCCCCTGTTACAATCGGCGCATAACAACATAAGGAACCGGACCATGAAGTCTAAAAGTGCGACGTTAGAAGACGTTGCCCGCCATGCGGGTGTCTCCTATCAGACCGTGTCCAGGGTACTCAACAAATCTGCCAATGTATCCGAAGCCACGCGTCTCAAGGTTGAGAAATCCATAGAGTTATTGCGCTACGTACCCAACAGGCTGGCCCAACAGCTGGTCGGCAAGCAGAGCCAGACCATTGGGCTGGTGACCACTTCGCTGGCATTGCACGCGCCATCGCAGGTGGCGGCGGCGGTAAAACGCTATGCCAACCTCGATGGTTACCAGGTACTGATCTCAATGATTGATGAGAACGTCAATCATGATATTCAGGCTGCCATCAACGAACTGAAATCACAGCTGGTCGATAAAGTGATCATCAACGTACCGCTGGAGACCGAACAGGCGCAGCGCATCGCGTCTGACAACGACGACATCGTCTGCCTGTTTCTCGATGTTGACCCTTACAGTTCGGTGTTTAACGTTTCGTTTAACCCGGCGGACGGTACCCGTGCCAGCGTCAAACACCTGTACGATTTGGGACACCGGGAGATTGCTTTACTGGCCGGGCCCGAAAGTTCTGTCTCCGCGAAGCTGCGCCTGAAAAGCTGGATCGAAACCCTAAACGGCTATGGCCTGAAACCGGTGATGGTTTTTCACGGTAACTGGGACGCGCAAAGTGGCTATGCCGGTGCGCTACAGATGCTGCGCGAAACGCCAAACTTTACCGCCGTGTTGGTAGGTAACGACCAGATGGCGCTGGGTGTGTTAAGCGCGTTTCATCAGCACCAGGTGGCGATCCCCGGTGAGAAATCGGTCGTCGGTTATGACGACACCTACGAAAGCTCATTCTTTTACCCGGCGCTGACCACCGTCTCGCTGGATCTTGATTTACAGGGTAAGGAAGCGGTTCGGCGGCTGCTCGACAGCGGTCACGGCGATGCCGCTCGCAGCTCTTCGGTATTGCCCGCACGGCTTATTGTGCGCCACTCAACAGGGGCACTGCAGGCGCAGGACACCAACCTGCAAGAGATCGCCCAGCAACTGCAATCCATTGCGCACAAGTTATGGAAATAATTACGCTTTAATGTCACCTGTCATCCGGCACTTGTGTCGGGTGACATCACCGCGCCGGCTCACTTACCAATCCATTATTCCGCGTTTCAGCCATGTATATCATTTTGGCCTTGCGCTGAGGCTGCATTTATTTTCGGATTTTTAATTTTATTTATTAACACAAAAATAACAGGCAACTTGTTAATATTTATCACTTCATTGAGCGAAATAAACGACGGTTAAAAAATGCTTTTGCCTGGTAACTGTCCAGCAGTTTGCTGTTAAGATAACTCGTGCATGAGGGTTAATGCCGACGTTTTCGGGTAAATGTAATTAAGCGTTTACTTAACCGATAAATACTTTGTGATCTTAGCGGTAACGGTAAGCGGATATATTTAATATTTTAAGTTCGGTGCGTTATTTTCTGTGTGATAGCGTTTTGTTTTATCTGTTCCATTAATTTATCTTCCATGACTGTCACGAATTGTTCAGTTGAGGTCGCGGTGCGTCTGCATGAGTTGTGGGTGTTGCCCGTATTTTACCGAAATAAATTACAGGAACGCTTATTTTAAATATAAGGAAGTTCTCTATGGAAAGGATGGTTAAACCTAATGCAGGGAAGTTAATACAGCAATTCTCTGCACCCTCTAAACTGGATATGACGCGCTACCCCTCATCCGGTTTAAATAGCGTGCCGAATATGAAAACCACGCTTACACGCCTTTCCTGCGCAGTAAGACTTACTTTTCCCGTGTTGTTGTTTTTTACGGGCATTCCAGGTGCTATGGCCGTAAATATTACGCAAAATACGCTTTACGATAAGCCGGTTAACGATATTACCGATGGTCTTAAGTTCAATCCGAATAGCAGTCTGGAAATTACCGCTGGAGCCGGTACCGTCAATATCACTAACGGCTCTGGTCCCTATGCAGTAGAGATGGACAGCGCTTATTTATGGTTACATGGCGGTTCGCTTAATGGCGCAGGCGATCTGTTTTTGAATGGTCAGTCGCACATTCAGTTCGGCGGGGCGCAAATCGGTGGTGTCCCCGCATCGACAAGCGGATATGGCGGCACACTCTCGTTCGGCAACCTTGTGACCAGCACCGGTGCTGGCACGTCAACGTCTATTAATATTTATGATGCGCAGTCGATAATCGTGGCCAACAGCATCAACCTGCAGTCTGAAACAAGCCAGTTCGTCCAGACCGGCGGCACGACCACCGTGGCGCATGATATGTCGATTTCTCCCAGTGGCGGCGCGGTGAGTGGCGGGTTATCGGTCAGCGGTTCCGCAATTCTCAACGTTGGCGATAATCTCACCGCCGATCTCGCTGGCGGCGGCATGGGGTTGCATATTGCCGATGGCGCAACCGTTAATGTTGGCGGTGATTTAACGCTCTCAAATGATCGAACACTCAATGACATTAATGCGGTCGCGGATAACGCATTAATTCGCAATGCGGACGTGCATGTTAACGGCGATATGAACCTTAACGGCACGCATGCCGGTGACTCGGCGTTGCAAATACATGGTGGTTCTTCCGGGCAACACGTAGTTATCGGCGAAAATATGAATCTTAATGCGTCTGCTGCCGGTAATGACATGAAAACGGTACTCGGTAATAATGCGTGGGTGGATGTGGGGGATAATATTAACCTTGGCAGCGTATCCGGCGCAAATAACACCCTTTATATCGGTGACGCATTAACGGATGAACAAAATCATATTCGGGCAACTCGCATTATTATGAGCGGGGCTGGTAATAATAAAGTTATTTTTAATAATAATTTTTCTACGCAATCGAATGATGATGGCTATGTTTTTAATATGCAAATAGTGGGTGAGGGCAGTGTCGAATATCAGTCGGGTCATACCACTCTGGGTTTAGAATCTGATTATAGCGGTGATACGCTAATTAGCGGCGGTTTGGTTACGATTAATCATACGAAAGCGCTGGGATCAAACACTATAACAATTAATACTGACGAAAATGACTGGTCGCAAGGGCTGGAAATTGCCGGGATGGAACACTACGCCTTCACCAATAAAATGATCGGTACCGGTGTGACTACCGTGTCAGGGGATGTCATCATTTTTATTAATAAAAACACCTATGCCGGAATGTGGAATATTACCGGAAAAGCGGCAGCCAGTAAGGATTTATTATTCAGTAACAATGCGTTTGGTGCGGGTACTATTCATGTTGATGTGAATGGGGAGTTCAGTGCACAAACAGATGCGGCTTTCGAATTTAATAATCACCTGACCGGTACGGGCGATTTTATTGCCGATAATAACCACAACGCGTTTAATTTTACCGCAGATGTGGGGCGTGATTTTTCCGGTGATGTCTATCTCAGAAACAACGATTTTCTGCTGGATGGGGTCAATACCGCCGCGCTTACACAGGCCACACTGCATGTTGAAAACGGCAACACGACTACCGTTGGCGCAGGCACCCAATCCATTGGCGGCCTGGCTTTCAACGGCGGCACCATGGTATTTGGCGATGTCGGCTCTCTACCTTTAGTTGAGGCGGCGGGAAATGTGGATTTGTCCGGGCGGGGCACCATTCAGATCAGCAACAGCAGCAGTTTGCAGCATGCGCCGCCTGATATCAGCAAACCGCTCATGCAACAGGACGAGGCGGACGTCGTACATCAGTTGGTGGAAAGCCAGCAAGCCGTAACCGGCGCTGGCGGTAATTTGCTGCTCGTCGATGAAAATGGCCAGGCTGTTTCCGCAAAAACGGAGCACGACGTTACGCAAAATGGCCAGACCGTGGCGAAAGGGCACTATGACTATCGTCTTACCAGCGGTAGCGGTGCGGATGGTATGTATATCAATTACGGGCTGACTGAGCTTGAACTGCTGGCGCAGGGTAATGACGCCCTGACATTGAACGCCGAAGGCAACAGCGATAACGCCGCCGATCTGAGCGCGAAAGTCAGCGGAAGCGGTGATTTACAAATTAATACCGACACCGCAGTTTCACTCTCCAATCAGGATAACGACTACACCGGCACAACGCGGATTGTGGCAGGTGAGTTGCAGTTAGCCAACGATCACACCCTGGGCAACACCTCGTTGCTCGACATGGCCTCTGCAACGGTGCTGGACATTCATGGCTATCAGCAAACGCTGGGCGCGGTGGAGAGCGAGCAAGGATCGCGGATTGATCTTGCTGGCGGCACGCTGACGGTGACCAAAGGCGGCGATATCGCTGGTGCGCTCACCGGCGGTGGCGCGTTGAATTTCACCAGTGGGCAGATGGCTATCCACGGTGACAATACCGCGCTCAGTGCCGATATCACCATAACATCGGGGGCATCCGTCACCCTCGATACTCCTCGTGGACTGGGAACCGCGGGCATCGATAACCTCGGTTTTCTCAAATTTAACGGTGCTTCCGGTCTGTTTGAAAACACGCTTACCAATAACGGGATTGTTGTGCTGAACGACAGCGACATCCAGTTTACCGCTGACAACACCTATTTCGGCGGGACGGTTGAGATTGGCGACGGCAGCCAGCTTACGGTTAATGCGGCAAATCAGTTGAGTTGCGCGTCGATAATCAATGACGGAACGCTTCGGCTGGTGACCAACGATGACTGGACCGTGCAAAACAGTGTGACCGGTTCGGGCGGGCTGGAAAAAGGTGGCCTCGGCATCATCACACTCTCGCAGGCCGCTGCGCTTTATAAAGGTGAGACGAATATCCGAACCGGCGGCGTGAAGTTTGGTTCCCCCGAAGATCCGTTCACGCTGGAGTCATCGCACGTCAATATCTATCAGGACGCCGCACTTATCGGCAACGGCGCGGTAGCAGGCGATGTCACCAACGCTGGCACCCTGGCGATCGGAACCGGGAAGCAGTCTGCACGCGCGGCCGGTGCCGCCGCAGTGAGCGATGTGTTAACCATTAACGGTAACCTGAGTAACAGCGGCACCGTTCAGATAGGCGCGGCAACAAGCGGCAAAGCGCCGGGTAATCAACTGGTAGTGAAGGGCGATTACCAGGGCAGCAACGGTGTAATTAATTTCAACACCGTTCTGGCGGATGACAGCGCCGCCACGGAAACGCTGCGCGTGGAAGGCGATACCAGCGGTACGACAAAGGTCAGCGTTAACAATGTCGGCGGCACTGGCTTGCCTACGCTAAACGGGATTCGGCTCATCCAGGTAAACGGTCACTCCGCCGGGCAATTCACTCAGCAGGGGCGAATTGTCGCGGGCGCGTATGAATATATGCTGGTGCGCGGCAACGGGCAGGATCATGCGCACTGGTATTTAAGCAACCAGATGCCAGAAGACGTGCCGCCTGACCCGGATGACCCGCCGACCGAACCGGAAGATCCCCCGAGCGAACCGGAACAACCTCCGACTGAACCCGGGCAGCCGCCCTCTGAGCAGCCCGATCCTGACCCGACGCCATCCCAACCGGAACCACCGCAATCCGCAACGCCGGTTAACCGCCCGGAAGGGGGAAGCTACACGGAAAATCTGGCGGCAGCCAACCGCATGTTTGCCTTCCGTTTGCAGGATAGCGAGACCGATAACGCGCAACTGGGCGATACCGCAGAAAGCGGCATGTGGATGCATCAGGCGGGAACGCGTAATCGCTCGCGCGACGGCAGTGGGCAGTTGAAAACCTCGTCGACTCAGTACGTAGTGATGCTGGGCGGCGACCTGGTGCAGTGGAGCGACGACCGCCAGGGGCGCGGGCGCGCGGGCGTTATGGCCGGGTATGGAAACAACCACAGCAACACGTACTCGGACATCAGCGGTTACGATGCTGACGGTCGGGTAAACGGCTATACGGCAGGCGTATACGGCGCATGGTACGCCGATGATGTGGATAAAACCGGGCTGTATATTGGCAGTTGGGCGCAATACAGCTGGTTTACGAATTCAGTCAGCGGCGAGGAACTCTCTGGCGAGTCGTATCAAGCCAAAGGCGTCAGTGCGTCCGTTGAAACCGCCTGGAACTGGAAAGCCGCGGAGTTTTCCGCCAGCAACGGTTCGCGGACAATCTGGCACATCCAGCCGCAGGCGCAGGCTATCTGGATGGGGGTAAAAACCGAAGATCACCGTGAAGCAAACGGCACGCGTGTCAGCGGCGACGGGAGTAACGCGCTACAAACGCGGCTCGGGATCCGCAGTTGGTTGAACAGCTACGGCAGTGAGGATAATCAAAACGGACGCACGTTACAGCCGTTTATCGAAGCCAACTGGATCCACAACACGCAGCGTTTCGCCACGCGTATGGATGGTGAAACCATCAGCCAGGCGGGCGCGGAGAATGTCGGCGAAGTGAAAATCGGCATTACCGGCAGGTTGAACCCGCAACTGAGTCTGTGGGGCAATGTCGGCCATCAACTCGGCGGCAAAAGCTATAGCAGTACGCAAGCGACGTTGGGTGTTCGTTATGAATTCAAATAGTTGTCCGTACGTCTTACATTGCAGGGTTTGCCCGTATGTGTCGCTTTTGCCGGAAGGCTGGTTTACAACACCCGACGCGCGCATTATCCTGAGTGGCGGTTACTAAACGGTTAACCGCAACGTATTGATTTTTAAATGACTCGGGGTGCCCTTCGTATGAAGGCTGAGAAATACCCGTACCACCTGATCTGGATAATGCCAGCGTAGGGGGCCGAAATTAGGCTTACTTATCATGAGATTGCATCTCTTTTTGTCCGTGCTGAATGCACTTGAGGTACAAAAAGGGCTTAATCATGAGGTACAGAACTCTTCCATACACGTTTCAACGAAACGGCAATTACTATCTGCAAATCCGGCTTTCAAATGGCAGGATGTATAAAAAATCCCTTCTCACTGATAGTTATCGTGAAGCATCTGCTTTGATGGTTGGTGTTACGCCAATCATTCCTTTTGTTAAATTATTAGCTACGCCGCTCCTCCTGTTCGAATCATTTTTGTCTAATCTGATTGCGTCAGAACGCAAGGCTGTGAGAAATCCACTTTTGCCCCACCAGCAGATAGCTCCTCCTGTTGAAATCGTGGAATCTCAACCGGCAGCCGAACCGGAAAAAGTGCTAACCCTCTCGGATGCGTGGGCGATGTACAAAGACGAAAAGGGGCGAAACTGGACGAAATCGATCTCAATGGCGAATGAGCGTTATATGGAAGTATTGCTAACTGTCTTGGGCGGAGAAACTAATGTCGCGGCTATCACCAAGCAGGACATTAAACAGGTGATGGAGGTCGTTGAATATCTCCCAAAACGCGTTTTTCAACCTTATCGCTCGATGACTATTCAGCAACTGATCGAATGCGATGATGTTCCACCTGATGAGCTGGTTGGGTTGAGGCCATCCACAAGCATCTCAAGCTCTGTAAATCACTATTCAAAACTTTTCTCACTGAGGGCAAAGACGTGTTGCAAAAGCCGCCAACTGATGGCGTCGTGTCCTTTTTCCTCTTGACTCTGCCCGTCTTCACTGTAAGCAGATGACTACCGGAGAACTGCATAGCCCGGTGATATTGCGCTCGAAAGATGAAATCGGTACGTTGCTCAGCTCGCTGGAGCAGATGCGTCTTTCGCTGGTGGATATCATTGCACAGGTTCGTCATTCAAGCGAAAGCGTGGCTCATGCCGCAGAAGAGATTGCCGCAGGAAATACGGATCTCTCGGCACGAACAGAGTCGTAGGCCGCTTCCCTTGGCGAAACGGCTGCCGGTAGAGAACAACTGACTTCCACGGTGAAACACACCTCAGAAAACACGCACCTGGCTAACCAGCTTGACAGCAAAATGCGCAACTCTGCGCAAGAGGGAAGCGGTGCTTTCAATAAAGGAAACCGAAAGCAGCTCAGGCAAAATCGACACAATTATCGGCCTGATTGAAGATATTGCTTTCCAGACTAATATCCTGGCGCTTAACGCGGCCGTTGAGGCAGCCCGCGCTCGCGAGCAGGGGCGCGGTTTTGCCGTTGTCGCTAGCGAAGTCCGCAATCTGGCGCAGCGCTCGTCGGTTACTGCGAAAGAGATTAAGGAGTTGATTGAGCAGTCCGGCACTCAGACTCAGCCTGGCAGCGAAAGGGGGAGCGAGCGGGCGAAAGCATGAAGCGCATTATCGCTTCCGTTAAACAGGTGTCCGAACTGATGTCGGAGATTGATCTCTCCACCGATAAGCAAAGCCGCGGTATTGAGCAGATCAATATTGCTGTCGCGCAAATGGATTCCGTTACCCAGCAGAAAGCCGCACTCGTTGAGGAAGCCTCTGCCGCGGCACATTCGCTGAAAGTGCAGTCGCAATTACTTAAACAGGCTGTGGCTGTCTTCAAACTTAACTGATGACAAACGGTGACAGACAGGCTTCGGCCTGCCTTTCTTTTTGTGGTCGCGTTATCTTTGAAGGTGATTTTGCGCTCCGGTTCCAGCAACGCGAGGCGTTTGAAAGGAAGCGGGGGTTGGTAAGGCTGGGCTGGGTTAAGCAAAAATCAGACTGCAAGAAAAAGTGCGAAACAATCAAAATTAGGAGTTTTCCTACGTTTTGATAAGCAGTAGACTATCCTTTTACCTATCACATAACAAAATGAAATATACGATTCCAGCCAAGTTGTTCTTCGGTGTTTTAGCTCTGACTTTTGTTTGTTTAACATACTTGTTGATTAATGTGGTGATTTAAAAATGAAAAATGAAACGACAGAGATAGATTTACTCGAGTTGCTTTTCTTTATGAAAAAGAAAAGTAAAAGTGTCATTTTCTCAATGGCGGCAGCGCTGATTTTAGCAATTGTTTTTTTGTTGGTAGAAAAAGATAAAGTAAATATAAACTATGAAATAAAAATAAACAGTGATGCTCCCAGTATGATTATTAACTGTGATGCTGATTTTGATTGCAAATCGAATTTCATTGAATCGATTATCAAAGGCATTAATGACAGATTTACTATTCAGTCAGATGAAAGAACTAAAGTAATTAATCTCACCTGGAGAGGCAAGACTTCAGAAAAACCGATCGCTGATGCTGCAATTAAAACGATATATCAAAAAATCAACGCTTGGTATATTCAGGATTATCAAGCGTATAAAAGAATAATTGATGATAATAAAAACAACGTGATGAATGGTACTGAACTATATACAAAAATAGCCTTTATTACAAAGCTGGACTATTCGAAGGAAAAGGATTTTATATTTATCAGTAAAGGTGACGTCAGTAAGAAATATAAAAATGGTATATTCATCGTGTTATCGTTAATGGTGGGGTTTATTTTATCAACTTTTTATCATTTAACGAAAAGAAGCATTATTGAATATAATGAAAAGAAAATATTCAAAAAATCACAAATTAACTAATAAGCATGGTTGTTTGTTACCCAAAGTGATACCAGTGTATAAATAAAGTATAAGCCCGCCGAGTGAATTATCCACAAAATGGGGTTCACTCGAGAGTTGCGGGCTTTTTACAGTAGTAAATGGAAACAGGATCAACCAGATGGGCGTTATACAGTACCCATTTCCTTAGCAGAGTAAGTAATTAAAAAATTTAACTGATTCATCTTTAATCAACACGATTGATAACCGGGAACATCAGGATAGATCTATAAAAATTCGTTTCGGATATTGTATTGACACTGACCACATAACCATATTCCTTTCCTGTCCATATTTCTTTTATCCACCACGGTTCGGTACATACTGAGAGAGCCCCGTTTGCCTGGCTGGGGCAGAGCAGGTTAGCAGAATAGAGATGGACTCCTGAGATGACGGAAAAGTTGAATCAGATTCAACTGATTCAGGGTGCCCTTCCTTGTGAAGGCTTAGAAATACCTGTATTACCCGATCTGTAAGATACCCACGTCAGTTACGACGGGATTTTCCGCCGTTGTGTACCCGAATAATTTTCACAAATGAAAAAAGCCCACCTTTTTAGGTTCGGGGGCAGATCTGGCGCGCTTAAATTTACCGTAGGCTGTACGTTAAAAAGTAGCGGCTTGCGTGCTGTTCGATGCTGTATACCCTGCCGCTGTAATCGACCCGAACCGTGTCACCGTCAACGGCGATCGCCGATAGGGTGCCGCTGCCAGTCAGGAATGGAAAGTCGTCGTAAAGCTGCTGTACGCTAGCTCCATCGACGTTGCGTAGGTAATACCGGTATACGGTCGGGACGGTGGCTCCGCCTTCGCTGTTCTGCGTGGTGTAAAGCCATGTGCCTGGGGCGACCTGGCGCACGCTCTGAAGCGTGTCGCCTGCTCGCGGATCTGGCTGATAACTCAGCCAGGCGAAGATGGCCAGCAACACAGTTAACAGCCAATGGGCCGCATTAATGCGCACCTTCTGATAAAACCATAAATAAGTTTGCGGCAGTGCGGCGTTACGTCCGTAGCCGTGACTGCGTGCTTCTCTCATTTCTCTCATTTCTCTCATTTCTCTCATATTGTTTTGTAGGATCTGCTGTCTACTTATAGGGCCGATGCCTGGCGGTGATGCCATCTTCCTTCTCCTTTTCCCTTTGAAGGTTATGGGAATAATGTGGAGGCAACTCATTGATAAGCAAGCATTAAAAAACGTTCTTTACGGTGTAGAGAAAGATACCTGTGATTTTAGGAACCATAGAAATCAACGTGTCAGGCTGCCTGCAGGTATCGATGTTGTGTTCATGACCGCTATGAAATCATTAAATTCTCATGACTTGCACCTGCTTGTTGAAAAGCCGATTAGCCGGTGAAACCGTCGTCGTAATGTGGGCGCATCCGCGTGGGTTGTGATGAGAGGCAGATGCCGTTTTTAAAGAGGTTGTGTCTTTGTTTCCCCGCTGGCATGATCCTGAACAGAGATTAATGAGAGCATTAATCGCAATTAGTTGAATTTGTTTTAAATGACTCGGGGTGCCCTTCGTATGAAGGCTGAGAAATACCCGTACCACCTGATCTGGATAATGCCAGCGTAGGGAAGTCAGATGCCTGCCCGGCATCCCTTCTTCACGCCGGGCAGGAGCGAAACCATGCAACCTGACCTGCTTGATCCTGTGCAACTCGCACATGCGTTACAGCAATTCCGCCGCCGTTCTCCCCTTGTGCATTGTATGACCAATGACGTCGTACAAACCTTTACCGCTAACGTGCTGCTGGCGCTTGGTGCATCACCCGCGATGGTGATTGATAGCGAAGAAGCGCCACAGTTCAGCGCCATCGCCGATGCCTTGCTAATTAACGTGGGCACCTTAACGCGCGAACGCGCCGCAGCGATGCGCGCGGCGGTAGAGAGCGCGAATGCCGCACATAAACCCTGGACACTCGATCCCGTTGCCGTTGGCGCGCTCACGCTACGCACGCAATTCTGCCAGCAATTGCTGGCGTTGCGCCCGGCGGCGATCCGGGGGAATGCTTCGGAAATCCTCGCGCTGGCCGGCATGAGTGCAGGTGGGCGCGGCGTGGATTCCACCGACACCGCCAGCGCGGCACTGCCTGCTGCCCAGGCGCTGGCGCGGCAAAGCGGGGCGATTGTTGCGGTAAGCGGCGAAGTGGATTACATCACCGATGGCCCGCGCGTGCTGATGGTCACCGGCGGTGATGTGCTGATGACACGCGTGGTCGGCACCGGCTGCGCACTCTCGGCGGTGGTAGCTGCCTGTTGCGCGTTGCCGGGCGATAAGCTGGAGAATGTCGCTGCGGCCTGTGCGTTTATGGCGCAAGCCGGTAGCCTGGCCTGCGCGAAAAGCACCGGACCGGGCAGTTTTGTTCCCGCCTTTCTGGATGCGCTGTACGCGCTGGGAGGCAACGCATGAAACGCATCAACGCGTTAACCATTGCCGGTACCGACCCCAGCGGTGGGGCGGGTATTCAGGCGGATCTGAAAACCTTTTCGGCGCTGGGCGCATATGGCTGTTCGGTGATCACCGCGCTGGTGGCGCAAAACACCCGTGGCGTGCAGTCGGTGTACCGCATTGAACCCGACTTTGTTGCCGCGCAGCTTGATTCCGTGCTCAGCGACGTGCGTATCGACACCACCAAAATCGGCATGCTGGCGGAAACGGACATTGTTGAAGCCGTCGCGGAGCGACTGCGGCGCTACCAGGTGCGCAATGTGGTGCTGGATACGGTGATGCTCGCAAAAAGTGGCGACCCGCTGTTATCGCCCTCAGCGGTCGCTGCGCTGCGTCAGCATTTACTGCCGCAGGTTTCACTTATTACGCCTAATTTGCCGGAAGCCGCCGCGCTGCTTGATGCGCCACATGCCCGCAGCGAACAAGAGATGCATGCGCAGGGCGAAGCGCTGCTGGCGCTCGGCTGTGAAGCGGTGTTGATGAAAGGCGGTCATCTGGATGACGCCGAAAGCCCGGACTGGCTGTACACCCGCGACGGGGCACTGCGCTTTACGACACCGCGCGTGAAAACGAAAAATACCCACGGCACGGGCTGCACGCTCTCTGCCGCGCTGGCGGCGCTGCGCCCGCGCCATGACGACTGGGCATCAACCGTTGCGCAAGCAAAACAGTGGTTAACGGCGGCGCTCGCGCAGGCGGATACGCTGGAAGTGGGGAACGGCATTGGGCCGGTGCATCACTTTCACCAGTGGTGGTAAACCGCTATACGAAACGTGCCAGCAGATAATGCTGAAAAAATGGCCAGCGGTGGAAAATCTGACGAGAGAGAACCAGGCTTATCTCTGCCTGCCGTCAGGCAGGTAAGGATAATCCAATTCGCTTTGCGCGAAGCTTACGGGAGCATAGCTATGACTGATATTGTGCAGTTACTTGGCAAAGACGCCGACAGCCTTCTGCAACACCGTTGTATGACCATCCCCGCTGACCAGCTCTATCTGCCAGGACACGATTATGTTGATCGCGTAATGGTCGACAATAACCGCCCGCCAGCGGTGCTGCGAAATATGCAGACGCTGTATAACCACGGGCGGCTGGCGGGCACAGGCTATCTGTCTATTTTGCCGGTCGACCAGGGCATCGAGCACTCGGCGGGCGCGTCGTTTGCCGCCAACCCGCTCTATTTCGATCCGAAGAACATTGTCGAGCTGGCGATTGAAGCGGGTTGTAACTGCGTGGCATCCACTTACGGCGTGCTGGCGTCGGTTTCGCGCCGCTATGCGCACCGCATTCCCTTCCTGGTAAAACTGAACCACAACGAAACGCTCAGCTACCCCACCGAATATGACCAGACGCTGTACGCCAGCGTTGAGCAGGCGTTCAATATGGGCGCGGTCGCCGTCGGGGCGACGATCTATTTCGGTTCGCTGGAGTCTCGCCGCCAGATTGAGGAGATCTCCGCCGCCTTTGAACGCGCGCATGAACTTGGCATGGTCACCGTATTGTGGGCGTACCTGCGTAATTCGGCATTCAAGAAAGATGGCGTTGATTATCACGTTTCCGCCGATTTAACTGGCCAGGCGAACCACATTGCCGCCACCATTGGCGCGGATATTGTGAAGCAGAAAATGGCGGAAAATAACGGCGGCTACAAAGCAGTGAATTTCGGTTACACCGACGAGCGCGTTTACAGCAAGCTTACCAGCGACAACCCGATTGATCTGGTGCGTTACCAGCTGGCGAACTGCTACATGGGCCGTGCCGGGCTGATTAACTCCGGCGGCGCGGCAGGCGGCGATACCGATCTCGGCGACGCTGTTCGTACGGCGGTTATCAACAAACGCGCGGGCGGCATGGGGCTAATCCTTGGCCGTAAAGCGTTTAAGAAAACCATGGCCGACGGCGTGAAGCTGATTAACGCCGTGCAGGATGTCTATCTTGACGAGAAAGTGACCATCGCCTGATGCGTCCTTTACCCTCCCTGCGGGGAGGGTAAACTAAAAACGCCATTTCATTTCTGCTCAACTCCCTTCCCGATCGTCATCACATTTCCGTAACCTTTTGTGAAAAACGTCACGCACCGTCGTGCGCATGCCCAAAAAATGGCGGCCGCTTAGCGGAAATTGTCCGAGGATGCGGTGTATTTTTGTGCATATATTTGCTTATGAAACAGCTTTTCAAAAATACCAAGGATCTGTAATGAAAATTGAATCTGTCAATGTCACCGTCTTTCAGCATCCCACGCGTCGCGTTTCCGACAGCGCCGGGCACTCGCACCCGGGGCCGGAAACGCAGGCCAAAATGGCGATGCTGACGATCACCGCAGACGATGGCAGCAAAGGCTACTCCTTCGCGCCGCCGGAAGTGGTGCGCCCGTTTGTGCTCAACGCTTTTTTCCGCAAAGTGATGGTCGGGCAGGATCCGTTTAACCGCGAGCGCATCTGGCAGGATCTGGTGCACTGGCAGCGCGGCAGCGCACATCAGTTAACCGAGCGCGCATTGTCGTTTGTTGAACAAGCGCTGTGGGATCTGATTGGTCGCAAATTAAACATGCCGGTGTACAAGCTGCTTGGCGGCTACCGCGACAAAGTGCCTGCTTACGGCAGCACCATGTGCGGCGACGAACTGGAAGGCGGGCTTTCGACTCCGGAGGAGTACGCCGCGTTCGCGGAAAAACTGGTGGCGCGCGGCTACAAAGCCATCAAGTTACACACCTGGATGCCACCGGTGAAATTCGCGCCGAACCCGAAAATGGACGTCAAAGCCTGCGCGGCGGTGCGTGAGGCGGTCGGCCCGGATATCGACCTGATGATTGACGGCTACCACTGGTACAGCCGCACCGAGGCGCTCTATATCGGCAAAGAACTGGAAAAACTCAACTTCGCCTGGTTCGAAGAGCCGATGGAAGAAGAGAGCATGTCCTCTTACGCGTGGCTTGCGGAAAATCTGTCGATTCCAATTATCGGACCGGAAAGCCTCGGTGGGAAACACCACAGCCGCGCAGACTGGGTAAAAGCGGGCGCCTGCGACATTCTGCGTGCCGGAGCCAACGGCGTGGGCGGTATTTCGCCAACGCTGAAAGTGGCGAACCTGGCGGAATCGTTCGGCATGGATTGTGAAGTGCATGGCAACGGTGCGGCGAGCCTGGCGGTGATTGGCGCAATCCGCAACTGCCGCTGGTACGAGCGCGGTTTGCTGCACCCGTTCCTCGACTATGACCAACCGGCAGCGTACTTAAACAGTATCGTCGACCCGATGGATGAAGAGGGTTTTGTTCATCTGCCGCAGCGACCGGGACTCGGCGAAGACATCAATTTTGCGTATATCGAAGCCAATACCGTCAGCCACGACTGACAGATAACAATAAATGCCCGGAGGCAATGACTTTCGGGCTACACAAGCCGATTTCCGGCAAAACGTACTCTACAAACGGTATGCACAGATGAAAAAAACTTCCCTCGCGGGAGCGTGTTTACTCGCGCTCTCGCTGGTGATGGGGAGCGGCGCGGCGTTGGCGAAAACGCCGCCCGATCAGCTCATCATCGGCATGAACATGAACAACCTGCTGACCCTCGATCCGGCGGCAATGACCGGCAACGAAGTGGTCGGCATTGTGGTCAATCTCTACGATTCGCTGGTTGAGCTCGATCCAAATGAACTCACCAACGTCAAACCGGCGCTGGCGGAGTCCTGGGATATCAGCCCGGACGGCAAAACGCTCACCTTCCACCTGCGCAACAACGTCAAGTTTCACTCCGGCAACCCGCTGACCGCGCAGGATGTGGTGTGGTCGATGCGCCGCCTGCTGCATTTGAACCTGGCGCAGGCGTCGGTGTGGAAATCCTACGGTTTTAGCAAAAAGAATATCGACCAGCAGGTGAGCGCACCGGACAACAACACCGTGCAAATCACCCTGCCTAAGCCTAACGATCCGCAACTGGTTATCTACTCGCTGGGCGCGCTGGGCAATCTCGGCGTGCTGGACAGCAAAACCGTGCAAAGCCATGAAGTGAACGGTGACTGGGGCAACCGCTGGCTGACTACCAACGAAGCGGGTTCCGGCCCGTTTATGCTGGAAACCTGGCAGGCGAAAGATGTGCTGCGTATGAAGCGCAACCCGGATTACTGGCGCGAGGAGCCAAAGCTGAGCCGCGTGGTGCTGCGCCATTTCCAGGAGTCGCAAACCCTGCGTCTGATGCTGGCGAAAGGCGATCTGGATATTGCCAACAACATGGCGGTATCGGATATCAACGCGCTGCGTAAAGACCCTGACGTGACGGTTGAAGCGGTGCAAAAGGGCACGGTTTATTACGTGGCGATGAGCATGAAAGAGCCGCATTTCGCCAACCCGAAAGTGCGCGAAGCGGTGCGTTATCTGATTGATTACCAGGGCATCAATAAAGCGCTGATGCCGGGCTACGGCGTGCTGCACCAGCGGCCGATCAAAGCGGGTATGCCCTCAACGCTGCCCGATCCCGGCTACCGGCTGGACATTCCGCGTGCGAAAAAACTGTTAGCGGAAGCGGGTTACCCGCAGGGTTTTGACACCACGCTGCGCGTACTGGCTGACCAGCCGTTTCTCAATATCGCCATTGCCGTGCAGTCAACGCTGATGCAGGCCGGGATCAACGCCAAAATCGTCACCGGCACCGGCAACCAAATTTATGGCGCGATGCGTGAGCGTAAATTCGAAATGCTGGTGGGGCGCGGCGGCAGCGGTGTGGAGCCGCATCCTCACTCGAGCCTGCGCGCGCTGGTCTATAACCCGGATAACAGCGACGAAGCCCGGCTGACCAACTTCCAGGGCTGGCGCACCAGTTTCTACGATAAACCGCTTAACGAGATGATCGACAACGCGTTGCTGGAGCGCGACCCGGAAAAACAGAAAGCGGATTATCAGCAAATTCAGCTGCGCTATGACCAACTGATCCCGGCGCTGATCCCACTCTCGCAAATGGTGGATTCGGTGGTGGTGCGTAATGAAGTGAAAAACTTCCAGTCGCACCCGTCTGCCACCACATTCCTGCGCGATGTGTACAAAGTGCCCGCCACCGGAGGAGAGAAAGGATGAGTTCGTTACTGCTTGCGCCTGGCTCACGCACCAGACGCCTTTCAAAACGGTTAACTCAGGTGGTGGTGACGCTGTTTGGCCTGTTGCTGCTGACCTTCTTTATTGGCCGCGTGATGCCTGTCGATCCGGTGCTGGCGATTGTTGGCCCGGATGCGGATCACAGCACCTATCAGCAGGTTTATCAGCAACTGGGGTTTGATAAGTCGCTGCTGACCCAGTTCGGCATTTACCTGAACAACCTTTTGCACGGCAATCTCGGCAACGCGTTGCTGACCGGCAAACCAGTGCTGGACGATATTGCGCGCGTCTTCCCGGCGACGCTCGAACTGGCGACGATGGCGATTATCGTTGGCGCCGGGCTGGGTATTCCGCTGGGTGTGCTGGCGGCGGCACGGCGTAACAGTGTGTCCGATTATGTGGTGCGCATTATCAGCCTTGCCGGTTACTCCACGCCGATTTTCTGGGTCGGCATGATGGGACTGCTGCTGTTCTACGCCTGGCTTGGCTGGGTCGGCGGTGCCGGTCGTCTGGATCTGGGGCTGGATGGCGTGGTTTTGCGTCGCACCGGGCTTATCACTGTGGATGCGCTGCTGGCAGGCAACGGCGCGGTGTTCTGGAATGCGCTTAATCATCTGGTGCTGCCCGCCTCGCTGCTCGGTTTCCACTCGCTGGCGTATATCAGCCGCATGACCCGCAGTTTTATGCTGGCGCAACTGTCGCAGGAGTTCATCATCACCGCGCGGGTGAAAGGGTTGACGGAACGCCAGGTCATCTGGAATCACGCGTTTCGCAATATCCTCGTGCAACTATTAACGGTGGTGGCGCTGGCTTATGGTTCGCTACTGGAAGGGGCGGTGCTGATCGAAACCGTCTTTTCGTGGCCGGGCTTTGGTTCCTACCTTACCGGCAGTTTATTGCTGGGCGATATGAATGCGGTCATGGGCTGCGTACTGCTGGTCGGGGTGATTTTCGTGATGCTCAATCTGCTCTCCGACATGCTTTACCAACTCTTTGATCCGAGGACGAAATCATGACGGTCTCTTTTGATTCGCCGGTCTCTTCGGCAAGCCGCGAGCGCAGCCTGCGCATCAAACGCGGCGTCGGGCGTGCGGCCGGTTTTATCGGCAAAATGGCGCGCAACCCGCTCACGGCAATCGGTGGCAGCATTATTTTGTTGCTGTTGGTGGTGGCGATTTTCGCGCCGCTTATCGCGCCCTATAACCCGCTGGTTCAGGATCTGGAAAATGCGCTGAGCGCGCCGAATGCCACGCACTGGTTTGGCACCGATGAGTTTGGTCGCGATATCTTCAGCCGCCTGGTCTACGGCTCGCGTATCACGCTTTATATCGTGCTGCTGGTTTCCGTTACCGTTGGCCCACTGGGGCTGCTGCTTGGCGTCAGCGCCGGGTACTTTGGCGGCAAGGTCGATATGGTGCTGATGCGTGTGACCGACATCTTTATCTCGTTTCCAGGGCTGGTGCTGGCGCTGGCGTTTGTCGCGGCGCTTGGGCCGGGGCTTGAACATGTGGTGATCGCCATTACGCTCACCGCCTGGCCGCCGATTGCGCGTCTGGCGCGCGCGGAAACCCTCTCATTGCGCCAGGCCGATTTTATCTCCGCCGTGCGCTTGCAGGGTGCGTCTCCGGTGCGTGTGCTGTGGCGTCATATTGTGCCGCTGTGCCTGCCGTCGGTGATTATCCGCATCACCATGAATATGGCGGGGATCATCCTGACTGCGGCGGGGCTGGGCTTTTTAGGCCTGGGCGCGCAGCCGCCGGAGCCGGAGTGGGGCGCGATGATCTCAAGCGGGCGCACCTACATGATGGAGTGCTGGTGGGTAGTAACCATTCCGGGGCTGGCGATCTTGATCAACAGCCTGGCCTTTAATTTCCTGGGAGACGGCTTACGTGACATCCTCGATCCTCGCAGCGAATAATTCGCCGCTACTCGATGTGCGCAACCTGCATGTCGATTTTATCAACGGGCGCGCGGTGACCCATGCGGTACGCGGCGTCTCCTTCAGTCTTGGTCAGGAGAAACTGGCGATTGTCGGTGAGTCTGGCTCAGGGAAATCCACCGTCGGGCGCGCCTTGCTGCGCCTGCACCCGGCGAAAGCGCGCATTCAGGCAGAGGCGATGCAGTTTGGCGACGTTGATCTGCTGAACATCAGCGAAGCGCAGATGCGCCAGGTACGCGGCAAGCGTATTTCGATGATTATGCAGGATCCGAAATATTCGCTGAACCCGGTGGTTTGCGTGGGCGATCAGATTGCTGAAGCCTGGCTGACGCACCATCCAGGCAAGAAAGCCGAGGCGAAAGCAAAAGTGCTGGAGATGCTCGATGTGGTGCGCATCCGCCAGCCGGATCGCGTTTATCATCTCTACCCGCACGAGATTTCCGGCGGGCAGGGACAGCGCATCATGATTGCCATGATGCTGATCACCGACCCGGAACTGGTGATTGCCGATGAACCTACCTCGGCGCTGGATGTTTCGGTGCGTTTGCAGGTGCTGGGTTTGCTGGATGACTTAGTGAAATCGCGCGGGCTGGGGCTGATTTTTATCAGCCACGACATCAACCTGGTGCGCAGTTTCTGTGACCGCGTACTGGTGATGTACGCCGGGCGGGTGGTGGAGTCGATTGCCGCGAAAGATCTTGATAGCGCGCAGCACCCCTACACGCAGGGGCTGATTCACGCCCTGCCGGAAATCCATAACCGTCGCCCGGAATTGCCGGTGTTGCAGCGTCAGGCCAGCTGGCTCGGCGAATAAGGAGAGCAGAATGATCAACGTAAAACACCTTCACCTCGCGTTTGGTGAAGGAGAGAAGCGCAATCAGGTGCTGGAGGATGTCAGTTTCAGCGTGCGGCCGGGTGAGATTTACGGGCTGGTGGGGGAATCCGGCTCCGGCAAAACCACGGTGTTGAAATGCCTGGCCGGGTTGTTTACCCACTGGGAAGGCGAGTTAGCAATCAACGGCCAGCCGCTGGAAAAGCGCCTTAACCCGGCGCGCTGTCGGCTGGTGCAGATGGTGTTTCAGGATCCTTACGGCTCGCTGCACCCGCGCCATACCATTGGCGACATTCTGGAAGAGCCGCTGCAAATTCACGGCATTAACGACCGCGATCGGCGCATCAATACGCTGCTGGATAAAGTAGGGTTAAACCGCGCTTTTCGTGACCGTTATCCGCATCAGCTCTCCGGCGGCCAGCGTCAGCGTGTGGCCATCGCCCGGGCGCTGATTCTGGAACCGCGCGTATTGCTGCTCGATGAACCGACCTCGGCGCTGGATGTCTCGGTGCAGGCGGAAATTCTCAACTTGCTGGCGGCGCTGCATCAGGAGTCTCAACTCACTTACCTGATGGTGACGCATGATCTTGGCGTGATTGCTCATTTGTGCCAGAAAGTGGCGGTGATGCAGCACGGTAAAATCCTCGAGACATTAACCGTCGATGCGCTGGTGAGCGGCGCGGCGCAAACGGATTATACGCGGATGCTGGTTAACGCCAGCCAGCAATATAGCCGCGAGATGGCACGCGAGGTGGCGGCGTATTAAATTTGTCTGCCGTCCGGCTTATCTGTCGCGATTGTGGAAGGGTTCCGTTCACCATCAGAACGGTTCTCACAATAGACTTCATTGCGGTGAACGGGACCATTGCACCCATTCGGCATGCCACATCGATTGCCGGATGGTGCATATCCGGCCTACAACAACGTACTTTTCAGCATCACCGGCTTTGTTTTGACTTTCGGTCTCACAGCGATGGGGTTGAGTCCCCGCTGAAATCGGCGAACCGGAGCGTGAATGACAAGGGCTGGACGCCATGGATGGCGGCCAGAGGCGAATCGAGCCACGACGGCGAGTCGAGCCGACCGCAGGCAGGCATGCGGGAGGTGAGCGTAGTGCGCAGCACCGATTTCCTGCGGGGCCGCAGGGATTGATAAGGGGAGCGCGGCAGCTCCCCTTATCCCGTTCACCGTATGTGAAGCTTCAGAAACGCCAGAACGTCTGGTGAACGGAACCATTGCACCCATGCGGCATGCCGCATCGATTGCCGGATGGTGCATATCCGGCCTACAACAACGTACTTTTCATCACCACCGGCTTTGTTTTGACTTTTGGTCTCACAGCGATGGGGGTGAGTCCCCGCTGAAATCGGCGAACCGGAGCGTGAATGACAAGGGCTGGACGCCATGGATGGCGGCCAGAGGCGAATCGAGCCACGACGGCGAGTCGAGCCGACCGCAGGCAGGCACGCGGGAGGTGAGCGCAGTGCGCAGCACCGATTTCCCGCGGGGCCGCGGGGATTGATAAGGGGAGCGCGGCAGCTCCCCTTATCCCGTTCACAGTATGTGAAGTTTCAGAAACGCCAGAACGTCTGGTGAACGGAACCATTCCACAGTGGTGGTACATACGTTAACGCAATAACGGGCAATCCGGCGGCAACCGGCATTGCAACGCATTCGGTACCACTTCAATGCGAAATTGCTCACCGCGCAGCGGTTCGCCGTCGAGATTAAACGTCATTTCATGCGGGGCATTGATCTCAAACCATGCCGATTTCCCGTCGACAATATGCGGATTATCTTCCGGCTGGGTCAGGGTAGTGAACAGCGCCGGAAGCAGCTCATCGCCGGTGAAAATCCGTAGCTGTAATAAGCCGTCATTGATCAGCGCCTGCGGGCAGAGTTGCTGTCCGCCGCCCGCCTGGCGGCCATTGCCGATGCCGATCACCAGTGCGTCGCCCTGCCAGTGAAAATCCTCACCGCTTATGTCGCAGCGATCCGCTTTCAGCATATCCATGCGCATCAGACCGTGAATCAAGTAGGAGACGCCACCGAGCGCGGCTTTGAGTTTTTCCGGCGTTTCACTGGTAATGCGGGTGCCAAAACCGCCGGTCGCCATATTGATAAAGCAGGTTTTATCGTTCACGCGGGCGATATCAATCGGCACCGCTTTACCGACAATCGCCAGTTGCAAGGCTTTATCCAGCGCTTCCGGGATGCCTGCGCTGGTGGCGAAATCATTGGCGGTGCCGAGCGGCAAAATGCCCAGCGCCGGGCTTGTCTCTCCTTTGCTGTTCACCAGCGCGGTCGCCACTTCGTTAATGGTGCCATCGCCGCCACCGGCAATCACCGTGGCAACGCCGAGCCGTTGTGCCTCCTCGACATAGCGCACCGCGTCGCCTTTTTCCCAGGTGACGCGCACCTGAATATCCATGCCTTCGTCGCGCAATAGCGTTACCGCTTCGCGCAGGGCTTCGTCCCCGGCGCTTTTACCGTTGAGGATTAACAAACTTGTGGGAAATGCGCTCATTCTCTTCATCCTTATTGAATTCGATGAGAAAAGTGTATCTCAGGAGAGAAAAGTGGGGAGAAAAAGCAGAGAAAGGATGAAAAAAAATCAGCCTGCGTAAGGGAGATTACGCAGGCTAAGGAGGTGGTTCCTGGTACAGCTAGCATTTATGGGTTATGTTTTTCAGCGAGAAGGATAATACCCGTATTAAACGGGGCGGTATGTGATCCGATTCTAAGATTTTTCGCGCCGAAAAAATAACCCTGCTCAATCACTTCGCGTGAGGATTACGCGTTGACTGACCGGTGAAATTACGCATTAACAGCGCATATTCCAGCGCCATATCCTGCGGAACCGGTAGCCAGACAGTATAACCGTCTCCAGGCGCGACCGGCATGGCTTCGCCTTTGGCGTTTTCCATATGCTCCAGCGTAAAGTTGACGTTGCCCTGCGGCGTCATCAGCTCCAGGCTATCGCCAACGGAGAACTTGTTTTTCACCGCGACGGCCGCAAAGTCGCCTTTGCGCTCACCGGTGAATTCACCGACAAACTGCTGGCGTTCGGAAACGGAATAACCGTATTCATAGTTCTGGTAGTCGTCATGGGTGTGACGGCGCAGGAACCCTTCGGTGTAACCACGGTGCGCCAGGCCTTCCAGCGTCTCCAGCAGCGAGGTGTCGAACGGCTTGCCCGCTGCGGCGTCGTCAATCGCTTTGCGATAAACCTGCGCAGTGCGCGCGCAGTAGTAAAACGATTTGGTACGGCCTTCGATTTTCAGCGAATGCACGCCCATCTGCGTTAAACGTTCAACGTGTACGATCGCCCGCAGATCTTTCGAGTTCATGATGTAAGTGCCGTGCTCGTCTTCGAAGGCGGTCATGTACTCGCCCGGACGCTGGGCTTCTTCAATCATGAAGACTTTATCGGTCGGCGCACCAACGCCGAGCGTAGGTTCAATGTTTTGTACCGGAATCGGTTCATGCACGTGCACGATATTGCCGATAGCGTCTTCTTTGCCTTCCTGCACCTTATATTCCCAGCGGCAGGCGTTGGTACAGGTGCCCTGGTTTGGGTCGCGTTTATTGATATAACCCGAGAGCAAGCAGCGGCCGGAATAAGCCATGCACAGCGCGCCGTGCACGAAGATTTCAATTTCCATTTCCGGCACTTGAGCGCGGATTTCGGCAATCTCTTCCAAAGAGAGCTCGCGGGAGAGGATGACGCGGCTCAGCCCCATTTGCTGCCAGAACTTCACGGTCGCCCAGTTAACGGCGTTGGCCTGCACCGAGAGGTGAATCGGCATCTGCGGGAAGTTTTCACGTACCAGCATGATTAAACCGGGATCGGACATAATCAGCGCGTCCGGCCCCATATCCACCACCGGTTTCAGATCGCGAATAAATGTTTTCAGCTTGGCGTTATGTGGGGCAATGTTCACCACCACGTAAAACTGCTTGCCCAGCGCGTGGGCTTCGTTAATGCCGATTTGCAGGTTTTCGTGGTTGAATTCGTTATTGCGCACGCGCAGCGAGTAACGCGGTTGGCCCGCGTAAACCGCGTCTGCGCCATAGGCGAAAGCGTAACGCATATTTTTCAGCGATCCCGCCGGGGAGAGGAGTTCCGGTTTAAACATGATGTTCTCATTCTGATGACAGGTCAGACAGCCTCACCGCAGTGAGGCAGTAGGGGAGTTCCCCTAAATTTAGGGCGGGAATTGTAGCGCCGTGGGGCAGGGGAGTAAACCCGCGCGTTAGTTCACGCGCAGGTAGGTGCCATCGGCGCTGACGTTATGGCCGAAACCGCAGTTCATCGCGTCATCGGTTTTCATCTCCAGCCTGTTGAAATCCGCCGTCAGATTCAGCGAAATGGTGCATTGGGAAATGCCTTCATCACGCAAAACGATGTCGCCTTTGCCGTTTTTCAGCGTCACTTTTTCGCTGAAATCGCCCATATTTGGCCCGGAGTACAGCCCCATAATGCCGAAATAAAGACCGGACCAGTCGGCCTGCCAGCTCTCTTTACCCTGCGGTTTGAGCGTGAGTACTTCCCACTCGCTGCGCCCGGCGTACTGCCAGTATTCACCTGCGGCGGAAGCCGGTTTTGGCAGCGCCTGCAGCTTGTCCTGAATACGTGAAAGGTTATATTTCGACTTTTCATCGTCCGGCATAATGGACAGCCACGCCTGCGCTTTGCGGTACTCGCCCTGGCGGATCCAGGTAAGCGCGACGTTGTTGTAGGCGGTCGCTACCAACACATCGTTCGGTTTATCTTTGCCTAATTCGCACTGCTCCAGCCATGCCGCCTGTTCTTCGAAAGCCTCGCGCGCTTTGGGGTAGTCTTTTGCTTTGTAATACTGATCGCCTTTTTTGGCGTAATCGGCGATTTTCGCGCAGTCTGCATCCATCTGTGCTTCGGTTAGCTCTGCCTGGCAGTTGAACGCTGCAAAGAAGAGTGTCAGCGCACCGTAGTAGTATTTCCTCACTATCCCTTTCCTTTTATTGTTGTTAGGCCTGGCGGCTGGCGAAACGATACTCTGCCCCAGGCGGCAGCCATCATACAGATGATTGCGCCGTTGTTCACGGAAGACGTATTCACTGGGGTTATACTTGACGACAGGCCGTGTCAGGCTGCTGTCGGGTTGCTGTCAGGTGCGGATCGTGTTGCTGTCTGCGGGGTTGGGTGACACTACAGGCCGGATTCATCAGGAGAAAGAGTATGAGCGATAACAAAGTAAAAACATTACGTCTGGCTCGGGCCTGGTCACAGGAACAACTGGCGGAGATGGCGGCGCTGAGCGTCAGAACCGTGCAGAGAATTGAAAATGGCGATCAGCCTTCTCTGGAAACACTCAGCGCACTGGCGGCGGTGTTTGGCGTCAGCGTTACCGCGCTTTCCGCGCAGAGCGAGGCGGGCGAAGAGGCGCTGGATAAACGCATCACCGCAGCGCGGGAACAGCTCGATGCCGAAAGCAGTTTCTGGCGCATGTTGATCACCGCCGTTGTCGTCTGCGTGCTGCTGTTTTTCCTCAACCGCAGCACCTCGCCGGATAGCGATTGGTCATTGTGGGTGGCGGCGATTTGGGGCGGGCTAGTGGCGGTGAAAGGGCTGCGGATTTTTGTCTTCGCTAATCTGATTAGCCAGTGGCATAAGCAGCGTTTGCAGCGATTGCTGCGTAAATAACGTGGATGAAGCGTGTCGGGCGCATGCGCCCGACATACGGCTTACGCCAGTTTGCAGGCGTCGGCTTCCCAGCGGTAGCCGACACCGTAAACGGCGCGGATAAAGGATTGCTCCTCATCCAGCGCTTCAAGTTTGCGGCGCAGGTTTTTGATATGGCTGTCGATGGTGCGGTCCGTCACCACGCGATAATCATCATACAGATGGTTAAGCAACTGCTCGCGGGAGAAGACTTTGCCCGGCTCGCTGGAGAGGGTTTTCAGCAGGCGAAACTCAGCAGGGGTAAGATCCAACAGCTTGTTGTGCCAGCTCGCCTGGAAACGGCCTTCATCGACAATCAGCGGGCTTTCTGCGTCCAGCCGCTCCAGCTCGCGCTGCGGTTTGCAGCGGCGCAGAATGGTTTTCACGCGCGCCACCACTTCACGCGGGCTGTACGGTTTGCAGATGTAATCATCCGCGCCAATCTCCAGCCCCAGCAGGCGGTCGATCTCTTCGATTTTCGCCGTCACCATAATAATGGGCACGTTAGAAAAACGGCGGATTTCCCGACATAACGTTAATCCGTCGGTACCGGGGAGCATCAAATCCAGCAGGATCAGATCCGGCGGCGTCTGGCGCACGTAAGAGAGCACCTGATCGCCGTGGTTAATCAGCGCTGGCGCGTAGCTTGCCGCGCGCAGATAGTCGAGCAGCAACTGCCCAAGCTTTGGCTCATCTTCAACAACCAGGATGCGTGGCGTGTTTTCATCGATCGGTAACTCAGTCATACATCTCTCGTTTTTTCGCGTTCAAGCGGTAGTTCAACTGTAATGCTAACCCCGCCGAATGGCGAGTGCGCCGCATGGATAGCGCCACCGTGCGCTTCCACAATATTCAAACAAATAGCCAGCCCCAGGCCGGAGCCGCCGCTGGCACGGTTACGTGAGCCTTCCGTGCGATAAAAGCGCTCGAAAAGCCGTTTGAGTTGCTCATCGCTGACGCCCGGCGTGCTGTCGGCAAAGCGCATCACCAGCGTATTGTCGCGGGTAACAACCTGGATAAGCGTTTGCCCGCCCGCATCGGTGTAGCGCAGGCTGTTTTCCAGCAGGTTATTAAACAACTGCATCAGGCGATCGGGATCGCCAAACACCGTGGCGCTGGCGGGCACTTCAAGAGAAAGGGTCAGATTGCGGCTGGCGTAACGCTCGCGGAAAGCGCCTGCGGCGATCTCCACCAGCGACACCACATCCACCGGCGCTTTCTGGTAGGCCAGCGCGCCTTCATCGGACATCGACAGCTGGTGCAGGTCATTGACCAGCTTTGTCAGCGTGCCAACTTCCGCCTGTAACGAAGTTACCGATTCCGGCGTGAATTGCCGCACGCCATCCTGAATCGCCTCCAGCTCGCCGCGCAGCACCGCCAGCGGCGTGCGCAGTTCATGCGAGATATCCGCCATAAAGTCACGGCGCATCTGCTGGTTACGCTCCAGCGTGCTGGCGAGCTGGTTAAAGTCGCGCGCCAGCCGGCCAAGCTCATCCTGGCTACCGGGATTGACGCGGGTGGAGAAATCGCCCGAGGCGAGCCGGTGGGTGCCATCGACCAGCCGTTTTACCGGCGCCAGTAAACCGCGCGCCAGCGGGAAAGTAGCCAGCGCAGCAAGCAGCGTGGCAAGACCGACAATCAGCCAACTGGTGCGCCGCTGCTGGCGATCAAAGTTGATATCGGTATTGCGCGTCAGACGCTCAATCGGCGAAGCGATAACCCAACCGACGGTCGCATTATTAACAACAATCGCCCGGCGAGTGCCGTCCGACGGCACCGGTGAGCGCGGGCCGACCAGCACATTATTATCCTGATCGGCGACCCAGAATTTGGTGCGCCAGCCGTGCGGCGGCATATCCGGCGGTGGCGGTCCAGGCTCGCGTTCCATTTCGCCATCCGGGCCGGGACGCATGTCGCGGTCCATGCCAGGCGGTGCGTTTCTGTCCATCTCGCGCGGCGGCTCGCCGGGGCCACCAGGCCTGTCTTCTTCACGATCGTTATCGCGTTCGAATGAACGCAAGAGCTGAAAAATCACCCGGTCGTTGTTGCGCAGAAACTGCCAGCTTCCGTTCTGCGCATACTGCTCGGCCAGCGAGTCGCTCAGCATTTGCAGGCGCTGTTCGTTACCACGCTTAATGTAGTCAATAAAACCGTGCTCAAAGCTGAGACGCACCGCCCAGTGCATGGTGATCAGCAGAACAATGCAGGTGGCTAAAATCGCCAGAAACAGTTTGGCCGTAATACCCGGCCGCCAGAACTTCATGATTCTCTCCTGTTGCGACGGGCAATCACGACGTTCTGGCTGGCATCATTCGGGACGCGGGCGAAGAGCAACGCCGGAAGTGAAATAATCACCGCCATGCTGAGATACGTGTAAAGGAAAACATGGTGCGCCACCCCGCTGTCTGCGGACAGATGCTGCTGACCAAACAGGCCGAGCAGCAGCCCGGCGATGGTCACGCCGATACTCATCGATAACTGCATGATCATTGACAGCAGACTATTGCCGCCACTGGCCAGCTCATCGGGCAGATCTTTGAGCGTTAAGGTGTTCATGGAGGAGAAGCGCATTGAGTTGATCATACCCTGGCAGAACAGCACCACCGGCAGCAGGTAATACCAGCCGAGCAGCGCCGTTGCCATAAACAGCAGGCTGATGGCGGCCAGGCCAAGCGTGGAACAGACCAGCGCGCGGCGGTAACCAAAGCGGTTCACCACCTGCACCACGATGCGTTTCATCCCCATGCTGCCCAGCACCATCGGGATCATCATCAGCCCGGCGTGAAAGGGCGAAAACCCCAGGCCAATCTGCAAAAACACCGGCGTCATAAACGGCAACATACCGCTGCCGATGCGTCCGGTGAAACTTCCGGCCAGACCCAGCGAAAAAGAGGGGGTGCGGAATAACCGCAGATTAAACAACGCGCCGTCGTTGCCCCTGGCATGCAAAAGATAAAAGAGAATTGCCGCCGCGCCCACCGCCACCAGCGCGCCGAGTTGCCACGACGTTAGCCCCAGCCCGCGATTACCATCGAGCGCCAGCGTCAACGTTGCCATGCCGCCCGCGAGCAGCACAAAACCCGCCATATCAAAGCGGCGGGTTTGCAGGGTGTAGTTGGGCATCAGGCTCAGGGTGGCAATCGCACCGAGAATGCCCACCGGCAGGTTAATGAGGAAAATCCAGTGCCAGGAGGCATATTCAACCAGGATACCGCCAAGCGCCGGGCCGAGCAGCGGGCCTACCTGCCCTGGCAGGGTGACAAACGTCATCGCCGCCATGTACTGATCGCGCGGGACAATTTTCATCACCGTTAGCCTGCCAACCGGCACCATCATCGCGCCGCCGACACCTTGCAGCACACGTGACATGACCAACTGATCGAGCGTAGAAGCCTGGGCGCAAAACAGTGAACCGGTGGTAAACAGCACAATGGCGGCAAAAAAGATGTTTCGCACGCCAACCCTGTCTGCCAGCCAGCCGCTGGCGGGCAGCATCACCGCTACCGTCAGCACATAGGAGACCACTACCATATGCATGTGCAGCGGGCTCTCCCCGAGGCTTTTCGCCATCGAGGGGAGCGCCGTGTTAACAATGGTGGTATCCAGCGACTGCATAAAAAAGCCAAAGGCGACAATCCATAGCTGCCAGCGGATGTTTTTGGGTAGCTCATTCATTCACTAACAGGCTCTCTTTCGTGTCGGCTAAAACGCATACGCAGGCGGTCGAAGAAGAGATAGACCACCGGCGTGGTGTACAGGGTGAGCAACTGGCTCATTACCAGCCCGCCGACAATGGTGATACCAAGCGGCTGGCGTAGCTCGGAGCCATCGCCACCGGAGATAACCAGCGGCAGCGCGCCAAACAGCGCCGCCAGTGTGGTCATCATAATCGGGCGAAAACGCAGCAGACAGGCCTGGAAAATCGCCTCTTCAGCCGTGAGGTTCCCCTGGCGCTGCGCTTCAAGCGCAAAGTCGACCATCATTATCGCGTTCTTCTTTACAATCCCAATCAATAACATAATGCCAATGAGCGCTATTAAACTGAACTGCGCACCGAAAAGCTCAAGCGCCAGCAGCGCGCCCACGCCCGCCGAGGGCAGGGTAGAGAGAATGGTCAGCGGGTGAACATAGCTCTCATACAAAATCCCCAACACGATATAGACCGTCGCAATGGCCGCCAGGATCAGAATGACCTGTGAGTTCATCGTCTCCTGGAACACCTGCGCGGTGCCGGCAAAACTGCCGCGCACGCTGGAAGGCACACCAAGCTGTGTCATCGTGCGGTTAATGGCATCGCTGGCTTGCGATAACGAGGTGCCTGTTGGCAGGTTAAAGGCAATGGTCGATGCCGCCGACAACCCCTGATGATTTACCGACAGCGGCGCGTTGGCGGGCAGCCAGTGCGCGAAGTAGGAGAGCGGGATCGTTTTGCCGTCACTGTTGATGACGTACATCTTATCCAGCGCGCTAACATCCTGGGTGTAACGCGGGTCGACTTCCATCACCACTTTGTACTGGTTTAGCGGCTGGTAGATGGTGGAAATTTGCCGTTGACCGAAAGCATTATTCAGCAGGCTGTTGGCTGCCTGGACGCTGATACCGAGCCGCGACATGGTTTCGCGGTCATACACCAGATTCATCTCCGCACCGTTATCCTGCTGATCCGAGTTAACGTCCGCCAGCTCCGGCAGCGCGGCAAGGGCTTTGCGGATTTTGGGTTCCCATTCGCGCAGGGCGCTGAGCGAGTCCGACAGTAAGGCGAACTGGTAGCTGGCGTTGGCCTGACGTCCGCCGACGCGAATATCCTGCACGGCCATCAAAAACAGGCTCGCGCCCGGCTCTTTGGCCAGCTTGCCGCGCAGACGATCAATCACCTGTTGCGCGGTCTCTTTACGCACATCGCGGGGTTTCAGGGTGATAAACATCATGCCGCTGTTAACGCGCGAACCGCCGGTAAAGCCGGTGACATTATCCACTGCTGGATCGTCGCGGATGATCTTCATAAAGTCCTGCAATTTGCCGCGCATCGCCTGGAACGAAATGCTCTGATCGGCCTGAATACCGCCCATCAGCACGCCGGTATCCTGCTCCGGGAAGAAGGTTTTCGGGATCGAAATATAGAGCCAGATATTGAGCGCGATGGTGCCAATTAACACTAACCCGACTAACCGCGCGTGGTTGAGCACCCATTTCAACGAACGCGCATATTGCCGCTGCAGCGCCACCAGCAGGCGGCCGAAGCCTTTTTCCCGGCTGCGCTCGCGGGGTTTATGCGCTTTTAACAACCAGCCGCACATCATCGGCGTTAGCGTCAGGGAAATAATCAGCGAAATACCAATCGCCACCGACAGCGTAACGGCGAATTCGCGCAGCAAACGTCCCGGAAGCCCCGCCATCAGCAGCAGCGGCAGGAATACGGCCACCAGTGAGATACTCATCGATAACACGGTAAAGCCCACTTCGCGCGTACCTTGCAGCGCCGCCTGCAAAGGTTTCATCCCTGCTTCCAGATGGCGCGAGATATTTTCCAGCACCACAATGGCATCATCGACAACAAAACCGGTGGCAATGGTCAGCGCCATCAGCGACAGGTTATTCAGGCTAAAGCCGCATAAATACATGGCGGCAAAGGTGCCGATAAGCGACACGGGCACAGCGACTGCCGGGATCAGCGTTGCGCGGCCTGAACGCAAAAACAGGAATACCACGAGGATCACCAGCGCCACCGAGATAACCAGCGTCTGTTCGACCTCGGCCAGCGAAGCGCGAATCGTCGGCGAGCGATCCTGGGCGATTTGTAAATCGATCGCTGCGGGAATGGTTTGCTGCAAGCCGGGCAGACGCGCGCGAATACTGTCCACCGTCTGGATAATATTGGCTTCCGGCAGTTTGCGGATCATCAGCAAAATGGCGGGTTTCGCATTAGTCATCCCGGCGTTGCGCACGTCCTGCACCGAGTCAGTGACTTTAGCGACATCGCTTAAGCGCACGGCGGAGCCGTTTTTGTAGTGAATGATTAACGGTTGGTATTCGGCGGCGGTTTTCAGCTCGTCGTTGGTTTGCACCTGCCAGCGTTGCGCGCCATCTTCCACTGCGCCCTGCGGTTTGCGCACGTTGGCATTGCTGATTGCCGTGCGCACCGAATCCAGTGACACGCCCTGGTTAAACAGCGCCTGCGGGTTTAAATCCACACGCACCGCGGGCAGGGAACTGCCGCCAACATCAACGTCGCCCACGCCATCAATCTGCGCGATGGTTTGCGCCAGTTGCGTCGAGGCGAAGTCATATAACTGACCCTGCGAATAGGTGTCTGACGTGAGCGTCAAAATCATGATTGGCGCAGAAGACGGATTCGCTTTGCGATAGGTTGGGCGCGATGGCATGCCGCTTGGTAACAGGTTTTGCGCCGCGTTAATCGCCGCCTGCACATCGCGCGCCGCGCCGTTGATATCGCGGTCGAAATTAAACTCAAGAATAATACGCGTGCTGCCCAGCGAGCTGGATGAGGTCATTTCGCTGACCCCGGCAATGCGCCCGAGCGAGCGCTCAAGCGGTGTCGCCACGGAGGAGGCCATGGTTTCCGGCGACGCGCCCGGCAGTGAGGCGCTGACCATAATCACCGGAAAATCAACCTGCGGCAGCGGGGCGACCGGCAGCAACCGGAAGCCGAGAATGCCGCACAGCGTAATGGCGAGAGAAATCAAAATCGTCGCCACCGGGCGGTAAATGAAGAGGGCGAAAAACTTCACTTACGCCTCCTCTTCACGGCGCGGGAAACGCTTTTTCACCGCCAGCGACAGGCGATCAAACAACAGGTAAATCACCGGCGTCGTAAAGAGCGTCAGCACCTGGCTTACCAGCAAACCACCGACCATGCCAATGCCCAGCGGGCGGCGTAACTCTGCGCCGACGCCGGTGCTCAGCATGAGCGGTAGCGCACCGAGCAGCGCCGCCAGCGTGGTCATTAATATCGGGCGAAAACGCAGTAAACAGGCCTGGAAAATCGCATCGCGCGGCGACATGCCCTCTTCGCGTTCGGCGGCGAGGGCGAAGTCAATCATCATGATGGCGTTTTTCTTGACGATACCGATAAGCAAAATAATGCCAATGATGGCAATCACATCCAGTTCACTGCCGGACACCATCAGCGCCAGCAGCGCGCCAACGCCTGCCGTTGGCAATGTCGACAGGATGGTGATGGGGTGAATAAAGCTCTCGTACAGCACGCCGAGCACGATATACATCGCCGCGACCGCCGCAACAATCAGCCAGATGGTGCTGCCAAGCGCCGCCTGGAACGCCAGTGTGCTACCCTGGAATTGCGTGGTGATGTCCGTCGGGAAGTTGAGCGTTTTCTCGCTATCCAGCACGGCCTGCACCGCATCGCCGAGCGAATACCCCTCCGCCACGTTGAAGGAAATTGTCGTCGACGGGAATTGATCCAGATGGTTGATACTCAGCGGTGCGTAGCGTTGCTCCACTTTCGCAATCGACGAGAGCGGCACGATGCCGCCATCGGTGCTGGTCAGGCGGATGTTGTCCAGCGCGGAAAGCCCCGGCGTTTGCGCCGTGTCGTGTTCCAGCACCACGCGATACTGGTTTGCCTGGGTGTAAATGGTGGAGATCAACCGCTGACCAAACGCGTTATAAAGAGCGTTATCCACATCCGCCATGTTGATGCCCAGGCGGCTGGCACTGTCGCGATCGACATTAACGTAGGCCACCAGGCCTTTGTCCTGCCAGTCGCTGCTGACATCCGCTAACTGTGGCAACGCCTGCAGTTTGCTCACCAGTTGCGGCACCCAGGTACTAAGCGCATCTAACGAGTTGGCCTGCAAGGTGAACTGATATTGCGTGCGGCTGACGGTGGTATCAATGGTTAAATCCTGCGTCGGTTGCAGGTAAAGTGCGACGCCGGGCACTTTCGCCGCCGCCTGTTGCAGGCGCTCAATCACCGGCTGGACGCGATCGTCGCGCTCATCCAGCGGTTTCAGGTTGATTTGCAATCGTGCGCTGTTAAGCGACGGGTTGGTGCCATCAACCCCGACAAAGGAGGTCAGGCTTTCTACCGCCGGATCGCGCAGGATAATATCGGCCACCTGGCGCTGGCGTTCGGCCATGCTGGCAAAGGATGCGGATTGCGGCGCTTGCAGGGTGCCCTGGATAATGCCGTTGTCCTGTACGGGGAAGAAACCTTTCGGAATAAACACCCACAGCATGATCGACAAAAACAGCGTTCCGACCGCCACGCTCAGCGTCAGCCACGGGTGATTGAGCACTTTGCTCAGTAGCCTGCCGTAGGCCGCGATGACGCGCTCGAAGAAGCGCTCCGAGGCGCGGGAAAAACGGTTCTGTTTGCGCAGAGATTCGGCGCTCAGCATGCGTGCGCACATCATCGGCGTCAGCGTCAGCGACACAATCGCGGAAATCAGGATCGCTATCGCCAGCGTGACGGCAAATTCGCGGAACAGGCGACCGACGATATCCCCCATAAACAGCAGCGGGATCAGCACAGCAATTAACGAGAAGGTCAGCGAGATAATGGTAAAACCGATCTCACCGGCCCCTTTCAGGGCGGCGGCAAGCGGTTTTTCGCCTTTTTCGATATAGCGCGAGATGTTCTCGATTACCACAATGGCGTCGTCAACCACAAAGCCGGTGGCGATGGTCAACGCCATTAGCGTCAGGTTGTTGATGGAGAAATCAAGAAACACCATCGCCGCGAATGTCCCGACCAGCGACAGCGGCACCGCCACGCCCGGAATAATGGTCGCCGGAATATTGCGCAGGAAGACGTAGATAATCATCACGACCAGCGCGATGGCCAGCATCAGTTCAAACTGGGTGTCGTCAACCGACGCGCGAATGTTGTTGGTTCTGTCCGACAGCACTTTCACCGTCACCGATTTTGGCAGGCTTTCGGTTAACTGCGGCAGCAGCGTACGGATGTTGTCGGCGGTGTCGATAATGTTCGCCCCCGGCTGGCGCTGAACATTCATGACAATCGCTTGTTGCTTATTGGCCCATGCGCCCAGCCAGCTATTTTCTGCGCCTTGTTCAACGGTTGCGATATCGCCAAGGCGGATCGGCGCGCCGTTCTGATACGCGACAATCAACTGGCGATACTCTTCGGCAGACTGCATTTGATCGTTGGCAGAAAGCGTGACGGCGCGGGTTGGGCCGTCGAGGCTGCCTTTCGCCGAATTGACGTTGGCGTTACTGATGGCGGTGCGAATAGTTTCGCTGGTCAGCCCGAGAGCAGCAATCGCCTGGGCATTGAGTTTGACGCGCACCGCCGGGCGCTGGCCGCCTGAAAGTGTCACCAGGCCGACGCCGGAAACCTGCGAGATTTTCTGCGCGACGCGTGTTTCCACCATATCTTCCACCTGGGTCATGGGCATGGCGGAAGAGGTGACGGCGAGCGTCATAATCGGTGGATCTGCCGGGTTAACTTTACTGTAGACCGGCGGGTTGGGCAGATCGGACGGTAGCAGGCTGTTTGCGGCATTCATTGCCGCCTGCACTTCCTGCTCGGCGACATCGAGCGGCAAACTGAGCTGGAACTGCAATGTCACCACCGACGCGCCGCCGGAACTTTGCGACGACATCTGTTTTAAGCCGGACATCTGACCAAACTGGCGCTCCAGCGGTGCGGTGATCGCCGACGTAACCACATCGGGGCTGGCGCCGGGGTAGAGCGTCACCACCTGAATGGTCGGGTAATCGACTTCAGGCAGCGCGGAAACGGGCAGAAAACGGTAGCCGATAATACCGGCAAGCAGGATCGCCACCATTAACAGCGTAGTGGCGACCGGACGCAAAATAAACAGACGGGAAGGGCCGCCCGTCCGGCCCGGCGGTAGCAACTGCATCAGGAATGCGCTCCTTTGGCCGGATGTTCACGCTTTGCCGGTACGGCGTCGGCGTTTTTCGCATCCACGACTTCCACTTTCGCCCCTTCGGTCAGGCGGTCAATGCCGTCCGTCACCACGCGATCGCCCGCCGACAGACCCGCGGCAATCACCACTTTCTGGCTGTCCTGAATACCTGGCGTGACGGTGTGTTTGCTGACCTGATTTTTATCGTTCAGAACCCAGACGAAGTTGCCTTCGTTGCCCATTTGCAGGGCAGCGGCCGGGATCACTACCGCGTCCTGCTGCGTGGCCACCAGCATGCGCGCGTTGACGAACTGGTTGGGGAACAGAGCATCGTCCTGGTTATCAAAGCGGGCTTTCAGTTTGATGGTGCCAGTGGTGGCGTCAATCTGGTTATCGAGACTTAACAATGTGCCGCTACTCAGCTTCTGTTTATTGGTGCGATCCCAGGCTTCCACCACCAGTTGCTGACCTGCTTTTTGCGCCTGCACTACGGTGGCGATTTCGCTTTCCGGCAGGGTAAACACCAGATCGATGGGGTGCGTTTGCGTCAACACCACGATGCCGGTGGTGTCGCTGCTGCTGATTTGGTTGCCGATATCCACCTGTTTTAAACCCACGCGCCCGGAAATGGGCGCGGTGATACGGCTCCAGTCCAGCTCTAACTGTGCACTGGCCACGGACGCTTCATCCGCTTTCACGGTGCCTTCCGATTCGGTCACCAGCGCTTGCTGGCTATCGAGATCCTGGCGTGAAACCAGGCTGGTTTTCGCCAGTTGCTGGTAGCGAGAAAGGTCACGGCGGGCGTTGGCGAGTGTGGCTTTATCTTTCGCCAGTTGGCCCTGCGTTTGCGCCAGTGCCACTTTGAACTGGCTTGGATCGATTTCCGCCAACAGATCGCCGGCTTTTACTTGCTGACCTTCCTGGAAATGGATCGCCATAAGCTGGCCCGAAACGCGGCTGCGCACGGTAACGGTGTTAGCGGCGGTAATGGTGCCGAGCCCGGAGAGATAACGCGGTACGGCTTCACGGGTTGCGGTTGCGGCCTGCACCGGCGGCAGCGCACCACCGCGCATACCATGACGGCCACCAGCCGGCGCACCCTGGCGCTGAGTCTGTCCGGTAGCGGTAGAAGAAGGATCTTTATGTGCGAACTGGTACCAGGCTACGCCCGCTACCGCCATGACCACGGCCGCGACAAGCGTGCGGCGAAACGTAACACTGCCTTTCATCGTTATAGGTATCTCATCGGAAAACTAATGGCGAAATAATACTAGTTTAGTAACGGCATGCCCCGGAAAAATGGAGGAAAAATGAAACACTGTCTGGAAACGTATGGCAGGTAGGGTAATTTGCGTTAGGGGGATTTTAAAGAAGAAAATAATGCCGGGAGGGATCCTCCCGGCAAGATATTAACGAAACAGTGTCTGCGCCCAGCGCGCAAGACCGGCGGTGACGGAGCCGAAGTCATCGCCGCCCGCAATCGGGATCCCCGGCAGGGTTTGCGCCAGCGCTTTTTTAATCAGCGGTGAACGCGCGCTACCGCCGGTGAGATAAATCACTTCCGGCGTTTCCGCGCTGTTTGCCAGCGCCAGTTGCACCTGTTCAAGGATGCGTTGCAGCGGTTGATTTAGCGCGCTTTCCAGACCTTCCTGGTCTATCGCCGCCGCGAGATTATCGCTAATAAAGGGCAGTTGCGCGCTAACCTGTGCGTCATCGGAAAGGGCGATTTTACTCTCTTCGGCGCTGCGCACTAACCGGTAGCTCAGACGCTGCCGCCACACTTTTACCAGCAGCGCAACTTTCTCCGCATCGCGGGCTTCGCGCAGGAGATCGTTAAGCAAGCGGCCATTGGCGGCGCTGTAAAACTCGGTCTGCGCGGGAACATCGTTAATCGCTACCGCATTCCACCAGGGCAGGATCGGCAGGGCGATGCCTTTTTCTGTCTGACCGCCCATGCCGAGCAGCGGCATCAGGCTTTTGAACGCCAGCGCAATGTCTAAATCGTTACCGCCAACGCGGCAACCGCTGTGGCCCAACAGACTGGCGGCGCGTTCTTGCTTGTCGCGCCACTGTGGCCCCATCAGCAATAATGAGCAGTCGGTCGTACCGCCGCCGATATCCACCACCAATACACGTTTTTCCGCACTTAGCGTGGCTTCAAAATCGAGCCCGGCGGCGACTGGTTCAAACTGGAACACCACATCACGGAACCCGGCGCGCTTCGCGGCGCGCTCAAGGATGCCTTGCGCCTGCGCGTTGGCTTCCTCACCGCCCAGCCCCTGGAAGTTGATCGGGCGGCCAATCACGGCCTGATCAATACTTTCCGGCAGTTGCGTTTCTGCCTGCTGGCGAATATGCAGCATCATGGCGCAGACCAGATCTTCGAACAGGGCGATTTGCTGCGGTTTCAGGCCGCTGGCACCAAGGAAGGATTTCGGTGATTTAACAAAGTACACCTCTTCCGGGTCGCTGACGTATTGACGCAATGAAGCCAGCCCGAACTGCACGCTGGCGGCGCTAACCTCAATATCTTCCTCGCGGTTAAAGCTCATTGCCCGACGCAACAGCGCCTGGGTTTCGCCGTCTGTCGCCGGAACCTGATGGTGGCGATAGAGCCACTCGCTGACCGCTTCACGCGTCGGTGCGCAGAGCATCGACGGGAGTAAGGTACTGTTGTTTTCCATTTTCAGCAGTTGCGCAGCGCCGTCGCGCATCACCGCGACTGAGCAGTTTGCCGTACCGTAGTCAAAACCAACAAACACGTGTTTATCCCCATGCCAGTGAAGAAGGGGGGCGACTTTAGCCGAATGCGTGACGGGCGACAACAGGAATATGAAAGCAAGGCGGAAAATGCCCGGTTTGTTATGCTGTTAGCGTCACTATTCAGGAGTTGCTATGTATACACTGCACTGGCGCAAGCCATATGACTGGGCGTGGATGTTCGATTTTTTACGCGCGCGCGCCGTGGCGGGCGTTGAAGAGATTAGCGCAACGCGTTATGTGCGCACTTTCCATTATCATGGGCATCGCGGATTAATCACCGCCGAGCCTGACTTAGCCACCACGACGCTGAAGGTCATACTCAGCGATGGGCTTGTGCCGGTGGCTGAACACTGTCTGGTGCGCCTGCGGTGCTTGTTTGATCTGGATTGTGACGCAGAAACCGTCAACACCGCGCTGGGCTCACTTGGCGCGGCGCGGCCCGGTTTGCGTTTGCCGGGCAGTGTGGACCCTTTTGAACAGGCGGTACGGGCGATTTTGGGGCAACTGGTGAGTGTGGCTATGGCGGCGAAACTGACCGCAAAAGTGGCGCAGCGCTTCGGTGAACCGCTGGCAGACGCGCCGGGAATGATCTGTTTCCCCACGCCGCAGCAACTGGCGCGAGCGCAGCCGGAAGAACTCAAAGCGCTGGGCATGCCGCTAAAACGTGCGGAGTCGCTCATTTTTCTTGCGCAGACGGTTTGCGACGGTACATTTCCGCTCAGCCCACCCGCGGATATGGAACAAGGGGTGAAAGCGCTGCAAACCTGGCCGGGTATCGGTCGCTGGACCGCGAACTATTTCGCGTTGCGTGGCTGGCAGGCGAAAGATGTATTCCTGCCGGATGATTACCTTATTAAGCAGCGTTTTTCCGGGATGACGCCCGCGCAAATTCGCCGTTACGCGGCGCGCTGGCAGCCGTGGCGCTCATATGCGTTGTTGCATATCTGGTATACCGATGGCTGGCAGCCTGAAGGGGAATAAGGCTATTTTTCTTGCCATTTTGACCCCGGGCAGTGCTCAAAATCCTCACGTACTGCGTGTACGCTCCGGTTTTTCCGCGCTGGCCGTGGCCAAACTAGCTGCGACAATAACGCCTTATTTACCCTCCATGACGGCGAAATGTCTGTATTTACATCAATTCAGTTAATTGCGAAATAACTGGTATTCAGCATCAAATCCAGCGGCTGTGCCTGAGAAATAATATCTCCGTAGATCAAATCGATACCGATTCCCGACAGGGTATCCATCATCAGCGGCTGATGAGTTGGCCCGGCGATACTTTTCACGCTCAGTCGCTGCGCGTGACCCTGAATAATGGTCACCATCATCTCGTCCATCAGGTTGCCGTGGACATTGGTGACTAACTCAGGCTCCAGCAACAGGTAGTCGGCCATATGCGGTGTGAGGTGGTTAAACACTTCCAGATCGTGCCCGATATGGCTGAAAATAATGCGGCAACCCGCATGGCGCAGTCGTTTGAGATTTTCAGTAATGGTGTTGCCTTCGCGCATCAGCGCATCGGCATGAATAATCAGGTGCAGCAAACGTCCCGGCATTGGCCCGCTTTCCAGCATTTGCAGCAGTTCTGTCACCAGAGACTGACTGGCCAGCCCAACGACGGAAAGGGGCAGGGCGACGCCAAGGCCCTTACCCGCGACGGCTGTCGCATGGTTGCGGAAAAATTCGTGAAACACCCGTCTGTCGAGTGCGCGGATAAGTTCCGGTTCCGACAACCCTGAGCGGAACGCGTGCTCCTCCATCACTTCCCCTTCGCTGGTCCACAGGCGCAGCGACAGCAGCCAGAAATTACAGGCCTCCGGCACGCGCGGCGAGGCCACGCCGCGCGCAATCATCAGCAAATGGTTGTCTTTGATCATATGCCACTGCTCATCCAGTGACATCATGCTGCGCTCATGCTGCATCAGCCCTTGCTGCGCTTCGTAGACGGTAACGATGCCGCGACCATTGTTCTTGGAGGCGTAACAGGCGATGTCCGCCTGCGACATGACGTCTGATGCCTGGTAATTGGTCTCATCAATAATCGTAATCCCGGCGCTGGCGCCGATGTGGTGCAAACGGCCTTCCCACATAAACTGGTAATCATTAATGGCTTCAACCATCCGCCCGGAGATATAGCGCGCGCTCTCGATATTGCAATCTGGCAGCAGCAGACCAAACTCATCGCCGCCGAGACGGGCGAGAATATCGGTGGATCGCAGCATACTGAGCATCAGCGAGGAAATTTCGCGCAACAAGGCATCACCGGCGGCATGCCCGGCGGTGTCATTCACTGCCTTAAAGCGGTCGAGATCGATAAACACCAGCGCGTGTCGCTGGTGGAACTCCTGCACGGTCACCAGCAGGCGCTTGAGATGATTTTCAAAACTGACGCGGTTCGCCAGGTGGGTGAGGGCGTCATGAGAGGCGCTGTAACTGAGCTGGCGCAGCATTTTGCGCGACTCGGTGACATCCTGGATAACCAGCACCGAGCCGATATTCTGCCCGTCCAGCGTGCTTAACGGCGTGACGCTGTAGTGGATATCGAAGCTGCCGCCGGTACGACAGTGCAGCACCACATCCTGCTCAATCGCGGTACGCGACATATCGCCGCTATGAATGTTTTCCATCGCCGGACCGTTATCGCCGAAGGTGATGCGCAGCACCGTCAACAAGGGCTGACCAATGGCGTGTTCCTGCGGCCAGCCGCTCATTTTTTCCGCCACCGGATTCATAAAGGTGACTTTCATATCAACATCGGTACACAGCACCGCTTCGCCGATGGAATCCAGCGTAATGTGCAGCCGCTCTTTTTCCTGGAACAGCGCATCGTTAAGCTGTTTTACCTCAGTCATGTCCATATTGACGCCGAGCAGTCGCTCAACTTCGCCGTTCTTATTGAGCACGCGGTTTGCAAGGGTGCGGATGTGGCGAATCCCCTCTTTAACCGGCACTCTGAATTCCAGCTTGAAGGCGACGCGGGCGGCCAGCGCATCGCGGATAACGCGCTCGGTTTCCGGGCGATCCTCCGGCAGAATGCGTTCGTACCACAGATGCCAGGTCGGTTTCATATGCGCAGGGACTTCGTACATTTCAAACATACGTTTATCCCAACTGATGATGTCTGGCTCCAGCTCCCACTCCCAGATACCGATACCGCCCGCTTCGTTCGCAAGGGTAATGCGCTCCATCAGGCGCTTGTTCACCCACTCGGTCTGCTTCAGGTCGTTAATATCTTCGATCTGGGCAATGAAATAGAGCGGAGTGCCGTCGGCGTGGCGCACGACAGAAACGGCCAGCAACCCCCAGACCAGATCGCCATTACGCGTGTAGTAGCGCTTTTCCAGTGAGTAGGTGGGAATGTCGCCGCGCACCAGTTGATCAAGCAGTTCGAGGTCTTTGTGTAAATCTTCCGGCCAGGTGAGTTGCTGAAAGTTCATTAAACGCAATTCATCCTGGCTGTAACCCAGAAACTGGCACAGCGCTTTGTTGGCCTGCAGCCACTGCCCTTCGGTGCCGACTAACGCCATGCCAATCGCGGAATATTCCATGGCGTTACGAAAACGTTCTTCGCTTTCGGTAATGTGCTTCCGTTCGGCGCGAAAGGCGTACATCACCATAGTCATCACGTTAACCGGCAGCAGGATCATCAAAAACGGCAGCCAGGGCGCGTTGGTCATCACACCGCTTTTCGGCGCGATAATCAGGTTCGGTTCCCGCGCGATGATCAACGACACCATCATGACGGTTATCAGAAAGACCAGAAACGCTTCCATGCGCGGCAGACGAACCGCACTCCACATCAACAACACAATGACAGCGGTAAATGGCCATGGTAAATAATGCAGCGACAGCCAACTGAGCGTCAGCGTAATGGCAAGCGTCGCCAGCGTTTCCAGCAATAATTGCGGTTTGCGATGGCGCAGCAAGTAGTGCGGTTTGAATAATAGCCCGAGCGGCACCAGCGCCAGCGCGCCAATGGATTCTGACAACACCCAAATAATAAAGGTACGCAAAACGTTTTCTGGCGGTACCAGCAAACAGATCAGCGCACCGCCGACCAGCGGCGGAACCACCGCGCTGCCGATGGCAAGGCGGATCCAGTCGCTCAGATTTTGCAGCGGGTTATACCAGGGCAGCAATTTACGCAGCAGCATCGCGCCGACGGCCGCTTCAACAATATTGACGGCGGTATAACGCAGATCGACGAAAGAGACGGAAAAAAGCAGGACGGTGGCGGCAACATTCCCCAGCGCGCAGGCGAACGCGATGCCGGGCCACATCTTGCCTGCGTGGCGGTAAAACGCCACGGTCATGATCGCGGTGGGAAACCAGAGCGGGGCAATGACGGTACCAAAGCGGATCAGTTCCAGCGAAAACAGGGTGAAGATAAAAGAGAGTAGCCCTAAACTGAGCAGCCGCAGTCCAGGATGGGGTGTGGTAACCAAAACGCGCTGGTGTTGTTTCTTCATTACCGCTTAATCCGCAAGCCCTGTGCCGTCCGGAACAGAGTCCGACGAATGAAATTTGAAATTTGGATTATGCTAGTACAAACAATTTACAATTCCTATGCCGGGCGCTCATAATTTGACATCTTAGTGTTATTAATTACTTAGTGGATGAATAAAACGCGCACCGCGCTCCATTTTTGAGCGGTTTGCTTTGCGAATAATGCGTTATGCGGGTAAAAATTGGCGACTTTTTATCACACCTGAATCCCATGTCTATTCGACTGGTATCGTGACGGTGAAATCCCTATAATTGCGGCGTTTGACGCTCTGGCGTCGCCCTTCCTTTACATCCAGGTTATCAGGTCGCTAAATTTATGACTGATCAGTCTCATCAGTGCGTCATTATCGGTATCGCCGGCGCATCCGCTTCAGGTAAAAGCCTTATTGCCAGTACTCTTTACCGCGAACTGCGCGAACAGGTAGGTGATGAACATATTGGCGTTATTCCGGAAGACAGTTACTACAAAGATCAAAGCCATCTGTCGATGGAAGAACGTGTAAAAACCAACTATGACCATCCGAGCGCGATGGATCACAGCCTGTTATTCCAGCATTTAGAATCGCTTAAACGCGGCGAAGCCATTGAGTTACCGGTTTACAGCTACGTTGAACATACCCGTACGCAAGAAACCATTCGCATTGAAGCCAAAAAAGTCATCATTCTGGAAGGGATCCTGCTGCTGACCGATTCACGCCTGCGCGATGCGATGAACTTCTCGATTTTCGTCGATACGCCGCTGGATATCTGCCTGATGCGCCGTATCAAACGTGACGTTAACGAGCGTGGCCGTTCAATGGATTCGGTAATGGCGCAATACCAAAAAACCGTGCGTCCGATGTTCCTGCAGTTTATTGAACCCTCCAAACAGTACGCCGATATTATCGTGCCGCGCGGCGGTAAAAATCGCATTGCCATTGATATTCTGAAAGCCAAAATCAGCCAATTCTTTGAGTAATAATGTTAGGCTGTCACCGTTCGTATTAATTTGCCCGGCCCCTGAGGCGCGCTCAGGGGTATGTCGCATCAAAAGGAGAATGTGCCATGCGTCTTTGTGACCGAGATATAGAAGCCTGGTTGAACGACGGTCGGCTCGCGATTAATCCGCGCCCGCCGGTTGAGCGTATTAACGGTGCGACGGTGGATGTCCGTCTGGGCAACAAATTCCGCACATTCAGTGGGCACACGGCGGCGTTTATCGATCTCAGCGGCCCAAAACACGAAGTTAGCGCGGCGCTTGACCGGGTGATGAGCGATGAAATTGTGCTGGCAGAAGGCGACGCTTTTTACCTGCACCCTGGTGAACTGGCGCTGGCGGTGACATATGAATCCGTCACACTGCCTGCGGATTTGGTTGGCTGGCTGGACGGTCGCTCTTCGCTGGCGCGTCTGGGTTTGATGGTGCATGTTACCGCGCACCGTATCGATCCGGGCTGGTCAGGTTGCATCGTGCTGGAGTTCTATAATTCAGGCAAACTGCCGCTGGCATTGCGCCCGGGTATGCTGATTGGCGCGTTGAGCTTCGAGCCGCTTTCTGGTCCGGCAGAACGCCCTTATAACCGCCGTGAAGATGCGAAATATCGCGATCAGCAAGGCGCGGTCGCCAGCCGTATTGATAAAGACTGAGTGAAGTAGAGCTACTGAGGACGCCATGAGAAGAGTGTTAACCACGCTGATGATCCTGTTGGTCGTGCTGGTAGCCGGCCTTTCGGCGCTGGTGCTACTGGTCAATCCCAACGATTTTCGCGCTTATATGGTGCGTCAGGTTGAAGCCCGTAGCGGTTATCAATTGCAGCTTGATGGCCCGCTGCGCTGGCATGTCTGGCCGCAGCTTAGCATTCTCTCAGGGCGGATGACCTTAACCGCTCCCGGTGCGCAGACGCCAGTGGTCGCCGCCGATAATATGCGCCTTGACGTTAATCTGTGGCCGTTGCTTTCGCATCAGTTGCAGGTCAAACAGGTGATGCTCAAAGGCGCGGTTATCCAGTTAACGCCGCAAAGCGCCGCCGCGCCGCAAAAAGGCGCGCCCGTGGCACCGCGAGAAAACAACCTGCCGCAGGTGGAAGAGGATCGCGGCTGGTCCTGGGATATCGCCAGCCTGCAAGTGGCTGATAGCGTGCTGGTGTTCCAGCACGATGATGATGAACAACTGACGGTGCGCGATATCCGCCTGCAAATGGAGCAGGATTCGTTGCACCAGGCAAAGCTTGATTTCGCCGGGCGGATTAACCGCAATCAACGTGATTTAACGCTCTCTTTCAGCGCGCAAGTAGATGCCCGCGATTATCCGCATAACCTCACCGCTGCCATTGATAACGTGAAATGGCAATTGCAGGGCGGCGATGTCCCGACGCAGGGCATCGAAGGAGAAGGGCACTTACAGGCGCAGTGGCAACGTGCCCAGCAGCGCCTGACGCTCAACGATCTGAGCCTGCGCGCGAACGACACCGCGCTCACCGGTAACGGCAGCGTGACGTTTGGCAACCTGCCGGTGTGGGCGCTTGATTTGCAGTTTGATTCTCTCAATCTTGATAATTTGTTACCGCCGGAGCAGACCGCCGATAACAGCGGCTCGCCGCAGCAGCAAGGGCAGGCGCAAAACCGCCTGCCGCGCCCGGTTATCTCCACCAGCCTGGACACGCCGGAGTACAACGGGTTACGCAGTTTTACCGCACAGATTGGCATTAGCGCGAAAAGCGTGCGCTGGCGCGGAATGCAGTTTGCGGATGTGGTCGGGCAGTTCAACAATAATGCCGGTTTGCTGTCGATCCCCACGCTGCAAGGAAAAATGGGCAACGGGCAGATCTCGTTACCGGGTGAACTGGATGTGCGCAGTGAGAGATCCCTCGCGACCTTCCAGCCAAAACTGGATAACGTTGAAATCGGCACCATCCTGAAAGCCTTTAATTACCCGATTGCCCTGACCGGCAGCCTGAGCATGGCAGGCGATTTTTCCGGACCGAATATCGACGCCGAAGATTTCCGCCGCCACTGGCAGGGCGAGGCACATGTCGATTTGAAAAACAGCCGTATGGAAGGGCTCAACTTCCAGCAACTGGTACAGCAGGCCGTGGCGCGCAGCAGCGATGTGCAGGCGCAGGAAAACTACGATAACGCCACGCGGCTTGATAGTTTCACCAGCGATGTGTCGCTGGATAAGGGGCAGATGAAATTCAGTGACATGCAGGGGAGTTCAGCGCTGCTGTCGCTTACCGGGGAAGGCGAAATGGATCTGCTGAAAGAGCAGGCGGATACCCGCTTTGAAGTGCGTGTGATGGAAGGCTGGAAAGGGGAGAGCGAGCTTATCGATTTCCTGAAAAATACCCCCGTTCCGCTGCGCGTATACGGTAAATGGCAAACGCTCAACTATAGCCTGCAAGTGGATCAACTGCTGCGCAAACACCTGCAGGATGAAGCGAAACGCCGGTTAAATGACTGGGCGGATCGCAACAAAGATCGCCAGAGCGGCAAAGATGTGAAAAAGCTGCTTGAGAAGATGTAAGCGAGCCAGTTTGCCGGGTGGACACGGCACCACCCGGCAACGCAATTTACAAAATGCCTTCCAGCGCCAGGTGCTGTAACAACATAATGGTTTTGCCGTCGGCAATCTCACCGCTGCGAATAGCCGCCAGTGCGGCGGTGAAATCCATCTCCACTACTTCGATATCCTCCCCTTCATCGGCTAAACCGCCTCCATCGCTGGTGCGTCGGCTGTCATCATATTCGGCGATAAAGAAGTGCAATTTTTCGCTGACCGAGCCGGGGCTCATCCACGCTTCAAACACCTTTTGCACCTGCTCAAGCCGGTAACCGGTCTCCTCTTCTGCTTCCTGTTTTATGCGCTCTTCTGCGGCAAGTTCATCCAGTAAGCCGGCTGCCGCTTCCAGTAAGAAGCCGCTGTGCTGATTAACGAACAGCGGCAAGCGAAACTGCCGGGTGAGGATCACGCTGCGTTTGCTCGCGTTATACAGCAGGATCACCGCGCCGTTACCGCGGTCGTAAACTTCGCGGCTCTGGCGCTGCCATTCACCGTCTCTGCGGCGAAAGTCAAAGGTGTACTTCGTCAGTTTGCCCCAATCTTCGGATAAGGGTTTGGTCGCAACAATGCGTACTTGTGCATTTTCAGATGGCATATTCGCTCCTCAGGACGTAAGATTGCATCTTATCGTGCAGTTTCGTGCATTAACAAGATATTTCGTGCAAACAGGAGCACCCCTATGCTGACCTCACAGCGCAAACAACTGATCCTTGCCCGGCTCGCTGAAGAGGGGCAGGTGCTGTCAAAAAATCTCAGTGAGCAGTTCGGCATTTCAGAAGATACCGTGCGCCGCGATTTACGCGAGCTGGCGGCGGAAGGGCGCTTACAGCGGGTGCACGGCGGTGCGTTACCAGCATCGGCGGCGGTGGTCACCTTTTCTGAGCGACAAACATTGCAATCGGATGCCAAGCGGCGCATCGCGCAGAAAGGGGCTGAACTGGTATCACCCGGGCAAGTGGTGATGATCGATGGCGGCACCACCACCAGTGAGTTAATCCGCTTTTTCCCTGACGATCTGCGCATTACCGTCGTCACCCACAGCCCGAGTATTGCTGTCGGGCTGGCACAACATCCGCTCATTAACGTGGTGATGATTGGCGGCCAGCTTTATAAACACTCTATCGTCAATGTCGGCGCGGCGGCGCTGGAGGGGATTGTTCGCGTGCGCGCCGATCTCTTTTTTATGGGGGTGACCGGCGTGCACGTTGAGGCGGGCTTAAGCACCGGTGATTTCGAAGAGTCGCGTATCAAGCATGCCATGGCGCAAAGGGCGGCAGAGACGGTGGTGCTGGCCTCACCGGAAAAATTAAACACCGCCTCACCGTGGGTGATCGGTGATATCGGGCTTATCAATACGCTGGTGGTCGATGCACAAACTGATGAGCGCACGCTGGAGCCGTTTGCCCGGCGTGGCATTGCGATTGTCAAAGCGTAGGAAAACAGGCCGGGAATGGCCGGGGCGAACCCCGGCATGCTTTACACTTCGTAATCGAGATTAGTGTCGCTGCCAAGCGGAATAAGCTGCACTTTTTGCACCCGGTGGCTTTCCACATCGAGCGTTTTTAGCAGGTAATCCCCCACCTGAACCTCTTCTCCCGGCTGCGGAATGCGTTGCAAATATTCCATCAGCAGCCCGGCAATGGTGTGATACTCGCGTTTATCGTCGAGCGGCAGCGGTACATATTGCACCAGATCCTCCAGCGGCATATGACCATTTGCCGTCCAGCTCCCGTCACTGTTTTTCTGAATATCGTGGCGCGCGTCAATCTCTTCCACTTCGTTGGGCAAGTTGCCGGCGATGGTTTCCATCACATCGCTTAAAGTGACCACTCCTTCAACGGAGCCAAACTCATCCACCACAAACGCAAAGTGGGTACGGGCATTACGGAACTGTTCCAGCGCCTGCAGCAGCGGCAATCCTTCCGGGAACACCAGTGGCTGGCGCACCAGCACGCGCAGATCGAGCGGTTCGCCGTGTAACGATTGCTGGAGCAGATCGAGGATATGCACTACGCCCAGCAGGGTGTCATCCTCTTCGCCACCGGTAACCACCACGCGCGTATGCTGGTTTTTATCCAGCAGCGCGCGGACTTCAGCCTCCGGCGCGCTCAGATCGATATGTTCAATATCGTGACGCGACGTCATGATGCTGCTCACCGTGCGCTGATTAAGGTTCAGCACGCGCTCAATCATCCGCCGCTCTTGCGGATTGAAAATCTGACCATCGTCGCCATCACGCAGCATCGAGGCGGCATCGGCATCCAGCTCCGCTTCTTCTTTACGCCCGCTCAGCAAACGCATGACCGTTTCGGTGGTGCGCTGGCGCAGCGTTCGGTCGGCGAACAGAAAACGGCGGCGGTTGAAGATAGCCAACTGGTTCAGCGCTTCAATCATGACCGAGAAGCCAATGGCGGCGTACAGGTAACCTTTCGGAATATGGAAACCAAACCCGTCGGCCACCAGGCTGAAACCGATCATCAGCAGGAAACTCAGACACAGAATAACAATCGTCGGATGGTTATTGACGAAGCGGGTGAGGGATTTACTCGCCAGCAGCATCAGTGAAATGGCGATAACCACCGCCGCCATCATCACGGCCAGGTGATCAACCATCCCCACGGCGGTGATCACGGAGTCCAGTGAGAAAACTGCGTCCAGCACGACAATCTGCGTCACCACGGCCCAGAATTTCGCGCCGCGCCGCTGCGTGGGGTTGTCGCTGTCTTTCCCTTCGAGGCGCTCGTTGAGTTCAACCGTGGCTTTAAACAACAGGAACAGCCCGCCCACGAGCATGATTAAATCGCGGGCGCTGAAACTGAGCCCGCGAACGGTAAATAAAGGTTGGGTCAGCGTGACCAGCCAGGAAATTGAGGCCAGCAACAGCAGACGCATCAACATGGCGAGTATCAAACCGGTGACGCGCGCACGGTCACGCTGTGCCGGCGGCAATTTTTCGGCGAGAATTGCAATAAAAACCAGGTTATCAATACCCAGCACCAGTTCAATCACCACCAATGTGACCAGACCAGCCCAGATTGACGGATCGGCAATCCATTCCATCGTTAACGTAACACCTTATGTGATATGACAATTGTCACAACGCGATCATGGATAAAGATGAGATAAATTGCAATGTCAGCCTGCGATTTATCTTATTTTAGGTCGTTATTTAAAACGCTTTAATTGTTCTTTCCTTATCGTTTCTGTGATTAATTATCACTATTTAAATATGGATAATAGGAAAAGTCGCATGGGTAATGCTATGTCAGTTTTTTGTCAATATGCGGTAAATCCTAAAAAGCTAAAATTTTGGTCTTAATATTATTCTTAAAAAGATGTTTATCCCTGAATGTCGCCTTGCCTGCTATTCGCTTAGCTGCAACAATTCCTCCAGCATCGTTCAAATATACCAGCGTCTTTATTTTCAGCATTGTTAATCAGTGCGAAAGCCGGTACCTGCCGTATTTTATCTGGTTGGCAAATAGCGTCACCAGAAAGAGGATGTAATGGATGACTATCAATGACTTAGCGTCAATCAGTGAATTGGTAACTGAAAGCCAGGGGCGGTAGCGTGCCTGCGGGTATGTCAATCAGCCTGGATTATTCTGTAATCGCATGTGGTTGAATAAACGCTTTTTAGGACTGATGCCAGTTATATTTCTCAAGAATTAACTGCATTCTGAATCTGTGTACAGCTTGAGCGCTTATTTAAATCGCACAGGATAATTACTCTGCCAAAGTGATAATTAATCAATGATGAAATCTAAAACGAAATTGATGCCATTATTGGTGTCCATTAGCTTGATGAGTGGCTGCACCGTCTTCCCCGGGAGCAATATGTCTACGATGGGAAAGGATGTGATTAAACAGCAGGATGCTGATTTTGATATAGACCGTATGGTGAATGTCTATCCATTAACCCCGCGTCTGATTGAACAATTGCGCCCGCGCACCAATGTTGCCCAACCGAATATGTCACTGGATCAGGAGATTTCCGCCTACCAGTACCGCGTTGGCCCAGGGGATGTGCTGAACGTAACCGTTTGGGATCACCCGGAACTCACCACACCGGCCGGTCAGTATCGTAGTTCGAGCGATGCCGGTAACTGGGTACAACCCGATGGCACCATGTTTTATCCGTATGTCGGCAAGATTCACGTCGCCGGTAAAACGCTTTCCGAGATCCGTAGTGATATTACCAGCCGTTTAGCGACCTATATTGCTGACCCGCAGGTGGACGTTAATATCGCCGCGTTCCGCTCACAAAAAGCCTATATCTCCGGCCAGGTGGCGAAATCTGGCCAGCAGGCGATCACCAACGTACCGCTGACCGTTCTTGATGCGATCAATGCCGCAGGTGGCCTGACCGACAGCGCAGACTGGCGCAACGTCGTGCTGACACATCAGGGCCAGGAGCAGCGCATTTCGCTGCAGGCGCTGATGCAAAACGGCGATCTCAGCCAGAACCGTTTGCTCTATCCGGGTGACATTCTGTTTGTTCCGCGTAATGACGATCTGAAAGTGTTCGTGATGGGCGAAGTGAAAAAACAGAGCACGCTCAAAATGGACTTCAGCGGCATGACGCTGACCGAAGCGCTCGGCCAGGCCGAAGGTATCGATCTGACCACCTCCAACGCCAGCGGCATTTTTGTTATTCGTCCGCTCAAAGGCAGCGAAAGCGGCCGTGGCAACAAGATCGCCAACATTTATCAGCTCGACATGTCGGATGCGACATCGCTGGTTATGGCAACGAACTTCCGTCTCCAGCCGTATGACGTGGTGTATGTCACAACCGCACCGGTTGCGCGTTGGAACCGTCTCATCAACCAGTTGCTGCCGACAATCAGTGGCGTTCGCTACATGACCAACACGGCCAACGACATCCAAAATCTGCAATGACTATGTTCAACAAAATTCTGGTGGTATGCGTGGGGAACATTTGTCGTTCCCCAACGGCAGAACGGCTGCTGAAAAAATACCAGCCCGCTTTAACGGTGGCGTCAGCCGGGCTGGGCGCGCTGGTTGGACGTAGCGCGGACGCCAACGCCGTGAGTGTGGCGGCGGATAATCACCTCTCTCTGGAAGGGCATTGCGCGCGACAAATTACCGGAAAAATGTGCCGCGAATACGACCTGATTCTGGTGATGGAAAAGCGACATATTGCCCGCCTGTGCGAGATTGCCCCGGAAATGCGTGGAAAGGTCATGTTATTTGGCCACTGGGATAACGAGCGGGAGATCCCCGACCCGTATCGCAAAAGTCGTGAAGCTTTTGAAGCTATTTACACCTTACTTGACCAGTCTGCCCGCCATTGGGCGCAGGCATTGCAAGCTCAGCAGGGATAATAATGACAGAGAAAACACACCATTCGCATTCTGCTGCCCCGGCGGTGGGCAACGACGAAATCGATATTGGCCGTTTGCTCGGCACAATCATTGAGGCTCGCTGGTGGGTGCTGGGCATCACCTCGGTCTTCGCACTGATTGCTGTTGTCTACTGCCTGTTCGCCACTCCCATTTACAGCGCTGATGCGCTGGTGCAAATCGAGCAGAACACCGGAAGTTCGCTGGTACAGGATCTGAACAGTGCACTGTCGAACAAGCCACCGGCGTCGGACGCGGAAATCCAGCTTATTCAGTCACGCCTGGTGCTGGGTAAAACCGTTGACGATCTTGATCTGGATATTTCGGTAGTCAAAAACACCTTTCCGCTGTTTGGCGCAGGGTGGGATCGCCTGATGGGGCGACAAAACGAGACGGTGAAAGTCACCACGTTCACGCTACCAAAAGGCATGAACGATCAGACCTTTACCTTAAAAGTACTTAGCCCGAAACAATATCTGTTAAGCAGCGACGGTGGTTTTGAAGCGCGCGGCGAAGTGGGGCAGCAGCTCAGCAAGCAAGGCGTCACCATGATGGTGAGTGCCATCCAGGCCTCGAATGACAGCGAGTTCACCGTGACCAAGTTTTCTACGCTTGGCATGATTAACAACCTGCAAAACAACCTGACGGTAACCGAGAACGGCAAAGACACCGGCGTGCTGAGCCTCACCTATACCGGCGAAGACCGTGATCAGATCCGCGCCATTCTGGACAGCATCACGCGCAACTACCTTGAGCAAAACATTGAGCGCAAATCCGAAGAAGCGGCCAAGAGCCTGGTCTTCCTCGATAAGCAACTGCCGGAAGTGCGCAAAAACCTTGATGAGGCCGAGGAAAAACTCAACACCTATCGCCAGCGCAAAGACTCTGTGGATCTGCCGCTGGAAGCGAAATCGGTGCTCGATTCGATGGTCAACATCGATGCGCAGTTGAACGAACTGACCTTCCGCGAAGCGGAAATCTCCAAGCTCTATACCAAAGTTCACCCGGCTTACCGCACCTTGCTGGAAAAACGTAAAGCGCTGGAAGATGAAAAATCGAAACTGAACGATCGCATCACCGCGATGCCGGAAACGCAGCAGGAGATTGTTCGCCTGACGCGTGATGTCGAATCAGGCCAACAGGTTTATATGCAACTGCTGAATAAACAGCAGGAGCTGCGTATCACCCAGGCAAGCACCGTTGGCGATGTGCGTATCGTCGACCCGGCCATCGCACAACCGGGCGTGCTGAAGCCGAAGAAAGCGCTGATCATTCTTGGCAGCATTATCCTGGGCCTGATTGTTTCGGTGGTCGGTGTGCTGCTGCGCTCGCTGTTTAACCGCGGCATCGAAAGCCCGCAAGTGCTCGAAGAACAGGGCATTAGTGTCTACGCCAGCATTCCGCTGTCGGAGTGGCAAAAAGCGCGCGATAGCGTCAAAACCATCAAAGGGGTTAAACGCTATAAGCAGAGCCAACTGCTGGCGGTGGGGAATCCGACGGATCTGGCCATCGAAGCGGTGCGCAGCCTGCGTACCAGCCTGCACTTCGCCATGATGCAGGCCAATAACAATGTGTTGATGATGACCGGTGTTAGCCCGTCAATCGGTAAAACCTTTGTCTGTGCCAACCTGGCGGCGGTGATTAGCCAGACCAATAAACGCGTGCTGCTGATCGACTGCGACATGCGCAAAGGCTACACCCATGAACTGCTGGGCACCGACAACGTGAATGGTTTGTCCGAAGTGTTGGCCGGGAAGGGCACTATCGAGAGTTGCGCGAAGCCGACCTCTATCAGCAACTTTGACCTTGTACCGCGTGGTCAGGTGCCGCCAAACCCATCCGAGCTGCTGATGAGCGAACGCTTCAGCCAGCTGGTGAAATGGGCCAGCAGCCACTACGACCTGGTGTTGATTGATACTCCGCCAATTCTTGCGGTAACGGATGCGGCAGTAGTGGGTCGCCATGCAGGGACCACGCTGATGGTGGCGCGCTACGCGGTGAACACGCTCAAAGAGATTCAGACCAGCCTGAGCCGCTTCGAGCAAAATGGTATTCAGGTGAAAGGCGTGATCCTGAACTCGATTTTCCGCCGTGCGACCGGCTATCAGGATTACGGCTACTACGAGTACGAATACAAGTCCGATTCAAAATAACCAGATCTTACCTCTATCCCTCAACGCGCTGCGCCTTTTCCCTGACGGGAAAAGGCGGCAGTAAGGGCGAAAGCGGCATGTTGAACGCATTAGGGAACGCATCATGAGCACAACAGCAAACCCGTTAATTTCAATTTATATGCCAACCTGGAACCGGCAGCAGCTGGCGATCCGCGCGATTAAATCGGTGCTGCGCCAGGATTACCCGCACTGGGAAATGATCATTGTTGATGACTGCTCCGCAAGCTTCGAGCAACTGCAACAGTTTGTTGATGAGCTGGGCGACCCGCGTGTCAGTTACACGCGCAACGCCTTTAACTCTGGTGCTTGCGCGGTGCGCAACCAGGCGATTTTGCAGGCGAAAGGCCAGTACATTACCGGTATTGACGATGACGATGAATGGACGCCAAACCGTCTGTCCGTTTTTCTGGCGCACAAACATCTGCTCAATACCCGTGCTTTTTTGTACGCCAACGATTATGTCTGCCAGGGCGAAGTCTATTCGCAACCGGCGAGCTTACCGCTGTACCCGAAATCGCCGTTCTCGCGCAAGCTGTTCTACAAGCGCAACATCGTTGGCAACCAGGTTTTCACCTGGGGCTGGCGTTTTAAAGAGAGCTTGTTTGATACCCAACTGAAGGCGGCGCAGGATTACGACATTTTCCTGCGGATGGTCGAGGAGTACGGCGAGCCGTGGAAAATCGAGGAAGCCACGCAGATCCTGCACATTAACCACGGTGAAATGCAGATCACTTCCTCACCGAAGAAATTTTCCGGTTACTTCCATTTTTATCGTAAACACAAAGACAAATTCGATCGCGCCAGCAAGAAATATCAGCTGTTTACCCTCTACCAAATCCGCAATAAGCGGATGAACTGGCGCACATTGTTGACGCTGTTTTCTCTGCGCAACGGTAAGCGTCTGGCTGATGGGCTGCGGGGGAAATAATGCGTCTGGAAGATTTTCGCGCTAATCACTGGAATTTGCGCCCGTGCTGCATGGTTGCGGCGTACCGCATTGCCCATTTTTGCTCCGTGTGGCGCAAAAAGCATGTCATCAACAATCTCTGGGCCGCGCCCGTCATTTTGTTGTACCGCTTTGTCACGGAATGCCTGTTTGGCTATGAAATTCAGGCCGCCGCGACGATTGGTCGCCGCTTTACCATCCATCACGGCTATGCGGTGGTGATCAATAAAAACACCGTCGCCGGGGATGATTTCACCATTCGTCATGGTGTCACCATCGGCAACCGTGGGGCCGATAGCCTGGCCTGCCCGGTGATTGGCAACAACGTTGAACTGGGTGCCAACGTGGTGATGATTGGCGATATCACCATTGGTAACAACGTCACCATTGGCGCGGGTAGCGTGGTGCTCGACAGCGTGCCGGACAACGCGCTGGTGGTCGGCGAGAAAGCGCGCGTGAAGGTGATTAAATGAATATTTTTCAATTTAACGTGCGCCTTGCAGAAGGCGGTGCCGCAGGCGTTGCGCTCGATTTACATCAGCGTGCGCTGCAACAGGGCATTTCATCACGTTTTATTTACGGCTATGGCAAAGGCGGCAAAAAAAGCGTCAGCCACGACAACTATCCTCAGGTCTATAAACAGACGCCACGTCTGACTTCCATCGCTAACCTGGCGCTGTTTCGCCTGTTTAACCGCGATGTGTTCGGCAACCTGAATAATCTCTATCGCACCGTGACCCGCACGGAAGGGCCGGTTGTGCTGCACTTTCATGTGATGCACAGCTACTGGCTGAATCTGGATGAGCTGGTGACATTTTGCCAGAAGGTGAAAGCGCACAAGCCGGATGTCACCTTTATCTGGACGCTGCATGACCACTGGAGCGTGACCGGGCGCTGCGCCTTTACCGATGGCTGTGAAGGCTGGAAAGAGCATTGCCGTAAATGCCCGACGCTGTCGAACTACCCGCCGGTGAAGGTTGACCGTGCGCATAAGCTGGTCGATAGCAAACGTCAGTTATTCAACGACATGCTGGCGCTCGGCTGCCAGTTTATCTCCCCCAGCCAGCACGTAGCGGACGCCTTTAATAGCCTGTATGGCGCGGGGCGCTGCAACATTATCAATAACGGTATTGATGTGGCGACTGAAGCCATTCTGGCCGAGCTGGCACCGGTGAAAGTGACGCAAGGTAAACCGAAGATTGCGGTGGTGGCGCACGATCTACGCTATGACGGGAAAACCAACCAACAACTGGTACGCGACATCATGGCGATGGATGACCGTGTGGAACTGCATACCTTCGGTAAGTTTTCCCCGTTTGAGGGCAGCAATGTCATCAACCACGGTTTTCTGACCGATAAGCGCAAATTGATGAGTGAACTCAACGAGATGGATGCGCTGGTCTTTAGTTCTCGCGTCGATAACTATCCGCTGATTCTGTGCGAAGCGTTATCTATCGGTGTCCCGGTGATTGCCACCCACAGCGATGCGGCGCGCGAAGTGTTACAGAAATCTGGCGGGAAAACGTTCAGCGAGCAGGAAGTGTTGCCGCTGGTGCAGTGCCATAAAGCCGACATTGCCCAGGCGGTATTTGGCGAAAGCCTTGACGCGTTCCGCGCGCGCAGCCGCCAGGCATACAGTGGTCAACAGATGCTGGAGGAGTATGTCTCATTCTATCAAGGTCTGTAGCTACCTCCTGCTGCCGCTCATTTACCTGCTGGTTAACGTCAAACTCCTCCAGTTGGGGGAGAGTTTTCCCATCACTATCGTGACGTTTTTGCCGGTGCTGCTGTTGCTCTATGTTGAGCGCATCAGCGTGAAAAAACTGATGATAGCGCTGGGGGCCGGGGCAGGGCTGACGCTGTTTAACTTCATTTTCGGTAAGTCGCTGGACGCCAGCAAATATGTCACCTCGACGATGTTGTTTGTTTATATCGTTATCATCATCGGCATGGTGTGGAGTATCCGCTTCAAAACTATTTCGCCGCATAATTACCGTAAGATCTTGAGATTTTTCTATGCGGTAGTGGCATTCGTGGTGCTACTTGCGGCAATGGAAATGGCGCAGATTATCCTCACTGGCGGCAGTAGTTTAATGGAGGGGATTTCGAAATATCTCATCTATAGCAACAGTTACGTGCTGAATTTTATCAAGTTCGGCGGTAAACGTACTACGGCGTTATATTTCGAACCGGCATTCTTCGCTCTGGCGTTAATCTCAATTTGGCTCAGCATCAAACAGTTTGGTATCAAAACGCCGAAGACCGATGCTATGATTTTGGCAGGGATAGTTCTTTCGGGATCGTTCTCAGGGGTAATGACATTTATCCTGTTTTATCTGCTGGAATGGGCTTTCCAGTATCTGAACAAAGAGGCGATCCGTAAAAAGTTACCTTTGGCAATTATTTCACTGGCAGTGTTTATTGTTGGCGTTGTATTTGCTTTTCCATATATCGCAGAACGAATCGGCGATTTAGGTACGGAAGGCTCTTCCTCGTATTATCGTATTATCGGTCCGCTGGTGATGGTGGGATATTCACTGACCAATATTGATGGTGTAGTAAGATTTGGCTCACTTTACGAATATGTCGCATCATTCGGAATCTTTAACGGTGCGGACGTCGGGAAAACAATAGACAATGGGTTGTATCTGCTGATCATTTATTTTTCATGGTTCGCGGTATTACTGACCGGATGGTATCTGTTTAAAGTTGGAAAAATGACGATAAATGCCTTTGGCAACAATCAGAATTTTCGTGTTCAACTTTATCTGTTCACTCCGATATCGTTGTTTTTTACGGGGTCTATCTTTAGCCCGGAATATGCGTTTTTAATTGTTTGTCCGTTTATTCTGCGCAAGGCGTTGAATATCGCGGCTACATGAAGAGGTGGGTCAAATGCTGCTAAGTGTTATTACTGTCGCGTTTCGTAATTATGAAGGTGTGATGAAAACCTGGCAGTCGCTGGCTCACCTGGCGAAAGCGAAAAATATTGAATTCGAATGGATTGTGGTTGACGGCGGTTCTCAGGATGGTACTGAGGAATTTCTGAAAAACCTCAACGGTCAGTACAATTTACGCTATATCAGCGAACGCGATAAAGGCATCTATGATGCCATGAATAAAGGGATCGATATGGCCGCAGGACGCTTTGCGCTGTTTCTCAATTCCGGCGATATTTTCCATGAAGAAATTGTGGATGTTGTTCGTCAGCTGGATGATGAGCAAGAGAACGCAATGTATATTGGCGATGCGCTGCTGGATTTCGGCGATGGCACAAAAATACGTCGTGGCGCAAAACATGGCTGGTATATTTACCACAGCTTACCGGCCAGCCATCAGGCTATATTTTTCCCGGTAAATGGTCTGAAAACTTACCCCTACGATCTGCAATATAAAGTCTCTTCCGATTACGCATTAGCCGCCAGAATGTTTAAAGCGGGATTCCCGTTTAAGCGTTTGAAAGGCCTTGTGTCTGAATTTTCGATGGGCGGCGTATCAACGTCTAATAACCTTGAATTATGTCAGGATGCTCGCAATGTGCAGCGTAAAATATTACGCATGCCGGGCTTCTGGGCACAGTTGTCTTATATGTTGCGTTTACGGACGACCGGCAAAACGAAAGCCTTATATAACAAAGCATAACGCTCAGATATAAGGAAAAATGATGCAGGATTTAAAAGGATTCTCCGTGCCGAAAGGCTTTCGGGGCGGCAACGCTATTAAGGTTCAACTGTGGTGGGCGGTTCAGGCGACATTATTCGCCTGGTCCCCGCAGGTGCTGTATCGCTGGCGCGCATTCCTGTTGCGCTTATTCGGCGCAAAGGTTGGAAAAGGCGTGGTTATTCGTCCATCGGTAAAAATTACTTATCCGTGGAAATTAACATTAGGCGATTACAGCTGGGTAGGAGATGACGCAGTGTTATACACGCTGGGTGATATTTCTATCGGTGCGAATTCAGTGGTTTCTCAGAAATGTTATTTGTGCACCGGCAGTCACGATTATATGAGCGCGTATTTTGATATTAACGCGACGCCAATCGTGATTGGTGAGAAGTGCTGGCTGGCGACAGATGTGTTTGTCGCGCCGGGCGTCTCCATCGGCGACGGGACGGTAGTCGGTGCGCGCAGCAGTGTTTTTAAATCGCTTCCGGCAAATGTGATTTGTCGTGGCAATCCCGCAGTGGTGACGCGCGAACGCGTTGAAAAGGTAACTCCCTGAACTGGGACTATTGAGGAAAATAAATTATGTCTAAAGTCGCTCTCATCACCGGCGTAACCGGGCAAGATGGCTCTTATCTGGCTGAACTGCTTCTGGAGAAGGGTTACGAAGTTCACGGCATTAAACGCCGCGCTTCCTCATTCAATACCGAGCGTGTGGATCACATCTATCAGGATCCGCACACCAGCAACCCGAAATTCCATCTGCACTACGGTGACCTGACCGATACCTCCAACCTGACGCGTATCCTGCAGGAAGTGCAGCCGGATGAAGTCTACAACCTGGGCGCGATGAGCCACGTGGCTGTGTCGTTCGAATCCCCGGAATATACCGCCGACGTTGATGCCATGGGTACGCTGCGTCTGCTGGAAGCCATTCGCTTCCTGGGTCTGGAGAAGAAAACCCGTTTCTACCAGGCGTCCACCTCAGAACTGTACGGCCTGGTGCAGGAAATCCCGCAGAAAGAGACCACGCCGTTCTACCCGCGCTCTCCGTACGCCGTTGCCAAACTGTACGCGTACTGGATCACCGTGAACTACCGTGAATCCTACGGCATGTATGCCTGCAACGGCATTCTGTTCAACCACGAATCTCCGCGTCGCGGCGAAACCTTCGTGACCCGCAAAATCACCCGTGCTATCGCCAACATCGCACAGGGTCTGGAATCGTGCCTGTACCTCGGCAACATGGATTCCCTGCGTGACTGGGGCCATGCCAAAGATTACGTGAAAATGCAGTGGATGATGCTGCAACAGGAAAAACCGGAAGACTTCGTTATCGCCACCGGTGTGCAGTACTCCGTGCGTCAGTTCGTGGAATTTGCCGCCGCACAACTGGGTATCAAACTGCGCTTTGAAGGCACCGGCGTAGAAGAGAAAGGCATTGTCGTTTCTGTGACCGGCCATGACGCACCGGGCGTGAAACCGGGCGATGTGATTGTTGCCGTTGACCCGCGTTACTTCCGTCCTGCTGAAGTGGAAACCCTGCTGGGCGACCCGAGCAAAGCGCACGAAAAACTGGGCTGGAAACCGGAAATCACCCTGCAGGAGATGGTCTCCGAAATGGTGGCAAAAGATCTGGAAGCAGCGAAAAAACACTCACTGCTTAAGGCCCACGGTTACGAGGTTGCCATCGCGCTGGAGTCCTGAGCATGACCAAACAACGTGTTTTTGTGGCTGGCCATCGCGGGATGGTGGGGTCAGCCATCGTACGGCAGCTCGAACAGCGGGCGGATATCGAACTGGTGCTGCGTTCCCGCGAGGAGCTGAACCTGTTAGATAGCGCGGCTGTGAATGCGTTTTTCGAAAACGAACGTATCGACCAGGTTTACCTGGCGGCGGCGAAAGTGGGCGGTATTGTGGCGAACAATACCTACCCGGCGGACTTCATCTACGAAAATATGATGATTGAGAGCAACATCATTCACGCCGCGCACAAGAACGACGTGAACAAACTGTTGTTCCTCGGTTCGTCCTGCATCTATCCGAAACTGGCTCACCAGCCGATTGCGGAAAGTGAGCTGTTGCAGGGGACGCTGGAGCCGACCAACGAGCCGTACGCGATTGCCAAAATCGCCGGTATTAAGTTGTGCGAATCCTACAATCGTCAGTATGACCGTGATTACCGCTCGGTGATGCCGACCAATCTGTACGGGCCGCACGACAACTTCCACCCGAGCAACTCGCACGTTATTCCTGCGCTGCTGCGCCGTTTCCACGAAGCGACGCAGGAAAATGCGCCGGATGTGGTGGTGTGGGGCAGCGGCACACCGATGCGCGAATTCCTGCATGTGGATGATATGGCTGCCGCCAGCATTCACGTTCAGGAGCTGGCGCGCGAAGTGTGGCAGGAGAATACCGAACCGATGCTGTCGCATATCAATGTCGGCACCGGCGTGGACTGCACCATTCGTGAACTGGCGCAAACCGTGGCAAGCGTGGTGGGCTACAAAGGTCGCGTGGTGTTTGATGCCACCAAACCGGACGGAACGCCGCGCAAACTGCTGGATGTGAACCGCCTGCATCAGCTTGGCTGGTATCACGAGATCTCACTGGAAGCGGGGCTTGCGAGCACCTACCAGTGGTTCCTTGAAAACCAGCACCGGTTCCGGGGGTAAGTATGTTTTTGAGTCAGGAAGATTTTGCCACGGTGGTGCGTTCGACCCCGCTGATTTCCATCGATTTGATCGTGGAAAACTCACGCGGCGAGTTTTTACTCGGTAAGCGCACTAACCGTCCGGCCCAGGGATACTGGTTTGTCCCGGGCGGACGCGTGCAAAAGGACGAGCCGCTGGCGGCCGCTTTCGAGCGACTGACTCAGGCGGAACTGGGACTGCGCCTGCCGATGTCGGCAGGCGAGTTTTACGGCGTCTGGCAGCACTTCTATGACGACAACTTTTCCGGCCCGGATTTCACCACGCATTACATCGTGCTGGGCTTTCGCCTGCGCGTGGATGAGGACACCCTCGCGCTGCCGCCGGATCAGCACAACGACTACCGCTGGGGAACGCCGGAGTCGCTGATTGCCGACCCGCTGGTACATGACAATAGCCGCGCCTATTTCCTCGACGCGCAGGGAGTACCGGGCTTATGAAAATCCTGGTCTATGGCATCAACTATTCGCCGGAGCTGACCGGGATCGGTAAGTACACCGGCGAAATGGTGGAATGGATGGCCCGTCAAGGCCATGACGTGCGCGTTATCACCGCGCCGCCGTACTATCCGGAGTGGAAAGTGGGCGAGCATTACAGCGCCTGGCGCTGGCGCAAAGAGCAGGGCGTTGCCACCGTGTGGCGCTGCCCGCTGTATGTGCCTGCGCAGCCATCGACCTTAAAACGGCTGCTGCATCTGGGCAGTTTTGCCCTGAGCAGTTTCTTCCCGTTGATGGCACAGCGTCGCTGGAAACCGGATCGCATTATCGGCGTCGTGCCGACCCTGTTTTGCACACCGGGCATGCGCCTGCTGGCAAAACTGAGCGGCGCGAAAACCGTGCTGCACATTCAGGATTATGAAGTCGATGCCATGCTGGGTTTAGGCATGGCGGGCAAAGGTAAAAACGGTCGCGTGGCGAAGCTGGCGACCGCTTTTGAACGCAGCAACCTGCATAACGTTGACAACGTGTCGACCATCTCCCGTTCGATGATGAATAAAGCGCGGGAGAAAGGCGTGGCTGCGGACAAAATCATTTTCTTCCCGAACTGGTCCGAAGTGGCGCGTTTTCGCGATATCGACGATGGATCCGTCGCGCAACTGCGCCGCACGCTCGGCCTGCCGGATGACAAAAAAATCATTCTTTACTCCGGCAATATCGGTGAGAAGCAGGGGCTGGAAAACGTCATTGAAGCGGCGGCAAAACTGCACAACCAGCCGTGGCTGTTTGTGATTGTCGGCCAGGGCGGCGGCAAGGCGAGGCTGGAAAAAATGGTCAGCGAGCGCGGGCTTCACAACGTGAAATTCTTCCCGTTGCAGCCGTATGACGCGCTACCGGCCTTATTAAAAATGGGCGATTGCCATCTGGTAATCCAAAAGCGCGGCGCGGCTGACGCGGTGCTGCCATCCAAACTGACCAACATTCTGGCGGTCGGCGGCAATGCGGTGATCACCGCCGAAGAGAGTACAGAACTTGGCCAGCTGTGCCTGACCCAGCCTGGCATTGCGGTCTGCGTTGAACCGGAATCGGTGGAGGCGCTGACCTGGGGCATTGAACGCGCACTGGCGATGCCCAAAAACAACACGGTGGCACGTGAATATGCCGAACGCACGCTCGAAAAAGAGAACGTGTTAAGCCAGTTTATTGCAGATATCAGCCCGGAGAATTCCACTCAGCCCGCACGTGCCCGCGAAAGCGCGCATGACGGCGAACTGAACTTCGATGGCAATGGGGATAAATCATGAGTCAAACACAACTCTATCCGGTCGTGATGGCCGGCGGCTCTGGCAGCCGTTTGTGGCCTCTGTCCCGTGTGCTTTACCCTAAACAGTTTCTCTGCCTGAAAGGCGAACTCACCATGTTGCAAACCACCATCTGCCGCCTGAACGGCGTGGAGTGCGAAAGCCCGGTGGTGATTTGTAACGAACAGCACCGCTTTATCGTCGCGGAGCAACTGCGTCAGCTGCACAAGCTGACCGAAAACATCATCCTCGAACCGGCAGGCCGCAACACGGCACCGGCTATCGCGCTGGCTGCGCTGGCGGTGAAACGCCACAACCCGGATAGTGATCCGCTGATGCTGGTGCTGGCCGCTGACCATGTGATTCAGGATGAAGAGGCGTTTCGCACGTCGGTACGCAATGCGATCCCTTATGCCGAGGCGGGCAAACTGGTGACCTTTGGTATCGTGCCGGATCTGCCGGAAACCGGTTATGGCTACATCCGTCGCGGTGCGGTTTCTGCCGGTGAAGTTGATGCGGTGGCGTTTGAAGTGGCGCAATTTGTCGAAAAACCCAACCTCGAAACAGCGCAGGGTTATGTGGCAAGCGGTGAGTATTACTGGAACAGCGGCATGTTCCTGTTCAGCGCCGGTCGCTACCTGGAAGAGCTGAAAAAATACCGCCCGGATATTCTTGAGGCCTGCGAAAAAGCGATGGACGCCACCGACCCGGATATGGACTTTATCCGCGTTGATGAGGCGTCTTTCCTCGCCTGCCCGGAAGAGTCGATTGACTACGCGGTCATGGAAAGAACCGCCGATGCGGTGGTAGTGCCGATGGATGCAGGCTGGAGCGATGTTGGCTCCTGGTCGTCGCTGTGGGAAATCAGCCAGCACACGCCGGAGGGAAACGTCCATCACGGCGACGTCATCAGCCATAAAACCGAAAACAGCTACGTTTATGCGGAATCTGGCTTGGTTACGACCGTCGGGGTGAAAGATCTGGTGGTGGTGCAGACCAAAGATGCGGTGCTGATTGCCGACCGTAATGCCGTGCAGGATGTGAAAAAAGTGGTCGAGAAAATCAAAGCCGACGGGCGCCACGAACACCATATTCACCGCGAAGTTTACCGTCCGTGGGGCAAATATGACTCCATCGATTCCGGCGATCGCTACCAGGTAAAACGCATTACCGTGAAGCCGGGCGAAGGACTTTCCGTACAGATGCATCACCACCGCGCAGAACACTGGGTGGTGGTCGCCGGTACGGCAAAAGTGACGATTGATGGCGAGGTGAAACTGCTGGGCGAAAACGAATCTATCTATATTCCGCTCGGCGCGCGCCACTGTCTGGAAAACCCTGGGAAAATTCCGCTCGATCTGATCGAGGTGCGCTCCGGTTCGTACCTTGAAGAGGATGACATTGTGCGGTTTGCCGATCGTTACGGCCGTATTTAATTCCCGTGCCGGATAACGCGAACGTTATCCGGTTTATAAATTTAAATTAATCAACAAGATATGGCCATTTTACGGTCACGGCTGACTGTTGCCTGAAGAAGAGGTAATGATGGAAAAATTAACCTGTTTTAAAGCTTACGATATTCGCGGCAAGCTGGGCGAAGAACTCAATGAAGACATTGCATGGCGTATTGGCCGCGCCTATGGGGAGTACCTGAAGCCGCAAACCATCGTGCTGGGCGGCGATGTGCGCCAGACCAGCGAAGCGCTGAAACTGGCGCTGGCGAAAGGGTTGCAGGACGCCGGTGTGAATGTGTTGGATATCGGGCTTTCCGGTACCGAAGAGATCTATTTTGCCACTTTCCATCTGGGCGTTGACGGCGGTATCGAAGTGACCGCCAGCCACAACCCGATGGATTATAACGGCATGAAACTGGTGCGTAAGGGCGCGCGTCCGATCAGCGGCGATACCGGCCTGCGCGATGTGCAGCGCCTGGCTGAAGCCAATGATTTCCCGCCGGTGAACCCGGCAAAACGCGGCAGCTACGAGCAAATTAATCTGCGCGACGCCTATATCGATCACCTGATGGGCTATATCGACACCAACAACCTCAAGCCGCTGAAACTGGTGATTAACTCCGGTAACGGCGCGGCAGGTCCGGTGGTGGACGCTATTGAAGCCCGCTTTAAGACGCTGAATGTGCCGGTGACTTTCGTCAAAGTGCATAACGAGCCGGACGGCACCTTCCCGCACGGTATTCCTAACCCCTTGCTGCCGGAGTGCCGCGACGATACCCGCAATGCGGTGATTGAGCATAACGCCGATATGGGCATTGCTTTCGATGGCGACTTTGACCGTTGCTTCCTGTTCGACGGGGAAGGGCAGTTTATCGAGGGCTACTACATTGTTGGCCTGCTGGCCGAAGCGTTCCTCGAAAAACATCCGGGTGCGAAGATCATTCATGACCCGCGCTTGTCGTGGAACACGGTGGATGTCGTTGGCCGCGCGGGTGGTACACCAGTGATGTCGAAAACCGGCCATGCCTTTATTAAAGAGCGGATGCGCGAAGAAGACGCTATTTATGGCGGCGAAATGAGCGCGCATCACTACTTTCGTGACTTTGCCTACTGCGACAGCGGCATGATCCCGTGGCTGCTGGTCACCGAGCTGTTGTGCCTGAAAGGCAAAACCCTGGCGCAACTGGTGAGCGACCGCATGGTGGCGTTCCCGGCGAGCGGCGAGATCAACAGCAAACTGACGGACCCGGTGACGGCGATCAACCGCGTTGAACAACACTTCACGCCGGGGGCGCTGGAGATCGACCGTACGGACGGTATCAGCATCGCGTTTGCCGACTGGCGCTTTAACTTGCGCTCTTCCAATACAGAACCCGTTGTACGCCTGAACGTTGAATCGCGGCGCGACGAGGAACTGATGAAAGCGCGAACGCAGGAAATTCTGGCACTGTTAAATCAATAACGATAAGGCGTTCCTCTCCCCGATGCCGGGGAGGGTGAACATTACAGGCAGGTACAACAATGACTCATCTCAAAAAACGCGACCGGGCCAAAACGAATGCATCGTTAATCTCTATCGTGCAGCGCTTCTCCGACATCACCATTATGTTCGGTGGCCTGTGGTTGGTGTGTAAGGTCAATGCGCTGCCGTTCTTCTACATGCATCTGCTGATGGCTCTGATTACGCTGGTTGTTTTCCAGATGATCGGCGGAATGACCGATTTTTACCGCTCCTGGCGGGGCGTAAAAATCATGACTGAACTGACGCTGCTGTTGCAGAATTGGACGCTGAGCCTGATTTTCAGCGCCGGTCTGCTGGCGTTCAACAATGATTTTGATAACACCTTCAACATCTATCTCGCCTGGTATTTGTTGACCTCGATGGGATTGATGATGAGCCGGGCGGTGATCCGCTTTGGTGCAGGCTGGATGCGTAACCTGGGCTACAACACGCGCCGCGTGGCGGTGGCCGGTGATATGCCGATGGGCCAGGAACTGCTGGAAGGTTTTCGCAATGAACCGTGGCTCGGGTTTGATGTAGTCGGGGTTTATCACGATCCACAACCGGGCGGCATTACGACTGGTTGGGCGGGAAATCTCGACCAGCTGGTGGAGGATGCGAAAAGCGGGAAAATTCACAACGTCTACATCGCCATGTCGATGAACGATGCGGCCTGCATTAAAAAGCTGGTCCGCCAGCTGGCCGATACCACCTGTTCGGTGATCCTTATCCCTGACGTTTTCACCTTTAACATCCTGCACTCGCGTGTGGAAGAGGTGAACGGCGTGCCGGTGGTGCCGCTGTATGACACGCCGCTTTCCGGTGTCAACCGCATCCTGAAACGTCTGGAAGACATTGTTCTCGCCTCGCTGATTTTGCTGCTCATCTCTCCGGTGCTGCTGGCGATTTCGGTGGCGGTGAAACTCAGCTCACCGGGGCCGGTTATCTTCCGCCAGACGCGCTATGGCATGGACGGTAAGCCGATTAAGGTGTGGAAATTCCGCTCCATGAAGGTGATGGAAAACGACAAAGTGGTGACCCAGGCAACGCAGAACGATCCGCGCGTCACCAAAGTCGGCAGTTTCCTGCGCCGCACGTCGCTCGATGAACTGCCGCAGTTTATCAATGTGCTGACCGGCGGTATGTCGATCGTTGGTCCTCGCCCGCATGCGGTGGCGCATAACGAGCAGTATCGCTCGCTGATTGAGGGCTACATGCTGCGCCATAAAGTGAAACCCGGTATTACCGGCTGGGCGCAAATTAACGGCTGGCGCGGTGAAACCGACACGCTGGAGAAAATGGAAAAACGCATTGAGTTCGATCTCGAATACATCCGTGAATGGAGCCTGTGGTTCGATATCAAAATCGTTTTTCTGACCGTCTTTAAAGGCTTTGTTAACAAAGCGGCGTATTAAGGAAAGGTCATGAGCCTGAGAGAAAAAACCATCAGCGGCGCGAAGTGGTCCGCCATGGCGACCCTGACCATTATTGGTCTGGGGCTGGTGCAGATGACCGTGCTGGCGCGCATTATCGATAACCACCAGTTCGGCCTGCTGACCGTCTCGTTGGTGATTATCGCGCTGGCGGATACGCTGTCGGATTTCGGCATCGCCAACTCGATTATTCAGCGTAAAGAGATAAGCCACCTCGAACTGACCACGTTGTACTGGCTCAATGTTGGGCTGGGTATCGTGGTCTGCATTGCCGTTTTCTCCCTGAGCGGAGCGATCGCCAATGTGCTGAATAACCCGGATCTGGCACCGCTGATTAAAACGCTGTCGCTGGCCTTCGTGGTGATCCCGCACGGCCAGCAATTTCGCGCGTTGATGCAAAAAGAGCTGGAGTTCAACAAGATAGGCGCCATCGAAACGCTGTCGGTGCTGGCGGGCTTCAGTTTTACGGTCATCAGCGCGTTCTTCTGGCCGCTGGCGATGACCGCGATCCTCGGTTATCTGGTTAACAGCGCCGTGCGCACGCTGTTGTTTGGCTATTTCGGCCGCAAAATTTACCGTCCGGGGCTGCATTTCTCGCTGGCGTCGGTCAGCTCCAATCTGCGTTTTGGTGCCTGGCTGACGGCAGACAGCATCATCAACTATGTGAACACCAACCTCTCCACGCTGGTGCTGGCGCGTATTCTCGGCGCCAGCGTCGCCGGGGGCTACAACCTGGCGTACAACGTGGCGGTAGTGCCGCCGATGAAGCTCAACCCCATCATTACTCGTGTGCTGTTCCCGGCGTTTGCCAAAATTCAGGACGATACGGAAAAGCTGCGCGTGAACTTCTACAAGCTGCTGTCGGTGGTCGGGATCATTAACTTCCCGATCCTGCTGGGGCTGATGGTGGTGGCGAACAACTTTGTGCCGCTGGTGTTTGGCGACAAATGGAACAGCATTATTCCCATCCTGCAACTGCTGTGTATTGTCGGCCTGTTGCGCGCGGTGGGTAACCCGATTGGTTCGCTGCTGATGGCGAAAGCGCGGGTGGATATCAGCTTTAAATTCAATGTCTTTAAAACGTTTCTCTTTATCCCCGCCATCATCGTCGGTGGACATCTGGCGGGGGCGCTCGGCGTGACGCTCGGTTTTCTGCTGGTGCAAATCATCAACACGGTGCTGAGCTACTTCGTGATGATTAAACCGGTGCTCGGTTCCAGCTACCGTCAGTACATCCTGAGCCTGTGGCTGCCCTTTTACCTGTCGCTGCCGACCCTGGTGGTGAGCTACGGCCTGGGCCTGGCCCTGAACGGACATCTGCCGTTGGCGGCGATGTTGGCGATTCAGGTCGCGGCGGGCATGGTGGCGTTCGCCGGGATGCTGATTGTGTCGCGTAATGCGCTGGTGGTGGAGATGAAACGTCAGTTTTGCCGCAACGAGAAACTTAAAACGCTGCTCCGCGCAGGATAAGAAACCTGATTGAACCCCTTTATGAGGTCGTTATGAAATTATTGATCCTTGGCAATCACACATGCGGCAACCGTGGTGACAGCGCTATTTTACGTGGGCTGCTGGATGCGATTGCCCTGATTGAGCCGGATGCAGAGGTGGATGTGATGAGCCGCTATCCGGTGAGCTCATCCTGGTTACTTAACCGCCCGGTAATGGGCGACCCGCTCTATAGCCAGATGAAAGAGCAGAACAACGCCGCCGGGTTGATGGGGCGCGTGAAGAAGGTGCTGCGCCGCCGTTACCAGCACCAGGTATTGCTCTCCAGGGTGACGGATACCGGTAAGCTGCGCAATATCGCGATCGCGCAAGGGTTTACCGATTTTGTCCGCCGCCTGGCGGACTATGACGCGATTATTCAGGTCGGCGGCTCTTTCTTTGTTGATCTGTACGGTGTGCCGCAGTTTGAACACGCACTGTGTACGTTTATGGCGAAAAAACCGATCTATATGATTGGGCACAGCGTGGGACCGTTCCAGAACGAGGCGTTTAACCAACTGGCGAATTATGTTTTTGGCCATTGCGATGCGCTGATCCTGCGCGAAACAGTCAGTCTGAACCTGATGAAGCAGAGCAATATCACCACGGATAAAGTCGAGCAGGGCGTCGATACCGCCTGGCTGGTGGACCACCATCAGCACGATTTTGTGGCCAGTTATGCCGTGCAGCACTGGCTGGATCTGGCGGCGAAAGAGAAAACCGTGGCGATTACGCTGCGCGAACTGGCGCCGTTTGATAAACGACTCAACACCACCCAGCAGGCCTATGAACAGGCTTTTGCCGAGGTGGTCAACCGGATCATTGATGCGGGTTATCAGGTTATTGCGCTCTCTACCTGTACCGGTATCGATAGCTATAACAAAGATGACCGCATGGTGGCGCTCAATCTGCGCCAGTATGTCAGCGATCCGTCGCGCTACCACGTGGTGATGGATGAGCTGAACGATCTGGAGATGGGCAAGATCCTTGGCGCGTGTGATTTAACCGTTGGTACGCGCCTGCACTCCGCGATTATCTCAATGAACTTCGGTACGCCGGCGATTGCCATCAACTATGAACACAAGTCGGCAGGCATCATGCAGCAACTCGGGATGCCGGAAATGGCGGTCGATATTCGCCATCTGCTGGATGGTTCTTTGGCGGCGATGGCGGCCGACACGCTGGGGCAACTGCCTGCGATTAATCAACGTCTGGCGACGGCGGTGGCGGCGGAGCGCGAGCACGGCATGAAAATGGTCAAATCGGTGCTCGACCGCGTACAGGGGGTGAAATGAAAGTCAGCTTCTTTTTGCTGAAGTTTCCCTTATCTTCCGAAACCTTTGTGCTCAACCAGATTGTCGCCTTTATCAATATGGGTTTTGAGGTTGAGATTGTCGCCCTGCATAAGGGCGATATGAACAATACACACGCGGCGTATACCGAGTACCGGCTGGCGGAAAAAACGCACTGGCTGCTGGCCGAGCCGGAAGGGCAGATGGCAAAACTGAGTTATCGCGGACAGGCGATAGCGCGGGGTATCTGGAAATCCTCCACCTGGAAAGCGTTGAATATGTCGCGTTACGGCGACGAAGCCCGCAATCTGATCCTGCCAGCCATTTGTGGCCTTGCGCCGCGCACGTTCAGCGCCGATGTCTTTATCGCCCACTTTGGCCCGGCAGGCGTTACCGCCGCAAAACTGCGCGAGCTGGGCGTCCTCAAGGGCAAAATCGCCACCGTATTCCACGGCATCGATATCTCGCATCGCGACGTGTTGAATCATTACACGCCTGAATATCAGCAACTTTTCCAGCGCGGCGATCTGATGCTGCCGATCAGCGATTTGTGGGCCGGCAGACTGAAAAACATGGGCTGCCCGGAGACCAAGATCGCTGTGTCACGCATGGGGGTCGATATGGCCCGCTTTAGTTTGCGCTCGGTTAAAAACCCTGGTAGCCCACTGCAAATTATCTCTGTGGCGCGCCTGACCGAGAAAAAAGGGCTGCACGTCGCCATTGAAGCGTGCCGTCTATTGAAAGAACGCGGCGTGGATTTCAAATATCGCATCCTCGGTATTGGTCCATGGGAACGCCGCTTACGCACCCTTATCGAACAATTCCAACTGGAAGATGTCATTGAAATGCCGGGCTTTAAACCCAGCCATGAAGTTAAAGCGCTGCTTGATGAAGCCGACGTCTTTTTGCTGCCGTCGATTACCGGCGCGGATGGGGATATGGAAGGCATCCCGGTTGCGCTGATGGAGGCGATGGCGGTGGGGATCCCGGTGGTTTCAACCGTCCACAGCGGCATTCCGGAGTTGATCGATGCCGGGCGGTCCGGCTGGCTAGTGCCGGAAAATGATGCCGAGGCGCTGGCGCAGCGTCTGGCTGCTTTCGGTGACATGGAGAGCCGTGATTTAACACCGGTGGTGACGCGGGCGCGAGAGAAAGTCGAGAACGACTTCAACCAGAAAATCATCAACCAGCAACTTGCCAGTCTGTTGCAGACGCTTTAACAGAGGTTTTATGACCGTGAAGAAAACAGCAACTGCGCTATCGCGACGCACCTTCCTGGCCGCCGGTTCCGCGCTGGCGGCGATCCCTTTGCTACACACTCCAGCCGCCCGCGCGTTGGGACGTAACGACACGGTCAGTATCAGTGATTACAACCGCAATGACTGGCCCGCCGCGTTTAAACAAGCTTTTGCTGACGGGCAAACGGTGGAAGTCCCCGCTGGTGTGGTCTGCGACAATATCAACACCGGTATTTTTATTCCCGCCGGCAAAACGCTACTGGTGCGCGGCGCGCTGAAAGGTAACGGACGCGGGCGCTTTGTGTTGCAGGACGGTAGCCGGGTGGTGGGAGAGAAGGGCGGTAATTTCTATAACATCACGCTGGATGTGCGCGGTTCCGACTGTGTGATCAAGGGCGTGAGCATGAGTGGCTTTGGCCCGGTGATGCAGATTTACATTGGCGGCAAAGATGCGCGCACGATGCGCAATTTGGTCATCGATAACATCACGGTGAGCAAAGCTAACTATGGCATTTTACGCCAGGGTTTCCACAACGAACTGGACGGTGTGCGGATTACTAATGGTCATTTCAGTGACCTACAAGGTGATGCTATCGAATGGAATGTGGCCATCAATGACCGTAACATCCTGATCTCCGACCATGTGATTGATAATATCAACTGCACCAACGGCAAGATTAACTGGGGCATTGGCATTGGGCTGGCGGGTAGCACTTACGACAATAACTACCCTGAAGATCAAGCGGTTAAGAACTTTGTCGTGGCGAATATTACCGGTAGCAACTGCCGCCAGTTAGTGCATGTGGAAAACGGTAAACACTTTATTATTCGCAACGTTAAAGCGAAAAACATCACTCCGGATTTCAGTAAAAAAGCCGGGATTGATAATGCGACCGTGGCGATTTACGGCTGTGATAATTTCGTTATTGATAATGTTTCAATGGTCAATAGCGCCGGCATGCTGATTGGCTATGGTGTTATCAAAGGCGATTATTTGTCGATCCCGCAGAATTTCAAACTTAACGATATCCAGCAGGACAACCGCAGCAGCAAATATAAGCTGCGCGGCATCCAGATATCGTCCGGTAACGCCACGTCGTTTGTGGCTATCACCAACGTGAAAATGCAGAGCGCAACGCTGGAATTGCACAATAAACCGCAACATCTTTTCCTGCGTAATATCAATGTGACGCAAGAGGCGGCCAACGGCCCGGCATTGAAGCTGAACTTCGATTTACGCAAAGATGTGCGCGGGCGTTTTATGGCGAAACAGGACACCTTGCTGTCGTTGGCGAATATTCATGCAGTCAATGAAAACGGGCAAAGTTCAGTCGATATCGACCGGGTCGATCAGCATGTGGTGAATGTCGATAATTTGAACTTCCGTTTGCCGGCGAAGCGGCTCTAAGCGCGGGAAATGGCCTTTTACGATAAATCCTGGTGATTTAGCACCAGGGTTAGGATTACATCTACTGCCTTGCAGGGACGTTAGGCGTAACATCTTTCACTCTCCTCGCTGCGAACGCACTGGCGAAAACAGGTTAAAGGTTTATAATTCATCCAATTATTATAGGTGGAAGAAATAATGGTTAATTTGAAAGCAGTTATTCCGGTAGCCGGTCTGGGGATGCATATGCTCCCGGCCACGAAAGCGATTCCAAAAGAGATGCTACCGATCGTCGACAAGCCGATGATTCAGTATATCGTCGACGAAGTTGTTGCTGCAGGGATCAAAGAAATCGTTCTGGTGACTCACTCGTCAAAAAACGCGGTGGAAAACCACTTCGACACCTCCTACGAACTAGAAGCGCTGCTTGAACAGCGTGTTAAACGCCAGTTGCTGGCGGAAGTGCAGTCTATTTGTCCGCCAGGCGTGACGATTATGAACGTGCGTCAGGCGCAGCCGCTGGGGTTAGGCCACTCTATCCTCTGTGCGCGCCCGATTGTAGGCGACAACCCGTTCATCGTTGTATTGCCGGATATCGTGCTGGATACGGCGACCGCCGATCCGCTGCGTTACAACCTCGCGGCGATGGTGGCACGCTTTGCTGAGACCGGCCGCAGCCAGGTGCTGGCAAAACGCATGAAAGGCGATCTCTCTGAATACTCCGTTATCCAGACCAAAGAGCCACTGGATACAGAAGGTAAAGTCAGCCGTATTGTGCAGTTTATTGAAAAACCGGATCAACCGCAGACGCTGGATTCCGACCTGATGGCAGTGGGACGCTATGTGCTTTCTGCCGATATCTGGGCGGAACTGGAAAAAACCGAGCCGGGCGCGTGGGGTCGTATTCAGCTGACCGATGCGATTGCAGAGCTTGCAGAAAAACAGTCTGTTGATGCGATGTTAATGACCGGCGACAGCTATGACTGTGGTAAGAAAATGGGGTACATGCAGGCCTTTGTGAACTACGGTCTGCGTAACCTGAAAGAAGGTCAGAAATTCCGCGAAAGTATTAAGAAATTGCTGGCGCAGTAAATAATTAAAACGGTGTATTGAAGATATTTACAGCAGGGGCAGAAAGGGTTGCCGTAAGGACATTTGATCCTTTGGTTATTCTTACTGCCCTTTTTATTTTCATTATAAAATCAACGAGTAAAAAAGGTAGGCATGGGTAATTATTGCGCTGACGTAAGCTAGATTTTTCCTTGTTTCCGTCCTTGTTTCGGCGGAGAATAGCCGCTTAGCATTTTGTGCCAAGTGGCGAATTCTAATAAGGGTAGCGCAGTCGTTAACATTGTAAATTGCTGACAAAAGCACACAGTGCACAGGTAGCTGAAGAGCCTGGGGCGGTAGCGTGTCTAAAATATGTTCTAGTAAGTTAATAACCAATCTTAACTACCCTTAAATTAAAACATAGCATAACAAAAGCGGAAGATACTCGTGAAAATACTGGTCACCGGTGGAGCAGGTTTTATTGGGTCTGCAGTCGTTCGTCATATCATTAATAACACTGCTGATTTCGTGGTTAATGTGGATAAATTAACCTATGCCGGGAATTTGGAATCACTGGCGGAAATCAATAACGACCCGCGTTATGTTTTTGAACGTGCGGATATTTGTGATAGTGATGCAATGGCGCGGATTTTTGCTGAGCATCAACCTGATTCGGTCATGCACCTGGCGGCAGAAAGTCATGTCGATCGCTCGATTACTGGCCCCGCCGCGTTTATTGAGACAAATATTATTGGCACTTATGTGTTGCTTGAAGCTGCACGCCAATATTGGGCACAGTTGGATGAAGCGCGCAAAGCGGCCTTCCGTTTCCATCATATCTCCACTGACGAAGTATATGGTGATTTGCCTCACCCGGATGAAGTGACCGCTGGTGAATCATTGCCTCTGTTCACCGAGCAAACAGCTTATGCGCCGAGCAGCCCTTATTCAGCCTCTAAAGCCTCCAGCGATCATCTGGTCCGCGCATGGCGCAGAACCTATGGCTTCCCGACAATTGTTACCAATTGCTCCAATAATTACGGACCGTTCCATTTCCCGGAAAAACTGATCCCGCTGGTTATCCTGAACGCGTTGGCGGGCAAAGCGCTGCCGGTGTATGGCAAAGGGGATCAAATTCGCGATTGGTTGTATGTTGAAGATCACGCACGTGCGCTTTATACCGTGATCACACAAGGTGTTGCGGGTGAGACTTATAATATCGGCGGCCATAACGAAAAACAGAACCTCGATGTTGTCCACACGATTTGTGACTTGCTTGATGAAATCGTACCGAAGGCAACCTCTTATCGTGAGCAGATCACTTACGTAACTGACCGTCCGGGCCACGATCGTCGCTATGCAATTGATGCCGATAAAATCAGTAAGGAACTGGGCTGGAAACCGGTTGAAACTTTCGAAAGCGGCATCCGTAAAACGGTTGAGTGGTTTTTGTCCAACAGCACATGGGTAGAGAACGTGCAAAGCGGCGCCTACCAGTCGTGGATTGAACAAAACTACGGGAAGCGCAGCGAATGAATATTCTGCTATTCGGAAAAACGGGACAAGTCGGCTGGGAACTCCAGCGTTCGCTGGCACCCTTGGGAAATCTGATTGCGCTGGATGTTAACTCGACAGAGTATTGCGGTGACTTCAGTAATCCTGAGGGTATTGCTGAAACCGTGCGCCGCATAAAGCCTGACGTAATTGTTAACGCCGCTGCGCATACCGCAGTTGATAAAGCTGAGTCCGAGCCGGAATTTGCCTCACTGTTGAATGCGAAGAGCGTTGAAGCTATTGCGCGTGAAGCCGCAAAAATTGACGCATGGGTGGTTCACTATTCGACCGATTATGTTTTCCCGGGCGATGGTGAAACGCCGTGGGTGGAAACAGATAGCACCGCTCCACTGAATGTTTATGGCCAGACAAAACTTGATGGTGAAATTGCCCTGCGAGAAAACTGCCCGAAGCACCTTATTTTTCGCACCAGTTGGGTTTACGCCGGAAAAGGCAACAATTTCGCGAAGACCATGCTAAAGCTGGCGAAAACGCGCCAGGAACTCTCGGTCATTAATGATCAATTTGGCGCCCCGACAGGTGCTGAGTTACTTGCGGATTGCACTGCTCATGCAATCCGCATTGCGCTGGCACAACCGCAAGTGGCAGGTTTATATCACTTGGTTGCGGGCGGTGAAACCTGCTGGCATGACTACGCGGCGCTGGTTTTTGCTGAGGCCAGGGAAGCGGGAGTTGAACTCGTTTTAAATAAATTAAACCCGGTAGCGACAGAAAGTTTCCCTACGCCGGCGAAACGTCCGCACAATTCACGACTGAACACCGATAAGTTTCAGCGCACTTTTGGTCTGGTTCTCCCGGACTGGGAGCTTGGCGTGAAACGTATGCTGGCTGAGCTATTTAACACAACGCCAATTTGACTATTTGAAAAGTGCCTCTGAGCAGGCATTTTGCTCGGGATTACGAAATGAAAACACGTAAAGGAATTATACTGGCGGGCGGTTCGGGAACTCGCCTGTACCCGGTTACAATGGTTGTGAGTAAACAACTGCTGCCAATTTATGATAAGCCAATGATTTACTATCCGTTATCCACGCTGATGCTCGCGGGGATTCGCGATATTTTAATTATCAGTACCCCGCAGGATCTGCCTCGCTTCGAACAACTTCTCGGTGATGGTAGCCAGTGGGGGTTAAGCCTGCATTATAAAGTACAGCCAAGCCCTGATGGGTTAGCACAGGCGTTTATTCTTGGTGAAGAATTTATTGGTAACGACTCCTGCGCGCTGGTGCTGGGCGACAATATTTTTTATGGACATGATTTGCCGAAGCTGATGGAAGAAGCCGTTGATAAAGAAAATGGTGCGACAGTGTTTGCCTATCATGTAAACGACCCTGAGCGATATGGCGTTGTAGAATTCGATGCGGCAGGTAAGGCGATTAGCTTGGTTGAGAAGCCTGTGGAACCAAAAAGTAACTATGCCGTGACAGGGTTATATTTCTATGACAATGATGTCGTGGAAATGGCAAAAAGTTTAAAGCCTTCTTTGCGTGGTGAACTTGAAATAACAGATATTAATAGTCTTTATCTTAGGCAAGGAAGACTATCGGTGGCGATGATGAGACGTGGTTATGCCTGGCTTGATACTGGGACTCATCAGAGTCTAATAGAGGCAAGTAATTTTATTCAAACGATAGAAGCGCGTCAGGGGCTTAAAGTTTCTTGTCCTGAAGAAATAGCCTATCGAAAAAAATTCATCGATGCGGAACAGGTTAAATTTTTAGCAGAACCATTGAAAAAAAATGCTTACGGTCAATATTTGTTGAAAATGATTGAAGGGAATTAAGAATGAACGTTATTAAAACTACAATCCCTGATGTATTGATTTTTGAGCCAACTGTTTTTGGCGATGAGCGTGGCTTTTTTTTTGAACGCTATAACCAGAAACTTTTTGAAGAAATTATCGGGCAGAAAACTGAATTCGTACAAGATAACCACTCAAAATCATCGAAAGGTGTTCTTCGTGGCTTGCATTATCAATTACCAGATTATTCGCAAGGGAAACTCGTTCAGTGTGTGGTCGGCGAAATATTTGATGTTGCAGTTGATATCCGCCAAAGTTCGCCAACTTTTGGTCAGTGGATAGGCGTGTATTTATCAGCACAAAATAAACGGCAAATATGGATTTCGGAAGGTTTTGCCCATGGGTTCCTGGTAGTTAGTGATGTTGCTGAATGTCTTTATAAGACAACAAACTATTACGCCCCTGCATTTGAGCGCGGCATTCGATGGGATGACCCAACTTTGGGAATCAACTGGCCGCTTGAAGGCCCGTTTAATCTGTCTGAGAAAGACAAAATACAACCCCTCTGGAATAACGTTCAGTTTTTTGAATGAAAATATGACGGGCAATGACGTCTAACATTTTGTAGAGTACAATGACATGTTTAATGATAAAGTAATTCTTGTTACAGGTGGTACTGGGTCGTTCGGTAATAAATTTGTTCGCATGACCCTTGAAAAATACAATCCTAAAAAAATCATTATTTATTCTCGCGATGAGATGAAACAATGGGAAATGGCAAAGCATTTTAAAGATGAAAGCCGTATTCGTTTCTTCATTGGTGATGTTCGCGATAAAGATCGTTTATACCGTGCATTAGATGGTGTTGATTATGTCGTTCATGCGGCGGCGACTAAAATCGTACCAACAGCAGAATACAATCCATTCGAATGTGTTAAAACCAATATTAACGGTGCCATGAACGTTATTGATGCATGTATCGATAAAGGTATCGAACGTGTCGTCGCGCTTTCTACCGACAAAGCAAGTAGTCCTGCCAATCTGTATGGTGCTACGAAGTTGGCATCTGACAAGCTTTTTGTCGCGGGTAATTCTTATTCTGGTGCAACCAAAACCCGCTTTGCCGTAGTGCGCTATGGTAATGTTATGGGGTCACGAGGTTCAGTTATTCCATTCTTCCTGTCTATCAAAGATAAAGGTGAGCTGCCGATTACAGATGATCGCATGACGCGTTTTATGATTACTCTGGAGCAGGGCGTTGAGTTAGTCTGGCATGCGTTCAATGATATGGTTGGTGGCGAAATTTACGTGAAGAAAATTCCGTCAATGAAAGTGACTGATGTTGCCACTGCCGTTGCGCCGGATGCTGCTCAAAAAGTTATTGGTATCCGTCCCGGTGAAAAACTGCATGAGCAAATGATCAGTGCAGAAGATGCTCTTTATACTTATGAGTATCCAGAACATTTTAAAATCCTGCCTGCAATTCATAATTGGTGTGATTCGCCGGAACGTATTAAAGATGGTAAGCGTGTGCCGGAAGGCTTTGTCTATGAAAGTGACAGCAATGCCGAATGGATGAGCATTGATGCACTCCGTCAGTGGATTGATGAAAATCGTGAAAAAGTGGGCAATATCTGATGAAATTTATCCCCTACGGCCGGCAGGATATTTCTGAAGAAGATATCAGTGCCGTGGTAGACGTACTGAAGTCTGATTTTCTCACCCAAGGGCCCTGCGTTCCGCAATTTGAGCAAGCAATTGCTCAGTATGTCGATGTTAAACATGCTGTTGCAGTCAATAGCGCAACTTCTGCACTTCATATTGCTTGCCTGGCGCTGGGATTGAATAAAGGCGACTGGCTCTGGACATCGCCGAACACCTTTGTCGCTTCAGCGAACTGCGCTCTTTACTGCGATGCCAATGTGAGTTTTGTTGATATTGATCCACAGACTTACAATATGAGTGTCAGTGCTCTTGAAGCCAAACTCATTGCGGCTAAAGCCGATGGCAAACTGCCAAAAATCGTTGTACCTGTGGCATTTGCTGGTCAGTCATGTGAAATGGAAGCCATCCATAAACTTTCTCAGCAATATGGTTTTTCCATTATTGAAGATGCATCGCATGCGATTGGCGGCAACTATCAAGGGGCCAAAATCGGCAACTCACGTTTCGCTGATATAACAATCCTGAGCTTCCACCCGGTTAAAATTATTACAACCGCTGAAGGCGGCATGGCGCTGACTAACAGCGCTGAATTAGCTGAAAGAATGCAGCTTTTCCGCAGCCATGGCATTACCCGCGACAACGATAAAATGACTAAATCTTCAGAAGGTGGCTGGTACTACCAACAGGTCGATCTTGGTTTAAACTACCGCATGACCGAACTGCAAGCCGCACTGGGAGTAAGCCAGTTGAAACGTATCGACGGCTTCGTTGCACGTCGTCACGAACTGGCAAAACGTTATCTCACTGCATTTGAGGGTGTTTCTGTCTCTTCGCCGGTTCAATCGGAAAGTGGCTACAGTGCTTTGCATCTTTATCCGCTAACGGTTAACGATCCGATGCAACGTAAGCCGTTGTTTGACTACCTGCGTAACAAGGGCATCGGGGTCAATGTTCACTATATTCCGGTTCATACGCAGCCGTATTATGCACAGTTGGGGCATAAAGTTGGGGATTACCCGATTGCTGAAGATTATTATTCCCGGGCGATAAGTATTCCTATGTATTCGACGCTGACTGATGAACAACAAGACTATGTGATCAAATGCATCCGGGAGTTTTTTTAAATGAATGTGGCAATCATTCCTGCACGTGGTGGCAGCAAGCGAATACTGCGTAAAAATATTAAAGAATTTTGCGGGAAGCCGATGATTGCCTGGTCAATTGAAGCCGCTCTCAGGAGCGGCGTTTTTGACCGAATCATTGTTTCAACGGATGATGAAGAGATCGCGACAGTTGCACGTCAATATGGCGCGGAAGTCCCGTTTATGCGACCTGAAGAGTTGTCGAATGATTTTGCCGGGACTATCCCCGTCATTCATCATGCTACTGACTGGCTGTCCAATCATGGCTGCATTGCAGATTTTGTTTGCTGCATTTATGCAACAGCACCTTTCATCCATTCCACAGATATCATTCGTGGGCTGGAAATTCTTCGCGAACAGCAAGGTGAGTATGCTTTTACAATAACCCGCTTCCCGTATCCTGTTCAGAGAGCATTGAAAGTGAGTGCCGAACAGCGTATCAGCATGTTTTCGCCAGAAATGTTCCATGTTCGTTCTCAGGATCTTGAAGAATCCTGGCACGATGCAGGGCAATTTTACTGGGGAACATCAGCTGCATGGTTGAATGAGAAACCCATATTTAGTGCAGATTCTTATGCGATAGAGCTTCCGCGTGAGCGTGTTCAGGATATCGATACGCCAGAAGATTGGAAGGTTGCTGAGTGGCTGTTTAAAGCCATGGAGTTAAAAAATGAATATTTATCTGCGAACTGATTCGTCACTTTCAATTGGTTCAGGCCATGTCATTAGATGCCTGAATCTAGCGAAAGCTTTAAGAAAATCAGGTGCGCAGTGTTTTTTTATATCGAAAAATCATCGCGGGAATATTATTGACAAAATTATTCAAGAAGGTTTTTCAACTAAAGTCATAACTGTTGATAACAAATCTGACGCCTATATTCGTAATGAGAAATTTTGGCTAAATGGTAGTCAGGGAGACGATGCATCGCAGTTTATCTCTTTGATAGAAGAACAAGGGCAAGAACCTGATATTATCATTGTTGATCATTATTCTCTTGATAAAGAGTGGGAGAAAGTAGTCAAACAGCATTTTTCAGATGCTCGCTTGGTTGTAATAGATGATCTATGCAATAGACCCCATTTCTGTGATCTGTTAATCGACCAGACTTACCAACGCCGTCCCGAAGAATATGTCTTCTTAAATGAAAATAATGGTACGGTTTTGGCCGGGACAAAATTTGCTTTGCTTGATCCATTATTTTCAGGCTTAAGAAAACAATCTATAGCATGCAAAGAAAAAGTTGATCATCCAAAAACATTAATGCTCACAATGGGGGGCGTTGATGCGCATAACATAACCGGTAAAGTTCTGCAATACCTGACCCAGACTGCTTTTAAGAATATAGATAAAATAACCGTTATATTAGGCACTGCGTTCCCATATCGTGAAGAGATACATGCACTTGCTGCAAAAACTAATTATAATATTGAAGTTCTGACCAATGTAAAGAATATGGCTGAACTTATGCTTGAGCACGATTTCGCCATCGGTGCGTTAGGCGGAACGACCTGGGAACGCTGCACTATGGCATTACCGGCTGTAAACATTGCAATTGCCGATAATCAACTGACGATTGCGGAAAACCTCGCAAATTCAGGTGCAATAGTTCTTTATGCTGATAATTTTAATAAAGATGAATTCGTAGATGCGGTGCAATATCTCTTTACTCATTATCATGAGCAGAGAATTGTTGTGACGGATATGTGTGATGGTCTGGGTCTTTTCAGAGATATTCAGGAAATAATACCTGTACCTGCTAAAGATGGTATTAACGTTACGCTTCGTTTGGCTACGCAAGAAGATATTAATTTTGTTTTCCAGCTTCAGTGCGAGCCTCACACTCGTAAATTTGCGCGTAATCAAAATATTCCATCTTTTGAAAGCCATGTCTCGTGGATGGCGCATAAATTAAATGATGATAAATCAGAGTTTTATATTATTGAGCATGGCAGTTCATGTGGCGTATTGAGACTGGATCCCGTCAGTCATGTATCTGCAAAATATGAATTATCGATATTTCTGACTGCGAAAGACCAAGGCAAAGGAATTGCAAGTGCAGCTATCAAACGTGCTTTGATGGTACATAATGGCGATACAATACTTGCGACAGTATTGCCAGGAAATAATGCATCGCATCAGTTGTTTGAGCGCCTTGGTTTTATTAAAATATCTCCCGACCAATATATTAGTGAGAAAAATAATGCATGAATTTATAACCATTGATGGCCGTAGAATTGGTAAAGACCATCCTCCTTATATTATTGCAGAACTCTCGGCTAACCATAATGGTGATATTAATCGCGCCTTTCGAATCATGGAAGAAGCAAAAGCAGCAGGAGCAGATGCGATAAAATTACAAACATACCGCGCTGATACTATCACTATTGATTGCGACACCGAAGACTTCCAGATTCATGGTGGATTATGGGATGGCCAAACGCTTTTCAATTTATACAAAGGTGCGCAGATGCCATGGGAATGGCATAAGCCTTTATTTGAAAAAGCCAAAGAGTTGGGTATTACTATTTTCAGTAGCCCATTCGATTTTACCGCTGTCGACTTACTTGAAGAGTTGGATGCACCTGCATATAAAATTGCGTCCTTCGAAGCCATCGATCTGCCTTTGATTAAATACGTCGCTAAAACCGGTAAGCCCATGATTATTTCTACAGGGATGGCTGATGAGCAAGAAATCCAGGAAGCCATCAATGCAGCAAGAGAAGGGGGGTGTAAGGAACTCGTCGTTTTACACTGCGTAAGCGGTTATCCTGCGCCGGCGGAAGATTATAATCTGGCAACCATTCCTGATATGGCAGAGCGATTTGATATTATTACTGGGTTGTCTGACCATACGATTGACAATACAACTGCTATTGCTTCTGTTGTGCTCGGCGCAAGTGTCATTGAAAAACATGTAACTTTGGATCGAAATGGCGGAGGTCCGGATGACAGTTTTTCGCTTGAACCTGATGAGTTAATGGCGCTTTGCCGTGATGCCAAAATTGCATGGCAGGCATTGGGACGCGTTAATTATGAACGTAAAGAGAGTGAAAAAGGGAATGTTAAATTCCGGCGTTCACTTTACATTGTAAAAGATGTGAAAAAAGGGGAAAAGCTGACACCTGAGAATGTGAAGAGTATTCGCCCGGGGTTCGGTTTAGCGCCTAAGTATTATGATGCAATTATGGGTAAGCCTTTAAATCAGGATATTAATAAAGGTGTTCCATTTGATTTGAAATTTATTGAAAATTAAAATGCTACTGAATAAAATTTTCAATAAAATGCTCCCCTTGTCTTTAAGAGGAGGAGCATTAGCCAGCAAATTCATTCTTATAATATTTATTTCCCACAATTATACTTTGTCAAATTTAGGCGAGTATGCCTTAATCGTAGCTGGCGTTAGCTATACGGGTTATTTGCTAGGTTTTGATTTTTATACTTATTCGTCAAGGAGAATAATCGGATCTTCGAGAAAAGAACAAAGCTCATTCCTTAAAAATCAGTTTTTTTTATATTTCATTCATTATTCTCTTGCTGTATTAATAACTTGCATGTTTGTGCTTTACGAGCCTGCATTAAAAAACGTAGCTATAATTTTTGTTATTTTAATTATACTGGATCATTGCTCACTGGAGGTGATGAGATTATTAGTAGTATATGAACATCCTTTCAGTGCTAACTTACAGTTTTTTATTCGTAATGGTCTTTGGGTGTATGCATATATACCGTATGCTTTTACGAACGCCGATGTGCCATTTTACACCATATGGTTTTTTTGGATTGTAGCTGAAATAATAAGTATTTTTTTTATAATAATAGTATTAAAAAAGATACCATTTTCTTTAATCATGCGCTCCAAAATTGACCACCAATGGATTCTGCAGGGCCTTAAGGTTTGCCTTCCGCTTCTAATATCAACGCTTTCGTTGCGCGGTATGTTCACAGCGGATAGATATATTCTGGGCTATTTTGGGAATAAAGAAATAGTCGGTGTTTATTCTTACTTCTCTAGTTTTTCATCTTCAATAATGGCTTTCGTCGATGCAAGTGTGGTAATGCTTTTTTACCCAAAATTGGTGAGATATTCAAAAGAAGGTTTAAGAAAAAAATACCTTGCTACAAAACAAAAGTTTTTAAAAGCACTCGTTATAACAAGTCTCTGCATTACGGCAACACTTATGATATGTGTCCCTTATATTTCTAAAGTGATAAAGAAAGAGAGTTTTTTAAATTCGCTGCCATTGTTCTATATATTACTGCTTGGATCTATAATGTATTGTGTTTCACTTGTTTATCATTTCGATTTATATGCAAGGAATTTAGATCGTTATATTATCAAATCTAGTATACTTGCATTTTTGGTTTCTATTGTATTGATGGTTATTTTAGGTTATCTATATTCATCTATTGGTATAGCTATAAGCCAATTTATAGGTATAACGGTGTTGCTCATAGCAAAATATAGATTTTGCAAGTTAGGGCCATATGATTGATGTAATATATATTTCAGGAGTTTTAAATGAAAGCCATTTGGTTTATGTGGCATCGTTTATAAATAAGATCAAGAATGAGGGTAACTTTAACTTCGCCATATATTATGAAAATAATTCGAGATTCTTGTCCAGTGCTAAAATTCATACCAGTATTATTGAAAAATGGTTAGGTAAAGTTAACTATGTTAAACCGGGCAAGAGCATTCGGGCTGGGTATCGAAAAGAAATTCTTCATCTATTTATCGGTTCTGTAGGTATTAAGCCTGTTCTATTGATGCGAAAAAGCAATATTACTTGTAAAATTAGCAATATTGTAATTGATGAAGGCATTGGGTCTGCATCCGATATTCATACTATGCAAAAAGTTTATATGCGTGAGCGTAAAATAAATAGTTTCAAGGCTTACTTATACGCTTTTATCTATTTTTATTTAAAAAGAGGCGTTTTGGCTAAGCAAACTTGGAGATTGTTTGATGGCCTAAAACCGAATCAACAAATAATGGATTTTATCAAAGCCAAATCGGTACCAATAAAATATGATAACACCTCATACATGCTTTTACTTACGCAACCCTGGGTTAAGCTCGGTATTCTTACTGAGGATGAATACAAAGACTATATTAGCAACATCATTAGTGAAGCGAATGCGTTAAAGCTAAAATTGATAGTAAAACCTCATCCTTCGGAAGATTTTCAGTTGTATGAAAACCTTGGCCTCAATGTGATAGATACACTGACACCGGTTGAATTATGTTTCGATTTTGATAATTGTTTTGCCGTTATAGGTTTTAATAGTACGTCACTTATTTTATTGAATGCCATATATAATACACCTGCTTTTAGGTTAAGCTTTGAAAAAATCGACAGTGTTGTTAGTTGCTCACGTCTTCAGGAATCTCTTTTCAATAAATATACAAGTCAGCGAATGAGTATAATAGATATTTTTAATGAATTATCTATAAGTGAGCACTAATATGGTGATTTTTATTTGTTTTTTGAGCGCCTTTCTTATATGGTCTATCAATATACTTGGTCTAACATCTTGGTCATTAAATATAATATTTGTTGTAGTTTGGTTTGTTACTATTCTCACATGTATTAAAAGCAAAAAAAAAGAATCTGTACTTAATATTATTATGATTTATAGCATGAGCGTGGGCGTGATTTGCTGTCTTATTGTTGAGGGAGGCGCTTATTTATCTGAGATAAGAATGTTCGGCAGACTCAGTGGAGCCACTGTTCGTGTAGGTTTTACAGCTTTAATTTTTTTGCTGACGACGATTTCGATCACCGGTATTCTCAGTAAATATTTACAGCCAGTAAATACAATGGATAAAAAAATTAACTGGTCTATAAATATGCTAATACAATTAATTATATTTTGTTCCTTTTTGGGGCTCCTTTTTGTCTATGCAAAATATGGAACACCCAACTCTAACGGGGTCGATCGTTTTAAATATTGGAGTGATATAGCTCCCGCATGGGGGCGATATTTGCAATTTCTGTTGCTTCAGTTTTCTTTTCTTTTAGGTATTAAATATTCAGAGTCTAAGGCTAAAAAATATATTGTACTTCTTGTGGCTTCTGTTTTTATGCAGTTTATTGGTGGCGAGAAATTCACTGGTCCTACATTATCAATTCTTTTCTTCTTGATACCTTTTCTATTTTATCTACAAAAGGATTTGATTTCAGAAATACTTCGCCCTAAAATTATAATAATTATTTTTGCTGTGGTGTCGATATTTATATTTTCATCCTATTTAAGTTATACGGCAATATATGGTGACTCGGCACAAGGCATTCGTTACTTACTTGAACGTGTCGCGCTGCAAGCGCAGGTTTGGTGGGCCGTTGATTCGACCTCTGATATAATTAACCCTCATTTGAGTCTGGCTTGGTTGCTTAAAAACGGTTTTGGCCTGGGTTTAAATGAAGGGAATGCCATTTTTGGCATGTATTTCCTTATGCAAAAGATTACCCCCTCTGATGTTTTTCTACGATTTGTTGATAATGGGATACGTTTTACGATGGGGGCACCCGTTAATTATAATTATTTCTTTGGTACTGTGCTTGGTCCAGTCGTTGCAATATTCTTTGGTTTTTGGGCTGGTTTCGGTACATGGTTGTTACGTAATGCTATTCTAATGAAAGATCTTTTTTATGGATTTATAGTTTTAAAATATTATTACTTTATCATTCAAATTTGCATTATGTCTGATTGGTATTATTTTTTTACTGCTAAATTTATGGCATTCACAATTTTTATTGTTTTTTATTCTCTCGTATTACAAAGGATAATTATCAAGAAATGGAAAATTGCGTAAAATATTCTATTATAGTCCCTATCTACAATGTAGAACGTTTCTTGAAAGATTGCCTTGATTCCATTCAAAATGCAATGACAGATGAATGTGAATGTATTTTAATTAATGATGGTTCGACAGATAATTCAGGGCATGTTGCAGAAGTATACTGTAAGACACACGAGTTTTTTCATTATCATGAGAAAGAAAACGGTGGGCTATCAGAAGCACGTAACTTTGGGTTACAATTTGCAAAAGGAGAATACATCCTTTTTGTGGATTCAGACGACGTTGTTAGCCCGATAATAATACATGCTATCAATGTTGCGCTTGAAACGAAGAACACAGATGTTGTCTATTTTAACTTTTTAAAATTTTACTCAGGAAATGTAATTAACTTACTTGCAGGGGATATTAATGACTTGCAAATTAGATATTCAGGCCGTAAAGAACTATCGAAGATGCCTAATTTTTCCTGGGCTCGAGTAGTGAGACGCAAGCTCTATGCTGAGAATAAATTTCCTGTAGGTGTAATATATGAAGATGTATATACCTCTCCTTATATAACTCAGCAAGCAACTGTTGTCGCTTTTATTGATTTGCCCTTATATGGTTACCGTAAGCGCAGTGGGTCTATTACAACTGATTCGGCTGAAAGGCAATTTAAATTATTTGAAGCTGTAAAACTGCTGAAGGCCAGACAAGAAAGGGGAGAGGTGGAATTCGTACTTTACTCCACAACCCTTATAAATTTATCTCAGTCGTGTCTCGTTAGTCTGGCTCGTATTGAAGACGCTAATACTCGTTCGATTTATAGAAAGCTTATTAAAAATGAATTTAGTGCCTTAACTTTTATGAATATTGTGTTCAGTTATTCTAAAGTTAAGTTTAAATGCCTTGCTATGGCATCAAGAATTTCGTTTGGTTTATATATTTTAGAAAGGGTTTTGAGGCCTGTTGTTTTATTTTCAGATAAAAGGAATCACTGATGCCTCTCACTGTATATATTGTTAGCCATAAACCTTACGATTTCCCTTTAGCACTTGGGTATGTACCTCTTCAGGTCGGAAATGCCTTAGAGTCTATTGCTAGTATCGCACAGAGAGACTCCAGCGGTGATAACATTGCCCATCTTAATCCTTCATTTTGCGAGTTAACCGCAGCCTACTGGCTCTGGAAAAATGCTCAGGAAGATGTCGTGGGTCTTGCCCATTATCGCCGTTATTTCGCGTCCGCCACTAGTAATCTGACAGTGAAAGGAAAACGTATTGCTTCGCCTGTAGAGTTACAGGAAATGCTGAAAAGTGCCGATATTCTGGTGGCTAAACCCAGGAATTATTTCATCACCAGCATTAAGAATCATTATATCCATGCCCATAATGAATCCGACTATACTCAACTTCGCGATGAAATTGTTCTACAGCAGCCAGACTATCTAACTGATTTCGACGATATAATGGGCGGCACAAAAATCAGTCTTTACAATATGTTCGTGTGCAAAAAGTCGTTGATCAATGAATATTTTTCCTGGCTTTTCCCGATGCTGTTTGCGCTTGAAAAAAAAATCGACTACCAGAACTATGACACATACCAAAAACGCGTTTTTGGATTTATGGCAGAACGTCTCTTCAACGTCTGGCTTCATCACCAGCAGGGGCGTCTGCGAATCATGTATTTGCCTGTTGTGAATATTGATGGCGAAAACCTGTTTTTGAAAGGCATTGGCTTGTTAAAACGACATCTTTGGGGAAAAAAATGAAAGTCGCTATTGTAGGTGCTGGTATCTCTGGTGCTGTGATTGCACGATTATTAGCTGAACAGGGAATCGCATCTGTCGTTTTTGACAAACGCTCTCATATTGCAGGTAACTGCCATTCAGAACGCGATCTGCACACTAACGTCATGTTGCATGTATATGGCCCCCATATTTTTCACACGGATGATAAAGAAGTTTGGGATTTTGTTAATCAGTATTCAGAGTTTATGCCATACACCAATCGCGTGAAGGCAATCTATAAAGGCAACGTTTATTTGCTACCCGTTAACCTGCATACAATTAACCAGTTTTTCAACAAAACGATGCGTCCCGATGAAGCACGTGCTTTTATTGAATCCAAAGCTGATAAATCCATATTAGAACCTCAAAATTTTGAAGAGCAGGCTATCAGCATGATTGGTCGTGAGTTGTATGAAGCGTTCTTTAGAGGCTATACCCGTAAGCAATGGGGCTGCGAACCCACGCAACTACCGGCCAGCATCCTGAAGCGCTTGCCGCTGCGTTTTAATTACAACGACAATTATTTTAATCACCAGTTTCAGGGCATGCCTAAAGAGGGTTATACCGAAATGGTGGCAAATATCCTCGATCACGAACTTATTACAGTCAGAACAGGGACTGAGTTCGTGGCTTCAGAAAGTGCAGCCTGGCAGCATGTTTTCTGGTCAGGTGCGTTGGATGGTTATTTCAACTTTAGTGAGGGACGTCTGGGTTACCGTACCCTGGATTTTGAGAAGTTCACTGCCGATGGTGATTATCAAGGAACCGCTGTTATTAATTACTGTGAAGAGGAAGTTCCTTATACCCGAATTACTGAGCATAAGCATTTCTCGCCATGGGAATCGCATGAAAAAACAACCTGCTATCGTGAGCTTAGCCGCTTCTGCACCGAGGACGATATTCCGTATTATCCGATCCGTATGGTTAAGGAAAAAGAATTACTTAACCGCTACTTAGATAAAGCGCTGGAGTTGAGTAATACAACGTTTGTTGGTCGGCTTGGGACGTATCGCTACCTGGATATGGATGTTACAATCAGGGAAGCCATTGATGTTGCGAAAAAATTCCTCGAATGTCAAAAAAATCAGGAACCAATGCCTGTATTTAATATAAACCCACGCTAAAATCAGGTATTGTCATGGATAAGGATAATTTTTTGAATAAATATAATCCATTGCTATGCAGGGTTTGCCTCGCAACATCGGATTTTATATTTTTTAATTTATCACTTGTACTTTCCATTGGCTGTGTATACTGGATATTTAATGATCTCTATCGTTTTATTCCAGATACGCAGTTAAAGGTGCGCATTATTTCCCATGCCATTCTTGGATTTATTTGCGTGGCATGGTTTTGGGTTCGGTTGCGGCATTATTCTTATCGCAAACCTTTTTGGTTTGAGTTGAAAGAAATTATCCGCACTATTCTCATTTTCGCTGTGTTTGATCTGGCTCTGGTTGCCTTTTCAAAATGGCAATTTTCCCGTTATGTATGGGTCTTTTGTTGGTCGTTTGCGGTAGTATTACTACCATTTTTCAGGGCCATGACTAAACATCTTCTGAATCGTCTGGGAATCTGGAAGAAAAAAACCATTATCATGGGCAGTGGTAATAACGCGATTGAGGCTTACCATGCACTCCAGAGCGAAGAAATGCTTGGCTTTGATGTCGTTGCATTTTACGACGAGGAATGTATAGAGACGACCCTGCAGGGCTACCCGGTACTTCAGGATCCCAATGTTCTCTGGGAACTGAAGAAAACGGGCGATATCCATTTTATTGTGGCATTCGAAATGGAAAACAGTGATAAGACCATCAACTGGCTACGCGAGTTGTCGAAGAAGGATTGTCGTTCTGTCACCGTTATTCCTTCTCTGCGAGGGCTACCGCTTTACAACACGGATATGTCATTTATCTTTAGTCACGAAGTTATGTTGTTGAGGATTCATAATAACCTTGCAAAACGCACTTCCCGTTTCCTCAAGCGGACATTTGATATTGTTTGTTCATTATTCATCATTACCATTTCGTCGCCCCTGCTCCTTTATCTTTGGTACAAAGTCACCCGCGATGGTGGCCCTGCAATTTATGGTCATATGCGAGTTGGTCGCCACGGTAAACTTTTCCCTTGCTATAAGTTCCGCTCAATGGTGATGAATTCGCAGGAGGTTTTACAAAAATTGCTGGATTCGAATCCTGCAGCGCGGGAAGAGTGGGATCGTGATTTTAAGCTTAAGCATGATCCTCGAATTACGCCGGTTGGTCGATTTATTCGAAAAACCAGTCTTGATGAATTGCCGCAACTTTTTAACGTTCTCAAAGGGCAGATGAGTCTTGTTGGTCCGCGACCAATCATTTCGGAGGAACTCAGCCGTTATGATGAAAATGTTGATTATTATTTAATGGCTAAACCAGGGATGACAGGATTGTGGCAAGTGAGTGGGCGTAATAATGTTGATTACGACACACGTGTCTATTTTGACTCCTGGTATGTTAAAAATTGGTCGCTCTGGAACGACATTGCTATCCTGTTCAAAACTGTTAGGGTCGTTTTGCACAGAGATGGCGCATACTAAACTCCGGCCTTTTCATCTTTGTTGCGTCCAATTTGATGCAACATCAATTGCTACCTCATGGTTTCAAACCTGAGTTAACATATGCTTCACTTTGCCTGCCGATGGTTTGTGCGGCAGGATATCCTCACCTGACAGGAGTATGTAATGTCCAAGCAACAAATCGGCGTTGTTGGTATGGCGGTAATGGGGCGCAACCTGGCGCTCAACATTGAGAGTCGCGGCTACACCGTTTCAGTTTTCAACCGCTCCCGTGAAAAAACCGAAGAAGTCATTGCCGAAAACCCGGGCAAAAAGCTGGTTCCTTACTACACCGTACAAGAATTTGTCGAATCCCTGGAAACCCCGCGCCGCATTCTGTTGATGGTGAAAGCTGGTGCAGGCACCGATGCTGCTATCGACTCCCTCAAGCCATATCTCGACAAAGGCGACATCATCATTGATGGTGGTAACACTTTCTTCCAGGACACCATTCGCCGTAATCGCGAACTCTCTGAAGAAGGTTTCAACTTCATCGGCACCGGCGTTTCCGGTGGTGAAGAAGGCGCGCTGAAAGGTCCATCAATCATGCCTGGTGGTCAGAAAGAAGCCTACGATCTGGTTGCTCCGATCCTGACTAAAATTGCTGCAGTTGCAGAAGATGGCGAACCTTGCGTGACGTATATTGGTCCGGACGGTGCGGGTCACTACGTCAAAATGGTGCATAACGGTATCGAATATGGCGATATGCAGCTGATCGCCGAAGCGTACGCGTTGTTGAAAGGCGGTCTGAATCTCTCTAACGAAGAGCTGGCGAAAACCTTCAGTGAGTGGAACGCAGGCGAGCTGAGCAGCTATCTCATCGACATCACCAAAGATATCTTCACCAAGAAAGATGAAGAAGGTAAATACCTGGTTGATGTGATCCTCGACGAAGCGGCGAATAAAGGCACCGGTAAATGGACCAGCCAGAGCTCGCTGGACCTCGGCGAGCCGCTGTCACTGATTACCGAATCCGTGTTTGCGCGCTATATCTCTTCCCTGAAAGAGCAGCGTGTTGCCGCGTCTAAAGTGCTGTCTGGCCCGCAAGCGAAAACAGCAGGGGACAAAGCTGAATTTATCGAGAAAGTACGCCGTGCGCTGTACCTCGGTAAAATTGTTTCCTATGCGCAGGGCTTCTCTCAACTGCGTGCTGCTTCTGACGAGCACAACTGGAACCTGAATTACGGCGAAATCGCGAAGATCTTCCGCGCAGGCTGTATCATTCGTGCGCAGTTCCTGCAGAAAATCACCGACGCCTATGCCGAGACCCCGGCTATCGCAAACCTGTTGCTGGCACCGTACTTCAAGAAAATCGCGGATGACTATCAGCAGGCGCTGCGTGACGTAGTGGCCTATGCCGTGCAGAATGGTATTCCGGTACCGACCTTCTCTGCAGCGGTGGCATACTACGACAGCTACCGTTCTGCAGTACTGCCCGCGAATCTGATTCAGGCTCAGCGTGATTATTTCGGTGCGCACACGTATAAACGTACTGATAAAGACGGCGTGTTCCATAGCGAGTGGCTGGATTAATCTGATAATCACCCATCTGGTTTACCCAAGCCCGGTTACTAAAACCGGGCTTTTTTTTCGTCTTAACCGCCTTTTTTTCGGGCAGTCATATTCATTTCGTCGATTATTGCCTGCTAAACCATACATAAACGCTGCTGTTGACGGCTGATTGTCGCCTTGACAGTCCCTCAACAGAAGAGGTAAAAACCCCAACAGTTATTGATATAAAGCGGGTGGCGACGGGATCGTCATCTCCGGTTTCATACACTCACAAAAGTTGCTTATCGAATGAAAATAACAATCTCCGGAACAGGTTACGTTGGGCTATCGAACGGGATTCTGATTGCGCAGAACCATGAAGTGGTGGCGCTGGATATCGTTCAGTCCAAAGTAGATATGCTTAATCAGAAGATCTCTCCCATTGTTGATAAGGAGATTCAGGAGTATTTGCAGAATAAGCCGCTGAACTTCCGTGCGACGACGGACAAACTGGACGCCTATCGCGGCGCGGATTTTGTCATCATCGCCACGCCGACGGATTACGATCCGAAAACGAACTACTTCAACACCAGCAGCGTGGAATCAGTGATCCGTGATGTTCACGAGATCAACCCGCAAGCGGTGATGATCATTAAATCCACCATTCCGGTGGGCTTTACCCAATCCATCCGTGAAAAATACGGTATTGATAACGTTATCTTCTCACCGGAATTCCTGCGTGAAGGTAAAGCGCTGTACGATAACCTGCACCCGTCGCGTATCGTTATCGGCGAACGCTCCGAACGCGCCGAACGTTTTGCTGCGTTGTTGCAGGAAGGCGCGATCAAAAAAGATATTCGCGTACTGTTCACTGATTCAACCGAAGCCGAAGCGATTAAACTGTTCGCTAACACCTATCTGGCGATGCGCGTGGCGTACTTCAACGAACTGGATAGCTATGCAGAAAGCCTGGGGCTGAACAGCCGTCAGATTATCGAAGGCGTATGTCTGGATCCGCGTATCGGCAATCATTACAACAACCCATCGTTTGGTTATGGTGGTTACTGCTTGCCGAAAGATACCAAACAGCTGCTGGCGAACTACCAGTCAGTACCGAATAATATTATTTCGGCTATCGTTGATGCTAACCGCACCCGTAAAGACTTTATTGCGGATTCTATCCTGGCGCGTAAACCGAAGGTGGTGGGTGTCTATCGTCTGATTATGAAGAGCGGTTCCGATAACTTCCGCGCCTCTTCGATTCAGGGCATCATGAAGCGCATCAAAGCGAAGGGCGTGCAGGTCATCATTTATGAACCGGTCATGCAGGAAGATGAATTCTTCCACTCCCGCGTGGTACGCGATCTGGACGCGTTCAAACAGGAAGCGGATGTCATTATCTCCAACCGTATGGCACAAGAGCTGGCGGATGTGGAAGAGAAGGTCTACACCCGCGATTTATTCGGCAACGACTAAATGTTATTACAGAAAGTAAAACGGCCCGTCAGGGCCGTTTTTTTTACACGTTATAAAAATTTCTGTACCAGTCAACAAAGCGCTTCACACCCTCTTTGACAGAAGTCTGGGGCTTGAAGCCAGTCACAGCATACAGCGGTTGGGTGTCTGCACTCGTCTCCAGCACATCGCCGGGCTGAATCGGCATCATGTTCTTCTGCGCTTCAATCCCCAGCGCCTCTTCCAGTGCCGTGATGTAATCCATCAGCTCAACCGGAGAGCTATTGCCAATATTGTAAACATGGTAAGGCGCGGAGCTGGTTGCCGGTGATCCGCTTTCAACAGTCCAGTTTGCATCTGGCTGCGGGATCACATCCTGCATACGGATAATCGCTTCCACGATATCGTCAATGTAGGTGAAGTCGCGCTTCATTTTGCCGTAGTTGTATACATCTATGCTCTTACCTTCCAGCATAGCTTTAGTGAACTTGAAGAGCGCCATGTCCGGACGTCCCCATGGGCCATAGACCGTAAAGAAACGCAGGCCGGTCGTTGGCAGACCATAGAGATGCGAATAGGTATGCGACATCAGTTCATTGGCTTTTTTCGTTGCCGCATAGAGTGATACCGGGTGGTCAACCGAATCATCAGTAGAGAACGGCATCTTTCGGTTTAACCCGTAAACGGAGCTGGAGGAAGCATACAGCAGATGTTGCACTTTATGATGACGACAGCCTTCAAGTACGTTCAGATGTCCAATCAGATTAGATTCTGCATACACGTGCGGGTTTTCCAGCGAGTAACGGACACCAGCTTGTGCTGCGAGGTGAATAACGCGGTCGAATTTCTCACGCGTAAACAGTTGCGCCATCCCTTCGCGGTCAGCGAGATCGATTTTATGAAAATGGAAATCGGGAGAGGCCAGTAAATCTAGGCGCGCTTGCTTCAGACTGACATCGTAATAGTCGTTGAGGTTATCGATACCCACCACCTGATGGCCCGCCTGCAGCAGGCGTTCACTGACATGATAACCGATAAACCCGGCAGCGCCGGTAACCAAAAATTTCATAGCTAATCCTTTCTAACATCTAAAACGTACAATCTGTCTATTGTATGATCCCAGACTGGTAATCGCTATCAGTTATAAAAGCGGTCATAGTTCTTAAATAGTGCCTGGTAAAACTTATTTACATGAAGTCCTATAGAAAAAAAATAACGAACCGCTAAACTCGCGCTCTATAATTCTCTTTTGCGCTTCTCATTTAGGGTTGCTATGACTTACGAAAAACAAAGTTTGCCTGCCGGGCAGAGTAATGATTCAGAACAGATTGATTTGTTAGATGTTTTATCTCAAGTCTGGCGTGGTAAGTGGATTGTAGCCTTATTTATTCTTGCCGCTGTTATTATTGCTGGTGTCTATATAAGCATCGCCAAAGAAAAATGGACCTCGATCGCGGTGATCAATGCTCCGGATGCCGGACAGATTGCTGGTTACTCAAATGCGATGAGTGTCATAATCAATGATCCACGGTTTGATATCACGGATATCCAACAACGCGTGATTGTGCGTTTCAATTCGGCTTTTTCTGCTCTCACGGAAGCTCTTAAGAACCAGGAAAAACCTGAAGATCTGACAATTGGCGCCGCAGTGCAGGGGCAACCATTACCCCTCAAGCTAGCCTATGCTGGCTCAAGTGCTCAAGATGCACAGAGAAAGCTGGCAGAATATATTGAAAAAATCGACCAGCAAATCGCCAGAGAATTGGTAGATGATTTAAAGACCAATATTAAATCTCAAACAACAAATTTGGTCGCATCGTTGTCGACACAGGAAAAAGTGGCTCAGGAACAAAAGAGCTTGCGTATCAAGCAGATTATTCAGGCGCTCTCGGTGGCTAAAGAGTCTGGTGTCAAGTCGCCACAAGTGCAACAAACAGAAAACGTGTCTCAGGACACTATGTTTCTGCTCGGCAGTACGGCGCTGGAATCAATGGTGAAAAATGAATCTTCCCGTCCGCTGATTTTTTCTGATGATTACTATAAAACTCGGCAAAATTTATTAGATATCCAGAGCATTGTCGTGAAGCCGCAGAGTATACATGCGTATCGCTATGTAATGAAACCAACATTGCCAATTCAGCGTGACAGCCCTAAGCGCGCATTAACTATGATATTGGCACTACTGCTGGGTACTATCGTTGGATCCGGATTCGTTCTCATGCGTAACGCATTCCGAAATTATCAATCGAAAGCATAAGCACAAAAAAAACCGGGCAGCGCCCGGTTTTTTTACGCCCGCTATTTGTGCCGCTTGCGTAAATTCTCAATCACGGTCGTCAAATCAAGCTGCTGATCCTGCAGCAGCACCAGCAGGTGATACATCAGGTCAGAGGCTTCGTTAGTCAGCTCTTCGCGGTCGTTCACGGTTGCCGCCAGTGCCGTTTCTACACCTTCTTCGCCCACTTTCTGCGCGATACGCTTAGTGCCGCTGGCGTAGAGTTTGGCGGTGTAAGAACTTGCCGGGTCGGCCGTTTTACGTGCAGCGAGCAGCTCTTCTAACTGGTAAAGGAACAACCACTGGTGGCTGGTGTCGCCAAAGCAGCTGGATGTTCCCGTGTGGCAGGTTGGGCCGATAGGGTTAACAAGGACCAGCAACGTGTCGTTGTCGCAATCAGGGGCTATGTTCACCACATTAAGAAAATGACCCGAGGTTTCACCTTTGGTCCACAAGCGCCCTTTAGTGCGGGAGAAAAAAGTGACTTTGCCGCTTTCCTGCGTTTTAGCCAGCGCTTCTTTGTTCATGTAACCCAGCATCAGCACTTCGCCGGAAACCGCATGTTGCACCACGGCGGGCAGCAGTCCGTCGGTTTTTTCCCAGTCCAGTTGGGCCAGTTGTTGCTCTGTTAACATACCCTGATCTCCACGCCCTGGCCTGCCAGGTACGTTTTTAATTCACCAATATTGATAATCTGCTTGTGAAACACGGAAGCTGCCAGCGCGCCGTCAACGTTCGCATCGCGAAAGGCTTCCAGGAAATGTTCCATGGTGCCCGCTCCACCAGAAGCAATCAGCGGTACGTGGCACACCGCGCGCACTTTCTTCAGTTGTTCAAGATCGTAGCCATTGCGCACGCCATCCTGGTTCATCATGTTCAGCACGATTTCACCGGCGCCGCGCTTTTGCACTTCCTGCACCCAGTCCAGCGTTTCCCATTGCGTAACACGGGTCCGGCTCTCATCACCGGTGTACTGATTAACGTGATATTTGCCCGTGTCGGCGTCAAACCAGGTGTCGATACCGACCACAATGCACTGCACGCCAAAGCGATCGGCCAGACGTGTGATTAATTCAGGATCGGCCAGCGCAGGGGAGTTAATCGAAATTTTATCTGCGCCAAACGAGAGAATTTTCGCCGCATCGTCAGCAGACTTAATCCCACCTGCGACACAGAAAGGAATATCAATCACTTCCGCCACGCGTGACACCCAGCTCTTGTCCACCACGCGGCCATCGCTGGAAGCGGTAATATCGTAGAATACCAGCTCGTCCGCGCCTTCTTCGGCGTAGCGTTTTGCCAGCGGCACAATGTCGCCAATAATTTCGTGATTACGAAACTGTACGCCTTTCACCACCTGACCATCACGCACGTCAAGACAAGGGATTATCCGTTTTGCCAGCATTGAATGGCCTCCTTCACCGTGAATTTACCTTCCAGCAGCGCACGTCCGACAATCACGCCGCGCACGCCAGTACCGCGCAGGGCGGCAATATCCTTCAAACCACCAATGCCGCCGGAAGACTGAAACGCCACCTGCGACCAGCGGGCGCAAATCTCTTCATACAGAGAAACGTTCGAGCCAGCGAGCGTACCGTCGCGGGAAATATCGGTACACAGCACATGTTTCAGCCCAACCGCCAGATAGGTTTCCACCAGTGCTTCCAGCGTCACACCGGAGTTCTCCTGCCAGCCGCTCACCGCGACCTGTTTCGTGCCCTGTTCATCGATGCGCACATCCAGCGCCAGCACCAGCTTGTCTGCGCCAAAGCGTGCAAACCAGCCTTTCACAACCTCCGGTGATTTTACTGCCGTCGAGCCGATTACCACGCGGGCAACACCGGCTGCGAGCAGGGCGGCGACGTCCTCTTCCGTGCGTACACCGCCACCAACCTGTACCGGAACGTTCACCCCGGCAACCAGCGTTTTCAGCAACGGGATCTGGCGTTTCGCCGGATCTTTCGCGCCGGTTAAATCGACGAGGTGCAGCACCTGCGCGCCCTGAGTGGCGTAATCCTGCAAGCGCGGCAGCGGGTCGTTACCATAATCGCGCTGCTGTGCGTAGTCACCCTGATGAAGACGTACGACGGTGCCGTCAATTAAATCTAAAGCCGGAATAATCATCACATCTCCAGGAAGTTTTTCAGCAGTTGCGCACCCGCGCGGCCGGAACGTTCCGGGTGAAACTGTACGCCGTAGAAATTATCTTTCTGCACGGCAGCGGTAAACGGCTCGCCGTAATCGCAGCGGGCAATGGTGTACGCATTCACCGGCATGGCGTAGCTGTGCACAAAGTAGAAGTAAGCGCCATCTTCGATGCCCTGGAACAAGCGGTTGCCAGCTTTTGCGTAAACCTGGTTCCAGCCCATATGCGGCAGTGGCAGGCCAACGTCTTTCATCTTTGGCACATCCTGTTCGATGATGCCTAACAAATCGACGCCGTGGGTCTCTTCGCTAAAACGTCCGAGCAGTTGCATCCCCAGGCAGATACCGAGCACCGGTTGCGTACAGGCTTTCACCAGTTCGATCAGCTCGCGCTCGCGCAGCTGATCCATCGCGGCCTGCGCCGTTCCGACACCGGGTAAAAACAGTTTGTCTGCGCGTAGCACCACATCCGGATCGCGACTGACTTGCGGCTCGTAACCGTGGCGCGAGACGGCGGATTTCACCGAGTTCAGGTTGGCGCAGCCGGTATCGAGGATCACCACATTCATCACAGCACTCCTTTTGATGAGGGGAGCGTATCGCCTTCCACGCGGATCGCCTGGCGCAGCGTGCGGCCAAATGCTTTAAATAAGCTTTCCACGCGGTGGTGGTCGTTTTTGCCTTTGGTTTTGAGATGCAGCGTCACGGCCATGGTGTAAGAGAGCGAGCGGAAGAAGTGCTCGACCATTTCGGTGCTCAAATCGCCCACGCGCTGGTAGGCAAACTCCGCTTTATATTCGAGGTGCGGACGACCTGAAATGTCCAATGCACAGCGTGCCAGGCACTCATCCATCGGCAACACAAAGCCAAAACGGTTGATACCGCGTTTGTCGCCGAGCGCCAGTTTGAGCGCTTCACCCAGCGCCAGCCCGGTATCTTCTACCGTGTGATGATCGTCAATATAGAGATCGCCTTTCACCGCAATTTCCATCCGAAAACCGCCATGCGTCGCAATCTGATCAAGCATGTGGTCGAAGAAACCGACGCCAGTGTGAATTTTGCTGCCGCCTTCGCGATCCAGCCACACTTTGACATCAATCTGCGTCTCTTTGGTGTTGCGCTCAACGTGTGCATACCGGTCGCGGCGCGTCAGTTGCTCACCAATCATCGCCCAGTTCAGTGTCTCTGGGTTGTATCGAAAACCGCCAATCGACATGTTGTTCGCCAGCTCAATATCAGTGGCGCGGTCGCCAATCACATAGCTATTCGCGCGATCGAGTGCGCCTTCTGCCAGCCAGCGTTCCACCAGCTTCACTTTTGGCTTACGGCAGTCGCATGCATCGGCAGGCAGGTGCGGGCAAATCAGCACCTCTTCAAATTCGATGCCCTGGGAGGTGAAGACCTGCATCATCAAGTTGTGCGGGCCATCGAAATCCGCTTGCGGAAAGCTGCTGGTACCCAGACCGTCCTGATTGGTGATCATCACCAGTTTGTAACCGGCTTTTTGCAGTTTCAGTAATACCGGGATGACCTCCGGCTCAAAGGCCAGTTTCTCGAATTTATCCACCTGATAATCGGAAGGGGGTTCGGAAATCAGGGTTCCATCACGGTCAATAAACAGGTACTTCTGGCTCATACTGGCTCCGCACGTAAAGCGTCAATGACGCGCTGGCTCTCTGCACGGGTACCGATAGTGATACGCAGGCAGCCGCTTAAAGAAGGTTGTTTGTTCTGGTCTCTCAGGATAATGCCTTGATCCCACAATGATTTAAACACTGCACTGGAGGCAGTCAGACGCACGAGAATATAGTTAGTCTCTGAGTCGAACACCTGCTCCACACACGGAATATCCCGCAGCGCGGTAACCAGATACTGGCGTTCAACCAGAATTTGCGCCACCCGTTCGCGCATCGCGACAATGCCCTGCGGGCTGAGCGCTTGCGCGGCAATATCCGCCACCGGTGTAGAGAGCGGGTAGGGGGCAATCACTTTTAACAGCAGAGCGATAACGTCTTCGTTGGCAAGGGTAAAGCCGCAGCGCAGGCCTGCCAGCGCAAACGCTTTCGAGAGTGTACGCAGTACCACCAGATTCGGATATTCACTGAGCCAGCCGGCCAGCGTGGCCTGCGGGCAAAACTCAATATAAGCTTCATCCGCCACAACAATTGCTTTGCCGCGCGTCATTTCGAGCAAGACGCGGAAATCTTGGGGATTAATAATCTGCCCGGTGGGGTTATTTGGGCTGCAAACGTAGATAACTTTGACACCGTCCAGTTTGTCGGCAATGCCTTGCAGATCCAGCTGCCAGTCAGAAAGCGCGGCCACGGTACGGTACTCCACGCCCAGCGTCTCGGCACTGACGCTATACATGCCGTAGGTCGGCGGGCAGAACAGCACCGCGTCTTTACCCGGTTCACAAAACGCGCGGATCAATAACTCAATGCCTTCATCTGCGCCACGGCTGACCAGCACTTGCTCCGGTTTTACGCCCGCATAGTGCGCATAACTTTCGATAACCGCTTTCGGCTGGCACTCCGGGTAACGGTTTAATGTTTGCTGTGTCAGTTCAAAAGGAACCGCTGTCGGGAATTCATTGGCATTCAGCCAGACGTCACCTCTACCGCCAAGACGGCGAGCCGACTGATAGGGCGTCAGTTCGCGCACATTTTTACGCGCCAGTTCTTCAATGCTCATGCTTGCTCCTTTAATGCGTTAACGCGCAACGTGACGGCGTTTTTGTGAGCGGTCAGGCGTTCTGCCGCCGCCAGCGTTTCAATGGTGCTTGCCAGTTGCGCAAAACCGTCGCGGGAGAGCTCCTGCACCGTCATACGTTTCTGGAAATCGGCCAGACCCAGGCTGGAACAGGTGGCGGTATAACCATAAGTCGGCAGCACGTGGTTGGTACCGGAGGCGTAATCGCCTGCGGATTCCGGTGACCAGTCACCAAGAAACACCGAGCCTGCGCTGGTGATACTCTCCACTAACGAACGGGCATCGCGGGTCTGAATAATCAGGTGCTCCGGGCCGTATTGGTTGGAAATCGCCACACATTGCGCTAAATCGCGCGCCACAATCAGGCGGCTGGCAGAAAGCGCCTGGCGAGCGGTTTCCGCGCGCGGCAGTTCCGCAAGCTGGCGTTCAACCGCCTCGGCTACACGGGTCGCTATTTCGCTATCCGGCGTCAGCAGGATCACCTGCGAGTCCGGGCCGTGTTCCGCCTGCGAAAGCAGATCGGAGGCGACAAAATCTGGCGTTGCGCCGCTATCGGCAATCACCAGCACTTCGGAAGGACCGGCTGGCATATCGATTGCCGCGCCGTCAAGACGCTGGCTGACCTGACGTTTGGCTTCGGTTACAAAGGCATTACCGGGGCCAAAAATTTTGTCGACCTTCGCGATCGATTCGGTGCCAAAGGCCAGCGCGGCAATAGCCTGCGCGCCGCCCACTTTAAAGATCGCCTGCACGCCACAAAGCTTCGCGGCATAGAGAATTTCATCGGCAATCGGCGGCGGTGAGCAGAGCACCACTTTCTGGCAACCGGCAATGCGTGCCGGAGTGGCCAGCATTAATACGGTTGAAAACAATGGCGCAGAACCGCCGGGAATATACAGGCCCACCGAGGCGATAGGTCGGGTAACCTGCTGGCAGCGCACACCCGGCAGGGTTTCAACATCCACCGTTTGCAGCTTTTGCGCGGTGTGGAAGGTGTCGATATTTTTCACCGCTACGGCCATCGCTTGCTTGATGTCGTCACCCAGGCGCGCGCTGGCATCGGCGATTTCCTGTTCGGTGACTTTCAGCGCGTCGACCTGCGTTTTGTCGAACCTGGCGCTGTATTCACGCAGGGCGTCATCGCCGCGCGCTTTCACAGTATCGAGGATCTCAATCACGGTACGCGTGATGCTATCAGAGGCAGAGATCGCCGGGCGCATCAGCAAGTCGCGTTGCTCTGCTTCGCTACAGCTGTTCCAGTCGATTACGGTATTGAAGCTCATGGCCTTACTCCATCATCTTCTCAATCGGCAGCACCAGAATGGAACTTGCCCCCAGCGCCTTCAGTTTTTCCATGGTTTCCCAGAACAGGGTTTCGCTGCTGACCATGTGCATTGCCACACGCTGCTGATCGCCCGCCAGCGGCAGAATAGTGGGACGTTCAGCGCCAGGCAGCAGGGCGATGACCTCTTCCAGACGCTCGCTTGGCGCGTGCATCATGATGTATTTCGATTCGCGCGCCTGAATAACACCCTGAATACGGGTCAGCAGTTTGTCGATAAGCTGCTGTTTGGCATCGGTCATTTCACCGTCGCGCTGGATCAGGCAGGCTTTCGAACGGTAAATCACTTCCACTTCGCGCAGGCCATTGGCTTCAAGCGTCGCGCCGGTTGACACCAGGTCGCAAATCGCATCCGCCAGACCCGCACGCGGGGCGACTTCAACAGAACCATTTAACAGACAAGATCGGAAAGAGACGCCTTTCTGATCGAGATAGCGTTTTAACAGGTGCGGATAAGAGGTGGCGATACGTTTACCGTCCAGCGCTTGCGGGCCGTTCCAGCTTTCGTCAACCGGGGTTGCCAGCGACAGGCGGCAGCCGCCGAAATCGAGGCGACGCAGGGTGAAATAGCGCGGGTCTTCACCCTGTGCGCGGCGGGTCAGCAACTCTTCTTCCAGCACGTTTTCGCCGATGATGCCCAAATCAACGACACCGTCCATCACAAGGCCAGGAATGTCATCGTCGCGTACGCGCAGAATATCAATCGGCATATTTTCCGCCAGAGCGATCAGGCGCTGGGTGTGCAGGTTAATTTTAATCCCGCAGCGGGCTAGTAGTTCGCGTGAATCTTCGCTCAGGCGGCCGGATTTCTGAATAGCTATGCGTAAACGCGAGTTGTCTAACATTCTGTTGTCCTCTTTTATCCTGCTGAATTTGGTTCAAAAAAAAGCCCCCGGAAGAAGATCTTCCGGGGGCTTTCTCTGCGTTCATGCACCACTGGAAGATCCAAATGTCTTCCAGCACACATCGCCTGAAAGACTAGTCAGGATGATGGTGATGATGGTGGTGTTTAAATTGAACGCGGGTCATAAAATTCTCGATGAATGTTTATTCATAAGTTGTCAGTTAACGTAAACCACTTTGGTCGCCCAAGGCAAGGGCTTTTTTTTATCATTAAATCATTTCATATTCGTTCTATGAATTGTCAGTTATCACTGGCTGGCGTAGCCTTAAACAGGTGGAAGCGAGAGTGCAGGGGAGAGGCATGAAAAAGGTCGCTATTATCGGATTAGGATGGCTGGGAATGCCGCTGGCACTGTCATTAACGGCGCGAGGCTGGCAAGTTACCGGCAGTAAAACCAGCCAGGATGGCATCGAGGCGGCGCGCATGTGCGGCATCGAAAGTTATGTGCTCAACCTTGAACCAGAATTAGTTTGCGAATCGGAGGATCTGGATGCGCTGATGCAGGTCGATGCGTTAGTCATCACCCTCCCGGCGCGCCGCAGCGGCCCTGGCGAAGAATTTTACTTGCAAGCGATGCAGGAGATCGTCGACAGCGCGCTGGCTTATCGCATACCGCGCATTATTTTTACCAGTTCCACCTCTGTTTATGGCGATGCCCCCGGCATCATTAAAGAAAACACGCCGCGCCAGCCCGTCACCGCAAGCGGACGGGTGCTGAAAGAGCTGGAAGACTGGCTGCATAATTTGCCCGGCACATCGGTGGATATTTTACGCCTGGCAGGGCTGGTGGGACCGGCGCGCCATCCGGGGCGTTTCCTGGCCGGAAAAACCGCGCCTAACGGTCAGCACGGCGTTAACCTGGTGCATCTCGACGATGTCGTCGCCGCGATTACTTTGCTACTGCAGGCGCCGAAAGGCGGGCACATCTATAATCTCTGCGCGCCGGGACATCCGTCACGCGAAAGTTTCTACCCGGCAATGGCACGACAGCTTGGTCTGGCGCCGCCCAACTTCACCGTGTCGCGTAGCGATGATGAGAAGGGAAAAATCATCGACGGCAACCGTATTTGCCATGAACTGGGTTTTGAATATCTTTATCCGGATCCGGCTCAGATGCCGCTGGCGTGATTTTTTTAGCAATTAGTGCTATTAAAATGTTTAATAATTCAGCGATAGCCTAAAATTCAATCACTTAGTTGCATAAACAGTGCAGGGCAGGACATACCGTATTGTCATCCTGCTTCAGGATGGTGCAAAATACGCCGCTGCAAAAAAATGAAGAGACTAGCCGACGTTAATCCGTCGGTTATTTTTTTTGCAAGCACAAACGTCATTCAATAAAAGAGGCCGGGCTTCGTACCGGATAGATACACATTTAAAAACCGACAGTCGTTGTCGCTGAGGAAATAACACAAATGGGGCAATTTTTTGCTTTTGCGCCGGCACTCGCCGTACAGGAGAATCGCCATGACGCATAACGTTACTCCAAAAACCTCTCGCGTGGAATTACGTAAGACGCTTACGTTGATTCCGGTTGTAATGATGGGCCTGGCCTATATGCAGCCAATGACGCTGTTCGATACGTTTGGTATCGTCTCTGGCCTGACCGATGGCCACGTGGCAACCGCGTATGCCTTTGCGTTGGTCGCTATCCTATTTACTGCGCTGAGCTACGGCAAGCTGGTACGCCGCTTCCCGTCTGCTGGCTCTGCGTATACCTATGCTCAGAAATCCATCTCCCCGGCCGTTGGCTTTATGGTGGGCTGGTCATCGCTGCTGGATTATCTGTTCATGCCGATGATCAACATTCTGCTGGCGAAAATTTACTTTGAAGCGCTGGTGCCTTCGGTGCCGTCGTGGATTTTCGTGGTGGCGCTGGTGGCTTTTATGACGGTCTCCAACCTGCGAAGCATCAAAACCGTGGCGAACTTCAACACCCTGATCGTTATCCTGCAAATGGGGATTGTCGCCGTCATCGTTGGTTTGATCATCTACGGTGTTTCCCACGGCGAAGGTGCTGGCACGCTGGTAAGTTCCCGCCCGTTCTGGTCTGAAGGCGCCCATGTTGTGCCGATGATCACTGGCGCAACTATCCTGTGCTTCTCGTTTCTCGGCTTTGACGGTATCTCTTCCCTTTCTGAAGAGACCAAGGATGCTGAGCGTGTGATCCCGCGCGCCATCTTCCTGACTGCGCTGATCGGTGGCATGGTATTTATCGGGGCCTCTTATTTCCTGCAACTTTACTTCCCGGACATCTCCCGATTTAAAGAGCCGGATGCTTCTCAGCCGGAAATCATGCTGTACGTTGCGGGTAAAACATTCCAGTGGGGCGTGCTGATTTTCTCCAGCGTGACCGTGCTGGCGTCCGGTATGGCCGCGCATGCGGGCGTTTCTCGTCTGATGTATGTGATGGGGCGCGATGGCGTATTCCCGACCCGTTTCTTCGGTTATATCCATCCGAAATGGCGTACTCCGGCGTGGAACGTGCTGCTGGTTGGCGCAATTGCGCTGCTGGCGATCCGTTTTGACCTGGTAACGGCCACGGCGCTGATTAACTTTGGTGCGCTGGTGGCGTTCACCTTCGTTAACTTGTCGGTGATCTCCCAGTTCTGGATCCGCGAAAAACGCAATAAGACGCTGAAAGACCATTTCAACTATCTGGTGCTGCCAGTGTGCGGTGCGCTGACGGTTGGCGCACTGTGGATCAACCTTGAGCAAAGCTCGATGATCCTGGGTCTTATCTGGGGCGCTATCGGCCTGGTTTATCTGGCGTGTGTGACACGCAGTTTCCGCAACCCAGTACCGCAGTACGAAGATATCGCGCAGTAAATTTTCTTCTGCACATCGAAGCCGGAGCGTTGTCTCCGGCTTTTTTATATCGATTACCTCCCTATTAATAACCTGGCGAACTAAGTTAGATAATTTCGTTATTGGTTCCCGCCATGCTGCACGTGGAAAATTCACGATCTGGTTTTTCTGACGTAGCTACCGTTATGTTTTCAATGATATTAAGTGGATTGATTTGTGGCGCACTGCTGGGGTTTGTGATGCAGCGTGGGCGCTTCTGCCTGACCGGCGGATTTCGCGATATGTATATCGCCAAAAATAACCGGATGTTTTATGCCCTGTTGATTGCCATCGCCATTCAAAGTGTCGGTGTCTTTGCCTTAATCCAGAGCGGAGCGCTGCAATACAATGCCGGGACGTTCCCGTGGCTTGGCACTGTTGTTGGCGGTTACATTTTCGGACTGGGGATTGTCTATGCTGGCGGTTGCGCGACTGGCACCTGGTACCGTGCAGGGGAAGGGCTGATCGGGAGCTGGATTGCGCTGTTTACCTATATGGTGATGAGTGCGGTTATGCGCTCTCCACATGCTGACGGCATTAACAGCCTGCTGAAAACCTACAGCACAGAACATAACTCGATTGCCGAGACCTTCGGCGTTTCTGTCTGGCCTTTTATCGCCCTGCTGCTTGCCGTCACGCTGTGGGCGGTCGCCAGAGAGTTGCGTAAGCCGAAGCTGAAGATTGCGTCATTACCACCGCGTCGCACCGGGCTTGCGCATCTGCTGTTTGAAAAGCGCTGGCATCCTTTTGTCACTGCGGTACTTATCGGTCTTATCGCACTGTTGGCCTGGCCGCTCAGTGAAGCGACTGGCCGTATGTTTGGCCTGGGCATTACCTCACCCACCGCCAACATTTTGCAGTTCCTGGTGGCGGGGCAGAGTAAGTTCCTCAACTGGGGCGTCTTCCTGGTGCTGGGCATTTTTCTGGGGTCGTTTATTGCCGCGAAAGCCAGCCGTGAATTCCGCGTACGCGCGGCGGATGCACAAACCACGCTGCGCAGCGGGTTTGGCGGCCTGCTGATGGGCGTGGGAGCCAGTATGGCTGGCGGCTGTTCGATTGGTAATGGTCTGGTGATGACCGCGATGATGACCTGGCAGGGCTGGGTCGGGCTGGTATTTATGATCCTTGGCGTATGGACAGCGTCATGGTTTTTATATGTCCGTCCGCAGCGCAAAGCGAAACTGGCGGCGGCTGCGGCTTAACTTACAGGAGCTGTTATGGCTGTAAAAAAACTGGACGTGGTAACGCAGGTTTGCCCGTTTCCTCTGATAGAAGCAAAAGCGGCGCTGGCGGAGATGGCCCGCGGCGATGAACTGATTATTGAGTTCGACTGCACCCAGGCGACGGAAGCTATTCCACAATGGGCGGCGGAAGAGGGGCACACCATTACGGATTACCAACAGGTTGGCGACGCCGCCTGGAGTATTACCGTGCAGAAGGCGTAAGCCGATGCCCTCCCGTTACCGGGAGGGCACTCTCAGACAATTTCTTCGGCGTACTGCCACAACGCTTTCAACAGCGCCTGCTTTTCATTGTCGCCGTCATATTGCTGGAACAGCGCCTGAAGCGCTTCGGCGTAATGTTGCAAAAACTCAGGAGTAAAGACATTGCGGCGATGGGTAAGCCAGCGCTGCTGTTCGTGCTCATCCAGCGTGCCGGGGAAGTTACGCGCCCGGTAGTTAAACAGCAGTTTTTCAATGCGCGCATCGGCAAAGGTGATGTCCAGCGCGGGCAGGTTACGCGGCTCGGTTTCCAGCAAAATTTTCATCGCGGCGCGGTCAGCATCGCTGAAAAAACCGTTGTAGATTTGTGCATCCACGTTATCGGAAGGGACAAACGGTTCCGCCTCGGCGAAAATCGCTAATACTTTCTCGCGCACTTGCGGGTTATCGCGCAGGATTTGCAAATTATCCAGACACTGCTGGCGGTTAATGCCCAGCCGCTCGGCATCCTGCGGACGCAGTGTATTGGCCTGCGCGAGTATCGGGCACTTATTCAGATGCACCAGTTTCACCGGCACTGCCGCGCTATCGCCGAGTTCCGCTTTCGGTGTATACAACCTTTCGCGCAGCGCATCGGTATCCAGTTCCAGTAGCGGCGACATATCTCCCGCCAGATCCACCATAATCACCGCGTTGCGGTTTTCCGGGTGCCAGGCCAGAGGCGTCACCCAACTGGTGTTACCGCGCCAGGCACCAAACATCCCGGAGACATGCACCAGCGGTTTCATTTGCGGCACATCGATCAGCGTTGCCAGCTTCTGCTTGTGACGATGGCTGAACAGGTAGTCGAACAGCTTCGGCTGCTTAGTTTTCACCAGTTGCGCCATAGCGATAGTGGCGTAAACATCCGCCATCGCATCGTGGGCGTTAGCATGTTCAATACCGTTGGCTTTTGTCAGGTGCTCAAGGCGGAAGCTGGGCAGACCGTCTTCATTTTCCGGCCAGTTAATCCCGTCCGGGCGCAGGGCGTAGCAGGCGCGCATAACGTCCAGCAGATCCCAGCGTGAATTATGGTTCTGCCAGCTCCACGCATACGGATCGTAGAAGTTGCGGTAGAAAATATTGCGCGTCACTTCGTCATCAAAACGCACATTGTTGTAACCGAGAACACAGGTATTTGGCACGGTGAACAGATCGTGAATGCGTTTGGCGAAAGCTGCTTCATTCTCGCCTTTGGCGCGCGCTATTTGCGGGGTGATACCGGTTATCAGCACCGCTTCCGGCTGCGGCAGATAGTCGTCCGCCGGTTTGCAGTAGAAGACTTCCGGCTCGCCAATGATGTTGAAATCCGCGTCGGTGCGGATTGCGGCGAACTGCGCCGGGCGATCCAGCGCCGGGCTGGTACCGAAGGTTTCGTAATCGTGAAAGAGAAAAGTGGGCGTTGCGGCGGAATCAGACACCAGATGCTCATCCTGTCAGTAAATATGCCCTCTATGGTAAACCATCCCGACGCGTGTGCCGAAGGAAAACCGGTCATTCTTCCGCAGACCTTCGCAAAAACAGGTGGTTAAAATCGATCTGTGTCACACTTTTTTGCAATTTAACCAGGTAACGACACACGAAGTTCCGTACAAAGAACGACGATTTTAGATGCTATTGAGGATATTTCATTGAAACGCCGTTTGTTTGCTGCTTCTTTGCTGGCGGTTTGCGTGAACCACGCTTACGCCGACGACTTACCTTTTGCCCCTCAGCCCCCGGCGATTCAGGCGGGCTCCTGGGTATTGATGGACTACACCACCGGGCAAATCTTAACGGCAGGCAATGAACATCAGCAACGTAACCCGGCGAGCTTGACCAAACTGATGACCGGCTACGTGGTTGACCGTGCCATCGATAGCCACCGCATCAGCGCTGATGATGTCGTCACCGTCGGAAAAGACGCCTGGGCAAAAGGAAACCCGGTGTTCGATGGTTCTTCACTGATGTTCCTCAAACCAGGCGATCGCCTGACGGTACGTGATTTAAGCCGTGGTTTGATTGTTGATTCCGGTAACGATGCCTGCGTGGCGCTGGCGGATCACGTGGCGGGCGGGCAACCGCAGTTTGTCGCCATGATGAATGATTACGTTCAGAAGCTGAATCTACGCGATACCCATTTTGAAACCGTACACGGGCTGGATGCGCCGGGCCAGCACAGCTCGGCGTATGATTTGGCGGTCCTCTCTCGCGCCATCATTCATGGCGAGCCGGATTTCTACCATATGTACAGTGAAAAAAGCCTGACGTGGAACGGCATTACCCAGCAAAACCGCAACGGTTTGTTATGGGATAAGGCGCTCAATGTTGACGGGCTGAAAACCGGCCATACGTCTGGCGCGGGCTTTAACCTGATTGCCTCAAGCGTGGACGGAGAGCGTCGCCTGATTGCGGTGATCATGGGGGCAGACAGCCCAAAAGGTCGTGAAGAGCAGGCGCGTAAGCTGCTTCACTGGGGTCAGCAGAACTTTAATACCGTGGAAATTTTGCGTAACGGTAAAAAAGTGGGTAGCGAGCGTGTGTGGTTCGGGGATAAAGAGCAGGTTGATGTCGGCACCGATCAGGATTACTGGCTGGTGCTACCGAAAGCGGAACTGCAAAACGTAAAAGCCAAGTATGTGCTGGACAGCAAAGAGCTGGATGCGCCGCTGGCAGCGCATCAGCGCGTGGGTGAAATCCAGCTTTATGATCGCGATAAAGTGATCGCGCACTGGCCGCTGGTCACGCTGGATAGCGTCGGCAAAGGCGGCTTGTTCTCGCGTCTGAGCGATTACCTCCATCATAAAAGCTGACACCGTCAAGCGTCGTCTGGAAGGCATGCGAAGTTGCTCGCATAATTGAGCGGTGGCAGATGGCAGGCATACGCCTGCCCGTTATACTGTATGTTCGAACAGTAACGCTAAGGGAGTTAGTATGAGCTACACAGTCAAGCAGTGTGAAAAACGCCGTATCGCCGGGTTTCATCTGGTCGGGCCGTGGGACGAGAAAGTTAAACAGGGATTTGCGCAGCTGTCGATGTGGGTTGATAACAAGCAGATCCAGCCGCTGGAGTGGATTTGCGTTTATTACGACAACCCGGATGAAGTGCCAGCAGAAAAATTGCGGGCGGATGTGGCGATCACCGTTGACGCTGCGTTTCAGGTGCCAGCCAACAGCGAAGGGGTGATGACCACCGAGGTTCCGGGCGGTCAGTATGCGGTGGCGCAGGCGCGGGTTTACAACGAAGAGTTTGCCGCCAGTTGGGATCTCTTTTTCGATGAGTTGCTCACCGATCAGGCATTACAGATTGCGGCCGGGCCCTGTTTCGAAATTTATCGCAACGACGGGCAACGCGACGGTTACTGGGAGATTGAGATGTATATTCCGGTAGAGTCGAAAGTGCTGTAAGCCGTAAACATATGCAAAGGGACGTCAGGATCAAACTGGCGTCTCTTTTTTGTTTTAAAAGGTGATATCTGCCACTGAAAAATCCTACAATTGCGCCTCTTTTTATTTCTAGCCCGGAGAACGGCCGTGCGCCGCGACAAATCGCTCAGCCCTTTTGAAATTCGTCTTTACCGCCATTATCGCGTCGTGCACGGCGTGCGCATTGCTCTGGCCTTTGTACTGACTTTCCTGCTGATCCGCCTGCTGGATGTGCCGGAAGGTACCTGGCCATTAATCACGCTGGTGGTATTGATGGGGCCAATTTCCTTTTGGGGGAATGTTGTTCCGCGCGCTTTTGAGCGTATCGGCGGCACCATCTTCGGGGCCGCACTGGGGTTGGTGGCGTTGAGGCTGGAGCTGATTTCTTTGCCGGTGATGCTGGTGTGGTGTGCCGTTGCGATGTTTATATGCGGCTGGCTGGCGCTCGGTAAAAAGCCTTATCAGGCGCTGATTATCGGTGTGACGCTCTCGGTGGTAGTCGGCGCGCCTACCGGGGATATGCAAACAGCGCTGTGGCGCAGTGGCGATGTCATTATTGGTTCGCTGCTGGCCATGTTGTTCACCGGCATCTGGCCGCAGCGTGCATTTTTGCACTGGCGCATTCAGATGGCGAATTATGTCACGGCGTTTAACCGGGTCTATCAGGCGGGGTTGTCCCGCAACCTGGTGGAGCGGCCGCGTCTGGAAAAGCACCTGCAAAAAATTCTCAATGACGTGGTAAAAATGCGCGGCTTAATCACGCCGGCCAGTAAAGAGACCCATATCCAGAAAGCGATTTTTGAAGCTATCCAGACCGTCAGCCGTAATTTGGTGTGCATGCTGGAGCTGCAGATCAATGCCCACTGGAGCTCGCGCGCCAGCCATTTTGTCATGATCAATGCGAGTACGTTGCGTGAAACGCAGCAGATGACGCAGCAGACGTTGCTGACCATTGCCCACGCGTTGTATGAAGGCAACCCGCAACCGATTCTGGCAAACACGGAAAAGCTCAATGAGATTGTCACCGAGTTACGCCAGTTAAGCCGCGAGCACCAAAGTGATGCGCTGGTCGAAACGTCTATTCATGGTTACGTCTGGTTAAGCCTGGAGCTGGCGCGCCAGCTGGAATTGCTATCGCATTTGATCTGCCGGGCATTGCGCAAATAAGCGGCAGATAGCCGCTGTACACAGTCTGGTTGTTTCGATTCAGCTGGATTTGTGGTTATGATAGGCAAAAGGAAAAATTATTGTCATATGCAACCGCTTTGGGTAGGTTTGCCTCTAAGCTTGTTGCGTTAACGAATCCGAATCTCACATTATCAGGGGTGTAAAAATGGAAACAACCAAGCCTTCGTTCCAGGACGTTCTGGAGTTTGTGCGTCTGTTCCGCCGCAAAAACAAGTTGCAGCGTGAAATTCAGGACGTTGAGAAGAAGATCCGTGATAACCAGAAGCGCGTACTGCTGCTGGATAACCTCAGCGATTACATCAAACCGGGCATGAGCGTCGAAGCCATTCAGGGCATTATCGCCAGCATGAAAACCGACTACGAAGATCGCGTCGATGATTACATCATCAAAAACGCCGAGCTGTCGAAAGAGCGTCGCGACATCTCCAAAAAGCTGAAAACCATGGGCGAACTGAAGTCGGTTGAAGCGAAAACCGAATAATGCCTCGCGGTGAGAGGTTCGCCTCTCACCTTTATTTCACGCCGCCCGCCACCATCTTCAACAAGTAGTTTTTCGGCCAGTGCGCCGCCAGCTCACTCTTCGTTAAAAACCGGCAAACCGCTTCCACATCATGTCGTGCCGAATCAAGAAACAAACCCACCACACTGCCGCTGTGCGCCACGTTCAGACCGTATAAATCGAACCGCTCCACCAGATTGAGCAGGGTATTGAACGCGGGTTTCGGCAATAGCGCCTGGCTGGCTATCGCGCTAAGCGTTGCGGCCTGGCCGAGCAGCGCGGCATCCTTTTGTGCGCACGCGCGCTGTAGCGTTTGCCACGCGCTGTCCAGTATTTCCGCATTGTCCAGCAGCGCCTGCTGGCGCGCCATCCGGTGATAATCTGCGGTCGTCAGCGTCAGCGGGCTTTCCAGTAACAGGATCTCGGTGTGTGGTAGCGCGCCACAGGGAATGCGCGTTGCGGCCGTGTTGTGGTCAAACAGCGTCAGGCCTGAAAACAGCGTGCTGTCGGTCGGCTCCAGCGCCACGCAAAGCTGTGCCAGCGTCTCTTCATCCAATGGTTGATTGAGGTGTCGGGCTGCTGCCACGGCTGTCGCCGCGATATCGGCGGTGCTGCTGGCCATGCCTTTCGCTACCGGAATCGTCGAGTGGCAGTCAATACGCAGGGTCGATGAAAGTGACGCGGGGAGTTGCCAGTGCGCCAGCAGTTGCCTGAGCATCGCGCGGGTAAGCGGGCGTTCATTGGCAAGCGGCATACCGGTGGTGACTTCCACGTGGCTGTACCACGCCACCGGGCAGGAGACCAGCTTTTCACCGCCGAGGATCCAGCCCTGGATGATTTCGCCGCAGGATGCGGGACATGCTGCCTGCGTCACGGTGCTTCCCCTTAAAAATAAAACCGGATAGTGTCACTTCATCCGCTCGAATGCCAGCGTTAACAACTGCTGGTATATAACCCGCAAGGCATGAAGAATGCTTCGTTATTGCTATTCGCAGATGGCTTTTACCGTCGCCAGGTAAGGATTTTCGCAAGCTCGATACCGCACAACGTTTTTCGTCAGCGTTATTACGTGGTTCCATCAGTATTTCGTTTACCGCCTGAAACGGTCTTGAATTACCCGCGCAGCGTTGAGTCAATTCCGGCGCTAAAAATCGTTTGGTAAAACCTGAATAAATCAGGTGTTGATAAAAGCGGGTGCGCAATACATTGTCATAGCGCAACAAACTCGCGTTTACGCGACGATAAACTGCTTCAGTTTTCTTTCCCTGCGGCAATCCAGTGCGCTTTGGGGAAATGTCATGAGAACGCGAACCCTGTTTTCGCGTCGTGACGCAATAAGCCAACAGGTTTTGCCGCCGCTTTTTGCGCGGCTGGGAAGGGGGTGGAAATCCCCCGCAGCCCCCGCTGCTGTGATGCTGACAACCCCGAAAACGCCACTGATCGCCAGATCGGGAAGGACGGGTGAGGATGACGCTAAGCCAGAAGACCGACCTGATGGGTCATTATCAACAACTTCGGTGGGAAGTGGGTTGCTCAGAAGCGTACGGTCGCAAGACCGGGCAAACGCGCGCCTGACTTCAGCTTTCCACCCGTAATGGGGTGTCAGCAATGTCAAACAGGCGCAGCGCCTTTCTCCTTGCCGGAACCGGCAGCGGCTGTGGGAAAACCACTGTCACGCTGGGGCTGCTCACTGTTTTTAAGCGCCGTGGCTTACGCGTTCAGCCGTTCAAAGTCGGCCCGGATTACCTTGACACTGCCTGGCACAGCGTTGTTTCTGGCGTTGCCTCCCGCAACCTCGACAGCTTTATGCTGGCGGAACCCACGCTGAACGCGCTTTTTTGCGAGCATGTCGCTGACTGCGATGTCGCCGTTATTGAAGGCGTGATGGGATTGTTCGACGGCTACGGCACCGACCCCGATTATTGCAGCAGCGCCGCGCTGGCAAAACAGCTCGGTGTTGCGGTGATTTTACTCGTTGACGGCAAAGCGGTATCGACCTCCATTGCCGCCACGGTGATGGGTTTTCAGCACTTTGATCCGCAACTGCCGATTGCCGGCGTTATCGTTAACCGGGTCAACAGCGACAGCCATCTTCAGCTACTCAAACACGCCATTGAACGCTATTGCGCGCTCCCGGTGCTGGGTTATGTCCCGACCACGCCTGGCATTGCGCTGCCGGAGCGCCATCTCGGGCTGGTGACCGCGCGTGAATCATTGGTGGAAGCCCGGCCATGGCACGATTTTGCCGGGCATCTGGAGCAAACCCTTGATATTGACCAACTGCTGACGCTCAGCCAGGTCACGACCCTTCCCGCAGGGCAAACACCGCCATTACCGGACGCCGTTGCAGGCGCAGGGCTGACGCTGGCATTAGCCTTTGATGAAGCCTTTAATTTTTATTACCCCGATAACCTCGATTTACTGGAACGCGCAGGTGTTCACATTGTGCGCTTTAGCCCGCTGCGGGATCGCCAGTTGCCGGAATGCCAGATGTTGTGGCTTGGCGGGGGTTATCCGGAGCTGCATGCGCGGGCGTTATCAGAAAATACCCCGATGCTGGAGGCTATCCGCGCGGCGCATCGGCGAGGTGTGGCGATCTACGCTGAGTGCGGCGGGCTGATGTATCTCGGCACCGCGCTGCGTGACGCGGACGGCGACGAATGGCCGATGGCGAATGTGATCCCCGGCCTTAGCGTGATGGGCAACAAACTGACCCGCTTTGGCTACTGCGAAGCCCGCGCCACGCAACAGACCTTACTGGCAGCTGCCGGTGAAACTTTGCGCGGTCATGAATTTCACTACTCGGATTTCACCGCACAAACGGCGGCGGTGCTTGACTGCCATAAAACCCGCGACGGCGAAGTGCTGAAACGCTGGCAGGGCGGCTGGCAGGTTGGCAACACGTTCGCCAGCTATCTGCATCTGCATTTCGCCCAACGCCCACAAATGCTCAATCACTGGTTTGCCGCTGCAAGGAGCGCGCAATGACACTGCTTGCCTGGGCTGTGGCCTTTTTACTCGACCGGTTGCTGGGCGACCCGCTGCACTGGCCGCATCCGGTGCGCTGGATTGGCGCGCTGATTAATTTACTGCAAAGCATGGTGCGGCGCTGCTGCCATAGCGATAACGCGCTGCGCATTGGCGGCGGCGTGATGTGGCTGGTGGTGGTCGGCGTGAGTTGGAGCCTGGCCTGGGGCGTACTGGTGCTGGCGAACGCCATTCATCCTTGGTTTGGCTGGTGCGTTGAGGTGTGGATGATTTTCACCACGCTTGCCACCCGCTGCCTGGCGGACATGGCGCGGGAAGTTGAAAAGCCGCTGCGCGACGGACTACTTTTCCAAAGCCGCGAAAAACTCTCCTGGATCGTCGGGCGCGATACCCGCCAGTTGCAGCCGCCGCAAATCACTCGCGCGGTGGTGGAAACGGTCGCCGAGAACACCGTCGATGGGGTGATTGCGCCGCTGTTCTTTTTGCTGCTCGGCGGCGCGCCGCTGGCAATGGCCTACAAAGCGGTCAACACGCTGGATTCGATGGTCGGCTACAAACATGAAAAGTACCGCGCCATTGGCATGGTCAGCGCCCGGCTGGATGATGTCGCCAATTTTATCCCGGCGCGCCTGAGCTGGTTTTTGCTGAGCGTCGCCGCCTGGTGTTGTCGCCAGAATGCCCGCGCCGCGCTGCGTATCGGTTTTCGTGACCGTAACAATCACAGCAGCCCGAACTGCGCCTGGCCGGAAGGCACCGTGGCGGGGGCGCTCGGCGTGCGACTTGGCGGACCAAACGACTACTTCGGCGAACGCGTCGACAAACCCTGGATTGGTGATGACACCCGCGCCATTGACGTTGATGACATCGGGCGAACCATCCAGATGATGTGGCTGGCTTCGACGCTGGCGCTGGCGCTGTTTGCGCTGGTGCGTTTTGTGTGGATAGGAGCCTGAGGATGGAAAAGATGGATTATTTGCAGCAACCGCAGGCTATTGAAGCCAAAAGTTTTGTCATTATCGGCGACATCATTAAAGAGACGCGTCCCGATTACCGCTTTGCCAGCCCGCTGCATGAAGCGGTTATCAAACGGGTCATTCACACCACAGCGGATTTTGACTGGCTCGATATCTTATGGTTCTCCGCCGATGCGCTGGAAAGCCTGTGCACCGCGATTCAACAGGGCTGCACGCTTTATACCGATACCACCATGGCGCTTTCCGGCATTAACAAAACGCTGCTGGCGCAATTCGGCGGCGAAGTGCGGTGTTATATCTCCGATCCGCGCGTGGTGCGCCGCGCCAAAGCTGACGGCATCACCCGTTCGATGGCGGCGGTTGATCTGGCGCTGGGTGAAGAGGGTGGCAAAGTGTTTGTCTTCGGCAATGCGCCCACCGCGCTGTTTCGCCTGCTGGAACATAACACGCCGGTGAACGGCGTGGTCGGCGTGCCGGTCGGGTTTGTCGGCGCGGCGGAATCGAAAGAGGCGCTGGTGGTGAGCGGCTTACCGGGTATTGCCGCACGCGGGCGCAAAGGCGGTAGCAACGTGGCGGCGGCGATCGTTAACGCGCTACTTTATAGCCTGCGGGAGGCGCAATGAGCGAACCAGCGTTCGACGACCCGGTGTGGCACAACGGGAAAGCGCTGCGCAAAGGCTATACCACCGGTTCCTGCGCGACGGCGGCGGCGAAAGTAGCAGCACTGATGGTGCTGCGCCAGCACCTTATTCACCAGGTGTCGATTGTCACGCCGTCGGGCGTCACGCTGCGCCTGAACGTCGAATGCCCGCATGTGGAAGGCCTGCAGGGGATTGCTGCCATTCGCAAGGACGGCGGCGATGACGTTGATGCTACCCACGGCATGCTGATTTTCGCCCGCGTCACGCTCAATGATGAGGGGGAGATAACCCTGCGCGGCGGCGAAGGCATCGGCACGGTGACCCGTAAAGGCATTGGCCTGGCGGTGGGAGAAGCGGCCATCAACCGTACGCCGCGCCAGACTATCGAAGCCGCCGTGCGCGAAGTGATTGGTCCGACGCGCGGCGCAGAGGTGGAAATTTTTGCCCCGGAAGGGGAGGAGCGGGCGAAGAAAACCTACAACGGCAGGCTCGGAATTCTTGGCGGTATTTCAATTATTGGCACCACCGGCATTGTCACGCCGATGTCGGAAGAGAGCTGGAAACGCTCGCTGGCGCTGGAGCTGGAGTTAAAACGTGCCGCCGGGATGGAGAGCGTGATCCTGGTGCCTGGCAACCACGGCGAGCGTTTTGTTCGCGAGCATCTGCGCGTATCTGGCGAACTCGTGGTCACCATGAGTAATTTCGTCGGCTACATGATCGAAGAGGCGGTGCGCCTCGGTTTCCGGCATATCGTGCTGGTCGGTCACCCCGGCAAGCTGGTGAAAATCGCCGCCGGGATCTTTCACACCCACAGCCATATCGCCGATGCGCGCATGGAAACGCTGGTCGCACACCTGGCGCTGCTTGGCGCGCCGCACGCACTGCTGCTGGCGGTGAGCGAATGCGACACCACCGAAGCGGCAATGGAACACATCGACGCTGCCGGGTTCAGCCAGCTTTACGCTCATCTGGCAACCCGCATCTGCCTGCGTATCGAACAGATGCTGCGCTTTACGAACAACCCGCCGCAGTGCGACGCCGTGATGTTCTCCTTTGATAACAAGGTGCTGGGCGCGAACCGTCCGGTTGAAGAAATTGCGAGAGATCTCAGATGTTGACCATTGCCGGAATGGGGCCGGGTAATCTGGCGCTGATGACGCCGCAGGCGCAAGAGGCGGTGGCGCAGGCTGAAGTGCTGGTCGGCGGTAAACGCCATCTGGCGCAGTTCCCTGATTTTGCCGGGCAACGGCGGGCGCTGGATGCCGACATTCCTGCTTTGCTGACGTGGCTGGAAAAACAGAGCGCGCGCAATGTCGTGGTGTTGGCCTCCGGCGATCCCTTGTTTTACGGCATCGGCACACGGCTGGTGGCGCACTTCGGTATTGTGCAGTTGCGCATTATTCCCGGCATCAGCGCCGCGCAGTACCTCTGCGCGCGCACCGGTATTGATATGAACGATATCTGGCTGACCAGCAGCCACGGGCGCGACGTCGATTTCGATGCCCTGGCGCGCGCCAGCAAAGTCGCGATGGTGACCGATGCCCGCTGCGGGCCAAAAGCCATTGCCGACGCGCTGATTTCGCGCGGGGCAGCGAATCGCTGGCTGGTGATTGGCGAAAACCTCGGTATGGACAATGAACGTATCCACTGGCTGCGCCCGGCGGATGTGCAGGAGCATTACGAAATGAATGTGGTGGTGATCCTCAATGAACGATGAGCGGTTTATTCGCGGTGAAAAAGTGCCGATGACCAAAGAGGCCGTGCGCGCAGTGGCGCTGTCGAAGCTGGCGCTGCACGATGCCCGCCATCTGATTGATATCGGCGCGGGCACCGGCAGTGTGAGCATTGAAGCGGCGCTGGCGTACCCGCAATTGCAGGTCACGGCGATTGAACGCAACCCGGCAGCGCTCGGGCTACTGGAGGCGAATTGTCAGCGCTTTGCTTGCCGTAATATCACCCTGATCCCCGGTATTGCGCCGTTGTTCATTGAGCAGCCTGCGGATGCGGTATTTATGGGCGGCAGTGGCGGTAACCTGACGCAACTTATCGACTGGTCGCTGGCGCAACTTAACCCCGGCGGGCGGCTGGTGATGACCTTTATTCTGCAGGAAAACCTCAGTACCGCACTGGCACACCTGGCCGATTGCCCCGTCACTGCGCTGGATTGCCAGCAACTTCAGGTTTCTCAACTGACCCCGCTTGGTAGCGGCCACTACTTCAAAGCGCATAATCCCGTTTTTTTAATTTCCTGTGAAAAGGAGCAACACCATGGCTGAGCACGCGGATGCACAACCTGTCTGGTTTGTGGGCGCAGGACCGGGCGATAAAGAGCTCATCACGCTGAAAGGGTATCGCCTGTTGCAACAGGCGCAGGTGGTGATTTACGCCGGTTCGCTGATTAATACCGAACTGCTGGAATACTGCCCGCCAGACGCAGAGTGCCACGATAGTGCTGAACTGCACCTTGAGCAAATCATCGACCTGATGGAAGCCGGGGTGAAGGCCGGGAAAGTGGTGGTGCGCCTGCAAACCGGCGACGTTTCGCTGTATGGCTCGGTGCGCGAACAGGGAGAAGTGTTAACCCGCCGCGGCATTCGCTGGCAGGTTGTACCCGGCGTCAGCGCGTTTCTCGGCGCGGCGGCGGAGCTGGGTGTGGAGTACACCGTGCCGGACGTGTCGCAAAGCCTGATCATCACCCGCCTCGAAGGACGCACGCCGGTGCCGGAGCGCGAGCAACTGGAGGCATTTGCCAGCCATCAGACATCGATGGCGATTTACCTCTCGGTACAACGCATTCACCGCGTAGCGGAACGCTTAATCGAAGGCGGCTACCCGCAGACCACGCCCGTGGCGGTTGTTTACAAAGCGACCTGGCCGGAAAGCCAGACGGTGCGCGGCACGCTGGCGGATATTGCTGACAAAGTACGCGATGCCGGGATCCGCAAAACCGCGCTGATCCTCGTGGGCGCATTTCTGGGCGAAGAGTTCCACTACTCGCGGCTTTACGCGGCGGATTTTAGTCATGAATACCGCAAAGCCTGAATCGATAGCGCTGTTTTGTCTGACGCCGGGCGGTGTGGCGCTGGCGGCGCGGCTGCAATCTGCGCTGCCGATGACCTGTTTTACCAGCGAGAAACTGCTCACTGCGGGGTTTCAGCCCTTCGAGGGGAGTTTTGCGAAGAGTCTGCGCGAGGCGTTTTGCCACTTTTCAGCGCTGATTTTTATCGGCGCAACCGGCATTGCCGTGCGCGTTATCGCCCCGCTGGTGAATGACAAGTTTAACGATCCGGCGGTGATCGTCATTGATGAGCGCGGGCAGCATGTGATCAGCCTGCTTTCCGGGCATTGCGGCGGTGCGAATGCGCTGGCGCGCTACCTCGCGGCGGTGCTGGACGCCGATCCGGTGATCACCACCGCGACAGACGTGAACGATCTGGCGGCTCTCGACACGCTGGCCATCCAGTTAGATGCGCGAATGCAGGATTTTCGCGCGGCGGTAAAGACCATCAATCAGATGCTGGTCAGCGGTAAACGCGTTGGCCTGTGGTGCGAAGCGGCGATGCGCGAGAACGTGGCGCGCTGCGATACGCGCGGTTTTATCGCGGTTGAGCGCCTTGATGCGTTACCGGAACTGGATGGTGTCGTGTGTGTAACCACGCAAGCGGCGCTGCCAGCACTGCCGTTGCCCGTTTTCAAGCTGGTGCCGAAACGCATCGTGGCGGGGATGGGCTGTCGGCGTGACACGCCGTTTACGCTGCTCTCGACGCTGTTGCAACGCCAGTTGCAGACGTACGCCATTGACCCGCTGGCGCTGCGCGCGATTGGCAGCATCACCTTAAAGCAGGATGAAAAAGGGCTGGTTCAACTGGCACAAAGCCTGGGCGTGCAGTTTGACGTTTTCACGGCTGAGGCATTGCGGCAATACGAACACCATTTTCCCGCTTCGGAATTTGTCCGCCGCAACGCCGGGGTCGGGAGCGTCTCCGGCCCGGCGGCATGGCTGATGAGCGACGGGCAACTGACTGGCGAAACCCTGCGCGAGCAGGGCGTGACTATTACTTTGGGAGTTTCACACTGATGTTAACGGTAATCGGAATTGGCCCCGGCTCACAGACAATGATGACCATGGAAGCCGTTGAAGCGTTGCAGGCGGCGGAAATTGTGGTCGGTTACAAAACCTATACCCATCTGGTGAAAGCCTTTACCGGCAATAAACAGGTGATCAAAACCGGCATGTGCAAAGAGATCGAACGCTGTCAGGCGGCGATTGAGCTGGCGCAGGCAGGACATAATGTGGCGCTGATCAGCAGCGGTGACGCGGGGATCTACGGCATGGCCGGGCTGGTGCTTGAGCTGGTGAACAAGCAGCAACTGGATGTTGACGTCCGTCTGGTGCCGGGCATGACCGCCAGCATTGCCGCCGCGGCGCTGCTCGGCGCGCCGCTAATGCATGACTTTTGTCATATCAGCTTAAGCGACCTGATGACGCCGTGGCCGGTCATTGAAAAACGCATTGTCGCGGCGGGTGAGGCGGATTTCGTTATTTGCTTCTACAACCCGCGCAGCCGGGGTCGCGAAGGCCACCTGGCGCGCGCGTTTGAACTGCTCACAGCCAGCAAAAGCGCCGACACGCCAGTGGGCGTGGTGAAATCTGCCGGGCGAAAGAAAGAGGAAAAATGGCTGACCACGCTTGGCGAGATGGATTTTGAACCCGTCGATATGACCAGCCTGGTGATTGTCGGCAACCGCGCCACTTATGTGCAAAACGGCCTGATGATCACGCCCCGGGGCTACCCCCTGTGACCGCCGGAGAGGTGTTGGTTATCGGCGGCACCAGCGATGCACGGCAAATTTGCCAGCAACTGGACGCAGCCAATGTGTGCTACACGCTGTCGGTGGCGACGCCGACCGGGCAGCAGCTTGCAGGGAATATTCGCGGCCAGGTCCGCTGCGGGCGGCTGGAGATGGGCGATATGGTCGCGTGGCTGCAACACCACGGTACGCGCTGGGTCATTGATGCTTCGCACCCGTATGCCGATATGGTGAGCCGCAATATTGCCGCGGCCTGCGCGCAGGCGCAGGTGCTGCTTAGCCGCTATCAGCGCCCGGAGCAGTTACCGGATTTAACCCATCCGTTGCTGTTTTATGTCGCCACGCTGGAAGAGGCCTGCGCCAAAGCCCGCGAACTGGGCGAGCGCATTTTGCTGACCACCGGCAGTAAAGATCTGGCGCGCTGGCGCGAGGGCTTGCCGGATAAAACCTTGCTGGCGCGCGTGCTCCCTGTGCCGGAGGTGGTGGCGCAGTGCGCGGCGCTGGGTTTTGGCGTCGGCGATATTTTCGCGCTCTGCGGCCCGTTCAGCGCCGGGTTTAACGCCGCGTTTTATCGCCAGTACCGGGTGGAGGTCATGATCACCAAAGCCTCCGGCGCAGAAGGTGGTTATCTGGAAAAAGTACAGCCCGCGCTGGATGCCGACATCCCGTGCATCGTCATTGCCCGCCCGCAACCTGCGGTGAGTGGGGAAGAGTTACTCGACAGTCAGGATGCCTTCGCCAGGCGGTTGCGGCGCTGGCTGGCGGCACAGTGAGGAGAGAAAAGTGAAAAAAGCCCTTCTGGTGGTGAGCTTCGGCACCAGCTATCACGACACCTGTGAGAAAAACATTGTTGCCTGCGAGCGCGAGCTGGCGGCCAGTTGCCCGGATCGCACCCTGTTTCGCGCGTTCACCTCCGGCATGATCATTCGCAAGCTCAGGCAGCGCGATAATCTGCACATTGATACCCCGCTGGAGGCGCTGCAAAAGCTGGCGGAACAGGGTTATCAGGATGTGGCAATCCAGTCGCTGCACATTATCAACGGCGACGAATATGAAAAAATTGTTCACGAAGTGCAAATGATGCGCCCGCTGTTTAAACGGCTGGTGATTGGTGCGCCGCTGCTCAGCAGCCATGAAGATTACCTGCATCTGATGCAGGCGCTTTCGCGCCAGATGCCGATGGTTGCCGCGGACGAACGCGTGGTGTTTATGGGCCACGGTGCCAGCCACCATGCTTTTGCCGCGTATGCGTGCCTTGATCATATGATGGCGGCGCATCGCTTCCCGGCGCGCGTCGGCGCGGTGGAAAGCTACCCGGAAATCGATGTGGTGATCGACAGTTTGCGCCATGAAGGGGTGAAAGCCGTCCACCTGATGCCACTGATGCTGGTGGCGGGCGATCACGCGATTAATGACATGGCTTCCGATGACGACGATTCGTGGAAAACGCAGTTTGAACGCGTCGGTATCTCTGCCACGCCGTGGCTGCAAGGCCTGGGTGAAAACGCTGATATCCGCGCGATGTTTGTTCAGCATTTGCAGCAGGCGCTTGAACACGCGCTGGAGGTGGCGGCATGAGCGGAAAACTCTATGCGCTCAGCACCGGCCCGGGCGCTGCGGATCTGATCACCGTGCGCGGTGCGCGCATTCTCGGAAAGCTGGATGTGCTGTATGCCCCGGCGGGGCGCAAAGGCGGCGATAGCCTGGCGTTGTCGATTGTGCGCGAGTACCTCGGTGAGCAGACCGACGTGCGCTGTTGTCACTTCCCGATGAGCGCCAACAGCGCGGAAAAAGAGGCGGTGTGGGATGAGGTTGCCGCTGCGCTGGAGGCTGAAGTGCAGGCCGGTAAGCAGGTCGGTTTTATTACGCTTGGCGACGCCATGCTGTTCAGCACCTGGGTGTTTTTGCTGCAGCGCCTGCAACACCCGCAAAATCTGGAGATTATTCCCGGCGTCACCTCGTTCGCCGCTATTGCCGCGCGGGCGCAAACACCGCTGGCGATGGAACAACAGTCGCTGGCGGTGGTCTCCTGCACCGCGCCGGAAAGCGACATCCGCCAGGCACTGGCGCAGCACGACAGCCTGGTGTTGATGAAAGTCTATGGCCGTTTCGCGCGGATCAAAGCGCTGCTTGCGCAAGCGGGGTTGCTCGACCATGCGCTGATGATGGCAGAAGCCACGCTGCCGGGAGAACAATGCTGGCGGCGGTTGGGCGAGGTGAGCGACGATCAGCCGTTGCCCTATTTTTCGACCATTCTGGTGAATAAACAGTGGGAGAAGGCATAGCAGCGCCCTGATATGCGAGGGCTACCGGTGTTCACCCGCGAGGTTAAGCGGAGTATGCCGATAATGGAGTAATCATCATATTATCGCCAGCCATGACATTGCTTTATTCTACATGGCTTGTGAGAAGTAAAACGGCACGGCGGGCAGCAGTGCCGCTGTGCAAACATGCCCACATATGGGCGACGCAGGTTAAGGAGGCGTCATGACGCAGGCCATTATGCTGCAGGGCACCGCATCGGACGTGGGCAAAAGCGTGCTGGTGGCGGGGTTGTGCCGTATTTTTCATCAGGACGGGCTAAAAACCGCGCCGTTTAAATCGCAGAATATGGCGCTTAACTCCGGTATCACCGCAAGCGGTCATGAGATGGGGCGCGCGCAGATCTTTCAGGCCGAAGCGGCGGGTATCCAGCCGGATGTGCGCATGAACCCGGTGCTGCTAAAACCGACCAGCGATCGCAAAGCGCAAGTGGTGCTGATGGGCAAAGTCGCGACCGATATGGACGCCGTGAGTTATCACGAATATAAACCGCGCCTGCGCGAGCAGATTATCCGCGTGTACCAGAGCCTGGCGCAGGAGTATGACGCGCTGGTGCTTGAGGGCGCCGGCAGCCCGGCGGAGATCAACCTGCGCGACCGGGATATCGTCAATATGGGCATGGCGGAGATGGCCGCTTGTCCGGTCATTCTGGTTGCTGATATTGACAGAGGCGGCGTGTTTGCCGCGATTTACGGCACGCTGGCGCTGTTACAGGAGCACGAGCGCTGGCGGGTGAAAGGGGTGATCATCAATAAGTTTCGCGGCGATGTCGCGCTGCTCACCCCTGGAATTAAGCAGATAGAAGAATTGACCGGCGTACCAGTGATTGGCGTAATGCCGTGGCTGGAGGTCGACCTTGAAGATGAAGACGGCGTGGCATTACAGCGCGGGAAATACTTGCGCACCGGCGAGCGGGCGCTGAATATCGCCGTGGTGCAACTCCCGCATATCTCTAATTTCACCGATTTCAACGCGCTTGCCGCTCAGCCGGATGTGCGCGTTCATTACGTGCGCACACCGGACGAGCTGCACAGCGCCGATCTGCTTATCCTTCCCGGCAGTAAAAACACCCTTGGCGATCTTAACTGGTTGCGCGAAAGCGGGCTGGCGAAAGCAGTGCTGGAACGCCATCGCGCGGGTGTGCCAATTATCGGCGTCTGCGGCGGGTATCAAATGCTTGGCGACACCCTTATTGATGAGGTGGAGTCCGGGCTGGGGCAACTGCCAGGGCTGGGGTTGCTGGAGACGGTGACGCGGTTTGCCCGCGATAAAACCACCACGCGCGTCGAGGCGAGTTTGTCGGAGGCGCTACCCGGCTGGCTGGCGCCGTGTGCCGGGCTAACGCTGCGCGGATATGAAATTCATCTGGGTGAAACCACGCGCAGCAGCGGTTGCCAGCCGGCGATGTGGCTACAAAAAGCGGGTCAGCGTGTGGCAGACGGCGCGGTCAGCAACGACGGTCTGGTGTTTGGCACCTATCTGCATGGCTTGTTTGATAGCGACGCGTTCACGCGCACATTGCTTAACGGGCTACGCCAGCGCAAAGGGCTGCCGCCGCTGGATGCGCGCGTTGATTATGCGCAGTACAAAGCGCAGCAGTTTGATATCCTCGCCGACGCCATGCGTCAGCATGTGGACATTGATCGTATTTATCAAATTATGCAGCAACATCAGGAGCAGGCATGTTAACCCTTGTTACCGGCGGCGCACGCAGCGGCAAAAGTCGCCATGCCGAATCGCTGGTCGCGGACGCAAAAACGGTGCTCTATATCGCCACTTCGCAAATCTTTGATGATGAAATGGCGGCGCGTATTGAGCACCATCGGGCGGGACGCCCCAAAAACTGGCGCACCGAAGAGCGCTGGCAGCAGTTGTCAGGCCTCATTACCCCGCATAACAACCCTGACGAAGCGGTATTGCTGGAGTGCATTACGACGCTTGTCACCAATCTGCTGTTTGCTTCTGGCGCGGGCGACGACCCGGATAACTGGGATTACGCTGCGCTGGAAGCGCAGGTTCAGGATGAGATTGAGCAATTGATTGCAGCCTGTGCGGCGTGCCCGTCGCCGGTGGTGCTGGTGACCAATGAAGTGGGCATGGGCATTGTGCCGGAAAACCGGCTGGCGCGGCATTTCCGCGATATCGCCGGGCGCGTCAACCAGCGGCTGGCGCAGGCGGCAGATCACGTCTGGCTGGTGGTGTCCGGGATTGGAGTCAAAATCAAATGATCAAATTGTTCTTCGCCACGCTCTCTTTTATCAGCCGTTTGCCGGTACCAGGTCGTTGTGTTCAGGGGCTGGATGTTGCGGATTATGTGCGCGGCATCGTGACATTTCCGCTGGTTGGCCTGCTGCTTGGGGCGCTCAGCGGTGTCGTCGTGCTGGCGTTGCAACCCTGGTGCGGCGTGCCGCTGGCGGCGCTTTTTGGCGTGCTGGCGCTGGCATTGCTAACCGGCGGTTTTCATCTGGATGGCCTTGCGGACACCTGCGACGGTGTCTTTTCCGCGCGGCGACGCGAACGGATGCTGGAGATCATGCGTGACAGCCGACTTGGTACCCACGGCGGCCTGGCGCTGGTGTTTGTGCTGGTCGCCAAAATCCTGGTTATCAGCGAGCTGCAACTGCGCGGTGTCAGCATGATTGCGGCGCTGGCGATGGCCTGCGCCGCCGGGCGTGGTTGCTCAGTATTACTGATGTTCGGCCATCGCTATGCGCGCGAAGAGGGGCTGGGCAACCTGTTTATCGGCAAAGTTTCCGCCAGAGACACGCTGGTCACACTGGCAATCACGGCGTTGCTGGCGATTGCCATATTGGGCATGAAAGGGATTATTGCGCTGCTGGTGACGCTGGCGGCGATCTTCCTGCTGGGGCAGATGCTTAAACGCACGCTGGGCGGGCAAACCGGCGACACGCTGGGTGCAGCGATTGAACTTGGCGAACTGCTATTTCTTCTGGCGCTGCTCTGAACAGCCCGCAACATAACGAGAAACAAGATGCAGACATTGACGACACTACTGGCAAGTATCCCGGCTCCCGATAACGTAGCGATGGTGCAGGCACAGCGTCATCTGGATGGTTTACTGAAGCCGGTTGGCAGCCTTGGCCGACTGGAGGCATTAGCGGTGCAACTGGCGGGAATGCCGGGGTTAAACGGCAAGCCGCTTAGCGGTGAGAAAGCCATTGTGGTGCTGTGCGCCGATCATGGCGTCTGGCATGAGGGCGTGGCGGTATCACCGCAGGTTGTCACCGCGATTCAGGCGGCGAACATGACGCAGGCAACGACAGGCGTTTGCGTACTGGCCGCGCAGGCTGGTGCGAAAGTACATGTGCTGGATGTTGGCATTGATGCCGATCCGATCCCGGGTCTGGTGAATATGAAAGTCGCGCGCGGCAGCGGCAATATCGCCACCGGTCCGGCGATGAGCCCAGAGCAAGCCGAAGCGTTGCTGCTGGAAACGATGCGCTATACCCGAGAGCTGGCGGCGCAAGGCGTGAAGCTCTTCGGTGTCGGTGAACTCGGTATGGCGAACACCACGCCGGCGGCGGCGATTGTCAGCGTGCTGACCGGCGAAGAGCCTGAACATGTGGTCGGCATTGGCGCAAACCTGCCGGAAAGCCTGCTCGGACATAAAGCGCAGGTGGTACGTAAAGCGATTGCCGTCAACCAGCCCAACCCCGCCGATGGCCTTGAAGTGCTGGCAAAAGTGGGGGGGTACGATCTGCTGGGAATGACCGGCGTGATGCTCGGTGCGGCGTCTTGTGGTTTGCCGGTGGTGCTGGATGGTTTTCTTTCTTACGCGTCGGCGCTGGCGGCGTGCCGCATTGCGCCACAGGTAAAACCGTACCTGATCCCTTCGCATCTGTCGGCGGAAAAAGGCGCGCGTCTTGCGCTGGAACATCTGGGGCTGGAACCGTATCTCAACATGGGCATGCGCTTAGGCGAGGGGAGCGGGGCGGCGCTGGCGATGCAACTGGTCGATGCGGCCTGTGCGATCTACAACAACATGGGCACGCTGGCGGCGAGCAATATTGTGTTGCCGGAAACGAAATAACGATGTCTTTTGCCGGGTGGTGCTTCGCCTTGCCCGGCATTACCCCTCTTTTTGCATCGCCTGCAATAGCGTATCCAGCAACCCCGGAAAGCAGGCGTCGAGGTCTTCACGGCGCAGGGAGATCATATTTTCCCGACCCTGCGGGCGCTGCCAGACCACGCCGCTATCACGCAGGACGCGCCAGTGGTGCGTCATCGTGGATTTCGCCACATCTTCCGGGCGCAGGGCGTTACAACTCAATTCGCTGCCGTCGGCAAGTCGTTTAACCATCGCCAGGCGCAGGGGATTGCCAAGGGCAAAGAGCACATTTTCGAGACGAAATTGCTCACGTTCGGGGTGGTTAGCGATCATAATCTTCCTGTGTCGGCGGTGGCTGTGCTGGAAAAGCAGCAGCCCGTATCGGCGGCTGGGCCGGTACTATACGCAAACTGCTTTGCGAAAGCCACGAGGTCAATCGCGGCTCAACCAATCGTAAGAATAGCAAAAATAGTTCGAATATACTCGTACAGTTGTACTATTATAGATGCCGTGAATGAATAGCGGCCAATTCCGGTCGCGAACTAACAGTCAAATGACTAAGGACGCATCATGCCCCGACCCATCCCCCTCGAACGTTATCGCAACATCGGTATCTCCGCGCATATCGATGCCGGTAAAACAACCACCACTGAGCGCATTCTGTTTTACACCGGGATGAGCCACAAACTGGGTGAAGTACACGATGGCGCGGCAACAACCGACTGGATGGCGCAGGAGCAAGAGCGCGGCATTACCATTACGTCTGCGGCGGTAAGCTGCTTCTGGCCCGGTATGGACAGAGGTTTTGAGCCGCACCGCATAAACATTATCGACACCCCCGGGCACGTGGATTTCACCATTGAAGTGGAACGTTCCATGCGTGTGCTCGACGGCGCGGTAATGGTGTATGACTCCGTGGGTGGCGTGCAGCCGCAGTCGGAAACCGTGTGGCGTCAGGCGAATAAATACCACGTGCCGCGTCTCGCGTTCGTCAACAAGATGGATAGACCCGGCGCGGATTTTTTCCGCGTGGTGCAGATGATGATCGACCGCCTGAAAGCCAACCCGGTGCCGATTGTGATCCCGATTGGCGCGGAAGAGCACTTCACCGGCGTGGTGGATTTGATCAAAATGCGCGAAATCATCTGGGATGACGCGACGCAAGGCATGACTTTCAGCTATGGTCCGGTACCGGATGAGCTCATGGCAACCGCGCTGGAGTGGCGTGAGAAAATGATCTCTGCGGCGGCGGAAGCCAGCGACGAGCTGATGGATAAATATCTGGAAACTGGCTCGCTGGACGAAGCGGAAATTATTGCCGGTCTGCGCAAACGCACGGTTGCTGGCGAAATTCAGCCGATGCTGTGCGGCAGCGCCTTTAAAAATAAAGGCGTCCAGCGCATGCTCGACGCGGTGGTGGAACTGATGCCGTCGCCGCTGGATATCCCTGCCATTCAGGGCGTGGATGAAAAAGGCCAACCGGCAGAGCGCCATGCGAATGACGACGAACCGTTTTCGGCGCTGGCGTTCAAACTGATGACCGACCCGTATGTTGGCCAGCTTACCTTTATCCGCGTCTATTCCGGCGTGCTGAAAAAAGGTGATGCGGTTTACAACCCGGTGAAAGGCAAGAAAGAGCGTATCGGACGTATCGTGCAGATGCATGCCAACGATCGCCACGAAGTGGATGAGCTGCGCGCCGGGGATATTGCCGCCTGCGTCGGTCTGAAAGATGTCACCACCGGTGACACGTTAAGCGACCCGGATAAAGTGATCACCCTGGAGCGCATGGAGTTCCCTGAGCCGGTGATTTCGCTTGCTATTGAGCCGAAAACAAAAGCGGATCAGGAGAAAATGGGCATCGCGTTGCAACGGCTGGCGTCAGAAGATCCATCATTCCGTCTGCATACTGACGAGGAGTCCGGACAGACGATTATTTCCGGGATGGGCGAGTTGCATCTGGAAATTATTGTTGACCGCATGAAACGTGAGTTTGGCGTGGAGGCAAATATTGGTCGCCCGCAGGTTACCTATCGCGAAACCTTGCGTAAAACCGTGAAGGATATCGAAGGTAAATTTGTGCGCCAGTCCGGCGGTAAAGGTCAGTATGGTCATGTAGTTCTGACGCTTGAACCGCTGGAGCCGGGTAGCGGCTTTGTATTTGAAGACGCGACCAAAGGCGGCGTGGTGCCGCGCGAGTACATTCCTTCAGTGGAAAAAGGCCTACGCGAAGCCATGAACAACGGCGTGCTGGCGGGTTACCCGGTCGTCGATGTGAAGGCAACCCTGACCTTCGGTTCCTATCACGATGTCGACTCCTCGGAAATGGCCTTCCGCATGGCGGCGATCTTTGGCTTCAAAGATGGCGCACGTAAAGCGGCTCCGGCAATCCTTGAGCCGATCATGCATGTGGAAGTGGAAACGCCGGAAGAGTACGCCGGGAACATTATGGGCGATCTCTCTTCCCGTCGCGGGATGGTGCAGGGCATGGAAGAGCGTTTCGGTAGCCAGATTATCCGCGCCGATGTGCCGCTGGCCGAGATGTTTGGCTACTCCACCACGCTGCGATCCATGTCGCAAGGCCGCGCGACCTACAGCATGGAGTTCCACCATTATGCGGAAGCGCCGCGCAACGTGGCGGATGACATCATCGCCAGCCGCGCAAAAGCATAACGCATAGGCTGTAACAGCAAACCCCGCTCCGGCGGGGTTTTTTCTTGTATGAAGCCGGGCCGCAAAATCAATGCAACGTTGCATTTTGCGGTTGATGTTCAGGAATCACGCTTTCATTACTTTCCATCTGTGCATGCATACACCAACCGAACTCTACATCATTCAAATATAGAATTTGATCTATATAGTTTTTGATCTATATTAATGAGGTGTGTTGTGTGGCAGATAACAATGACGCAGACGTTTGAAAAGTGGTTTGATGCACTGGGTGACAACGATCGCGCCAGTGTGCTGGCGGCGCTGATGGTGCTCCGGGTTAAAGGTCCACAGCTACCAAGACCTTACGCGGATACAGTAAAAGGCTCGCGTAATAACAATATGAACGAGTTGCGCATACAAAGCCGGGGCGAACCGTTTCGGGTTTTCTATGCCTTTGATCCGCAGCGCGTGGGCATATTGCTTTGCGCTGGCAACAAGGCGAGTCATGAAAAACGTTTTTACGATGTGATGATCCAGATTGCAGATCGGGAGCTAACTCACCATCTGCACAAGATTAAAATCAAGGAGTAACACGATGAGCAAAACGCTGGAACAGCTAATTGCCGAACAAAAGGCCGATGTTGTCACCGCTGCGCAGTCACTCGCGCAAGAGATGCTGCTCAACATCCACCTTGCCGAGCTGCGTGAGCGGGTACAAAAAACGCAGATCGAAATGGCGCAGGAGTTGGGGCTGAAGCAGCCCACGGTAGCGGTGATGGAAAAGCAGGGGCGGGATATTAAACTTTCCACGCTGAAGCGCTACGTGGAAGCGACAGGCAGCAAGCTACGCATTGATATTGAGCTGCCGGATGGTTCGCACTATGGCTTTGCGCTCTGAAGCGATAACGTGCTGTAAAAAAGAGAAAACCCGCAAAGCAAACTATCATTAGCAAATACCCGTTGCGCCCGAGGAAAAGATGATGCGCTGCGTTAAACTGCTTTGCTGTTGTGTTGCTTTACTCTGTGCCCAGGGCGCGCAGGCCGTAAGTTATCCGCTGCCGCCGGAAGGCAGCCGGCTGGTGGGAAGCCCGCAAACTATCACCATTGCGCAGGGAAACACGTTACCGCTGGAAGCGTTCGCCGCGAAGTACGGACAGGGGTTGAGTAATATGCTTGAAGCCAACCCGGATGCCGATCCCTTTTTACCTAAAGCTGGCTCACAACTGGTCATTCCGCAGCAGGTGATCCTACCCGCTACTGTCCGCGAAGGCATTGTGATTAACGTTGCGGAAATGCGCCTCTACTATTACCCAAAAGATTCGAATACGGTCGAAATCTTACCGATTGGCATCGGCCAGGCCGGACGCGAAACACCGCGCAACTGGGTGACTTCGGTGGAACGCAAGCAGGAAGGGCCAACCTGGACGCCCACGGCGAATACCCGAAAAGCGTACGAGAAAGAGGGAAAAACTTTACCTGCGTTTGTGCCTGCCGGGCCGGATAACCCGATGGGGCTTTATGCTATCTATATCGGGAAGCTGTACGCCATTCACGGTACGAATGCTAATTTTGGCATTGGGCTTCGTGTCAGTCAGGGCTGTATCCGTTTACGCAGCGACGACATTAAATACCTCTTCGACAACGTGCCTGTGGGAACTCGGGTGCAGATTATCGACCAGCCGGTCAAAATTACCACCGAGCCGGATGGTAGCAGTTGGGTGGAAGTTCACGAACCGCTATCCCGTAATCGCGCCGAGTTTGAGTCCAGTAACAAAGTCCCGCTTCCCGCCACCCCAGTATTACATGCGTTGATGAAAGGCGAAGGCATTGATGCGAACCGCGTAACCCAGGAGCTGGAGCGCCGTTCCGGTATGCCGGTAAATATTAGTGCGCCTGCTGTGGACAACCCGATAGATAAACAACCGCTATAGAATGGTTTATCAATAAATTTGAACTTTAAGGTTAAACAATCGGTATTTATTCTTCTCAGGGAGTGCGTAGAGTAAGGGCAATTCTGGACGGGAAACTAATTCCCGCCTGCTGATTACCTCTCTGAACAGAAGGACTACGACGCCATGAAGAAGATCGGATTTTTGTCATTTGGTCACTGGACACCTTCGCCGCAATCCGCGACACGTTCAGCGGCTGATACGCTGCTGCAATCCATCGATCTGGCGGTTGCCGCTGAAGAGCTCGGCGCGGATGGTGCGTATTTCCGCGTGCATCACTTTGCCCGCCAGCTCAGCTCACCTTTCCCGCTACTGGCCGCTATTGGCGCCAAAACGCACAAAATAGAGATTGGCACCGGCGTTATCGATATGCGCTATGAAAATCCGCTGTATATGGCAGAAGATGCCGGTGCGGCGGATTTGATTTCCGGCGGTCGTTTGCAACTGGGCATCAGCCGGGGTTCCCCGGAACAGGTTATTGATGGCTGGCGTTATTTTGGCTTTCAGCCGGCGGAAGGCGAAACCGATGCGGATATGGCGCGCCATCATACGGAAACGTTTCTGGATGTGCTGCGCGGCGAAGGGTTTGCCAAACCGAACCCGCAGCCGATGTTCCCGAACCCGCCAGGCTTGCTGCGCCCGGAACCCTGGTCTGAAGGTTTGCGCGAACGTATCTGGTGGGGCGCAGGCTCGAACGCGACAGCGGTTTGGGCGGCAAAACTGGGGATGAACCTGCAAAGCTCCACGCTGAAAGATGATGAAACCGGCGAACCGTTCCATATCCAGCAGGCGCAGCAGATTCGAGCCTACCGTGAAGCCTGGAAAGTGGCAGGGCACTCGCGCACGCCGCGCGTTTCCGTCAGCCGTAGTATCTTTGCGCTGATGGACGATCGCGATCGGGCTTACTTCGGTGGCAGCCGTGACGACAGCGATAAAATCGGCTTTCTTGATGAGAAAACCCGCGCTGTTTTTGGCCGCAGCTACGCCGCAGAACCGGGTAAATTAATCGAACAGCTGAAAAAGGATGAGGCCATTGCCGAAGCGGACACACTACTGCTGACGGTGCCGAATCAATTAGGCGTGGATTATAATGCGCACGTGATTGAGTCGATTCTTAAGCATGTCGCACCGGAGATGGGCTGGCGTGATTGATTTGAAACTCTGCGCGTGTTTACAAATTAGCGTCGCGATGAGTTACGAGACTTATCGGTGAATTAACAGCCTGTATTCTGTGGCAAGACACGCGAGATTGTAACCGTATTCGTTATTACCCGATGTGAGCTAAACCTGAATCATTTTCTGCGCGCAACAGTGCCGGAAAGCGATTCAGGTTTTTTTGCTTCCTGATGGCGGCAAACCCGTGTCGGATAATAGCCAGGGATAAACACTTATCCCAGCGGAGGGTCTGTTATTTTTCCAGGGAACATATTTCTTCCCCCCCTTTTTTGGTAGCGAAAGGCGTTTTCGATCCTTTTCATTGAAGAGCATAATTACGCCAGAATACCGAATAAAGGCCGGGGATATAAATGCACAGAATATTAACGCTGTTACTGTCGGTTTTACTTGCCGGGTGCATTAGCTCCCCGCAAAAAGCGCAATACAACGCGGAATACGCGAACCGCCAGGATATTCGGGCGCATGAGGTCTACCGCTTCATGACGAAACCCGTCAAATCCAGCGGGGAAAAATATTGGGGCGCAGGAGACTTAGCCGAACTTCTCTATGTCGTTGACGATAAAGCGGCAGTGGTTGAGTTACGCTTTAACTACCCGGCGAAATCAATGCAGGTCACCGCGCGCGACGCGCAGAACAAGGTGTTGCGCGAGAGAACATTTATCCTGATGGATGAAGCAGCGAGTAAACCGGCTGACTCGGATATTCGCTACTTTTATCTGACAAAAGAAGGCGAGTTAGCCACTACGTCCCGAAATTGCACCCCCGATATGAGTGCGGGTTGCCGGTGGTGGAATTATAAACTGTTTATTACTCATAATGCAGACCTGGCGGTGCAGTACGAGCACGGTGCGGCGGGTTTGGCCTTTTTAGTTTTCCCTATGTACAGCTCCAGCCAAAACCTTGAGATTTTCCCGAAAGCGACGGGCGGCTGAACTTTACTGCCGTTGAAAGCCTTACCTCCTCATCGTGTGGCGCTTTTATAAAGCGCTGCGCTCCGTTTTGCAGTGCGGAAATTTATCACCGACACTTAAGCCAAAGACGTAGTCGGCGCAGGCATTGTGCTTTAAACTGCGCGCAGCAAAAACAGTGCAAATGAACGATTAAGTAGGTGGTAAGGCGATGAACGGAAAGATCACAACCTGGTTTAAAGATAAAGGTTTTGGATTTATCAGAGATGAAAACGGAGAAAACCGTTACTTTCATGTGATTAAGGTCGCCAACCCTGAGTTGATTAAAAAAGATGCGGCGGTAACGTTCGAACCCACGACAAACAACAAAGGGTTGTCTGCTTATGCCGTGAAAGTGGTCCCGGATAGCAAATACATCTATATCGCCGGTGAACGAATTAAGCTCACTTCGATCAAATCTTATCTGGTGTACAGCGAAGAAGTTCCTGCCGATGCCCGCATCGATAAAGACAATGCGGTGCTATCTGTTGGCGCGTTGATGGGGAGTATTCGGCCGAAATCAGCCGCGAAGCCTGGCGAAATGCGCTCGCTAAAAAAACTGGCAATCACCACCTTTCAGGGAACAACCCTGATCTTCTCTGAAGACGAGATAGACGTGGATGCGACGGTTAAGCTGCTTAAAGTCTAAAAGCATGCAGATTGGTTTGCTGCCGAAACCGGCGTTTTATAAACCGCGTTTCGGCACCATTGATTGTGCGCTATGGTACCCGCTTTTTTGCTCAACCTGCTCGGCCATGGCAATGTTTTCGCCCCGTGGAGAGTGTGGAGTGGCGAGCGTAATGTCTGCTCTACGCAGGCTGCAATCTGGTCTCGAGGCAACAATTACAGCTATAATCCGACACATTGTTCAACCGGTTTACAGACGAAAATGACAAAACTCACCTTACAAGAGCAGATGCTCAAAGCGGGATTAGTAACCAGTAAGAAAATGGCCAAAGTCCAGCGCACTGCTAAAAAATCACGCGTTCAGGCGCGTGAAGCAAGAGAGGCAGTGGAAGAGAATAAAAAAGCACAGCTTGAGCGTGATAAGCAATTAAGCGAGCAACAAAAACAAGCTGCGTTATCCAAAGAATATAAAGCGCAGGTGAAACAACTTATTGAAATGAACAGGATCACCGTTGCTAAAGGCAATATAGATTTTAATTTCACAGATAATAAGTTAATTAAAAAAATAGTGGTGGATAAAAATACTCAGGCACAACTGATTAACGGTCGTCTCGCCATTGCTCGTCTGGTTGTTGATGGCAAGAATGAGAGTGAATATGCGATTATTCCTGCAATCGTAGCCGATAAAATCGCTCAGCGGGATGCGAATAGTATTGTATTAAACAGCGCACTTAGTCAGGAAGAGCAAGATGAAGATGATCCGTACGCTGATTTTAAAGTGCCTGATGATTTGATGTGGTAATAACCACTGCAAACGATCTCAACCTCCGGGGGAATGTATGAGTAACGAAGTACCGCTTAAATTTTATGACATCGTGGATGAGTATTCGACGGAAACCGAAAAAACGGTAAAAGAATCAGAACGCGATGCGCTGGCGCACTATTTTCAGCTACTGATCACCCGTTTGATGAATAACGAAGAAATCAGTGAAGAGGCGCAGCAAGAGATGGCCAATGAAGCGGGTATCGACGCGCTGCGTATTGATGAGATAGCGACGTTTCTGAATCAGTGGGGCAACGAGTAACCTCTGTTACCGTGATTCCCGAAAGCACGAAATTGCATTTTTATGTCCGCTCGCCGCAGGCAGCGGACATCGCAACTATCCCCGAACGCGGAAAACATCAGTAGAGGATATTTGCCATCGCTTTGTACCGTTCAGGTAACGCGCTGTTCAACGCAAGGACTTTTTCAAGAATAGAGAATGTCGGTGCTTTTTTAGCGCGTTCGCAGTCGACAATCGCGGAACGTATTATCGCCGCTGCCGTAGCAATGTTGTTAAAATACTCTTCCGATTCTGCAGTTTGTAATTCGCCCGAAACAGCGTAACGGACAATAGGCCACTCTGTAAAATCAATTAACGGGAACGCTTCTTTATCGGGTGATATGTTGGCTAATAACAACTCTTCTGCTTTTTTATGATCTTTTTGTGCAGTTGAAAGTAGCTGTAAGCGATATTTCATTTTTGACAAAACATCGTCATTCACTTTTTCTGACGAGAGTGCCGTAATAAAAGCGGATAACTCATCCTCTGGCGGGCTGTGATCATAATGCGTTTTCCGCTGTCTTTCAGAAAAAGGTTTGGTGTTATTTGATGCGATTTCAATCAAGTAATTTAAAATTTCTAATGTCATTTGATGTACCTTATGAATTTTTCGCGGTCTGCTTTGGAGCATAATAAATATGCTGGCGACAGTTTTGTATCACTGCTAATAAAGCCTGTAATGAAAATAACTTGTGGCGTGCCCATAGACCAATATATGAAAGTCGCTTTATATGAACGTTTTAAAACGCCCCTTAGCGCCTGTTTCATCGTTAAATAGCATCGCTTAACCAGGCTTACAAAATGAGTATCATTGATGGCGTGTCGTTTGAAAAACGAAAAATAGTGCTGCCTGGTGTGAGTTCAACTCAACATGGTTAACAACGATGAGTTTTTTCTGCTGATGTGAGTCCACCCGCTGCGAGAGGCAATATCGCCGGTATTTACTGTTTGCTTTTCTTCATATACGTCCCGGTATTTCGCAAACCGCTAGCGTTTTGCGGCTTAGCGATTAGCGAGGCACAAACCCCGCAAAAGAGGGGCCTTATTCAGCAGAAAGGTTCAGCTGGCTTGCTTCAGACATGCTGCATTTTGCGATGAAGGCTGTTAATCACAGCGATGCTATGCTTTTTCCTGCGGTTGCAGTTGATAAATCCATGCCGTCACATGCTTACCGTCGAGCGTGGTCACATCCACCAGAACACGATCGTAGCCCTCTTCGAATTCGTCCAGCATCGGCCAGTGCGTCGCCAGATTAGCGGATACAAACAGGTAACCATCAACCCGGGGACCGTCTTTATCCAGCACAATGCCGGGGAAATCGGCGGCGGCTCCCCAGCCAAATTCATAAAACGTTCCTGTGACGTAACCCGGCAGCCACTCTCCACCGATGTTTTCCAGAATATAGGCATTCGAATGGCCGGGGCGAAGCGTCCCGTAAACAAACAATGATTCCATTTTCCCTCATTATCTAACGCGATGAATAACCAGCAGAATGATCATCAACATACGTTTAAGCGGTGCGGTTCGCAACTGTCGCGAATCGGAGCAAACGCGCTATCCTGTATCTCAAGGATCAGGGACTTACCCACATTGTTAACCTTACCGTGGGGATGATGGGGCTAACACAAAGCGAAAAGCAAAATTGGCGCAAATGGGATGGATTGTATGAAAGTTGATGTGTTGATGCGTCCTGGCTCCCGTTTCTTCTTATTGCAAACGGGCACATCGCTGGGCATGGTGTCGGGGCATATTTTCCGACTGGCTATGGCCTGGTGGTGCCTGCAAGTCACGCACTCGGCGGTCGCTTTTTCTTCACTCATTGCGATATCCGTGGCGGCAGAGATTTACCTTAAACCGTTTCTGGCGTCATTTGGCGATCGCTTCAATCGCATCAAATTTATCATTGCCTGCCAGTTCGCTGTTTTAGGGATCATCGCATTATTCTGCCTGGCAATTTATCTGGGATATTTCAATCTGGTGGCTATCACCTCGGGACTCGTGGTGATGAGCGCTATCTTATCTGTGCGTGAACCGACGATTATGGGGATAATTCCCGATCTCGTGGCAGAAGGGGAAGTGACGCAGGCCATATCGCACCGCTCGACCATCAATTCCATTATTATGTTGATAGGCCCGGTGATTGCCGCTTCGCTTATTTCGATTTTTTCCGCTGGAGTTGCGCTGTATATTTCTGCACTGGTTTATGTATTGTCCTACATCGCATTTATTATTTTATTGTTTAAATATGATGTGGACGCCGTTTCAACGGGCGAAAAGGAGACATGGTTTCATAAAACGAAAGGGGCATTTAAAGCGATTTATCATGTTAAATCTGAGTTTCATATTGCATTGGTCTCCTCTGTCATTAATTTTACGATGTTTCCTTTCTTTTCCGTGACGATACCGTACTGGATCAGCACTGAATTAAAGCTTCCCGCTACCTATCTTGGCGCATTCGAATTCTCATTTGCTTTGGGATTGATTGTTAGCAGCCTTTACATTAACGCTCTCATAAGAGAATGGGCGGGGCGGCTCAATACTGTTTTATTTGGTTTTGTCCTTTTGGGCAGCAGCGTCATGGCAATTGTCCTGATGGGAAATATCTATAAGTCTATTGCGCTGGCGTTCTTTTGCGGTATGGCGTTTATTTTTATTAACGTCAACCTCAGTACGCTGCGCTCAGCGGCGACACCACGTGATTACCGAACAAGAATGAGCGCCATGGCAGGCTTTTTATCCAGTCTGGCGAACCCTTTTGGCGTGGCTATTGCTGGCTGGTATATCAGTTTATTAGGTGTGGTTCCGTTTACTGTTATTTCCGGTGCCGTTGTGGTGTTAATAGCCCCTGTAATTCTATGTTCTTTTCATTTGCGTCGGGCTCTTTCACTTGATGAGGTTGAAATGAAAGGGTATTACGAAAAAACCTATCCGGCAGCATTTTATAAACGTGGGCAATATGAAGAGGAAGCATAAACAATATTCAATAGAAGCGCTTTTAAGTTATGACCAGACATCGCATGGGTTGCCGGTCTGGCAACCCATGCTGAGTACGTTTTCTCTGTGACTGGTTTCTTTTCGCGGCTAAGGCGTCTTTCCGGTGACGACACGGTTATTAATGGCGTACACCGTGCATTTAGCCGCGCCAGGACGCTGCTCCTGTTGACAGATACTTAGCGCCGTTTCTGCGGCTTCATGGCTGTTTCTGGCCCAGTACGCAGCGCCCCAGTCGCCATCCTCGTCCGTGGCAAAGGCTTTTTCATAGCGTTGCGTTGCTGCATATTCTGAGAACGCTTTTTTCCCGGCGGCATTGAGGGCGGGCGGTGCAACCAGGTGCGTTTCGGGCAGAGGCACAGCTTCGCAAGTCGGTAAATGCTGCTGTTTTAGAAATGCAGCCACCGTCTGCCACCAGAAACTCTCGGGCGCTGAATCCATAAAGACATGGCCGTTATTACCGAAGGCAGGCATCGTGATGAATTGCGCCGTGTGGCTTCCCTGTTGATAGGCATCGAACATCTCTTTGCCCATCGACGGCGTGAAGGATTTATCATTTTTCGCATACAGCCACAGGGACGGGATCTGCGCTGTTTTCCCGTAACGTGCGTAAGCTTGCAGCAGACCGGCTTTATCGCAGAGTGATTTCCCGTCAATCGCGCCCCTTCCGCCGTCGAAATTGATCACCGCCTTAACGCCTGGTGGATTAGCCGCGCCAGTAGCAATCACCGCAAAACCGCCTGCGGACATCCCGGCAAGGATCGCGTTATCCGCTGCGGCCCACGGCTGGTGGCGCACGGCATCGAGGGCGGCGAGCAGGTTACGGGTGTCCTGCTCCCCGGCCCGCAGATGTAAAGGTTGCGCGCAGGAGCCATCGGCATACTCCGCCGCACCGCTTGATTGCCCGTAGCCCTGGCGCAGGACTACCACCGCCGCATAACCATGGCGCGCAAAGGCGATAGCCGTTGCGGCATAACGGTTCGGGTTGATTATCCAGCGATCAAATTCGGCAGTGCCAACGGTTCCATTCGTGATTAACACCACGGGCAAAGGCGTTTGGCTGGCCATGCGGGTCACAAAGGCATCCAGCACGGCCGGCTGATCATTATCTAAGGTGACCGCCAGCAAAAGCGGCTCTCTTATTAGCCCGTCAATCTGTTGGTATTCAGGAACTTGCCTTGCAACATCAGCATGGCCTGCAACAGTAAAAAGAAGGAGTGCGGTGGCGAAAAAGCGTTTTGCCAGACGAGTCGTAAAACGTTTGCGCATGGTGGTTAACCCTGAAATGTTTATCCCTGATAGACGCGACGTGACTGGCGAGCAACTTTACCTGTCTATTTCATGTGGCGCGGTATTGATTACGCATGTCGATGGTTTCTGCAAGTAGCGATTAGAGCATTAAGGTAAGCAAACATTTTCAACGGATTAGGTTATAGATTGAGCTTGATACTGAAGACGCGGAAACGGGCGGTTTCGGGAAGGGCAAAACTTATCGCTATGCTTAGCGGCGCGATAAAAGCAAAAAGCCTGCTTAAAAGCAGGCTTTTCTGAATCTGGCTCCTCTGACTGGACTCGAACCAGTGACATACGGATTAACAGTCCGCCGTTCTACCGACTGAACTACAGAGGAATCGTTGTGGAGGCTTATCTTAGCGGCGAAAAATCTTTTGTCAAACCTCATTTCTCGCAGGGTGTTCTGACTGCTGAATCCATCGACAATTTGAGTTCGTTATCATCGTTTTCTGCCGAAATGCTTTGCAGGATCAGGGTTTCTCCCCCATCATTTGAAATGTGATTTCACCTTTTGCGGCTAAGGACCAATTTGAACGTCGTTACTCCTCTTCGCCAGGCTGTCATGCGCACGCCGTGGTACAGAAAGCGTAAAAGCTACCGTGTTTTATTCTGGCGAGAAATCACCCCCCTTGCCGTACCTATCTTCCTCGAAAACACTTGTGTCCTGATGATGGGCGTGCTCAGCACCTTCCTCGTAAGCTGGCTGGGCAAAGAGGCGATGGCGGGTGTTGGCCTTGCCGATAGTTTTAACATGGTGGTGATGTCGTTTTTCGCGGCTATCGATCTGGGAACCACGGTGGTGGTGGCCTTCAGCCTCGGTAAGCTGGACGGCGAACGTGCGAGGGCGGCGACGCGCCAGTCGCTGGTGATCATGACGCTGTTTTCGATTGTGCTGGCGGCGGTGATCCACTACTACGGCACAGAAATTATCGATTTTATCGCCGGGGCGGCAACGGCGGAGGTCAAAGCGCTGGCGCTGACCTACCTTGAACTGACGGTTCTCAGCTACCCGGCAGCGGCCATTGCGCTGATTGGCAGCGGTGCGCTGCGCGGTGCGGGCAATACCAAAATCCCGCTGCTGATTAACGGCGGCATGAATATCCTCAACATTCTTATCAGCAGCGTGCTGATCTACGGCCTTTTTGGCTGGAAAGGGATGGGCTTCGCCGGGGCTGGGCTGGGGCTGACCATTTCTCGCTATATTGGCGCGGTGGCGATTATCTGGGTGCTGATGATTGGCTTTAACCCGGCGCTGCGTATTCCGCTAAAAAGTTATTTCGAAAAGCTCAACTTCGGCATCATCTGGGAAGTGATGGGCATTGGTATTCCTGCCAGTATTGAATCGGTGCTATTTAATGGCGGCAAACTGCTGACGCAGATGTTCGTTGCCGGAATGGGCACCAACGTTATCGCCGGTAACTTTATTGCCTTCTCCGTAGCAGCGTTGATCAACTTGCCAGGCAACGCGCTGGGTTCCGCCTCCACGATTATCACCGGTAAGCGGCTGGGCAAAGGGCAGATAAGCCAGGCTGAGCGCCAGTTGCGCCATGTATTCTGGCTCTCGACGCTGTTGCTGACGGTGCTTGCATGGGGAACCGCGCCGTTTGCCGGACTTTTCGCTTCGTTTTACACCCAGGAAGACGATGTAAAAGAGGTGGTTAAAGTGCTTCTCTGGCTTAACGCGGCATTTATGCCCATCTGGGCGGCATCGTGGGTGCTGCCCGCCGGGCTGAAAGGCGCGCGCGACGCCCGTTTCGCCATGTGGGTGTCAATGCTGGGGATGTGGGGCTGTCGCGTCGTCGCCGGTTATACCCTAGGGATTATGCTCGGTATGGGCGTGGTCGGTGTCTGGCTCGGGATGTTCCTTGACTGGGCGGTGCGCGGCGCGCTGTTTTACTGGCGTATGGTCAGCGGGCGCTGGCTGTGGAAGTACCCGAAGCCGCAAAAAAGCACCATTTCTGCACAGAATGGAGAATAATTCGGCAAACGCGCCAAAATGTGAAAATCAGGCTTTGACAAGGGCCTGGGGCATCGCTAATATTCGCCCCGTTCACACGATTCCTCTGTAGTTCAGTCGGTAGAACGGCGGACTGTTAATCCGTATGTCACTGGTTCGAGTCCAGTCAGAGGAGCCAGATTCAGAAAAGCCTGCTTTTAAGCAGGCTTTTTGCTTTTCTGCGTTCTAACATCCCGCTTAATTTCCCGCATAACCCATCACGATGTGTTTCTTCGGCGCGTTTTTCCGGTAACGAAAAGTGTTGCCAGCTTTAAACTCGTGGGCGAGAAATGCCTGCAAAAAAGGTTCTTATCGGTGGTGGTTTGCCGTGCCGAAAACGAGCGCCATTCCCACACCGACAGTTAGCAGAATATCCTTGCCCGCATCCATAATATTTCACCACGAAAGCCTATTTGTTCCGGAAGCCAAAAATAATCCACAGAATAAACAGTGCCGACACCGTCACGGCGAACACCATGCTCGTCAGTTCGAGCGTCGATAAGCTGGCAAAGAAACGCTGAAGAGTCATTACGCCTGCACTTATTAAAATCAAACCCGCCGCAGCGGGTTTGTGAATGAAACGAATGCTTAGCTTGCCTGCACGCGCAGCGGGGCAGTGGCGGCATCCAGCCATGCGCGGGCGTCGTCATCAACCAGTGGCGATAGAGTGTCGCGCACCTGCTGGTGATAGTCATCCAGCCACTGCTGTTCCTGTTCATTAAGCAGGCTCCACTCCACCTGGCTTAAATCAATAGGAATAAGCGTCAGCGAAGCAAAGCGACAGAATCCCGGCTGGCTTTCCACCACTTCTGCCTGGTTTTCGATACGAATGCCGTAGTTATCCGCTAAATAGTAGCCCGGCTCGATGGTCATGATGTTGCCCACCGACAGCGGCCACGGATTGACCTTTTTCGCAATGCGCTGCGGCTGCTCGTGGATCAACAACTGATGACCAACGCCGTGTCCGGTGCCGTGATCGAAATCCAGCCCCAAATCCCACAGCGCCCGGCGGGCAAACGCATCCAGTTGGTGGCCGTGCGTACCTGCAGGAAATTGCAGGGTGAACATCGATAAAAAGCCTTTCAGCACGGCGGTGTAATGCAACCGTTGCTGAGCATTGAGAGGGCCAAACGACAGCGTACGCGTCGCGTCAGTGGTGCCGTTTTGGTACTGACCGCCAGAATCATTCAAATAGAAGTTGGCGCAGGTAATCGACTTATTCGTTTTTTCGCTGCTGTGGTAATGGCACATCGCCGCATTGCTGGCGGAGGCTGAAATGGTGCTGAAACTCTGTTCAATAAAGCCGGGTTGCCGCTGGCGGAATGCCAGCTGTTTTTGCTGCGCTTCCAGTTCGGTTACGGGGTTGCCCGCTGCTTCACGGGCGGGCACTTCGCGCGCCAGCCAGGCGAGGAAATTAACCCACGCTGCGCCATCCTGCTGGTGGCTTTCACGGTAACCGGCCAGTTCGGTCGCGTTTTTATGCGCTTTGATAAAGGTAATGGGATCGGCGCTCCACAGTACTTCGCCACCCTGTTGTTCGATGGCAAAACGCAGTGCCACCGGCGCGAAATCACCATCAAGCAGGATGCGTTTGCCAGCAGCGATCTGCTGGCAACGCGGCAGGAAATCCTCGAAATCATGCAGCGTCAGCGTGGAGGTGAGCTGCGCAGATAAACCGGCGGTTTTCTGCGGGTTGACAAACCATTCGACGACACCTTCGCGGCTGAGTAGGGCGAATGAATGCGCCACCGGGTTCATCGCGATGTCCGAACCGCGAATATTCAGCAGCCAGGCGATATTATCCGGCAGGGTAATCGCCAGGTAATCCGCGCCTTTTTCCGCCAGCACCCGCGCGATGCGTGCGCGTTTATCGGCACTGCTTTCACCGCTTATCGCCAGCGGCATTTCACGGATCGCGCCGCACGGTGCCGCCGGGCCATCGGCCCAGATGGCATCGAACGGATCGCTATCCACTCCCACCAGTTTACAGTGCGTGGCATTCAGCGCCTGAAACTGGCTGTTGACCATCAACAGCGGCTCAAAACCGATGCGGCTGCCCGCAGGCAATGAAGCGTTTAACCACTGGTCCAGCGGCTCGTTGTGCAGATGGTGGATCTCGAAATCATGGAGATTCACTTCGCTGCGCACCTGCACCTGGTAGCGGCCATCCACGAATAACAGCGCCTTATCGCGCAGCACCAACGCCAGCCCGGCAGAACCGGTAAAGCCGGTGAGCCACTGGAGTTTATTATCATGTGGCGCGCAGTCTTCGCTCTGGTGCGCATCGGCGCGCGGAACAATCATACCGTCAAGCTCCAGGGCGACCAGCCGATCGCGTAACGCTTGTAACGGTGTCGGGGTTTGCATGGTTAATCCTTTTTAATTGTTATCTGAATGGCGGTTCGTTAAAGGTGCGCAATTTACGCGAGTGCAGGCGATCGCCCTCAGCGCGGAGCAGGTCGATGGCGCGGATGCCAATTTGCAAATGCTCGGAAATCGCCCCTTCGTAAAAACGGTTGGCCTGGCCGGGAAGTTTGATTTCGCCGTGCAGCGGTTTATCCGACACGCAGAGCAGGGTGCCATACGGCACGCGGAAGCGATAACCCTGCGCGGCAATGGTGGCGCTTTCCATATCAATCGCCACCGCGCGGCTTAAGTTAAAGCGCAGTGAGGAGGCGGAATAACGCAGCTCCCAGTTGCGATCGTCGGTGGTGACCACCGTGCCGGTACGCAGCCGCTGTTTGACTTCCTCACCCGGCATGTCGCTTACCTCTTTGGTCGCGTCGTACAGCGCACGTTGCACTTCAGCGATGCTCGGGATTGGAATATCTGGCGGCAGTACGGCGTCCAGCACGTGGTCATCGCGCAGGTAGGCATGCGCCAGCACGTAATCGCCAATCGACTGGCTTTCACGCAGGCCGCCGCAGTGGCCAATCATCAGCCAGACATCCGGGCGCAGCACGGCCAGGTGATCGCAAATCGTTTTCGCGTTCGACGGGCCAACGCCAATGTTAATCAGCGTAATACCCTGACCGTCAGCGGTGACGAGGTGCCAGGCCGGCATCTGGTGTTTTTTCCACGCCAGGTCGGAAATGGCCTGCTCCGGCGCTTCCGTATCGGCAGTGATCCAGTTGCCGCCCGCGCAGGAGAGTGCGACGTAAGGGCTGTCCGGGTTGAGGATTTCGCTACAGGCCCAGCGCACGAACTCGTCGACATAACGCGTGTAGTTGGTGAACAACACAAACGGCTGGAAATGTTCAACCGGCGTGCCGGTGTAGTGGCGCAGCCGCGCCAGCGAGAAATCGACACGGCGCGCATCAAAATGGGAGAGCGGATAAAGCTCGGTTGGGTGGAACAGTCCATCGGCGGTCTCATCACCAATCTGCGCCAGTTCGGTGGTGGGAAAATGGCGCGTTAAGCCCGCGCTCATTGATCTGTCCAGCGTCAGCTCCGAACCGTCAATCACGTAAGGGTACGGGATTTCATGCGCGGATAACCCCACTTCGATGTGCGCGCCATAGTCCTGGCACAGCAGTGTTAATTGTTCGAGTAAATAGGGACGAAACAGCGAAGGGCGGGTGATGGTGGTGGTGTAACAGCCCGAATGGGTGAAGCGGGCGTAGGCGCGGGTTTTCGGTGGGTTCGTCGCGCTGCCATTCCAGCTTACGGATAACTGCGGATAGACGAATAACCCTTGTGCGCGGGCTTCGGTATCGGGAAGCTGGCCGTCGTCAATATAGCGAGCGATCGCCTGACGAAGGGCCTCAACGGAACGGTCATACAGCGCTTCAAGTTGATCCAGCGCTTGTTCCGGGGTCAGATTTACACCCTTATTATTCATCTTTATCTCCTTATCTGCTCTACGGCTGTAGCCGATAGTATGTCACAGGAATGTGAAACGAAAGCAGTGTGCAACGGGATTCGGAGGAAACGGATGAGGGAACGATCCGGCGCGACAGCCCGCGCCGGAAGGCGGATTAGCCGCTGATTTTCACCAGCGTACGACCCTGGATTTTATTACTCAGAAAATCGGCGGCGGTAGCCGGAGCCTGTTCCAGCGTAATTTCGGTTGCGGCCTGCTGGTAGTAACTTTCCGGCAACGTACGTGCGAGATTTTCCCACACCGCACTGCGCTGTGCGGTTGGCACCATCACGGAATCCACGCCTTGCAAACGGACGTTTCGCAGAATAAACGGCATCACGGTGGTCGGCAGTTCGAAACCACCTGCCAGACCGCATGCAGCAACGCAGCCGCCGTAGTTCATCTGCGCCAGCACTTTGGCCAATACGTGGTTGCCAACGGTATCGATCGCACCGGCCCACAGCTGTTTTTCCAGCGGGCGGGTTTGTTCAAAATCGCTACGCGGCAGGATCTCATCGGCGCCCAGCTTACGCAGAAAATCATGGGTAGATTCACGCCCGGTCACGGCGGCAACGGTGTAGCCCAGCGCTTTCAGCAGCACAACAGCGGTGCTGCCGACGCCGCCGCTGGCACCGGTGACCAGCACGGTACCGTCCTGCGGTTTAATTCCTGCATCCTGCAGCGCCATGACACACAGCATGGCGGTAAAACCTGCGGTGCCAATGATCATTGCATTGCGCGCACGTAAACTTTCCGGCAGCGCAACCAGCCAGTCACCTTTAACGCAGGCCTGCGCGGCAAGTCCGCCCCAGTGGTTTTCGCCCACGCCCCAACCGGTGAGGATCACGGCCTGGCCGGGAGCAAAACGCGCATCGCGGCTTTCGCTCACGCGACCGCAAAAATCAATGCCTGGCACCATCGGGAACTGGCGAATGATTTTGCCTTTACCGGTGATAGCCAGCGCGTCTTTGTAGTTAAGGCTGGACCAGTCAATGTCGACCCGAACGTCGCCTTCGCCCAATGCGGGCAGGTCGACCTCTTTCACTTCCGCCAGGGTTTTATTCTCATTCTGTTCCAGAACTAATGCTTTCATGACTGCGTTTTCCTCGTCGGATGAGGTGTATTTTCGGCGTTTTCGCCGTCCTGTGCAGATGCTCCATCCCCCGTCATGCTTCACGCAGCAGGGGCGGTTGTTATGCTGTGCTGGAAAAATTTCCAGTACTGATCCAGCGGCTCGACGGAGCGGAACAGCTTGGCGCGCATCACTGCGCCTTCCCAGCCGGACCAGAACACGCTGGCCAGTTCGCGGCTTGCGGCGTCTGGAGGCAGTTCGCCGCAGGCTTTTGCTTCATCCAGACATCTTGCGACGCGCGTTTCCCACTCGGCGAGGATGGCTTTCAGGTGCGCCGGGAAGGCTTCTGGTAACAGTGGTGTTTCCTGCAACAGGTTGCCCACCAGACAACCACGGCGGAAACCATATTTCGCCATTCCCATGCCTGCGTGATGTACAAAGGCGGCCATGCGTTGTAGCGGAGTGAGTTGGGTATCGCCTAAAAATTTATCCAGTTTATGGGCGAAAAAGTCGCCGTAAGCGGCCAGCACCGCCATGCCAAATTCCTGCTTACTTTTAAAGCAGTGATAGAACGAGCCTTTAGGAACCGCGATATTTTTGATCACCGCATCAATGCCCGCCGACAGATAGCCGGTTTCGGTTATGACTTCCAGGCCTGAGCGAATCAGCGCCTGGCGGGTATCGGTAAAGTCGCGCTCGACTTTTGGCGGCCGTCCACGGCGGGTTTTTTGCAGTGCTGCTGTTTCGCCATTCATAATTTAGACCGATCGGTTTTAATTCGGCAGAGGCTACGCCGATTTACCATTCCAGGCAAGTGAAGAAACAAAAAAGCCCGCACGAGGCGGGCTTGCAAACGTTGCCAGTTGGCGCTGTTACCACAAACGCCAGCGGGCAAACCGGGTTACGCGGTGGTATTGATATTACGACCGATTGCCGGGTTGGAAGGTAACTGCGGGATCTGCTGAATCAAGTCGCTGGCGATCGTTTTCTGGGTATCGAGCGCTTTTTTCAGCACCAGCGTGTTGACTTGATTATCAAGCTGATAAGAGTCAAGGCTGCTGGCTAATGATGCAATTTGTATCGGATCCATGCTGTAAATCCTTTATTGTAGAAAAAACAACCAAAGAACAGCTATGAGTATAGCTGCACAGTTTTTATCGGCAGTAAGCGCTGGATCTTTAAGCGAGGCGTAAGACGAACCTGATGATGAATAAGTGAAAACCCGCCGTGGCGGGCTAATGAAAAAAGATTAAGCGCGGGAGCTTTCGGCGAATTTCAGCAGGGCATCGCCATCCAGCCGGTAACGCACCCATTCACTTTGCGCCCGCGCGCCGATGCCCTGGTAAAAATCAATGGCCGGCTGGTTCCAGTCGAGCACGCTCCACTCCAGACGACCGCAGCGACGCTCAACGGCGTACTGCGCAATCTTTTGCAGCATCGCTTTTCCGGCACCGTTACCGCGAAAATCCGGTGAAACGTAGAGATCTTCCATGTAAATGCCGTTGCGACCAAGCCAGGTTGAATAACTGGTGAAGAAAACCGCACAGCCCACGGCTTTGCCTTCGATTTCACAGATTAAGGCTTCCGTTTTGCTCGTTGCGCCAAACAGGGTTTCGCGAATTTCATCTGCTGTGGTGATCACTTCTTCAGGTGCTTTTTCATACACCGCCAGTTCATAAATCATCGCAAAAATGGCGTTTGCGTCAGTCGGGCGGGCCGGGCGGATGGTAATGCTCATTGCTTTTCCTGTTGTTTTTATCGGGAGTTCAAAATTGATGGTCGCCAGCATAAGCGGTATTGTGCAAAGAATTAAGTGCAATGAAATCACTACTCGATGAATATTATGCATCCAACGTTACGGCGTCTTGATCTCAACCTGTTACCTGTTTTCGACGCGGTCTACCGCCACCGTTCTGTGCGCCAGGCGGCACACGAGCTGGCGATGAGCACATCGGCGCTCAGCCACGCGCTCTCAAGGCTACGTGTGACGCTCAACGACCCCTTATTTTATCGGGAAGGGCACCTTATGTGCCCAAGCGTCTATGCCAGCCAACTTGCGCCCGCGATCGCGTTGGCATTAGCGCATCTGAACCATGAACTCACCCCGCAAGCGGAGTTTAATCCCGCGACGACCACAGACTGTTTGCAGGTCGCAATCACCGATTTCACCGCGTTTAGTATTTTTCCCGCGCTGATGGCTGAATTGCAGCACACCGCACCCGGCCTGCGTTTTGAGTTTCGCTATTTGCCCCATAGCCCGGCGCTCAATGAGTTACTGGCAGGAGAAGTGGACTTTGCGCTGGGGTTTAGCGCGCCGCAGGATCTTCATTATGCAGAGCTGGACGAGATCGGCTGGTTTGCGGATGAATATGTCGTTATCAGCAATCAACACAGGCAACAGTTAACGCTGGACGATTACCTTGCCGCGCGCCACCTGGTGGTGACGCCGTGGAATGAAAATAAAGGCGTGCTGGATTGTGAACTCGAACGTCTGGGTTATACGCGACAGGTGGCGATAAAAACGCCCTCGATGCTCAGCGCGCCTTTTATTATCGCCGACAGCGATCTGCTGATGGCGCTTCCGCGTTCGGCAGCGGAAAAGTTTAAGCAGGCGGCAAGGATCACCATTTTTGCGCTGCCTTTTACGGTTGCCCCATTTGAGGTGAAGATTTATTCCCATAAACGCAGCGGCAAGCGAGGAGCGGCACAGTGGTTGCAGAAGGTGTTGAAAGCACTATCGCATACGCAAACTACGCGCAATACGTAAAAGTTTGCTTGTGAGCCATACACTGCGCAGGGCGCACAAAAACGGCGATGACTCGTTAGCGAATGCGGCGGGATTGCTGTTCCCTTCCGGGGGCGGCTTCGCGCGTGAGTGTGACCGCGTTCTTATTTATTAATAAGACTTTCGCCGGATGAATTAACCCGCCAAAAATAACACTCTATTTATTAATCAGTTACTTTTTCATAACCTCAAAACGGTTAAGTTGTGAAAGATATACAACTTCTATCGATTAACTCGTTTTTTTTTATTTCCGATATAGAGATAAGGCGCGGTTCGAACGCCCGAAGCCGATGCTGTACCCGCCATATAAAACAACAATAGGTACTCATGCCATGAAACTATCCCTCGCGCAAAAACTTTGGCTCCCTCTCATCGTGGCACTGGTGTGCCTTGCCGGGACACTGCTCTACAGCTCTTTTACGGTCAAAGAAGACCAACTGGCACTGCGGAAAAACGAGTTGCAACATGTTTCGCAACTGGCGCTCAGTATCGTCAAAACACAGGCCGCGCTGGTTGATAAAGGGGCGATCACGCAACCGGAAGCGCAGCAGCGCGCAACCCAGTTAATTAAGGATTTACGCTATGGAGAAACGGGATACTTCACTATTCTCAATACCCAGGCCGAAGTGATTATGCATCCGATCAACGCCAAGCTGATTGGTCAGGGGCCACAGGTTGCGGATGCCAATGGTGCCTACATCTTCAGAGATATGGTTGCGGTTACTCGTGATAATCAGGCCGGATTTACCGCTTACGTTTTCCCCCGTCCCGGCGAGACAGAAGCGCAACCGAAAATCGCTTACAGCATTCCGTGGACGCCCTGGGGCTGGATCATCACCACCGGCCTTTATGTGGATGATATCGATGCGGCATTCCGGGTTTCGCTCTACCAGAACCTGATTGAGTTTGTGGCTATCAGCATTTTGCTGTCGGTGATCGTCTATCTCATCAACCGGGGAACGTTGCTGGCGCTTGGGGGCGAACCTCGTTATGCCGTTGATGTCGCCGCACGGATTGCCGCCGGGGATCTTTCGCAGACGGTGGATAAAAAAGCGGGGGACAACTCAAGCCTGATCCACGAAATGGGCGTGATGCGTGAGCAACTGACCGCCGTGATTAAAGACATTCGCGAAGGGGCGGAGATAATCAACACCAGCACTCATGATATTGTTGCAGGAAATCAACAAGTTGCTTCCCATTCTGAGCAGCAGGCGATATCGCTGGAACGCACCTCGTCCAGCATGGAACAGATCACCGCTGCCGTGAAACAAAACGCGGAGAATGCCGGGCAGGCGCGCCATCTGGCGAGCGAAGCCGTGGATATTGCTTCGCGCGGCGGTGTGGTAATGCAGAGCATGAATGAAACCATGAACGGTATCTCCGAAAGCGCCGGGAAAATAGCGAGCATTATCGAGGTGGTCAACGGTATCGCATTTCAGACCAATATTCTGGCGCTGAACGCGGCGGTTGAAGCGGCCAGAGCCGGTGAGCAGGGCAGAGGTTTCGCGGTGGTCGCGGGTGAAGTGCGCAGCTTGTCGTTGCGCAGCTCGCAGGCGGCGCAGGAAATTAAAGGGCTTGTTGAAGAGTCTGTCACTCGGGTTAACAACGGCTCGTCACAAATCAAAATTGCCGGCAGCAGTATCGACGAGATGATTGTGGCGGTGCGGCGCGTGTCGGACATCATGTCGGAAATCTCCGTCGCGACCGACGAGCAGAGTAAAGGCATCAGCCATGTTAACGAAGCGATTGTGCAAATTGATGCGGTCACTCAGCAGAACACCGCTCTGGTTCAACATGCGGTATCAGCGGCCAGTGCGCTGGAAGAGCAGACCCGCCGGCTGACGCAAACGGTGGCCTTTTTTAATACCGGCAGATAATCACCGCAGCAACACACTTACGGGCCTGCAGAGGCCAGGCCCGTTAATCCTCTCCCTGCCAGACACGCTATTGCAGGCAAACCAGCATCCGCAACAACGGGACTTAAACTTCACTTTTATACTGCACGAACAGCCTTTATTCCTGAATTGGGCAAGTGTAAGCCCTGAACGGCCCGCAATAGCTGAAAGAAGGAGAGGGGAAAACCGCGCCTGAGGCGCAAGTGCTCAGCGAACAAAGTAACGTTTTGCCTGAAGGAAAGGTTAGTAGACGACAGAAAAGCAAAAAGCCTGCTTAAAAGCAGGCTTTTCTGAATTTGGCTCCTCTGACTGGACTCGAACCAGTGACATACGGATTAACAGTCCGCCGTTCTACCGACTGAACTACAGAGGAATCGTGTGAACGGGGCGAATATTAGCGATGCCCCGGAGCCTTGTCAAAGAATGGATCGTGCTGTCGCGATCGTTTGCTGACTATTTCAGCAATCTGTTGCCGGGAGAAGCACTTATGCGCGCATTTGCACCAAAACTGTGCAGTGCATCTTTCATGGGGCAGCATACGAACCACTGTTTCAGTAATAATTCCCCCGGTTGTAATTAGAATCTCTTATTATCCAGCCTGTTAGCGCCTTTCATTTTGCCTAACTAAAACTGGCAAGCATATTGCAACTCCTCTGGCTACATCACATCCGGCGTTGGCACTGGTATCCGTACAGGAGGCAAAATGAACTTAAGACGACTGAAATACTTCGTAAAAATCGTCGATATTGGAAGCCTGACTCAGGCAGCCGAAGTATTACACATTGCGCAGCCCGCGCTGAGCCAGCAGGTTGCCACTCTGGAAGGCGAGCTGGATCAGCAATTACTTATTCGCACCAAACGCGGCGTGACGCCGACGGAAGCGGGCAAAATCCTCTACACCCACGCACGGACGATTCTGCGCCAGTGCGAACAGGCGCAACTGGCGGTAAACAATGTCGGTCAATGCCTGCGGGGACAAGTCTCCATTGGCCTGGCGCCGGGCACTGCCGCGTCTTCCGTCACCATGCCGCTGTTGCAAGCGGTGCGTAACGAGTTGCCGGAAGTTATGGTCTATCTGCATGAAAATAGCGGCACAACGCTGAACGATAAATTGCTCAGCGGTCAACTGGATATGGCGGTGCTGTATGAACGCGCGCCTGGCGCGGGGATTAACAGCCTGCCGCTGCTAAAAGAGGATTTGTATCTGGTGGGCACGCGTGACTGCCCGGGCCAGAGCGTCGATCTGACAGCGGTTGCCGATATGAATCTTTTCCTGCCGCGCGATTACAGCGCTGTCCGTTTGCGTGTTGATGAAGCGTTTTCGCTGCGTCGGTTGACCGCGAAAATCATTGGCGAAATTGAGTCGATCGCCACGCTGACGGCGGCGATTGCCAGCGGAATGGGCGTGACGGTACTGCCGGAGTCTGCCGCGCGTTCGCTGTGCGCCGCGACCAACGGCTGGATGGCGCGCATCACCACGCCTTCAATGAACTTGCCGTTGTCATTAAACGTTTCCGCGCGCGGCACGCTCTCGCCGCAGGCGCAGGCGGTGAAAGATATTTTAATGTCATTAGTCAGCCGCCCGGCGATGGAAAGCCATGAGTTGCAGCTGGTGAGCTAAGCATTATTCCTTAATGGAATATGATGCTGGTTTTTATTATTTGTCCTGCCTGGCCGCAGACTTTAACAATAACGTCATGTCTGACAGGCCAGGAGCAGTGAAGGGTGAATTTCCAGCAACTCAAAATTATCCGCGAGGCGGCGCGGCGGGATTACAACCTGACCGAAGTCGCCAACATGCTTTACACGTCACAATCCGGCGTGAGCCGCCATATTCGTGAGCTTGAAGAAGAGCTGGGGATTGAGATTTTTATCCGTCGCGGCAAACGTTTGTTGGGCATGACGGAACCCGGTAAAGCGCTGCTGGTGATTGCCGAGCGTATTCTTAACGAGGCGAGCAATGTGCGCAGGCTCGCCGATCTCTTTACCAATGACACCTCTGGCGTGCTGACCATTGCCACGACGCATACCCAGGCGCGCTACAGCTTACCATCGGTGATTAAAGCGTTTCGCGCACTGTTCCCGGAAGTGCGGCTGGAGTTGATTCAGGGCACCCCGCAAGAGATTGAATCTCTGCTGCATAACGGTGGCGCTGACATCGGTATTGCCAGCGAACGCTTAAGCAATGACAACTCGCTCGTGGCATTTCCCTGGTTTCGCTGGCACCACAGTTTGCTGGTACCCTCCGATCACCCGCTGGCGCAATCCTCACCGTTAACGCTCGAAGATATCAGCCGCTGGCCGCTAATCACTTATCGGCAGGGGATCACCGGGCGTTCGCGTATTGATGAAGCGTTTGGTCGCAAAGGGTTAATCCCGGATGTAGTGCTGAGCGCGCAGGATTCCGATGTTATCAAAACCTATGTCGAGCTGGGGCTGGGTGTTGGGCTGGTGGCGGAGCAATCAAGCGGTGAGAACGAAGAGGGCAAACTGGTGCGGCTCGATACGCAACACCTGTTTGATGCCAATACCGTCTGGTTAGGGTTAAAACGCGGCCAGTTACAGAGGAATTATGTCTGGCGTTTTATTGAGCTGTGTAACGCCGGGCTGTCCGTAGAAGATATCAAACGTCAGGTGATGGAGCCGGATGAAGCGGCGATCGATTACCAGATTTAACACTGGTGATAAGCAACAAAGCCTCCGCATGCGGAGGCTTTGTTTTTACTGATGTGTGTGCGGCGGTGTTTTCATCAGCATCGCTGTCAGAGCGGAGAGCAGACAGCCTGCCAGCAGATAAATGGCGACGGCATGCCACTCGCCGCCGGAAAAGTTCAGCAGTGCGGCGGCAATAAACGGCGTAAAACCGCCGCCGACCACGCTGGCGACCTGGTAACCGACGCCCGCGCCGCTGTAGCGATAACCCGCGCCGAACATTTCGGTGAACATCGGCTGCTGTACGCAAACCACCATATCGTGGGCGATATTGGCCAGCAGTAACGAGAAGATCACCACCCCGAGAATGGAGCGCGTTTCCAGTGCCATAAAGAACGGGAAGGCACTCAGCGCGCCGATCAGAGCGCCGGTGATGTAGATGCGCCGCCGCCCATAACGATCCGCCATCCAGGCGAATAACGGAATAGTCAGGCAACTTATCCCGCCGACCAGCAAGCCGATATTAAGGAACAGCTCACGCGGTAAACCCAGATTTTGTGTCGAGTAATTCAGTGCAAAGGCAGTGACGATATACATGGTCAGCAGTTCGCACAGGCGCAGGGCGATGATTTTCAAAAACGCCCCCGGATGGCGAAACAGCGCTTCAAACACCGGCGGGCGTTTTTTTATCTGCGTCGGCTGTTGCGTCTGCGCTCGTTCAAACTCGGCCGATTCTGCCATGCCGTTACGCACCCACAGCGCACCGAGCACCAGTACAATGCTGAACAAGAAAGGCAGACGCCAGCCCCAGCTCAGAAACTGCTCGTTGGTGGTCAGGCTGCTGATGAGCGACACAAGCCCCGTGGAGAGCAACAACCCGACGCCATACCCGACCTGAACGCCGCTGCTGTAGAAGGCTTTTTTCCCGGCGGGCGCGCTTTCGACAGCCAGCAGCGCCGCGCCGCCCCATTCACCGCCAACGGCAAAACCCTGGATGGCGCGCAGGATGACCAGTAACGCCGGTGCCCACCAGCCAATGGTGGCAAAAGAGGGGAGAATGCCAATACAGGCTGTGGCGATCCCCATCATCCAGACCGTCATCATCAGCATTCGCTTGCGACCGAGACGATCGCCGAAATGACCAAAGACAATGCCGCCGAGCGGGCGGAATAAAAATCCGACGCCAAATGTGGCGAAAGCGGCAAGCGTACCCATCGCCGGGTCTATCTGCGGGAAAAATTCGCTGTTAAACACCAGCGCAGCGGTGATGCCATACAGTAAAAAATCAAACCAGTCGACCACTGCGCCGGCGAAGCTGCCCCAGGCCGCACGGCGGGCGCGATTCAGTGGTGGTAACTCTTCATCGGGGCGGGTTGTGATGAGCGTGGAGTCCATAGTTGTTCTGTCCGTTCCTCAAAATTGCAAAATTTTCTAGTTTTAATAGGGAGAAAAGGTTACTCACATCGTACGCAGCCAAAAAAGCCGCTATTGAGACTACAGCGACAGCGGACAGGTGAAAACTCTTTTGCAAAGCGGGCGGCATGAAAGGGGGAATTTAACTCAGGGGGCGTTCATGCACAGAAGATTATTCGGTTATTGAATGATTTGCGCGCGTGGCATTCGGTCGGTCGATGTTAAACCGCAGGCTCCGTCTACAAAGCGTTATCTTCCTGGCGGATGCCCGACCTGTCATGCGCCGGGCATTTGTGTTTTTTCATCGCGAACGGCATTTGTGACTAACGTGCACGATGAATAAGGCGTAAGGCGGCAAGGAGATTGTTTTTATCCGCTTCGCTAAGATTCGGAGCCATAATTTGTGCCGACAGCCATGCGGTGTCCGCTTCAGTGAAAGCGCCAGTGAGCAACCGCTGGCTGATGGCGGTGAGCAACTGGCTATCCAGTTGATTTATCTGTTGCCGGGTTGCGTCCAGACTTCTGACAGTGCTGTTGGCATCCGGTGTGGCTAACCAGTCGGCCATATAGCGATACTGAACGGCTTTGCTGGCGTTCATCAACGCGCGGAAAAAAGGCTCCACAGAGCGGGGATCCAGACCCGCGTCCTGGGCATTTTTCACCGCTTCTGCCAGTACTTTTTGCTCCCGCTCAACATCTTCTACGGGGGAATGGTGCTGTGCCTTGTAACTGGCGACGTCTTTCATTATCAGCATGCGTTCATTGAGCGCAGATGAAAGTGTGCTGAGCGACACCGATGCGACGGAACCTGCAAAAACATTGCCGCACATGAACAGTGATGAAAGGAAAACAACCGCAGACTGGAACATCAACTTACCCTCCTGTCAAAACCCAAAAAAAAGCCGTTCTCGGGGAAGAACGGCGAATCGACCATCACGGCTAAAATCACTAACACGATTCATATTCTATTAGTTGCGTTAATGAATTATTTCCTAACGGGTGTTTTATGTAAGTAAATGAAACGATGTAAATAAGGTACAAAGAGTGGGGGAGCAGCATGAAAATTGTGCTGATGCATTCGGGATGTACAATATGAGGCGCGGGAACGCCTGAAGCTGTCGTGTCGATCAGGCTTAACGCTTGTTACCATTGGGAACATTCAGATGACAGATATCACAATCGAACCAGCGCGAAGCGAGCACCTGGCGGCGTTAAGAGCCATTGAACTTGCATCGTTTGAAACGCTGCGCGAGGCGGGCGCAGTAAGCGGATCGCCTGTCGCTAGCAGTCTGGAAGATTTGCGCGAGCTATGCAGGGAAGGGATGTTACTCGTTGCTTTCGCGCCGGACGACATTCCCGTCGGGTTTGCCGGCGCCGCGATCATAGAGAACTGGCTGCACATTACCGAAGCGGATGTTCACCCGAATTGGCAGCGGCAGGGCATTGGGCGGCGCCTGATGCACGCGCTTTTATCAGAAGGCAAAGCGCGTGGTTTAAACGGCGCCTCGTTGACGACCGATCGTGACGCGCCCTTCAACGCGCCTTTTTACGCTTCGCTGGGTTTTGACATTATTGAAGGCAGCGCCATTTCATCCCGGCTGAAAGCGGTGCTTGCTGCGGAAGCTCTGGCCGGGCTGGATCCGAAACGGCGGGTTGCCATGCAATTATTGTATTGAAATCAAGTGGCGCAGTGCGTTATGCGCGAACGGATAGATAAACCATTGCTTAGCGCAGGCAAGCGATATATTTCTCACCTGAACGGCGCACAATTTCCGCAGCATGTTGCACGATCTCCCGCCCTTCAAACGCGCCGTAGAGTTTCGCGAATTCCACCGCATCCAGCCGGCGTGTCATTTCACGAACCGTCTCTGCCGGCAGCGGCAGCATATTGGGATAGCTCCACATAAAGGAGACGGTATTCGCGCCTGGCGCGACCTGAACGATATCGCCGGACAGCAGCACACCTTCATCACGCGCCCAGTGGAGAACACAGCCACCGGCAAAATGGCCGCCAAGGCGCATGATACTCACGTCTGAGGTCAGTTGCAGGGTGTCGCCGTCCCAGAGGGTAATGTACGGGCTGTCGCGCATGATCCACTCGCGATCGCGTTCATGCAGATAAATCGGTGCGTCAAACGCGGCGGCCCAGTCTTGCATGGTGGTGTAGAAATGAGGATGCGAAATAGCGATAGCCTTGAGCCCGCCCAGAGAGGAAATCAGCGTTTTTGTGGCGTCGTCGAGGGTGGAGATGCAGTCCCATAAAATATTGCCCTGCGCTGTTCTCAGTAGAAAAGCGCGCTGCGCAATCGCGAAATCAGGCACGGTTTTGATGCTAAAAAGATCGCTCTCATGTTGTTGCCATTTATTTATATGCGAGGCCAGAAGGGTTGGAAAATCAATCCATTTCTGTCCCGTTACCGGCACGAACTGGCGTTCATCTTCGCAGATATCGCACCGGTGTGGGTGAGTGTCGGTGATTTCATACGATGTGCCGCACGCGTTGCATAAGGTGATCATTATCGTCCTCTCTATTGCGGTTACGTCAGTGATAAAGGGGTTTTGCAGAGAATGGCTTCTTTTGCCGGGCGATGCCCGCGCCATTATTTGAATAGCAACATCTTTAGCATGGCACATTGCGGCCGCGATATGTGCTGGACAGTGCGGCCATAACAGAGGAAAGCGCGATGAACGACTGAACGGTTCAGCGCGCTGTGTCAGAACGGAGGAAAAGTTTAGCGCCGGATTTAAGGCACGTTCGGTGGGAAGGCGTCGCGTTTTTCTGCCCATTTCAGCATGGCATCCAGCGCCGGGCACAGGGCCTGGCCCCACTCCGTCAGCCTGTATTCCACCTTCGGCGGGATCTGCGGATAGACCTTGCGCGACACAATGCCATCCGCTTCGAGCTGCCGCAGTTGCTGGCTCAACATCTTTTGCGAAATGCCAGGAATAAGCCTGCTGAAATCGGAATAGCGCTGCACTTTTCCATCAAATAAATGAAACAGGATGACCAGCTTCCAGCGGCCTTCCAGTAATCGCAGCACCTGTTCGACGCCAAGCGCGGCGGTATCGGGGGTATAAACCTTACTCATAAGCCTGTTACTAACTTTTTTGTGCGTTCTTGATGATTTGACACTATATGGTGAAAATGAGAGCACCGCAAACCGAAGGAGCCTCTCACCATGTCTTTGTCACTACCCGACGCTATTGCTATCTACTTCGCCATCAGCAATGGCGCAGATATCACCAACGTTAACCACTGTTTTACGCCTGATGCCGTGGTTATCGATGAACATAAGACCCATCGCGGCCATGAAGCCATCCAGGCCTGGCAACGCAACGTGCAGAGTGCGTTTGAGTACACCGTTGAACCGATCAGGGTTGTTGATGACGGAACGCGGTTAACGGTGACATCGCATGTGGCGGGCAATTTTCCCGGCAGCCCGGTGCAGCTAAGCCATGCGTTTACCTTACTGGACGGGAAGATCGCCTCACTGGAGATCGTTTGATGAGTATGAATCTGGACTTACAAGGAAAACGCGTTCTGGTCACGGCGGGCACCAAAGGCGTTGGGAAGGCGGTTGTTGGCCTGTTTCATGAACAGGGAGCGGAAGTGTTAACCACCGCGCGGATCCAGCCTGATGAATCGTTAGCGGATCACTTTGTGGCAGCCGATCTGACAACGGTTGAAGGGTGTCATCGCGTCGCGAAAGCAGTGCAGAGTCGCCTTGGTGGCGTAGACATTATTGTTCATGTTGTTGGCGGCTCGACAGCGCCCGCGGGTGGTTTTGCAGCGTTAGGTGAAGAGGAATGGCAGCAGGAACTGAATCTCAATCTGCTCCCTGCGGTCCGCCTCGACAGAGCACTTTTACCCGGCATGCTCGCGCAGGGAGCGGGGGTTATTATTCATGTCACCTCTATCCAGCGCGAACTGCCGTTGCCGGAATCGACAACAGCGTATGCCGCGGCAAAGGCTGCACTCTCTACCTACAGTAAAAGCCTGTCGAAAGAGGTATCACCAAAAGGGATCCGCGTGCTGCGTGTCGCACCCGGCTGGATTGAAACTGAAGCCTCTGTCGCGCTGGCCGAACGGCTTGCGCACCAGGCGGGAACGGATTACGCAGGCGGAAAGAAAATCATCATGGATTCGCTCGGCGGCATCCCGCTGGGGCGCCCGTCAAAACCTGTGGAAGTGGCCAGTCTCATTGTGTTCCTCGCTTCATCGTGTGCGGCGGCGATTACGGGAACAGAGTACGTTATCGATGGCGGCACAGTCCCCACCGCGTAATCGTGACGGCCACTGCGCGTGACATCAACGCAGCGGAATGGTGTACGTCGATGGCTGTTTATTCTCTCTCGCGAGCTGGAATGTGCGTAAATCAGGCGCGGAAAAGAACGAACGGCTAAAGGGAAGGCTGCAACACGTTGCCAGGCCTGAAAAGCAAAAAGCCTGCTTAAAAGCAGGCTTTTCTGAATCTGGCTCCTCTGACTGGGATCGCCTTTGCCAGTATGTGGCTGATAAATAGGCTAGAGTAGAAATCCCTTCCAGTCAAGACCCCTAAAATGACCCCCTTTATTTTCAGAGAAAAAGCCTCATCTTTAGGAACTGCAGTAAGAAATATACTATTCGTGTGGTCGAAGAATTCGGATTGGATAAGATCTCAGATTAGGGAGGACTGGAGCCCTTACGTTCTTTAACCATGTCTGACTGCCTGATAAATGTAAGCGGCGTACATTGCTAACATTATGGTGTTTCGAAAAATTGAGATCAGTTAAATACTAATGCGGATGGTGCAGCCAGAACGCAATTCCTTCTGAACGTAAGGGGAAAGCGGAGGATAGAAATGGTTTAGTCACCATACGCTTCGGTCTTTAGCAGATCATTTCTCTTTGAGTTTAGCTGGTAATACAACAATTCTAGAGCCCGTCGTCATCTCTTGGAACATACTGAACGTCATCCATAATTATATTAGGATATAATATATTGATTGGTATGCTTCAAGCCAAAAGGCCTTATTGCCCCGAGTTGTTAGCCAGACGTCGGCGTGCAAGTCGGGGGCGGGAATAGGCATCATGATTCTCAGCGTCCAGACTTTGATGCTAATCCTTTTAGCACGACATCAATACCTTACGTGCCAAGTAGGCCTGTAGTTTTAATGCTTTGGAGGAAGTAGCAACCTTGACTCTGAAAGCTCATCAGATGAAATCCCAGCTCGGCGGTAAAGCACATCAAGGTGAGTCAACGCAGAAAAATCGTCAGAGATGTTTTTCTCGTAGCCTTGTTGAATCCATTGTTGCAGTTCGTTATTCGCGAGTTCATAGCGGCTCCCAGGGTTTGGAAAAGCCACTTCAAAGCTTTTGTTCAGTTCTGTTTGTTTACTATCAGATGCAAAGCTTTCAAAAGCATAATTTTTGACCCTCCGGCGTTTTGTACGCTGGCCCAGTTTAGCAAATATCAGTTCCGAAAAGATCCATGGTGAGGATAAATGAGTCTTGTTTTTTACATACTCACCGATTTTGACGGAGTTATTGGTCTGAAGAAAGAGCAGAAGCTCAGTGCTCGCAATCATATTTTGAAGTGCAGAGTTAAGGATCATGTAAACATTTGAAGTGGTTCGATTTCGGAGATCATAGTCAAAGGTTTGACTGGTTTTTTTATAGCAGAATTCCTCGTCAATGACCCTCAGAATTTCGTCAGCCCACCCCCAGACGCATGAGTCAACAAACACATTCAGTCCTAATTTTTCAAGACTCAGTGCCAGTTTAATGACATCTTCTTCGTCACGGTGAGCATGTGAGAGGAAAACGTCAGCATGAACTTCAGGAAAACAGGCGTCGACTATAGCTTCAGCGTTAAGTACATTTTCGCTGCCGAGGAGAAAACTTTGAAGTTTGTCTCTGTTGAATGCTGCATTGCTTTTTTGCCTGAATAGCGAGATTTCGGACGATGAGTGATTTAACGCACGGGCATCAAAATTTTGAATTCCAATATCAACAAACATGAATTATGGTTCCTCAAAAATTACAGTTAGTATCTTTTAAATATTCGTGGAATTATCAGATATTCTTTTTCTCGCGCCAGTCATCTGCAAGGTTTCCATCCAAGAAACGCGACCTCACTTCAGCGAATGTATCCACAGCTAAACTATTTCCTCGCTGTGCCATCTCTTCAATTGAAGAGACATCATCGAGTTTTATTTCCTCCGATGATTGTTGGTTCACTCTTAACATACGTGTAGGCCCAATCAGATTCCTGGCGATCTGATGAGCGGCATGCTCCTGCGTAGAGAAGAAAAGGTCAGTAAATTGTAATGCCCAGCCAGCAAAGCCTTTACCCAACGAGGAAGAAAAATCGTACTCATGGGAAATGGTACCGATATTCAGTACATCGATACGGTCAATAGGGATACCCAGATAACGAACAGCCTCTGATATAGCTGGCAAAATGGGGTTATTGGCCCATAAACCCCCATCAAGATAATCGAGTGCGGTTTTGGTATCATCCTGTATGCTGGCTTCCTGAAAATAGGTAGGAGCTGCCGAAGAAGCAAGTGCGGCATCGACAGCACTTATATGCTCGTACTGTGTCCGATCAGGGCTATGAGCGGTAACGATACTATCTGATTCGCCTCTTACTGCCCTGACAGTTGGCAGTACTAGCCTAGAGCGTGCATTTTCGGAGAGATTGCGATCACCAAATACTTCAGTGAGCATCTCTCTTAGGGTCGATGATTCATGCTTGGAACGCAGAAATTGTTTGGCCATTCCCTGCTGCGGGAAAATGGACGGTCCTCGTTCCCGATAGAACTGTAGGATTTCAGCTGGTGGTATCCCCATAGCGAGGCCAATCGCAAGAATAGCGCCTGTTGAAGTCCCGGCTATAAGATCAAAATGCGAGGCAAGGTTATTGTCTCCCCCTCGTCCCAACATATCATCCCATTTAGCGAGTACTGATGCGGTAAATGTTCCTCTGAGTCCCCCTCCATCGAGCGCCAGAATTCGAAAATTTCGGCCACTGCTGATGTTGTGGCGAACACGGGGTAAAAGTTTTAGCTGGTTTACTACAGCATTGGCAATATTTGAGGTGTCCACCTCGTATGCAAGCATTCTATTTGCGTCTTCGCTGAGTCCGTTTTGCAATTGTGACAGGATTTCAGGGTGGTCTTTGACGTATCCCTGCGTTGCGCCACCAAGACCCGCGGCCAAAAATGCTGGTTTGCCGAGACTCAACATGCAGCCAAGTTCAGCAGGCACGCCTGCTCTGCTTTTATTAATGTCCCACCATTTTCCGCCAACGCAGACAATTACATCGCTTGTTTCGGCAATCCACTCACGCATTGAAAGCAATATTTCATTTGCATCAGTTGTTGCACCGTCCCCCTTTACCGGAACAATATGTACGGTAGTGCACTGGCGAAGGCGTTCGATCTCAGCAGTTTGTTCAGTTGTTTTGGAGAACGCTTGAGAGCGGACTAAGAGAATGTCACCACGATGTCCACCTGCACCAACGTACTGTCTGGCTGCAGCCTCAATAACAGGAACAAGAGAAGGGTGACTGCCATGTACAATAGAACCACCCTCCCGCAATACCAGTTTTACAAGCTGGTGAACGAATCGACAAATGCTCTCTTCATCAGCAGTTTCTGAAATTGAGCCAGAGAGATGAACGCGACATCCACTTAAAGGACTACGAGGCAGCATGAAGTATCCTTATTGAAATCAACCGCATGATGTGCGTGCGGAAAACCACCAGTACAGGTGGTATGCTTTGATTGGATAATAGACAGCACAACCTTAATATGAGAATAACCCCACGGGTGTGAAAAATGAGGTGCCTTAAGGCCGCAACCGCATCGGAAATATATAATAATCAAGCATTATGAGAAAACTCAATTGCTGTTGCTAACAAGCAAGAAAGATAGTTTGTTTATCTTTATAAATCCATTTTATCAGTGTTTAATTTTGTTATAATCACTTTGCAGAACGAAAAATTTCCTGTAATAGACTTACTTCCAATAGATGGGTTTTAAAACTAACTTTCTTGCAATAAGTCAATATTTTTCAATCAATTAAAGCTAATATTATGATTGCAAATTTTTCATGGCTACCATAACTAAACTTTTTGCCAACAATCTATATTTATGATAATTATATTTACCAACATTCGGGTAAGAGCTTGCTGCTAAGGTAAGTGGCGATAGGAAATTGAAGCCGTCATTAAGGATGCGCTAAATTAATTGTCGCAGCCATTTGTGAATTAGTTCACAATATATGACACTTGTTGAACCTGATAATCATCAGCCTTACTTAGCAGAGTAAACTGGGTGCTTTTTACAAACTAAAATTTTTGCAGTTATCAAAAGGAGTTGATTCATGGCCAAGAAGGTGTTTTTCAGTTTTCACTATCAAGATGTTGTCGAATTCCGAGCCAATGTTGTTCGTAAGCACTGGGTGCTAAAGTCGGACAGAGAGGAGGCTGGTTTCTTTGATAAAAGCATCTGGGAAGAAAACAAGAAAGATGGCGATATAGCGCTCAAGAAGATGATTAACAAAGCACTTGAATATACCAGTAATACGGTAGTCCTAACTGGAACTGAGACTTTCGAAAGACCTTGGGTCCGTTATGAAATAATGAAAAGCTTCCTTCGTGGAAATCATTTACTTGTTGTGCATATTAATAACATAAATGGGAAGGATGGCAAAACCAAACCTAAAGGCAGAAATCCACTGGAGTACGTTGCTGCATGTTTTTCAGCTGATGGGAAAACAGTAACATTGAAAGAATACACAGATGGGAACTGGGTTGAATATAAAAAGATAGATGGAAAATCCACACATACTTGCTCGACTTCAATGTCCTCAGGATATGAAAACAAAGCCATAAAGTTAAGTTCCCTTTACCTAAGTTATGACTGGACGCTCGATGAAGGTTATAAAAATTTTTCATCGTGGTTAAAATAATATCACATCGAGGTTTTTAGTTTTGCCTAGATATTTTATCAAATGACAGATGATGAAAATTTCGGATGGCTGCACTGACAGATTTTAGAGTAATAATTGAATTACGTGAAAATATAACAAAGAGCTTTATGATATCTTCTTTCATCATTATATTAGAGGTGTAGACCTTGTTTTTGGTGTCAAAAGACACTTCGATAAATTAGGTTTGAACCTTATATTGATTGCATAGGTGATTCTCAGTTAAATCAGAATGCGGTAACGAGAGTAACAACTGAAGTGCCGAGGAATATTTACTCACCATCAATCTCGTTAATGCCTTGCTAAGATAAGTCTTATACATGTTACTGTCGTCTCACGTTTTCAACGAAATTATAAGTATTATGAGCAAAAGGATGAGTTTATTAAAGGTTTTTCTGATTGCTTAAATAAATATAAAATCGGTGTGTTTGACTCTTGGCGTTGAGGGAATAATTAAAAATTATTCCCAAAAAACAATAAAATATTGAGAAGTTATATATGATTACCATTTTGCATAATGAATCCTGCGCGGTTTTTGCTAAAGCGGTGAAGGAATTGCTGTATGAGTTATTTCACAATAACGTATCAATTGAACTGGTTCTGAGTGGCCAGGTTACCTCATGGCCGGGGGAGCCAGAGTGGAATGATTTATTGATATTTTTGTTTGACGAAAGCTCGACTCCTGAACAATCTGATGATTTTATCAGAAATTTTCTTTCTAATAGACAGGAAACGGCACTGTTGCTACCTGTTGCAATTAATACTTTTACACTAATCCCACCTGGTGTTGCTTCAGAATATAAAGCGCTTCCCTTTGACAATACGATACTCATTCCAGATGGCGGACTTACGCGCCGTGTGGGGGCAATGCTGGGTTTACGCCTTCAGGGTCGAAATACTAAGGTGTTTATATCCTACCGTGCCGTTGATGGAACGCAGATTGCAAAACAGATTGAAGCTCATCTCCACGAGCTAGGCTATAAACCTTGGAGGGATGAGGCACTTGAGCTTGATGGTAATACCAGAATTTTGCCCGGGGACCCCGTTCAAAAAAACATAGAGTCAGCATTGACTGAGGCCAGTTTACTTTTACTTATTGATACTCCGGAGTCTATCAATTCAAGGTGGATCGCAGAGGAAATCAATATTGCAGATGGCATGTTGATCCCCATCCTTCCAGTCGTCTTTAGGACAAAATCCGATCAAAAAAAAGGTCCCCGGTTGCGCACATTATTGAATCTTCAGCGATGGGTCGATATGCCTTTTGAAGATGTACATGTACAGACACCTCTTTCAGAAGATGAACTGGATACAGTTACTCAGCAGATTGAAACGTATCTTTGCGACATTTTTATCAGAAGATGCCGCGTTCCTTTCATCGTAGAAAACAGCTTTAAGGATGCCGGTTATGACTGGGCTTCATTGAACAAAGCACTTTCTATGTACAGATCGAGCAAAGTCAATAATCGAAGATTTCAGACTACAGTCAATAGCCACTGTTCGGCGTATTCTGAAGTCTACCTGCCAGCTCTTGATAAATTCAGGCAGTTCCTAAAAACTCAGCCAAATTCAAATTATGCCTTTTTTATTTACGATGGTGATCTATTATCTTTTAATCAGCTAGAGTGTTTTCTCGATGGGTACGTAACGGTATTACATTACCAGGAAGTATCTGCTTTATTAGCCTCAAATTTTGTTGATGTGGGGAATAAATGACAAGAGGACAGGAGCGTAATACGAAAATCAATGTCTCTTTTGAAGGGCTTGATGTAGGGTTAACAGGCGCGATTCCAGAACGTGAAAGCTGGACCGAAAGAGCTATGGATAGAGGGATCCTCGAATTCGTGGCTCTATTCAGTGGATTAATTTTTAAGTACGGAGGAAGGATTGTCCATGGATGCCACCCAAGTTTTACGCCTATAATTCTTCGACAAGCAAGATTGCACGCAACATGGAATTCAAGGCCACCTGTCACGCTTGTTATGTCAGACTTGTGGTTCTCTGGATACCTTGAGGATGAAATTGCTGCAATGACGGATGTTGCAGAGTTGGTTGTGACCCGTAAACGCGGTCACGGAACGGTTGCCAATGCGCAAACAAGAAATGGAAGCCTGAAAGATATGCGTAAGGTTCTGGTTGCATCTCAGAATATGATGGTGGCAGTAGGTGGAAAAATGCATACAAAAGATGGTATCAATCCCGGAGTCGCTGAGGAAATGGAACTTGCTCAAGAACATAGGTTACCGTGTTATCTTATTGGAGGACTCGGGGGATTTTCACAGAAGCTTGCGGCGGAGCTTACGCCAGCTTCTCTGAACAACAATTTATCCCGTGAGGACAACATAAAGTTATTTGGTACCCATGATGTATCATCATGCGTCAACGTAATATTTGAGCAATTGTGCCAACGCTATTGGACTTATAATTCTATCAATTTACCGCCTACTACTCTTTCAGACGTACAGGATGTTGTTAAAACCGTCATCATTCAAGAAAGTAAAGTAGGAAAGCCGCGCGGACCTTCTTTCAAAATTTAATTTCACCTTAACCTAGACATTGGGATAGTTATATTAAGGTGATTTTATGATGAAAAATTTTCAAATTGTATTGAATAACTAGTTTTTACTTAATGGTAATTTGACTTGGTGTGTTTGAATAGCTAAAACTTTAACAAACACCTCCGAGTCATTTAAATGGCTTAAACGTTAGGTAATAGTGAGCTTTAAGCGTTATTTCGACGAGTTTAAAAGTTGAAATAGTCATAGACGTGATTGATTGCGACTGTGAAGCAATGTGTATTGATAAAACCAACACAATATTTATGCTTTGATAAAGAGGAAAAGCTGGCACCTCCACCAACAGAGAATATTTTACTCATAAAGATAAGGGATGTACTAACTAATAGACCTCTCCAGTACCTTGATCTACACGTTTATAGAAATCTGAAAATTGATATGGATCAGATATAACTAAATTTTTATAACTGCTAAACTCAAGTTCCATTGTTTTTATAAGAACATTTGCGGGTATAGAGTGTTCTAAGGGGATTTTTTTATAGCCTATGCCCCTGTGATATGCAATTGAGTCTAAGTCTACTTCAACTGCCTTATCGCCGAAATAATAGAAATGATCTGAAATCAACACTTGGTCAGAACTAGTATCACGTTCTAGATTGGTCATGTTAAATGAGCCATTAGCATTGCTATGATGAGAGTCTTCTTGAATCCATTGATTATTTTCATCTTGATGGTAAATATTATCTCCCAACATCTGTACATGGCTACCATTTCTAGCTGGCTTTTTGATAGAGAACCTAACATCATGCCAATAATCATTAAAGCTAATTTTTTCAGTAACCTTCATTAATAGGATGCATTTGTGCTTCACTGATTTTAAATTAGCTCCACCAACTCCTAGGACCCAATCACCTACTTTAGCAGACTTTCTAATTCCAGGTTTGCATGTTGCTAAAGTACAACGTCCATGAAATGGATTAGGAGCAAAACCAAAGTCTCGCGTTATTATATAGACATAAAGATGAGAGTTAGGTTCAATTGACCTGCCCCCAGGATTAGATACAACCGTCAGTTAGTAATGTCGGTTTGTTTACCTTCACATTTTCCATTTCGCCA
>NZ_JBHZPO010000010.1:0-194333 GCF_042788165.1 Kosakonia sp. YIM B13588 | reverse complement strand
TCAGAAGTGAAACGCCGTAGCGCCGATGGTAGTGTGGGGTCTCCCCATGCGAGAGTAGGGAACTGCCAGGCATCAAACACGTGAAGAGGCCATCCTGACGGATGGCCTTTTTGCGTTTGTATGCAGCGAAACACCACAAGCGCTCTCCCTTCGGATGCGGTAAAACATGTCTGTGATAGCGGTTTTAACCTTTCATCTGCCCGACAGAACGCTTCATGTGAAACAGGCAGTAAGCACCCGCAAATTAATCCACTTGCCTGAGCCAGCGCACAACAGACGTGACTGCCTGCCCAGAACAAAGCCTCATGAGAAAGCTTGGGCTTTTTTGCTATTGTTTCAGCTCCATTTATCGCTAAAGGACATCACCATGATCGTTCTGTACGCCCAGCTTTATAAAAATCGCATGGTTGTGCGTAACCTCCAGGCTCAGCAGCAGGTTTCGGGTAGCCAAACCTTCAGCAACCAGCGAATACTCATCGCAGACTTCTTCCCGGCTGAAAAGCTATTACAAGATTTGATTCTGCAAGTTGCACCGCGCGCATTCTGGCACGCACTTCCTGGAATGGGACGTTTAGCGATCCTCGCGCATGCGCTGGAAATGAATGAAGGCGGCTTATCACCCGTCGAAGAACGTGCCATCCTTGAAATGACCTTCGGCGCTTCGCAAGGCCGGTGCCGTTACCCGCAGGTCGTTGCCAGCCAGACACCGCTTAGCGATCAACACGTGCTGGCGGCACTGAGCCAATCGAAAACGCCTCCCTCTCAGCGCGATAACAAACCGAAAATCATTAGCTAATATCAACACTACATAGACCGCGACGTGAAACTTTCGCATCTTTCACTTGCGGACTCGACATTTTGCCGATTCCTGGGTATCTTCGGCTGTCTGGATGTCTAAACGTTTAAACGTATGCAGTGAGGGTATAAGATATGCCGATTCGGGTGCAGGACGAGCTGCCAGCCGTCAATTTCTTGCGTGATGAGAATGTCTTTGTGATGACGACATCGCGCGCAACAGTGCAGGAAATCCGCCCGCTGAAGGTGCTGATCCTCAATCTGATGCCAAAGAAGATTGAGACGGAAAACCAGTTCCTGCGTCTGCTGTCGAACTCACCGCTACAAGTTGATGTGCGCCTGCTGCGTATCGACTCGCGTGAATCACGCAACACACCGGCTGAACACCTCAACACCTTTTACTGTAACTTCGATGAGATCCGTGATGAAAACTACGATGGCCTGATCGTCACCGGTGCGCCATTAGGCTTAGTTGAATTTAACGACGTAGCCTACTGGCCGCAAATCGAGCAGGTTCTGGAGTGGGCAAAAGATCATGTCACCTCAACCCTGTTTGTCTGTTGGGCGGTACAAGCCGCGCTAAACATCCTTTATGGTATCCCCAAACAGACCCGCACCGAAAAACTCTCCGGCGTATACGAACACCACATCCTTCACCCTCATGCGTTGCTGACGCGCGGTTTTGATGATGTTTTTCTGGCGCCGCACTCGCGTTACGCCGATTTTCCGGCTGCATTGATCCGCGACTACACCGATTTAGAGATTCTCGCCCAAACGGAAGAAGGCGACGCCTACCTGTTCGCCAGCAAAGACAAACGTATCGCCTTTGTTACCGGCCATCCGGAATATGATGCTAACACACTAGCAAGCGAGTACTTTCGCGATGTGGATGCGGGGTTAAGCCCCGAGCTGCCGCACAACTATTTTCCTCAGGACGATCCGCAGAATAAACCGCGTGCATCCTGGCGTAGCCACGGCAATTTGCTGTTTATCAACTGGCTCAACTACTACGTCTACCAGATCACGCCATACGATCTGAGTCATATGAATCCCACGCTGGATTAAGCGTTTCAGCCCCTTATTACAGGCACCTTCGGGTGCCTTTTTTATTTGCGAAAACCACTTCTTAACGTAATTAAACTATAACCTCTTTTTTATCAAAAGCTTAATTTCATTTTAATTTAAAAATGGAAATTGTTTTTGATTTTAGAAAAATTATTAGCCAGGATTGATCCTGCTGAACGAAAACTGCACACCCGATCTTCGTTGGCATTGGGAAATGTCTTTGCTGCAAAAAAGAGGAATCGCACCATGACACAACAGGCGACAACAACCGATGAACTGGCCTTTACGCGACCGCACGGTGAACAAGAGAAGCAGATTCTCACCCCGGCAGCCGTGGAATTCCTGAGCGAGCTGGTCACCCGCTTTACGCCAAAGCGCAATCAACTGCTGGCCGCGCGCGTGCATCAGCAGCAACAAATCGATGCCGGTACGTTGCCTGATTTTATTTCGGAAACAGCTTCCATTCGTGAAGGTGACTGGACGATCCGGGGAATTCCCGACGATTTGCTGGACCGCCGCGTTGAAATCACCGGGCCGGTTGAGCGCAAAATGGTGATCAACGCGCTGAATGCCAACGTGAAAGTGTTCATGGCGGACTTTGAAGATTCGCTGGCACCAAACTGGGACAAAGTGATTGACGGGCAGATCAACCTGCGCGATGCGGTCAACGGCACCATCAGCTACACCAATGAAGTGGGCAAAATCTACCAACTGAAGCCAAACCCGGCGGTACTGGTTTGCCGAGTGCGTGGTCTACACCTGCCGGAAAAACACGTCACCTGGCGCGAAGAGGCTATTCCGGGCAGCCTGTTCGATTTCGCGCTTTACTTTTTCCATAACCACAAAAATCTGCTCGCCAAAGGTAGCGGCCCCTATTTCTACCTGCCGAAAACGCAGTCATGGCAAGAAGCTGCATGGTGGAGCGAAGTCTTCAGCTTTACCGAGGATCGTTTCAATCTGCCGCGCGGCACCATCAAAGCCACGCTGCTGATTGAAACCTTGCCTGCGGTATTCCAGATGGATGAGATCCTGCACGCACTGCGCGACCATATTGTTGGCCTGAACTGCGGGCGCTGGGATTACATCTTCAGCTACATCAAGACACTGAAAAACTACCCGGATCGCGTGCTGCCTGACCGCCAGGTAGTGACGATGGATAAACCGTTCCTCAGTGCTTATTCGCGTCTGCTGATCAAAACCTGCCATCGTCGCGGCGCTTTCGCGATGGGCGGTATGGCGGCGTTTATCCCCAGCAAAGACACCGAACGTAACAACTGGGTGCTGAACAAAGTGAAAGCCGATAAACAGCTCGAAGCGAATAACGGCCACGATGGCACCTGGATCGCGCATCCGGGTCTTGGCGATACGGTAATGGAGGTGTTTAACGCGGCGCTGGGCGAACACAAAAACCAACTCTTTGTCAGCCGTGAGGACGATGCGCCGATCACCGCAGAAGATCTGCTGGCACCTTGTGAAGGCGAGCGCACCGAAGAGGGCATGCGCGCCAATATCCGCGTCGCGGTGCAGTACATCGAAGCGTGGATCTCCGGCAATGGCTGCGTGCCGATTTACGGGCTGATGGAAGATGCCGCCACGGCGGAAATTTCCCGTACCTCAATCTGGCAATGGATCCATCACGAAAAAACGCTGAGCAACGGCAAGCCGGTCACTAAAACGCTGTTCCGCCAGATGCTGGCTGAAGAGATGCTGGTTATTCAGGAAGAGTTGGGCGAGCACCGTTTCAGCAGCGGGCGTTTTAACGATGCCGCGCGCCTGATGGAGCAGATCACCACCTCTGATGAGTTGATCGACTTCTTAACGTTACCTGGCTACCGCCTGCTGGCGTAATCGCCCGGGCTATTTTGTTCGCCAATTTGGCTCCAGCCAGTGCGCAAGACCTCATGTTCTACAAGTGCGTTGCGGTTTTGCTCATTGACCATGACCAAACTGACTTCACCAATAACGCCTGGCGAGCCAGGAGAAGAATATGGAGCATCTGTATATGAAAACCCGTACCCAACAAATCGAAGAATTACAAAAAGAGTGGACGCAGCAGCGCTGGGAAGGCATTCGCCGCCCTTATAGCGCGGAAGATGTGGTGAAGTTACGCGGCTCGGTCAATCCGGAATGCACGCTGGCGCAACTGGGCGCGGCGAAAATGTGGCGCTTGCTGCATGGCGAATCGAAAAAAGGGTACATCAATAGTCTCGGCGCGCTGACCGGTGGGCAGGCGTTGCAGCAGGCGAAAGCGGGAATCGAAGCGGTGTATCTTTCCGGCTGGCAGGTAGCGGCGGATGCCAACCTCGCCGCCAGCATGTACCCGGACCAGTCGCTCTACCCTGCAAACTCCGTGCCGTCGGTGGTCGAGCGCATCAATAATACGTTCCGTCGCGCCGATCAAATTCAGTGGTCTTCCGGTATTGAGCCGGGTGACCCGCGCTTTGTCGATTATTTCCTGCCGATCGTCGCAGATGCCGAAGCCGGCTTTGGTGGCGTATTGAATGCCTTTGAACTGATGAAATCGATGATTGAAGCCGGTGCGGCGGCAGTGCATTTCGAAGATCAGCTCGCGTCGGTGAAAAAATGCGGCCATATGGGCGGCAAAGTGTTAGTTCCTACGCAAGAAGCGGTGCAGAAACTGGTGGCGGCGCGTCTGGCAGCGGATGTGCTGGGCGTTCCGACGCTATTGGTGGCGCGCACCGATGCCGATGCCGCCGATCTGATTACCTCAGATAGCGACCCGTATGACAGCGCGTTTATCACTGGCGAACGCACCAGCGAAGGGTTTTACCGCACCCATGCGGGCATTGAACAGGCGATCAGCCGCGGTTTGGCTTACGCGCCGTATGCCGATCTGGTGTGGTGTGAAACCTCCACGCCAGACCTGAACCTGGCGCGCCGTTTCGCCGATGCAATCCACGCGAAATACCCGGGCAAACTGCTGGCGTACAACTGCTCGCCGTCGTTTAACTGGAAAAAGAACCTTGATGACAACACCATCTCCCGCTTCCAGCAGGAGCTGTCAGATATGGGGTACAAGTTCCAGTTCATCACCCTCGCGGGCATCCATAGCATGTGGTTCAACATGTTTGATTTAGCCCACGCGTACGCGCAGGGCGAAGGGATGAAACACTACGTCGAAAAAGTGCAGCAGCCAGAGTTCGCCGCGGGCAAAGAGGGCTACACCTTCGTTTCTCACCAGCAGGAAGTGGGTACCGGTTACTTCGACAAAGTCACCACCATCATTCAGGGCGGCGCCTCGTCAGTAACGGCGTTGACGGGTTCAACGGAAGAAGCACAGTTCTAATCGTCAACCTGCCCGGTAGCGAATTGCCTACCGGGCTAATGCCTGGGGAATACGATGTCGCGTGGTCTGGAACTGCTGATTGCCCAAACCATTCTGCAAGGCTTTGATGCCCAGTATGGTCGTTTTCTGGAAGTAACGTCCGGCGCGCAACAGCGCTTTGAACAAGCCGACTGGCACGCCGTTCAGCAGGCGATGAAGCAGCGCATTCATCTTTATGATCACCATGTTGGTCTGGTCGTCGAGCAATTGCGTTGCATCACCGACAGCCAAAGCCCGGACGCCGCGTTTTTGCTGCGCGTCAAAGAGCACTACACGCAACTGCTGCCGGATTATCCCCGCTTTGAAATTGCCGAAAGCTTCTTTAATTCAGTCTATTGTCGGTTATTCGATCACCGTTCTCTCACGCCAGAACGGTTATTTATCTTTAGCTCGCAGCCGGAACGCCGCTTTCGCACCATCCCGCGCCCGTTAGCCAAAGCGTTCTGGCCGGAACGCGGCTGGGAAGCGCTGCTGACCAAAGTGCTGTCGGATTTGCCGCTGCGCCTGCCGTGGCAGGATAAAGCGCGCGATGTGAGTTATATCACCGCGCATTTGCAGGAGGCGTTTGGCAGCGAAACCCTTGCTCAGTCTCACTTGCAGGTGGCGAACGAGTTGTTTTACCGCAATAAAGCCGCCTGGCTGGTTGGCAAGCTGATTACCCCGTCGGCTACGCTGCCGTTTTTGTTGCCGCTCCACCGCAGCGATGAGGGTGAGCTGTTTGTCGATACCTGCCTTACTACATCGGCGGAAGCCAGCATCGTGTTTGGTTTTGCCCGCTCCTATTTTATGGTTTACGCCCCGCTGCCCGCCGCGACAGTCGAGTGGCTGCGCGAGATCTTGCCCGGTAAAACCACCGCTGAACTGTATATGGCGATTGGTTGCCAGAAACATGGCAAAACGGAAAGTTACCGCGAATATTTAAATTACATCAACGCCAGCGACGAGCAGTTTATTGAAGCGCCAGGCATTCGCGGCATGGTGATGCTGGTGTTTACGCTGCCCGGTTTTGACCGGGTATTTAAGGTGATAAAAGATGTCTTTCCCCCGCAAAAAGAGATGAGCGCCGCGCACGTTCGTGCCTGCTATCAACTGGTCAAAGAGCATGACCGCGTGGGGCGTATGGCCGATACACAAGAGTTTGAAAACTTTGTGCTGGAAAAACGACAGATTGCTCCGGCGTTGATGGCGCTTTTGCTGGAGCAAGCGCCAGGCAAAATTACCGATCTCGGCGATCGCATCGCCATCAGCCATCTCTATATTGAGCGGCGTATGGTACCGCTCAATCTGTGGTTTGAGCAGGTGAAAGGTCAGCAACTGCGCGACGCGGTAGAGGAGTATGGCAACGCCATTCGCCAGTTGGCCGCCGCCAATATTTTCCCCGGCGACATGCTGTTCAAGAACTTCGGCGTCACCCGCCATGGGCGCGTGGTGTTCTACGATTACGACGAAATTTGTTATATGACCGAAGTGAATTTCCGCGACATTCCCGCGCCGCGCTACCCGGAAGATGAGCTTAGCGCCGAACCGTGGTACAGCGTGTCGCCGGGCGATGTTTTTCCGCAGGAGTTTCGCCACTGGTTATGCGCCGACCCGGAAATCGGTCCGCTGTTCGAAGAGATGCATGCCGATCTACTGCGTGCCGATTACTGGCGCGGATTGCAGGCGCGCATCCGTGAAGGGCATGTCGAAGATGTTTATGCCTACCGCAAACGCCAGCGTTTCAGCGTACGCTTTGGCGCAGGCGCGCTGCGGCAGGCGGGGTAAATCAGGTGAAGTAATATCTCACCACATGGAAGAAGATCGGGGCGGCAAAGCAGAGAGAATCAATCCTGTCCATCATGCCGCCGTGCCCTTCGAGCATTGCACCAAAATCCTTCACGCCGCGATCGCGTTTAATCGCCGACATACACAAACCGCCGAGGAAGCCGAGCAGCGTAATCAGCAGGGAAATAACAAAAGCCTGCCACGGGTTAAACGGTGTAATCCACCATAGCCCCGCGCCGACCAGACTGGCGCTGAGAATACCGCCCACAAAGCCTTCTACTGTTTTGTTCGGGCTGAGTTTCGGCACAATAGGGCGCTTGCCGCACAGCTTACCGAAGACGTATTGCAGCACGTCGGAAATCTGCACAACAATCATCATAAACAGCACCAGCTTGATATTTTCACCACTGTAGCCCGGAATGGACAACATCAGCAGCGCAGGCGCATGGCTAACACAGTAGACCGCCATCATCAGGCTCCACTGGATTTTTGCGCTGCGTTCAAGAAAGTGCTGTGTATCACCCGCGATAGCCACTCGTGCCGGAATAAACAAGAAGGCGTAGACCGGGATAAAAATCACAAACACCGAATACCACTGGATGCCCACCAACACGTATTGCACCGGAAGAATGATAAAGAAACACCAAAACAGTGCTTCATGATCGCCCCGGCGAGTGGGCATCAGGGTGATACATTCGCGTAGCGCGAAGAACGACATCAACGCAAACAGCACAACTGAACCGATGGGGCCAACCAGCATGGCGATGACTGAAACGGTACACATCAACCACCAGGCGCGGATCCGCGCGTTAAGGTTATCTATCGTGGCGTTTTGATAGCGGCGCGATAGCAAAAAACCAATAACACTGGCGACGGTCAGCAGACCGAAAAGCCCGCTCAGTAGCAGGCGCAGATCGGAATCGACATTAATCATGGGCAAGTGCCTCCAGCGCACACCTGGCGCGGTCTAAAAATTCCTTTTTCGTTTCGTCGTCCGTGACCGCTGGCAATGGCTCGCCAAACGTTGCCGTGCAGATAATCGGCACCACCAGACGTGAACCTTTCGGCAGCACACGATTCATATTTTCCAGCCACACCGGGATCAGCTGCACTGCTGGCAGGCGCTGTGTTAAGTGATAAAGCCCGCTTTTAAAACTGGCGACTTCATCACCGGATCCGCGTGTACCTTCGGGAAAGAAGATCAACGAATGGCCCTGTTCCAGCTTTTCCATCAGCGGTTGTAGCGGATCGCGCTGTTTTACCGTCTCTTTGGCGGCTGAAGCCGGGCTACTCCGTTCAACCAGAATGGCGTTAAAAATGCGCGTGGCAAGGTAGCGACGAAGCGCTGTTTTGTTCCAGTAATCCGCCGCGGCGACCGGATGTACGCTATTGCGCAACGCACGTGGAAAGCTCGCCCAAATAACCAGACCATCGAGATGGCTGCTATGGTTGGCGTAATAAATGGTGGTGTGATCCGGCTGTGGCAAGGTGCGCCAAAAAGCTTTCACGCCGGTTAAGAGGCGGCAAAGCATAACGAAAAAAGCTCTGACAATGGTCTTATCGACAGAAAAATGCAGCTTCATGATGCCTTCTCCTGCTTCAATGTAGAGATGATTTGACGGGTACGGCGCACCGTTGTCCAGGCTGCGCCAAGGGCAATTAACGCCAGTGCGCAGAGCAGCAGCAACTCCCCCCACTGCGGCAGGATGATGGCGATAACCGTCGCTGCCGTCAGTAGCGCCATTCGGTGTTGTTTGGCCATTGGGCCGCTAAATTGTTGCGCCAGGCCGCAGGTGCCGCCAAGCAAGCGTACATAAGCGGTAAAGAGCGCAAATAAAGACGCCGCCCAGCCCAGCTCAACTCCACCAGTCACTTGCACCAGACCGTAACCCGCGCCAAGGAACAGCACGCTGTCAGAAATGCGATCCGGTAGTTCGTTAAAGACAGCACCCGCCGGGCTGCGCAGACCCCCCTCTACAGCTACCATGCCATCCAGTAAATTACAGATAAGCCGCCCCTGAATACCGGCAATAGCGAATAGCAGCAGGCCGCGTTGCAGCAGCGTATTGTCACTGTGCCAGACGGTAAGAAAACAGAGACCAGCGAGAAGTGCAAAAAAAATACTGAATAAAGAAATGGTGTTGGGCGTGTAGCCTTTTTGGCGCAGGTAACGGGCGGCCGAAGCCGCCCAGGCGGAATTGCGCGTCTTTACTGGACGGCGATCGTGAACATCCCTGGTCATATATATCATTCCGATGAGTGGATAAAAATTGGACGTCCACTATATAACCTTTTGGAAGTTAACGCATTCCCCCGTACGCCAGCGTCACTTCTTTCGCGCCACGGATCACCATCGCGCCCAGTTCGGTCACGCGGTCATCGGTGATACGTGAGATAGGCCCGGAGATGGAAATCGCGGCGAAGGGTTCGCCGTGTTCGTCAAAAATACACGCCGCTACGCAGCGCAAACCCAGCGCGTGCTCTTCGTCGTCAAAGGAGTAGCCGCGTTTACGCGTCTGGGCGAGGTCTTCTTTCAGGTGTACCGGCGATACCAGCGTGGCATGGGTGTACGCATGCAGCCCCTGGCGGTGCAGCAAGCTGCCAACCTGCTCGTCGCTCAGACGCGACAGAAACGCTTTTCCCGCGCCAGAGGCATGCATCGGTAATTTGCCGCCGATCGGTGCGGACATGCGCATCAACTGCGTACACTGCACCTGATCGATAATAATGGCCTGATGATCGCTCTTATCCAGCACCGCGAGGTTCACGGTTTCGCCGGATGCTTCCATTAAGTTGCGCAGGATCGGGTGAACAATTGCCATCAGGTTACGGCTTTGCAAAAAACTGCTGCCGACGATAAACGCATGTGCGCCTACTGACCAGTGACCCAACTCACCTACCTGGCGGACAAAGCCTAGCTGCTGCATGGTCGTGAGTAAGCGGTGGGTGGTTGAGTTCGGCAAACCGGCCTGTTGCGCCAGTTCGGTAAGGGCAACGCTGCCATGAGACTCGGCAATCCATTCCAGTAGTTTCAGGCCGCGGGTCAATGACTGGACTTGCCCACCCGCCGGAGCGGCCGGGGCTGTAGCTTTTCTGCCTCGTTTAGCGGGAACGGAAGTGGCCATGACTGGCTCCTTTTTCTGTATCGTGGAAATCATTTTCGTTTTTATTGAGTATAACGCAACTCCCAGGCAGACTGATCGGATGAGTTCGCGCAAAACAGAACGAAAATGCCGGATACAGACTATTTATTGACGCACGTGTTTCGCCAACTGCGCATGTTGAGCACACAGCGCAATGGTTCGTCTTACCTGGCTCAGTGGATGCTCCGCAAACATCTCATCATATTGACGATCGTCGCTCGGCAGGCAACGCAGCTCACTTTCCCGCAATTTGGCGAAGAGCGCGTCGGCAGAATCGATAAATTCGGGTTCGTCGTTAACGGGCGGTATGTTGCCCTGCTTAAGTTGTAAATCCATCACCACCGCTTCGCGAAAGCCGGTGTTCCCTTTTTCTACCGCTTCAGCATTGATCTGAAAGAGCCCGTGTTTTACGGGGAGCCAGATAATCGCGACAAAATACATACCGAGCGAACCCGGTGTGGGATCGCGATATTTAAACGTGCCTTGCAACGCCGCCATTCCCTGAATATTGAGCGCCGTGAGCTCCAGTAACGCGCCGCCAATCTTTGCCGTTTCTTGCTGCCAATAATGTGTGGCGGCGGCAATATCGTGTAAGGCGAAGGGCCACTGCACAGGGGCATGGAGCTGAAGGCGCACCGCGCTTTGTTCCGGAGTGGACCATGCCATGCTGGTGTCATGGCTCTCATACAGTTGCCACCCGGCAATGTTGAGTTGCAGGTCGGTGAGACGAGGTTTCTTATGGCCAAAAAGAGACGTCAAAAACGACATAATAGGTTCCGTAAGTAGGTGCGCCTGTAAGAGGGCCGAAGGTTTCAGCATACATCGGCACGCTGTCCTGAAAACTTGAAAAGTCATCGCACTGAAAAGGTAACGGGTTGGCGCAGCCATCAGGCTGACGGGCGTTACGTGAGCATCTCTCATGTTCACCCCGCGTCGCTTTTCCGCTCTGCCACTTTATGCCAGTATGTCCTGCTGGCCTTTTGGCCTGGTTGAGCATTGTCGGGAGCACGTGTGAGCAGCAAAGTTGAGCAACTGAAGCAGCAGTTAAGCAAAAGAATTCTGGTTCTGGATGGGGGCATGGGCACCATGATCCAGAGCTATCGTCTGAGTGAGCAGGATTTTCGCGGCGAGCGCTTCGCCGACTGGCCCTGCGATCTTAAAGGCAACAACGACTTGCTGGTGCTCAGCAAGCCGGAGGTGATAAGCGCGATCCATGACGCCTACTTTGCGGCGGGCGCGGATATCATCGAAACCAATACCTTTAACTCAACAACAATCGCCATGGCGGATTACCAGATGGAATCCCTGTCGGCGGAAATCAACTTCGCTGCTGCCAAACTGGCGCGTGCCAGCGCCGACAAGTGGACGGCGCAAACGCCGGATAAACCGCGTTATGTCGCGGGTGTGCTCGGCCCGACCAACCGCACTGCCTCAATCTCACCGGACGTTAACGACCCGGCGTTTCGCAATATCTCCTTCGATCAGCTGGTTACCGCTTATCGCGAGTCCACCAAAGCGCTGGTGGAAGGGGGATCGGATCTGATCCTCATCGAAACCGTGTTCGATACGCTTAACGCCAAAGCGGCGATCTTTGCAGTAAAAGCGGAGTTTGATGCGCTGGGCGTTGAGCTGCCGATCATGATTTCCGGCACCATTACCGACGCCTCAGGGCGTACGCTCTCCGGGCAGACCACCGAAGCGTTTTACAACTCTCTGCGCCACGCCGATGCGCTCACCTTCGGCCTGAACTGCGCGCTGGGGCCGGATGAACTGCGCCAGTATGTGCAGGAGCTTTCCCGTATCGCCGAATGCTATGTCACTGCGCACCCGAACGCTGGCCTACCCAACGCCTTTGGGGAATATGATCTTGATGCCGACACGATGGCGGCGCAAATCGGCGAATGGGCGCAAGCCGGTTTTCTGAACATTGTCGGCGGCTGCTGCGGTACCACACCAGAACATATCGCCGCCATGAGTCGTGCGGTCGAAGGCGTGTCGCCGCGCCAGTTGCCGGAGGTGCCGGTTGCTTGCCGTCTTGCGGGTCTGGAGCCGCTCAACATCGGCGATGACAGCCTGTTTGTGAACGTCGGCGAACGTACCAACGTCACCGGTTCCGCCAAATTTAAACGCCTGATCAAAGAAGAGAAGTACGCCGAAGCGCTGGACGTAGCGCGCCAGCAGGTAGAAAGCGGCGCGCAGATTATCGACATCAATATGGATGAAGGGATGCTCGATGCCGAAGCGGCGATGGTGCGTTTCCTCAACCTGATTGCCGGTGAGCCGGACATTGCCCGCGTGCCTATCATGATCGACTCCTCAAAATGGGAGGTGATCGAAAAAGGGCTGAAATGTATCCAGGGCAAAGGCATCGTCAACTCGATTTCGATGAAAGAGGGCGTTGGGCCATTTATTCACCACGCAAAACTGGTGCGTCGCTATGGTGCCGCCGTGGTGGTAATGGCCTTTGACGAAATCGGTCAGGCGGATACGCGCGCGCGGAAAATCGAAATTTGCCGCCGCGCTTATAAGATTCTTACCGAAGAGGTGGGTTTCCCGCCGGAAGACATTATCTTCGATCCGAACATCTTCGCCGTGGCAACGGGTATTGAAGAGCACAACAACTATGCGCAGGACTTTATCGGCGCGTGTGAAGATATCAAACGCGAACTACCGCATGCGCTGATTTCCGGCGGTGTTTCCAATGTCTCGTTCTCGTTTCGCGGTAACGACCCGGTGCGTGAAGCGATCCACGCCGTGTTCCTTTATTACGCCATTCGTAACGGCATGGACATGGGCATCGTCAACGCTGGGCAACTGGCGATTTACGACGATCTGCCTGCCGAGCTGCGCGACGGCGTTGAAGACGTGATCCTTAACCGCCGCGATGATGCCACCGAGCGCATGCTGGATCTGGCGGAAAAATATCGCGGCAGTAAAGCCGCCGATGAAGGGGCAAACGCGCAGCAGGCGGAGTGGCGCAGTTGGGATGTGAAAAAACGTCTCGAATATTCGCTGGTAAAAGGTATCACCGAATTTATCGAATTCGATACCGAAGAGGCGCGTCAGCAGGCCGCTCGCTCGATTGAAGTAATTGAAGGGCCGTTAATGGACGGCATGAACGTAGTTGGCGATCTGTTTGGCGAGGGCAAAATGTTCCTGCCGCAGGTGGTGAAATCGGCCCGCGTGATGAAACAAGCCGTGGCTTATCTGGAACCGTATATCGAGGCCAGCAAAGAGAAGGGCAGCAGTAACGGCAAAATGGTGATCGCCACCGTGAAAGGCGATGTCCACGATATCGGCAAAAACATCGTCGGCGTGGTGCTGCAATGTAACAACTACGAAATTATCGACCTCGGTGTGATGGTGCCCGCCGATAGAATCCTGAAAACCGCCCGCGAAGTGAATGCTGACCTGATTGGTCTTTCCGGATTGATTACGCCGTCGCTTGACGAAATGGTCAACGTGGCGAAAGAGATGGAACGCCAGGGGTTCACCATTCCGCTGCTGATTGGCGGTGCGACCACATCGAAAGCGCACACGGCGGTGAAAATCGAACAGAACTACAGTGGGCCGACGGTGTATGTGCAAAACGCCTCGCGTACCGTAGGTGTGGTGTCGGCCCTGCTTTCGGCTACGCAGCACGATGAGTTCGTTGCCCGTACCCGCAAAGAGTATGAAACCGTGCGTATCCAGCATGCGCGAAAAAAACCGCGTACGCCGCCAGTGACGTTGCAAGCGGCACGGGAAAACGATCTCGCGTTTGACTGGGAAAGTTATACTCCGCCGGTCGCGCACCGCCTTGGCGTGCAGGAAGTTGCCGCCAGCATCGAGACGCTGCGCAATTACATCGACTGGACACCCTTCTTTATGACCTGGTCGCTGGCCGGGAAATATCCGCGCATCCTTGAAGATGAGGTGGTGGGAGAAGAGGCGAAACGCCTGTTTGCCGATGCTAACGAGATGCTGGATAAACTGAGCGCGGAAAAGTTGCTCAACCCGCGCGGTGTGGTCGGGCTTTTCCCGGCTAACCGCGTTGGCGACGATGTCGAAATCTATCGCGACGAAACCCGCACGCAGGTGCTGACCGTGGGCTGCCATCTGCGCCAGCAAACGGAAAAAGTCGGTTTCGCCAACTACTGCCTGGCGGATTTTGTCGCCCCCAAACAGAGCGGTAAAGCGGACTACATTGGCGCATTCGCAGTGACGGGCGGTCTTGAAGAGGACTCGTTAGCACAAGCGTATGACGCCGCGCACGATGATTACAATAAAATCATGGTGAAAGCGGTGGCCGATCGCCTGGCGGAAGCCTTTGCGGAATACCTGCATGAGCGGGTGCGCAAAGTGTACTGGGGCTACGCGCCGAACGAGAACCTCAGCAACGATGAGTTGATCCGCGAAAATTATCAGGGCATTCGCCCGGCACCGGGTTACCCGGCCTGCCCGGAGCACACGGAAAAAGGCACTATCTGGCAGTTGCTGGACGTTGAAAAACATACCGGGATGAAACTGACCGAATCCTACGCGATGTGGCCAGGGGCATCGGTTTCCGGTTGGTATTTCAGCCACCCGGACAGTAAATATTTCGCGGTAGCGCAAATTCAGCGCGACCAGGTGGAAGATTACGCGCGGCGAAAAGGCATGTCGGTGGCGGAAGTTGAGCGCTGGCTGGCGTCGAATTTAGGTTACGACGCAGATTAATGACAACAGGGCATTTTTAAATGCCCTGGTTTTTCGCCATTTCATTTTCGCGAAACTATCGTGAAGCAAACATAATACAGATTGAAACTAAGAACATTCTTAAAAATGGATATTTTCTTAGACCCTTCTTCCCCTTCATGCGTATGATGGACACTGACTACACGGCAAGATTGCTTACTCTTTTGCGGTTCATTTAATTGTCATAAATTTAACTTAGGTATTATGAAATGGATATTTATGATATAAGAAAAAGAAATCTATTGCCGAAGGATTACGAGAATATCCTGGCACCAGATATCGCGAAGAATATTATAAAAAAGGAATATTTCATCGAGAACAGCCCGAATAATATTCTGGGCAGCATTGATGGTTACACGATTAAGCGGCATCACGGTTTTAAATATGGCTTACCGCAAGATCCGCTTGGTCATCAAAAAGAAAAACATATTGATAGCCTGGTGGATAAAGGCGTGGTAGTGGTCGTGCGCCCGAACGTTAGCACGCGTAACCGCTTCTATTACCCGTTCTTTATCGCGGAAAACGCCGAACTGTTTTGTGTGCAAGGCTTGTCGTTTAACGCGGTGTTTATCAGAACCATTTTGAACGGGTTTAAAGACAGCGTGGCAATGCATGGTCGACCCGCCCCGACCCGAAGCACCTTTGTACCGGTGACGCCTGAGTTTGGTCCAGGTTACTGGAAAACCAGCGAAACAGACTTCCACGGCGTCAAAAATGCCGCGGTAATGATGCTCAACCGGGCGACCAGTATGGGCGATCAAGGGCGTGTATTTGGCTCCGACGGTAAAGATTATATGAACACCTCGCGAGACAAAATTCAGCTATGGACGCCAATACCGGAAAGCGTCTCGTCTGATACCCGAGAAATCCTCTATAATCGCTCGGTGATCCGGCGTTATGGTGAAAAGCGTACTGTTTATCAGAAATACCTTGAGGGTGATGATGCCTGGACGCAATCGGGGAAATCATGGCAATGGATTCCAGGCGTAAGGGATGAGGATTATGAATTTAAGAAATAAGATTTTTGCTTTTTGGGGTATTATGGACGTACTGGCGCTGGCCAGTTATTTATTTTTTTCGCTGCAAGGCGGTAGCGTTCCTTTTTATTCCGACATTAGTGACTTTTATACCAATTATTCACAGCTAGGTGTGAATGGATTGATGGGCGTAATTATCCAGACGATGTTCTTTATTAATATCGCGTTGATTATCTCGCTGGTTTTTTCTGCCTGGTCTTTTTTCGTTAAAAAAGACATTCATACTATTTTCTTTATCGTGCAGGAAATAGCCCGCGTGCTGTCGCTAAAATGCTCAGTGGCGTTGATTCCACTGTTTATGCATTTCGCTGGTTTTACCGCTGCGTGGGGAGCAATTTTGCTGTTTGTCCTCTCGGAAGTGCTCAAAATTGCTTCGGTTGTGTGGGCTAAACGCCAGGGCAACCCGCAAACGGCGCCTGCCGTTTCCCGCTAACCGACAAACCCTCGCTTCTGTCACAAAACCGTCATTTTTATTTACAACTCTCAGGGGGCTTAACCGGCACCCTGCGCTTTTCTTCGCATTGACGCCTTATACTTACTTCATAATGTTGACGTTACCTTCCTGGTAACGAGCAACGCATAACGATAAGGAGAACCTGATTCTGTGCTGACTTTGCTTCATCTGCTTTCTGCCGTGGCTCTGCTGGTGTGGGGCACACACATTGTACGTACCGGTGTGATGCGTGTTTTTGGCGCACGTTTACGTACCGTTCTTAGCCGTAGCGTTGAAAGGAAACCGCTCGCTTTCTGCGCGGGTATCGGCGTGACTGCGCTGGTGCAAAGCAGTAACGCCACCACCATGCTGGTGACCTCGTTTGTCGCCCAGGATTTAGTGGCGCTCACCCCGGCGTTGGTGATTGTGCTGGGTGCAGATGTCGGGACAGCGCTGATGGCGCGCATTTTGACGTTCGATCTCTCCTGGTTATCGCCGCTGCTGATTTTTCTTGGTGTTATTTTCTTCCTCGGGCGTAAACAGACGCGCGAAGGCCAGCTTGGGCGCGTCAGCATCGGCCTTGGGTTGATTCTTCTGGCGCTGGAGCTGATTGTGCAGGCGGTTACGCCGATCACCCAGGCCAATGGCGTGCAGGTGATTTTCGCCTCGCTGACCGGCGACATTATGCTCGATGCGCTGATTGGCGCGGTGTTCGCCATTATCAGTTACTCCAGCCTGGCGGCGGTGCTGCTAACGGCGACGCTGGTTACGGCAGGGATTATCTCTTTCCCGGTCGCGCTGTGTCTGGTGATTGGTGCCAACCTCGGTTCTGGCCTGTTGGCGATGCTCAATAACAGTGCCGCTAACGCTGCCGCCCGGCGCGTGGCGCTTGGCAGTTTGCTGTTCAAACTGGTGGGCAGCCTGATTATCCTGCCGTTTGTTCATGTGCTTGCTACGTCAATGCAGAAACTTCCCTTACCGGAAGCGGAACTGGTTATCTATTTCCATGTGTTCTACAACCTAATCCGTTGTCTGGCGATGGTGCCATTTGCCGGGCCAATGGCGCAGTTTTGTAAGCGGATCATCCGTGAAGAGCCAGAGCTGGATACGCGCCTGAAGCCAAAGCATCTCGACAGTTCCGCACTGGATACGCCAACGCTGGCGCTGGCCAATGCTGCACGGGAAACCTTGCGCATGGGCGATGCGATGGAGTTGATGCTCGAAGGGCTGCATAAAGTGATGCACGGCCAGCCTCGTCAGGAGAAGGAACTGCGCAAACAAGCCGATGACATCAACGTGCTGTACACGGCGATTAAGCTCTATCTGGCGCGTATGCCGAAAGAGGAACTGGCGGAAGAGGAGTCGAAACGCTGGGCGGAAATCATCGAGATGTCGCTGAACCTTGAGCAGGCCTCCGATATCGTCGAGCGCATGGGCAGCGAAATCGCCGACAAATCCCTGGCGGCGCGGCGCGCTTTCTCTGTTGAAGGCTTGCAAGAACTCGATGCGCTGCATGAACGGCTGGTGGGGAATCTGAAGCTGGCGATGTCGGTATTTTTCTCCAGCGACGTGACCAGCGCCCGGCGTTTACGCCGTAGCAAGCACCGTTTTCGCATTATGAACCGTCGTTATTCGCATGCGCATGTTGACCGCCTGCATCAACAAAACGTGCAAAGCATTGAAACCAGCTCGCTGCACCTCGGTTTGCTGGGCGACATGAAGCGTCTTAACTCCCTGTTCTGCTCGGTGGCCTACAGCGTGCTGGAACAGCCGGATGAAGACGACGAGCGCGACGATGCTTAACCCGTACCGTGCCGGCGGGCACGGTAACTAAAACCCCACTTTTACTGCGTAACTGCACAAATTCGATTTGGTGCGGCGAAAATCCGGTTTTATCTCCCGGCGAAGCCAGTTATATTCCGCTTTTACAGGAGAATTTATGCTGCCAACCCAATCAACACGTTTAAACAAATACATCAGCGAAAGCGGGATTTGCTCACGCCGCGAGGCTGACCGTTACATTGAGCAAGGCAACGTCTTTATCAACGGCAAGCGCGCCGGGATAGGCGATCAGGTGGTTGCCGGAGACGTTGTGAAAGTTAACGGTCAACTTATCGAGCCGAGAGATGACGAAGATCTGGTATTTATCGCGTTGAATAAACCCGTTGGCATTGTCAGTACCACCGAAGATGGCGAAAAAGACAATATTGTTGACTTCGTTAATCACAGTAGCCGAATCTTTCCCATCGGTCGTCTGGACAAAGATTCGCAGGGGCTGATTTTTCTCACTAATCATGGCGATTTAGTGAATAAAATCCTGCGTGCTGGCAACGATCACGAGAAAGAGTATCTGGTGACCGTCAATAAGCCCGTCACCGACGAATTCGTGCAGGGGATGAGCGCGGGCGTGCCGATCCTCGGCACCAAAACTAAGAAGTGCAAAGTAAAAAGGGAAGCGCCATTTACCTTTCGCATTACGCTCGTTCAGGGGCTGAACCGCCAAATTCGCCGCATGTGCGAATACTTTGGTTATGAAGTCACCAAACTTGAACGCACGCGCATTATGAACGTCAGTCTCACTGGCTTGCCGCCGGGGGAGTGGCGTGACCTGACGGACGATGAACTGATAGCACTGTTTAAGCTGATTGAGAACTCATCGTCTGAAGCGAAGCCGAAAGCAAAAGCGAAACCGCAGGCGGCGAAAAAAACCGCAGTAAAAGTGGCGAAGCCCGAAGAGAAAAGCCGGGCGAAACCGGCGGGAAAACGCTTTACCCAGCCGGGCAGGAAAAAGAAAGGACGCTAGTTAGCGCTTGCCACGCGTTGAGGTGTTTGCTGACCAGGAAAACGTGGCATTCTCATCCGGTTTATAAGCCTGCTGTTTCTTCATCTGGCGGGCTTTCTTCGCTGCCGCTTCGCGCTGCGCCATCAGTTTATCGATGTACTCCTTCTTCACATGATTGGCTTCAGCGTTGCTGAGTGGGCGTCCGTGCGAGATACGGGCGCGATCCAGCAGCGTTTTCAGCTCCCGCTGTTCACTTTCCGTCATCTCTTTTTGCGTCAGTCTGGTCAGGGCCATAAAGCGTTCTCCTTGGGAAGTGCATCGAGTCTACGCGATGTAAGGGGGGATGTCTGCGTGGTGATACATAAACCCCGGAAGACGCTTCGCAGATCTGTTATTGGGCGGGTGACTTAAGCTGCTGCTGATCTAAGCTGGTAAGGATTTTGGTATAAAATTTTATACAAGGATGTGGTATGATCATTTCACGGCCTGCTTTAAAGCCCATCATCTGGATAGGCTCGTCATACGATGACTTACGTGCTTTCCCTGAATGTGTCCGCAAGGATGCTGGTTATCAGCTACATAAAATTCAAGCTGGCCTGGAAGCTACAGATTGGAAACCGATGGCGGAAATTGGCGCAGGCGTTGCAGAAATTCGTCTTCGCGATCACGCGGGGGCATTTCGTATTTTTTATTTGGCCAGGTTTGAGGATGCACTCTACGTTTTGCACTGTTTCCATAAAAGTCACAGCGCACACCACGTAAGGATAAAACAACTGCCCGGACGCGTTATCGCGCTTTGGTTGAGCACTACAGGAGCCAAAAATGAGAACGACACAAGAAGGCCTGGTTGGTCATGTGACCCCAGCAGATGCCAACATTTTTGCTGAACTGGGTTTTGAAGCCGAAGAGGCACACGCGCTTGCGCAGGATGCAGAAAGAGAAGTCATCCAGCTATTGAACATAAAACGGCAACTGATGCAGGAAATTTCTGGCTGGATAGCGGAAAATCATCTCAAGCAGACTGAGGCGGCGGAAAAACTCAATATTTCTCGCCCTCGGGTCTCCGATGTGGTCAACCAAAAAGCCAGCAAATTCACTATTGATGCACTTGTCACCATGCTGGCTAAACTCGGCAAGCCGGTTACCATTACCATTGGGTAAGCGTTGATAGTGGCCGGATAACTGATAATGTTCTCCGGCCGCTATCAATTAACCCTCTTTCACCGCTTGCGTTTTGCTTCCGTCGACCGGTTTGCCCGACCAGTAACCCGCCAGCAGCGAACCGGAAAGGTTGTGCCACACGGAGAACAGTGCGCCAGGCAGCGCGGCGAGCGGCGAGAAGTAGATTTTACCTAACGCCGCAGCAAGGCCGGAGTTCTGCATACCCACTTCAATCGCCAGCGTACGGCAGGTGGATTCATCAAAGCCGAACAGACGGCCGCCCCAGTAACCACCGAGCAGACCAATGCTGTTGTGCAGGATCACGGCGACAATCACCACCAGGCCAACAGAGGCGATATAGTTCGCGGAACCGGCTACCACGGCGCTGATGATCGCGAGGATGCAGACCATGGAAAACGCGGGCAGCCAGGGCTCCAGCGCGTTAACCACGCGCGGGAAAAGGTGGTGCACAACCAGCCCCAACGCAATCGGGATCACCACAATTTGCAGAATGCTGAGTAGCATGCCCATCACATCGACCTGAATATGCGCATCGACATACAAACGCGTCAGCAGCGGCGTGGCGATAACGCCCACCAGCGTAGAAACCGAGGAGATGGTGACCGACAGCGCGACATCGCCTTTTGCCAGATAAATCATCACGTTTGATGCCGTTCCGCTGGCAACACTTCCCACCAATACCATTCCGGCGGAGAGATCCGGCGGCATCTTAAAAATCAGCGCCAGTAGCCATGCCGCCAGCGGCATCACCAGATAGTGCAGGAAAATGCCGGCGGCAACCGGAGCCGGGCGCGACAGGACGCGTTTGAAGTCATCAATTTTTAAGTGCACGCCCATGCCAAACATAATCAGCATCAGCAGCGTTGTGACCCATGGGCCAATGGCGATAAAGGTTGGCGGGAAATAATAGGCGAATACCGACAGCAGCAGCGCCCATAACGGGAACAGCCGCGTGAAAATTGCGAGCATGTGGGATTCCTTGCGATTGTTGTGTTGTGTTTTTATTACCCTTCACTCTTCAGGCTACAGGTGCGCTGGCGAAGCCAATAGCGTCAGTCATTTCTGCGCCGGTAACCCGGCAGTCTCACGTATGAGCGCTGTTCGCAACGGTTCTGCAACCCGAATGAATGAGGGTATTTAAGGAGGGGATCGAGCCCGACCATTGGTATTGTTTATCGTGCTAAGGAATATTATTCAAACAAATTATGATGAAGATGTTTTATGTTGCGCCGCGTACGCTTTCCCAGCTCAGCCCGAAGCGGGCCAGGTATTTGCGCAGGCGATCCGCATCATTCGGGTTGGCCTTTTTCTGCCGGGAAATGGCGAACAATTCACGTCCCGCTTCCGAAAGTGTCTGGCTGCGCCGACAGACAGCAATCACCGTTTCCAACTGGCGTTGATCGAACAGATCAAGCGTGCTGATATCCATGGGGAGGTCAGGCAGTGCTGATTCTCCGCGCCAGTGATGCGCTAAACGCTGCACCTCTTCCTCGACTAACGCGTCGTTAATCCGCCCCTGTTCTGCCAGCGTCGCCATTCGCGCGATTGACGTGCTCAGTTCGCGAAAGTTGCCGCGCCACGCCGCGTGGGGAGAACAGGCGAAGGCCAGATAGCGCTCGCGCGCGCCCTTATCAAAGCGGATTTGCGTCTGCTGCTGTTGTGAAAAACGCTGAAGTTCATACTCAATATTCGGAGCGATATCTTCCCGCCGTTCCGCCAGACCCGGCAGCGCGAATGTCCACATATTGATACGTGCAAAGAGATCCTCCCTGAAACGACCTTCCTCCACCCATTGCTGCATATTCCGGTGTGTGCCCGCAATCAGTTGAAAATCACTGTGCACTTCTTTATCGGAGCCAAAGGGGAAAAAAGTCTTCTCTTCAATCGCTTTCAGCAGCATCGCCTGCTCATCCAGCCCCAGCTCGGCAATCTCATCGAGGAATAGCACGCCGCCATCGGCTTCGCGCAGCAGCCCGGTGCGCGCCTGTTGTGCGCCGGTGAATGCACCTTTCACATGGCCGAATAGCGTCGACATGGCGTTATCGCCGCGCAGCGTGGCGCAATTCACCGCCACCAGCCGCCCCTGCACCAGGTGGCGGGACTGGCGTAACTGAAAGATGCGTTTTGCCAGAAACGATTTCCCGGCGCCGGTTGGTCCGGTCAGCAGAATGGGCGCAGTCGAGCGCAGCGCTACGCGTTCGATTTGCTCGATTAAGCGGTTGAAGGTGGTATTACGCGTATCAATACCGGATTTCAGAAACGCCACAGATTGCTGCTGCTCACGCTGAAAACGGCTGGTCAGCGTGGCGTAACGGCTTAAATCCAGATCGATAACCGAACAGACGCCGGCAGCTATCGCCTCGTCAGCCGCACCTTTCGCCGCCGGACTGGTCTGCAACAAGCTAGCGGGCAGATAACGGGCTTCGGTCAGCAGGAACCAGCAGATCTGCGCGACGTGCGTCCCGGTGGTGATATGCACCAGGTACTCTTCATTTTCCGTATCGAACGGATAACGGTTGGCGAAATCGAGAAACGCGGCATACACCTCTTCAAAATCCCACGGGTCTTTAATCATCACCGCATGTTTGCGCACTTCGGTATGCGGTGAGACGAGGGCAATGTCTTCCGCTGTCTGTTGCGCCAGCCCTTCATCGCGTGGCTGGTGCAGCAGTTCAAGCCTGTCGACAGCGAAATCCGGCTGCTGGCACAACCCTACGGTGGGCCGCCATTTGCGAAAGCGGTTTTGCCGTTTACCACGTTTATCCAGCACCGTTCCCAGTACACCAATCACCACCCGACGCTTCATGTTTATCCCATAAGATAAAGATCGATATTAAAAGATAAAAAATAATCATCCTCGCCGCAATGCCATCAAACCATCTGAAAAATAAAATCATTATTTTTCAATTAAATAAAAATTTCATTCGCTTGTTTTGGGTTTTGGCACGCTTCTGGCAATAACTGTTACGTCAGCACGCTGAGTTAGCAGGGGTTACGCACCCCGCCGGCGCACCAGGAACGGCACGAGACGTTTTCCGGGGGGGCGTTCCGTCAGTGGAAAGACATTTGCGAAAAGTCGGTTCTTTTTCGGGTTCGAATCCCGGATTCGCCACCTTATCTATGGAGATAAACAGGTAGTACCCCGGTAGTCGGGCTGTTGACGATTACCTCCCAACGACCGCCGGTAACGGCGCCGGGCGGCAGGCAAAACGGTGTTTCCCCTGCAGTTTCGCCCCTGCATCCGCGGTCGTTAAGGCTAACAATTTAAGGAGAAAGTCATGACCAACAAAATCACAATACGTAAAGGTCAATTAGGTTTACTGGCAAAAGAGGGTGATTACATCCAGGTTCTGGAAACTGGTGAGCATCGCCTGCCGTGGTTCAACAAACCCGACGTGCTGGTGGTGAATACTGATGGCAGCGAAGTGGCTGCCGGTCTGGCGGAGTATTTGCGCCGCTTCCAGCCAGAGTGGGTGGAGCGTTACTGCCTGGTTGCCGATATGTCAGATAACGAGGCCGGTGCGCTTTATCTCAACGGCATGCTGCTGGAGATCCTGCCGCCTTCAACTCGCCGCCTGTACTGGCAAGCGGATGACGCACTGAAACTGGTACGCATGGACACTCGCGATGTGCGGATTCCCACGGAGATCCTGAACGCCGTGGCGCAACCCAAACGCGGCGTGGCGGTAAAAGGTCGCGACGCGATTCTGGCGGTGCAGGTTCCGGCCTGGCACGCGGGTGTTTTAAAAGTGGATGGCGTGACGCAGGCGCTGTTACCGGCAGGATTGAGCGGCTACTGGAAAGTAAACCATCTGGTGGAAGCCGAAGTGGTGGACTTACGCCTGCAAGTGCTGGAAGTGAGCGGCCAGGAGATCCTGACCAAAGATAAAGTCACGTTGCGGCTGAACCTTGCGGCAAACTGGCGTTACACAGATGTGTTAAGTGCCTTTGCCCAACTGAGCAAACCGCTGGATCACCTCTACCGCGAATTGCAGTTTGCCCTGCGCGAAGCGGTGGGTACGCGCACGCTGGATGAGCTGCTGGAAGATAAGCAGGTAATCGATGAGTTAGTGAGCGTTCAGGTGGCGAATCGCATGGCGGCGTTTGGTATTGAAGTGGCGTCGCTGGGGGTGAAAGACATCATTTTGCCGGGTGAGATGAAAACCATTCTGTCGCGCTTAGTCGAAGCGGAAAAATCGGCGCAGGCCAATGTTATCCGCCGTCGTGAAGAGACCGCAGCGACCCGTTCGTTGCTTAACACGGCAAAAGTAATGGAGAGCAACCCGGTGGCGTTGCGGCTTAAAGAGTTAGAAACGCTGGAGCGTGTGGCGGAGCGCATCGATAAGATCTCGGTCTTTGGTGGCCTCGACCAGGTATTGCACGGCCTTGTTAACATCAAAGGAAGTCATGATGCAGCATAACGACTATCAACTGCTGGCGCAGGAGAACAGCGCGCCGGTGAAAATGTGGACGCACGGCGTGCCGGTGGAACCCGAAGCGCGTGAGCAGTTGCTGAACACAGCAAAAATGCCGTTTATCTTCAGGCACCTGGCTGTGATGCCGGATGTGCATCTGGGGAAAGGCTCAACCATCGGCAGCGTTATCCCGACTAAAGGGGCGATTATCCCGGCGGCGGTTGGCGTGGATATCGGCTGCGGCATGATTGCCGTGCGCACTTCACTGCTGGCGGCGGATCTGCCGGATAATCTCGGCGGGCTGCGCAGTGCCATTGAGCAGGCAGTGCCGCACGGACGTTCGGTGAACCGGTCGAAACGTGATAAAGGCGCGTGGGAAAACCCGCCGCAAGAGGTGGATAGCCACTGGGCGTTGCTTGCGCCGCGCTTTAAGCGCCTGACGGATGAATACCCGCGCTTGCGGCAGACCAACAACCATCAACATTTGGGGACGTTGGGAACCGGCAACCACTTTATTGAAGTGTGTCTGGATGAGCAGCAGCGCGTGTGGGTGATGTTGCACAGCGGTTCGCGCGGCGTGGGTAACGCCATCGGTAACGTGTTTATCACCCTGGCGCAGCAGGATATGCAGCAGCATATTGCCAATTTACCGGACCGAAACCTGGCCTATTTCCGGGAAGGCAGCAAGCACTACGACGACTATCTGGAAGCGGTCGAATGGGCGCAGGATTTCGCCCGCCATAACCGTGAAGTGATGATGTCGCGCGTGCTGGCGGCACTGTCGCGCATCGTGACCAAACCGTTTATCACCCAGCAGGAAGCGGTGAATTGCCATCATAACTATGTGCAAAAAGAGACGCACTTTGGTGAAGAGGTGCTGGTGACGCGTAAAGGTGCGGTTTCCGCGCAAAAAGGGCAGATGGGGATTATTCCCGGCTCGATGGGCGCGAAAAGTTTTATCGTGCGTGGGCTGGGAAATGAAGAGAGCTTCTGCTCATGCAGCCACGGGGCAGGGCGCACCATGAGCCGTACGGCGGCGAAAAAACGCTTTACCGTGGAAGATCAAATTCGCGCTACTGCGCATGTGGAGTGCCGTAAAGACAGCGAGGTGATCGATGAGATCCCGATGGCTTACAAAGATATCGACGCGGTGATGGTCGCGCAGGAGTCGCTGGTAGAAGTGGTGCATCCCCTGCGCCAGGTGGTGTGTGTGAAAGGATAAGAAGGATAGTCATAATGGAACCTTTAGGTGTGGATGTCGCCATGCGCGGGCGTGTGCGGCAGGTGTTACACGATGTGGAAAAAACCTACGGCGTGAAAGTGCTTTACGCCTGCGAGTCCGGCAGTCGCGGCTGGGGTTTCGCTTCGCCGGACAGCGATTACGATGTGCGCTTTTTGTATGTGCATCAACCGGACTGGTATCTGCGCGTCGAGCCGCAGCGTGATGTCATCGAATTGCCGATAGACGATGAGCTGGACGTTTGCGGGTGGGAGTGGCGCAAAGCGTTGGGGTTGCTGAAAAGCGCTAACCCGGCCTTAATCGAATGGTTAGATTCCCCGATCGTCTACCAGCAGGATGACGCCACGCTCGCCGCGTTGCGTGTGCAGGTGCCGCACTGGTTTTCGCCGGTCAGAGCGCGCTGGCACTACTATTCGATGGCGAAAAAGAACTTTCGCGGCTATTTGCAGGGCGAACAGGTACGGCTGAAAAAGTACTTTTATGTGCTGCGTCCGCTGCTGGCGGTACGCTGGATAGAAGCGGGCAAAGGGATGCCGCCAATGCGTTTCGCTACGTTGCTGGCGGGCAGCGATCTCGACGCGCCATTACGGGCAGAAATCGATGAACTGCTGGCGTTAAAACAGCGGGCCGGTGAGGCTCAGTATGGTGCGCAACGTCCGCTGCTGCACGCGTTTATCGGCGATGAACTGGCGCGCGGCGAAATCGCGGATGCGCTGCCGGAAAGCCGCAGCGGCAAGGTCAGCGATCTCGATGCGTTGCTGTACCAGACGGTGATGTCATAAAAAAAAGCCCGGTAATTCACCGGGCTTTTTGCTCTCATCCGTAAACGGTCAGGAATTACTCAAACAAGTTGTGATGCAGTTTTTGCACCACCTGTTCGGCCTCTTTTCCGGGTACAAGGAAGCAGAGGTTATGGCTGGATGCGCCGTAGCAAATCATGCGGATATTAAACGGATCCAACACGCCAAACACCTCTTTACCCACGCCGCAGGCTTTTGACAAATCGTTGCCGATAATCGCCACCAGCGCTAAATCTTCTTCCACTTCCACCCGGCACAGAGAAGAAAGCTCGGTCAGTAGCGCCTGGGTTAATAAGGTGTCGCCGGTTGATGTTGAACCGGTGGTGTCCAGCGTCAGCGCCACGCTCACTTCTGAGGTGGTTATCAAATCAACCGAGATACTGTGACGCGCCAGGATGCCAAACACTTCCGCAAGAAAACCGCGTGAGTGCAGCATGTTCAGGCTGTGCAGCGTGAGCAGGGTCTGCTTGCGGCGCAGCGCCAGTGCGCGGAACAGTGGCGGATTGCTGGTGTTATTGCACACCAGCGTGCCACCGGCTTTCGGATCTTTGCTGGAGCCGACAAAAACCGGAATGTCGCTGCGTACTGCGGGCAACAGCGTGGCGGGGTGCAGCACTTTCGCGCCGAATGTCGCCATCTCTGCCGCTTCTTCAAAGGCTATCTCATCAATGCGTTTCGCGGCGGGCACCACGCGCGGGTCGGTGGTGTAAATGCCCGGGACATCGGTCCAGATATCCACGCGTGAGGCATGCAGCGCTTCGCCCAGTAGCGCGGCGGTATAATCGCTGCCGCCGCGGCCAAGCGTGGTGGTGCGGCCTTTGGCTTCGCTACCGATAAAACCCTGGGTTATCACTAACCCTTCATTCAGGCGCGGCGCGAGTTGCTGTCCGGCAAGTTCCGCCAGTGCGGCGACATCCGGCTCAGCGCGGCCAAAACGGTCGCTGGTGCGCATCACTTTGCGCACATCAAACCACTGCGCCTGTACGCTGCGTTCGCGCAGCACTTCCACAAACAGCAGCGTCGACATCAGCTCGCCGTGGCTGACCAGTTCGTCAGTCAGCGCGGTGGATGTCGCCAGCGATGCGGCTTCGGCAAGCGTGGTGATATTTTCCAGCAGGCGTTCAATTTCTTCGCGGATCACCGCCGGGTTCGCCAGGCGTTCCAGAATATCGAACTGAATTTTGCGGATAGCGTCGAGCTTGACGAAACGCTCGCTGGCTTCCAGCCCTTCGGCCAGCGCAACCAGCAAATTGGTTACCCCTGCGGAAGCGGAAAGCACCACCAGACGGACGCTGGTATCGGAAAGCACCACGTCCGCACTGCGGTTCATGGCATCAAAATCGGCAACGCTGGTGCCGCCAAATTTGGCGACAACGAAACTAGTCATAACAACCTCGTGTCAGGGGATTCTCTATTCAGCCATGGCACAAGGAAAGAGCGAAAAACGGGGTGGGCGCAGAGCGATAAACAGCTACGATTTCCCCAGAAGTGCTCCACCTTGTCTGCCCGCTTTGCGTAACGTCTGCGGACATGAAACGTTCGACTGCGAACGCTTCTGGTGACAACCCAGGGGATTCAGCCCCTGTAGCCGATAACGCACGCTGCCAGGCGTTTTGTTATCTCGGCGTTACTCCCCCTCAGGTGTTTTCATCAGCCTGGCGCTTCGAACACCGTGTGCCTGGGTAACGCGCCTCTTCTGGCAATGTTTACCTTCGCCTTTCACGCCGCAACGGCGTTGGCTGCCTTCACTTACCCCGGTCACTTACTTGTGTAAGCTCCCGGGGATGCGCTCAGTTGCCGCCTTGCTGCAACGCGAAATGCTTTGGTAAGGATTACNTGGCTGCCTTCACTTACCCCGGTCACTTACTTGTGTAAGCTCCCGGGGATGCGCTCAGTTGCCGCCTTGCTGCAACGCGAAATGCTTTGGTAAGGATTACCTTCGCCTTCACGCCGCAGCGGTGCTGGCTGCCTTCACTTACCCCGGTCACTTACTTGTGTAAGCTCCCGGGGATGCGCTCAGTTGCCGCCTTGCTGCAACGCGAAATGCTTTGGTAAGGATTACCTTCGCCTTCACGCCGCAGCGGTGCTGACTGCCTTCACTTACCCCGGTCACTGACTTGTGTAAGTTCCCGGGGATGCGCTCAGTTGCCGCCTTGCTGCAACGCGAAAAGCTCTGGTAATACAAACCCGCGCATGCGCGGGTAGTGCGTTTATAAATAAAGGGTTAGCGGGCATGCTGTCAACGCCGGGATTATGCGGATTTTTCATGCTGCATTGGTCGTCAGTAAAATGACTTATGTTGTGCTCAAATTCGGCGATTTTTGGTCGTTATTCGCCCGCGTGTACGGTGAGCCGGCACAAAAACCATCACAATTTTCGCCGGCAGGCGCTACAATCGACGGCAGTCACAATTCTCAAATCAGAAGAGTATTGCTATGAAAAACATCAATCCAACGCAGACATCTGCCTGGCAGGCATTACAGAAACACTACGCTGACATGAAGGACGTCACTATCGCGGATCTGTTCGCGAAAGAGGGCGACCGCTTTAGCAAATTCTCCGCAACCTTCGACGACCTGATGCTGGTGGATTTCTCCAAAAACCGCATCACGCAAGAGACGCTGGACAAACTGCTGGCGCTGGCCAAAGAGACCGATCTGGCAGGTGCGATCAAATCCATGTTCTCTGGCGAAAAAATCAACCGTACCGAAGATCGCGCCGTGCTGCATGTCGCGCTGCGTAACCGTAGCAATACGCCGATTGTGGTGGATGGCAAAGATGTGATGCCGGAAGTCAACGCGGTGCTGGAGAAGATGAAAGCCTTCTCTGAAGCGATCATCTCAGGTAGCTGGAAAGGGTACACCGGAAAACCGATTACCGACGTGGTGAACATCGGTATCGGCGGTTCCGACCTCGGCCCGTTTATGGTGACCGAAGCGCTGCGTCCGTACAAAAACCATCTGAACATGCATTTCGTCTCTAACGTCGATGGTACGCACATCGCCGAAGTACTGAAAAAAGTGAACCCGGAAACCACGCTGTTCCTCGTAGCGTCTAAAACCTTCACCACCCAGGAAACCATGACCAACGCCCACAGTGCGCGCGACTGGTTCCTGAAAACTGCGGGTGACAACAAACACGTGGCGAAACACTTCGCAGCGCTCTCTACCAATGCGAAAGCGGTGGGCGAGTTCGGCATCGACACCGCTAACATGTTTGAGTTCTGGGATTGGGTTGGCGGCCGCTACTCTCTGTGGTCGGCGATTGGCCTGTCTATCATCCTCTCCGTGGGTTACGACAACTTTGTTGAGCTGCTCTCCGGCGCGCACGCGATGGACAAGCACTTCTCCACTACCGAGCTTGATAAAAACCTGCCGGTGCTGCTGGCGCTGATCGGTATCTGGTACAACAACTTCTTCGGCGCTGAAACCGAAGCGATTCTGCCGTATGACCAGTACATGCACCGTTTTGCCGCTTACTTCCAGCAGGGCAACATGGAGTCCAACGGTAAATATGTTGACCGTAACGGCAACGCGGTGGATTACCAGACTGGCCCGATCATCTGGGGTGAGCCGGGCACCAACGGTCAGCACGCGTTCTATCAGCTGATTCACCAGGGTACCAAAATGGTTCCGTGTGATTTCATCGCGCCGGCTATCACCCATAACGCGCTTTCCGATCATCACCAGAAACTGCTGTCGAACTTCTTTGCCCAAACTGAAGCACTGGCGTTCGGTAAATCCCGCGACGTGGTCGAGCAGGAATATCGCGATCAGGGTAAAGACCCGGCAACGCTTAATCACGTTGTGCCGTTCAAAGTGTTTGAAGGCAACCGCCCGACTAACTCTATTCTGCTGCGCGAAATCACCCCGTTTAGCCTGGGCGCGCTGATTGCGCTGTACGAGCACAAAATCTTCACTCAGGGCGCAATCCTTAACATCTTCACTTTCGATCAGTGGGGCGTGGAGCTGGGTAAACAGCTGGCGAACCGCATTCTGCCGGAACTGGGCGATGACAAATCCATCTCCAGCCACGACAGCTCAACCAATGGTCTGATCAACCGCTACAAATCCTGGCGCGGTTAAGCCACATAAGCGTCGCTTCGGCGGCGCTTTTTTTTACCGATTATATTTATTCCAGTATGCATATATTGCGCGAGGGGTTCGCCCGATATATATAAGCAATTCCGATATCGATATTTTAAAGCTAAATTACGGGGATTATTCCTGGTTCGCTGTTTCTATATCTATCATCAGGTTTATCTGAAAAACGCGACAGGCGGATAAGTGGTTGCTATAAATTTTAGGACTAGCCTTATTGTGTCAATATTTTGTCATTATTTAATTGTTTGAAATATATCTAATTTTTTAGTTTTGCCTTCTCTTTTTAAATGCCTGATACCAATTTTCCGAAAACGTTCCCCGCTATTTCCCGATGCGTAAACCCTCTGCTTTAGTTGTGTATACTCGATATCGCCTGAATTCTTTCAGGTAAATCTCCATTCATTCAATGAAGGGAAATTGATATGAAAAAAGTCCTGTATGGCATTTTTGCCATATCCGCGCTTGCGGCGACTTCTGCTTTTGCTGCACCGGTGCAAATTGGTGAAGCGGCAGGGTCGGCAGCGACCTCTGTTTCTGCGGGTAGCTCCGCAGCAACGAGCGTTAGCACCGTAGGGTCCGCGGTGGGTGTCGCGCTGGCGGCAACCGGTGGCGGTGATGGCTCCAACACGGGAACCACGACCACCACGACCACAAGTACCCAGTAATAGCGGGTACATTAACTATAACCACACTTCGGTGTGGTTATTTCGCCCCTTTCGGAGAAGAGTCGTGAAGCGACCTGGTATCATCTTGATTTGCCTGCTCCTTCAGGCATGTTCAGGCCCCATCAAAGGCCTCGGGAATTCACTCTGGAACAGCGTATTTGGCACGCCGGGCGTGCAGCTCACGGATGAAGAAATCCTCAATATGCCGTATGCCAGCCAGTACATGCAGCTCAACAACGGCCCACAACTGTTTGTGGTGCTCGCTTTCGCCGAAAACGGGCAGCAAAAATGGGTGACGCAGGATCAGTCCACGATCGTCACGCAAAACTATCGCATCGTGAAAACGCATCTGCCTGGCGACAACCTGCTGGATGTTAATAACCTGGCGGCAGATCCGCTGGCGAAACCGAACCAGATTGTCGATGGCGCGAGCTGGACACGCTTAATGGGCTGGACGGAACACAAACAGGTGCGCTACGCCACTGCCCGTTCTGTCTTCCGCTGGAATGGCACCGACACGGTGAAACTGGCGAGCGACGTCACCGCAGTACGTATTCTCGATGAAGAGGTCACTACCGATCAGAAACGCTGGCGCAACCGCTATTGGGTGGATGAACAAGGGGTTATCCGGCAATCCGAGCAGTATCTTGGCGCGGACTGGTTCCCGGTGAAAACCACCCTGATTAAGGCGGCGAAATAATGAAAAAACGCGCTCTTCTTCCGCTGTTAGCCAGCCTCGCTTCCCCGCTGGCGTTCGCCGTCGGCACGGTTGATGTCTACACCGAGGGCGATAGCAAACCGAAAACCTTAACCAATGCCGCACACCTGGTGGATTTGGTCGGGCAGCCCCGTCTGGCGAATAGCTGGTGGCCTGGTGCTGTGGTCAGCGAACGTCAGGCGACGGTTGCCGAGCAGGCACGCCATCAGGCACTTCTTGCGCGGCTTGCCGCGCTTGCCGCCGATGAGAGTGGGAATAGCGCTGCGGCGATCAACGCGCTGCGTCAGCAGTTGCAGGCGATGAAGGTCACCGGCCGACAAATCGTTGAGCTGGACCCGGATTACTTGCGTACCCACCGCCTCGCCAACCGGCCTTTAGAAGGGCAATACACTTTATGGGTTGGCTCGCAGCCGACCACCATCACCGTGATTGGGCTTATCAGCAGCCCGGGCAAAAAAGTGTTCACGCCGGGACGCGATGTGGTGAGCTACCTGGATGAGATGAGCCTGCTGAGCGGCGCGGAACGCAGCTATGCCTGGGTGATTTACCCCAACGGCAAAACGCAAAAGGTACCGGTTGGCTACTGGAACCGACGCCACGTGGAGCCGATGCCCGGCAGCGTGATTTTTGTCGGTTTCGCACCGGGTTTGTGGAGCAACGAGTATGACGAGCTGAATGCCGACATTCTTCAGTCCCTGACGCATCGGATACCGGAATAATAATGAAAAAATCGTTTGTCATTAGCCTGTTGGCGCTGGGAATTAGCGCCGCCTGTCACGCAGAATCATACCCGGAACCGATTGGCCCATCGCAGTCGGATTTCGGCGGCGTCGGCCTGCTGCAAACGCCCACTGCGCGGATGTCGCGCGAGGGTGAACTGAGCTTTAACTACCGCGATAACAATCAGTACCGCTACTACTCCGGTTCGGTGCAGCTCTTCCCGTGGCTGGAAACAACGCTGCGCTACACCGATGTGCGGACGCGGAAGTACAGTTCGGTAGAAGCCTTCTCTGGCAATCAGTCCTACAAAGATAAAGCCTTCGATTTAAAACTGCGCCTGTGGCAAGAAGGCTACTGGCTGCCGGAAGTTTCCGTGGGTGCGCGCGATATTGGCGGCACCGGGCTGTTTGACGGCGAATATCTGGTGGCGAGCAAAGCCTGGGGGCCGTTCGATTTCTCGCTGGGTATCGGTTGGGGCTACCTTGGCACCAGCGGCAATATCAAAAACCCGCTCTGCTCCTATGACGAGAAATATTGTACGCGCGATACCAGTTACAAAGCCGCAGGCTCTACGGATACCAGCCAGATGTTCCGTGGCCCGACCGCGTTGTTTGGCGGGGTGGAATACCAGACGCCGTGGAACCCGCTGCGCCTGAAACTTGAGTATGAAGGGAACAACTACCAGCAGGACTTCGCCGGTAAGCTGCCGCAGCGCAGCAAGGTCAACGTTGGCGCGATTTACCGCGTCACCGACTGGGCGGACATCAACCTGAGCTATGAGCGCGGGAATACCTGGATGTTCGGCTTTACCCTGCGTAACAACTTCAACGATCTGCGCCCGTCGTATAACGACAACGCGCGGCCAAAATATCAGCCACAGCCGCAAGATGCGATCCTCCAGCATTCGGTGGTGGCGAATCAGCTGACCTTACTGAAATACAACGCCGGGCTTACCGATCCGCAAATTCAGGTGAAAGGTGACACGCTGTATGTCACCGGCGAGCAGGTGAAATACCGTAATACCCAGGAAGGGGTTGAGCGCGCGAATCGCATTGTGATGAATGACTTGCCGGACGGCATTCGCACTATCCGCGTGACGGAAAACCGTCTCAACATGCCGGTCGTCACCACCGAGACGGATGTTGCCAGCCTGAAGCGCCATCTTGAAGGCGAACCGCTGGGGCAGGATACGGAACTGGTGCAAAAACGCGAAACGCCTATCGTGCCGGACAAACCGGAACAGGGTTGGTATATCGATAAATCCTCGTTCGATTTCCACATCGATCCGGTGCTTAACCAGTCATTCGGCGGGCCGGAAGCTTTCTACATGTACCAGCTTGGCGTGATGGCGACTGCCGACTGGTGGCTAACGGATCACCTGCTGACCACCGGTAGCCTGTTTGGCAATCTGACCAATAACTACGACAAGTTTAACTACACCAACCCGCCGAAAGACACCGCCCTGCCGCGTGTGCGTACCCGCGTGCGTGAATATGTGCAGAACGATATTTACGTCAACAACATGCAGGCGAACTACTTCCAGTATCTGGGCAATAACTTCTATGGCCAGGTGTATGCCGGGTATCTGGAAACCATGTACGGCGGTGCCGGTGCCGAGCTGTTGTGGCGTCCGGTTGATAGCCACTGGGCGTTTGGCATTGATGGCAACTATGTGAAACAGCGTGACTGGCGCAGTGCGCAGGACATGATGAAATTCACCGATTACAGCGTGAAAACCGGCCACTTCACCGCTTACTGGACGCCGTGGTTCGCCGAAAATGTGCTGGTGAAAGCGAGTGTTGGTCAATATCTGGCGGGCGATAAAGGCGTCACGCTGGATGTGTCGAAGCACTTCGACAGCGGGATTGTGGTGGGCGCGTATGCCACCAAAACCAACGTTTCAGCCGCGCAGTACGGGGAAGGGGACTTCACCAAAGGGGTCTACATTTCGGTTCCGCTGGATCTGTTCAGCACCGGTCCGACCCGCAGCCGCGCTGGCGTTGGCTGGACGCCGCTGACGCGTGACGGTGGTCAGATGCTGGGCCGTAAGTTCGAGCTTTACAACATGACCAACGATAAGACGGTCAACTTCCAGTAAACCTTTTCTCTCCCCGTCTGGGGAGAGAATGGCCGTAAGGCCCGTCTTTCTCCATCTTCAACCCTATCTCTCTCCCCGTGTGGGGAGAGAGTGGCCGCAAGGTCTGTCTTTCTCCATCTTCAACCCTGTTTCTCTCCCCGTGTGGGGAGAGAGTAGCCGCAAGGTCTGTCTTTCTTCATCGCCCGGCACATTTCTCTCCCCATCCGGGGAGGGAGAGTTGCATTTATAACCGGCGCAACAGCCGCGCAGGATTTCCCGCATACACCCCTTTCTCGCTGATCGATTTGGTCACCACGCTGCCCGCGCCTATCACGCAGCCATCGGCAATAGTCACTGCCAGAATCGTTGCGCCGCTACCAATCGACACGTCATTACCAATCACGATGCGCCCCCAGTGGTTGCTGTCCGGGTCCGGTTTGCCATCGCGAAACATATCGTTGGCAAACATCACGCCGTGACCGATAAAGCAGCGCTCACCAATGGTGACATATTCGCAAATAAAGCTGTGCGACTGGATTTTCGAACCTTTCCCGACCTGGGTGTGCCCCTGGATTTCGACAAACGGGCCGACAAATACATCGTCCGCCAGCGTGCAGTCGTATAAATTGGCGGGTTCATAAATCACCACGTTGTCGCCGTAGGTCACATTGCGTACGGCGGTTTGGCGCAAAGAAGCGCTTGTCATCATCCCTCCTTAAAGCGATTTGCCCAGAATATGCAGCGTACTTTGCTGCGACGCGGTACTGAATGTTGTGTCTTTGAGATGCGTGAACCCCTGGCGAAGATAAAAACGCTGCGCGTTCGGGTTGGCGTCCAGCACTTCCAGCCAGATAAACCTCTCTCCGCGCTGTTGCGCCAGGCGTTCTATTTCTGCCAGCAGTCGCTCGCCGTAGCCTTTCCCCGTTTCGCCCGGTAGCAGATAGAGTTTATGCAGCAGCGTACCCGCCGGGCCATGTTCGTCGGCCGCGCTGTGCCAGGAGACTTTGGCGAAACCGACAGGCGCGGCATTCTGCGCGATAAACCAGCCGCCCGCTTCGCTTTGCAGGCTCTGTTCGATTACTGCCGGGGAATACTCCTGGCGGAGAAATGCCTCCAGTTCGGCCGGTTCGCGCCACAGAGGGGCAAAATGATGGCGATAACTGGCGTAGCCCATTTCACTCAATAACGCGGCGTCCGCGATTTCAGCCTTACGTACGATAAGCATGCTCTTTTTCGTCTCCTGCGTGGACATGTCTGTGCAACATGTCATCACGCGGTGTCACAAAATATAAGCAAATAATGTAGATCCAGATCACATTTTTGGGATATACAAAGTGTTGTTCACCAGCAATGAGGTGCCGCTATGACATCGCTAACTCGTCCTCGGGTTGAGTTTATTTCGACCATATTGCAGACCGTGCTGAATCTTGGTCTGTTGAGCCTCGGTCTGATTTTGATTGTCTTTCTGGGCAAAGAGACACTGCATCTGGCGGATGTGCTGTTCGCGCCGGTGCAAACCAGCAAATATGAGCTGGTGGAAGGGCTGGTGGTTTACTTTCTCTATTTCGAATTTATCGCCCTGATTGTGAAGTACTTTCAGTCCGGGTTTCACTTCCCGCTGCGCTACTTTATCTACATCGGCATTACCGCGATTGTGCGGTTGATCATTGTCGATCACCAGTCACCAATGGATGTTCTGATCTACTCGGCGGCGATCCTGTTGCTGGTGATCACACTGTGGTTGTGTAACTCGCAACGGCTGAGGCGCGAATAAAAAACTGCATAACAGGTGGCATTGTTTGCGCCCCGGATGGGGCGTACTAAAAGCTTTAATAAAAATCTCTGCCCGTTCTGAACAAGGTAAAAGCCAAAGCCTGTTGCTGAATGCCTCCACAAGAGGTGGTGTTCAAATGGGCATAAAAAAAGGGCGATCCGAGGATCGCCAATGACTTCACAAGTTGGGTGATACAAGTTGAGGGTGCAGTGGCAACGCCGGTCATCTTTCAGGTGATCGCTGCGTTGGCTTCCTTTACTCACCCCGGTCACTGACTTCAGTCAGCTTCCGGGGATTCATATAGTTGCCGCCGTGCTCTCATCCGAAATATGTAGGGCGTAATAACAACAATGAAATTTAACCTTTCACACCGCCTGCGGTCAGGCCGTTAACCAGCCAACGCTGCGCAAGCAGGAAGACAACCGTAATGGGGATCGCGGACAGCACCGCCGCGGCGGCAAAATCGCCCCACAGGTAGTTTTGCGGGTTGAGATATTGCTGCATCCCGACCGCCAGCGTGTAACTGTTGACATCGCGTAGCAGCAGCGAGGCAACCGGTACTTCGGTAATGGCGGCGATAAACGACAGAATAAACACCACCGCCAGAATCGGCACCGAAAGCGGCAGCAGCACTAAACGGAACGCCTGCCATGGTGTTGCGCCATCCAGCGAGGCGGCCTCTTCCAGCGAACCGTCGATCGTTTCGAAATAACCTTTGATCGTCCACACATGCAGCGCGATCCCGCCCATATAAGCGAAGATCACCCCGCCGTGCGTATTCAGGCCGATAAACGGCACGTACTGGCCGAGCCGGTCAAACAATGCGTACAGCGCCACCAGCGACAGCACCGCCGGGAACATCTGGAAAATCAGCATCCCTTTCAGCAATGTCGCTTTGCCGCGAAAGCGCATGCGGGCAAAGGCGTACGCAGAAGTGGTGGAGAGCGCCACAATGCCGACTGCGGTGATCACGGCGATTTTCACCGAGTTCCACAGCCACAGCAGCACCGGGAACGGCGGCGGCGTGACGCGGCCATCGGCGTGTTCGACGCTAAAGCCCAGCGCGAGGCGCCAGTGTTCCCACGAAATATTTTCCGGAATCAAACTGCCGGTGGCGAAGTTACCTTCACGCAGCGAAATGGCGACCACCATCAGCAGCGGGAACATAATCGCGGCAATAAACACCAGCAGTAACAAATGGGTGATAAACAGCCGCAGCTTTTGCGATTTCGCCTGCACCATAGCCATAATTTTCGTCCTCCTTAATCGAATTTCATGCGCGTAGCTTTCAGGTTGACGATAGCCAACGCACCTACCAGCAGGAAAATCAGCGTGGCGATAGCGGCAGCGAGCCCAAAGTCCTGACCACCGCCGCCTTCGAAGGCGATGCGATAGGTGTAGCTCACCAGCAAGTCGGTATAACCGGCCGGCGTGGTGGTGCCGATGCGATCCGGGCCGCCGTTGGTCAGCAGTTGGATCAGCACGAAGTTGTTAAAGTTAAAGGCGAAGCTGGCAATCATCAGCGGCGTCAGCGGCTTGATCAGCAGCGGGAAGGTGATGCGGAAAAAGTTTTGCAGCGGCCCGGCACCGTCCATGGCCGATGCTTCATACAGATCGTCGGGGATCGCTTTCAACAGCCCCATGCACAGGATCATCATGTACGGATAACCGAGCCAGGTGTTGACGATCACGATCATCGAGCGAGCGGTTGCGGGATCGCTAAACCACGCCGGTTTAATGCCAAACAGTGCGCTCAGCATCATGTTGATCTCGCCAAAGCTCTGATTAAACAGCCCTTTGAAGATCAAAATGGAGATAAACGACGGTACGGCATACGGCAGAATTAACAGCACGCGATAAATCGCTTTGCCTTTGAGGGATTCCCACTGTACGACGCAGGCCAGCACCATGCCTACGGCAACGGTCAGAACCACGGTCAGCACCGAGAACACCACCGTCCAGATAAAGATCTCAATGAACGGTTTTTGAATGCCTTCATCAGTAAAGACGCGAGTGAAGTTACCCCAGCCGATAGTCACGGTATAGCCGGGGCTGAGCTTTTCGTTACCCCAACTGCCATCGGCGTTAATCGCCTGGAAGTAGCCGATATCATTGTTCGGGCGGTATTTCACGCCGCTCTGGTTGTTGAGCAGCGTGCCGTCCTGTTCAAGCTGATACAGCGGGCGCGTACCGGAGAACTGACGCAGCGAACTCATTGCCACTTTGCTGCCATCCGGCAGGAGGGCGGTCAGTTGGTTCAGCGCCTGGCGGTTTTGCGTGATGATGCGCAGATTGGCGCGCTCGCCAGCGGGCAGGGCGTCAGCCTCTTTTAATGTCAGTTGTTGCTCACCGCCGGGTTTGAACGCATCGGAAACGTAATTTTTGCCGCCGTCGCCGTCGGTCAGCGCCAGTCGCCACGCGTCACCTTCCGGGTAAAGCCCAAAGTTATACGCTTTGCCTGCCTGGTAGGAACGATCGAGCAGCACCTGCTGCGCGCGCTCCTGTGTGAGCTGGTTGGTGCTGCTGTAGTTGGTAAATGCGATGGCGATGGTACAAATCAGCGGGAACAGGACAAACAGCCCCATACCGGCCACGCCGGGGTAAACATAGCGCCAGGCGTATGCCTTGCGATTGGCGAAAATATAGAGGCCCGCCGAGCTGAGGACGAGCGTAGTAATGGCGAAAAGGTATTCCCCCTGGGCATACATCATAACGACAAGGTAAGCCACCAACAGGCCAACAACGGTGATGGCCGCCCATGCGAGTTGCGGGCTTTGCCACCAGTGGCGTTTTCTTCTTACATCCATGGGGATTTCCTCTCTACTCGACACCCTTCACGCTGCCGCTTTGTTGGCTGCGGTTGCGCACGCTGGTCGCTTACTTTTGTAAGCGCTCCGGGGTACACACCGTTGCCGCCGTGAGGTGCGTGAAAGATGCCGCGTATACAACATGTCCAATTCGCCTTATCCCCATCCGGGGATAAGGCATTCACATTTTTACTTGGTAATACGACCCTGGGCGTCTTTCAGCGCGGCGTCGACGGTCTGGCGATCGCTAACAGCGTTGATAACCGCGGTGCGTGTGGCGTACCAGAAGGCAGCCATTTGCGGGATGTTCGGCATAATTTCACCGGTTTTCGCGTTATCCATGGTCGCGGCGATGCGCGGGTCTTTCGCTAACTGATCCTGATAGGATTTCAGCGCGACCGCACCCAGCGGTTTGTCCTTGTTAACGTCTGCCAGACCTTGATCGGTCAGCAGGTAGTTTTCGAGGAACTCTTTCGCCAGCTCTTTGTTCGGGCTGGCAGCGTTGATGCCTGCGCTCAGCACGCCAACGAACGGTTTAGAAGGCTTACCTTTAAAGGTTGGCAGCAGCGCGACGCCGTAGTTGATTTTGCTCTTATCAATGTTGGCCCACGCCCACGGACCATTGATGGTCATCGCGGTTTCACCTTTGTTGAACGCCGCTTCCGCAATTGAGTAATCCGTGTCGGCATTCATGTGTTTGTCTTTAATCAGCTTCACAAGGAAACCGAGACCGGCTTTCGCGCCTGCGTTATCAACGCCGACATCTTTCACGTCATATTTGCCGTTTTCAAACTTGAAGGCGTAACCGCCGTCGGCGGCAATCAGTGGCCAGGTGAAGTACGGTTCTTGCAGGTTGAACATCAACGCGCTCTTACCTTTCGCTTTCAGCTGTTTATCCAGCGCCGGGATCTCTTCCCAGGTTTTCGGCGGGTTCGGCACGAGGTCTTTGTTGTAAATCAGTGATAAAGATTCGACGGCAATCGGGTAGGCAATCAGCTTGCCGTTGTAACGCACCGCGTCCCAGGTGAAGGGGAACAGCTTGTCCTGGAAGGCTTTATCCGGGGTGACTTCCGCCAGAAGACCGGATTGCGCATAGCCGCCAAAGCGGTCGTGCGCCCAGAAAATAATGTCCGGGCCGTCGCCGGTTGCCGCAACCTGCGGGAATTTCTCTTCCAGTTTATCCGGGTGTTCTACGGTAACTTTAATGCCGGTGTCTTTCTCAAATTTCTTACCCACTTCGGCAAGGCCGTTATAGCCTTTGTCGCCGTTGATCCAAATGACCAGCTTACCTTCTTCGATTTTGGCGAGGGCAGAGGCGGAAAACATCATCGTCGCCACTGCGGACAAAGCGAGGATGCGTGCGCCTGTTTTGATTTTCATATATCCCGTCCTTTAGGTGATGTGCTCGTGGATACGCTCAAGGTAGTTCGACGGGATTAGTCTCCTTTTTTGACAAGCGCTTCTCATCCTCCTTGACCCTACGCCCCTGCGGTGATTTGTGTGATCTCTGTTACAGAGATTTGCATTATGTGTGTGAGCGCACATAAAAAAGCGCCGATTTTTGCAGAGTCCATCACGAAAATGCCCGCCGCCCGCCCATCCAGGGGGCAGAGCCGTTGTTCTCATCCTCCCGCCTCCTCCCCCACAAAAAACCAGGGGGGTGGAGGATTCGCCCGCTGAATCGATGCTCCATAGTCAGCCCACGTTGAATGTTTCTGTTGGTGACAGGTTGTAACGAAGGGAGAAGGGCATGGCGAGCGTACAGCTGCGTAATGTAACGAAAGCCTGGGGCGATGTGGTGGTGTCGAAAGACATCAGTCTCGACATCCACGAAGGAGAATTCGTGGTGTTTGTCGGCCCGTCAGGCTGTGGTAAATCGACGCTGCTGCGCATGATTGCCGGGCTGGAAACCATCACCAGCGGGGATTTGCTGATTGGCGATACCCGCATGAATGAGGTTCCTCCCGCAGAACGCGGCGTTGGCATGGTGTTTCAGTCCTACGCGCTCTATCCGCATTTGTCGGTTGCGGAAAATATGTCTTTCGGCCTGAAGTTAGCGGGCGCGAAAAAAGAGATGATCAAATCGCGCGTCACGCAAGTCGCGGAAGTGCTGCAACTGGCGCATTTACTGGATCGCAAACCGAAAGCGCTCTCTGGCGGTCAGCGCCAGCGCGTGGCAATTGGTCGTACCCTGGTGGCTGAACCCCGCGTTTTCTTGCTTGATGAACCTCTCTCCAACCTTGATGCCGCCCTGCGTGTGCAAATGCGTATTGAGATCTCCCGTCTGCACAAACGCCTTGGTCGCACGATGATTTACGTCACTCACGATCAGGTGGAAGCGATGACGCTGGCCGACAAAATCGTGGTGCTTGATGCCGGGCGCGTGGCGCAGGTGGGCAAACCGCTGGAGCTGTATCACTACCCGGCAGACCGTTTTGTCGCCGGTTTTATCGGCTCGCCGAAGATGAACTTCCTGCCGGTAAAAGTGACCGCCACCGCCATTGAACAGGTGCAGGTTGAGCTACCTAACCGCCAGCGCGTGTGGCTGCCGGTGGACAGTGCCAATGTACAAGTCGGCGCGAATATGTCTTTGGGCATCCGCCCGGAGCATCTGCTGCCCAGCGACATCGCCGATGTCACGCTGGAGGGCGAAGTTCAGGTCGTCGAACAGCTTGGTCACGAAACACAAATTCATATCCAGATCCCTGCAATACGCCAGAACCTGGTCTACCGCCAGACTGACGTGGTGCTGGTAGAAGAGGGTGCCACATTCGCCATCGGCTTACCGCCGGAGCGTTGCCATCTGTTCCGTGAAGATGGCACCGCCTGCCGCCGGTTACATAAAGAGCCGGGCGTTTAAGCGTACCCCACAAAGCGTTTACACAAAGCCATTCGCATTATGTCGAGGCGGCAACGTAATGACTCTCCGGCAGCGTACAAAAGTACCTGACCGGGATTCATGACGGCAGCCAATAAAGAGATAGCGCGAAGGGGGATGTGTAAAAAAAAGAAAAGCAAAGCAAGCTCAGGAGATAGAACGATGATTACTCTGCGCAAACTTCCACTGGCTCTCGCCATCGCGGCAGGCGTACTGTCTGCACAGGCGGGTGCTGTTGATTTCAAAGGTTACGCCCGTTCGGGGATTGGCTGGACCGGCAGCGGCGGCGAGCAGCAATGCTTCCAGGCCACCGGTGCGGATGCCAAATACCGTCTTGGTAACGAGTGCGAAACCTATGCGGAAATTAAATTAGGCCAGGAGGTCTGGAAAGATGCGGATAAAAGCTTCTATTTTGACTCTAACATCGCCTATAAAACCGCACAGCTGAACGACTGGGAAAACGACAACGTACCAGCGGTTCGCGAATTTAACGTAGTGGGTAAAAACCTGATCGACTCCCTGCCAGGCGCCAACATCTGGGCCGGTAAGCGTTTCTATCAGCGCCATGACGTACATATGATCGACTTCTACTACTGGGATATTTCCGGCCCGGGTGCAGGTATTGAAAATATTGACGTTGGCATCGGTAAACTCTCTCTGGCCGCAACCCGTTCTTCTGAGCTGGGTGGTTCTTCTGCCTTTGGCGATCGCGACTCGACCACCGGTCTGCGCACTTACAACCATGCCGTGCCGAATGATGTCTTCGATGTGCGTTTAGCACAGTTGGCTACCAACCCGAACGGTGTGCTGGAACTGGGCGTTGACTACGGTCACACCAACATTCCTGACGACTATTACCTGGAGCCGGGCGCATCGAAAGATGGCTGGATGTTCACCGCTGAACATACCCAGAGCATGATGAAGGGTTACAACAAGTTCGTGGTGCAGTACGCCACCGACGCGATGATCTCGCAGGGTAAAGGCCAGGCTCGCGGCGGCGCTGTGGATAACGACGGTCACCTGATCCGCGTACTGGATCACGGTGCTATCAACCTCGCTGAGAAGTGGGACCTGATGTATGTCGGTATGTACCAGGATACCGATCGCGATAACAAACGCGGCAACACCTGGTACACCGTGGGCGTACGTCCGATGTACAAATGGACGCCGATCATGAGCACGTTGATGGAAGTAGGCTACGACAACGTCAAATCCCAGCAAACGGGCGATCGCAACAGTCAGTACAAAATCACCCTGGCGCAACAGTGGCAGGCGGGCGACAGCATCTGGTCTCGTCCGGCAATCCGCGTTTTCGCTACCTACGCCAAGTGGGATGAGAAATGGGGTTACGTTAAAACGGACGCCGATGGCAACACCTCTTCCCTGGCTGCGAGCAATGGCGCGACTACACCGTTTGGCTTTGGCACCAATAGTCGTGGTAACGACGACGAGTGGACCTTCGGCGCCCAGATGGAAATCTGGTGGTAATGCTTAAACACCCGCTGTAATGACCAAATGAGGGGCGCAAGCCCCTCAATCTTAGGTGACGCGCGCTATTGCCTGGCCAACGCTCACCGCGCAATCAAGGTGATCATAATGAAAATGAAAAAAAGTCTCGTCGCACTCTGCTTATCCGCAGGGCTGCTGGCTGCGGCTCCCACTATGAGCCTGGCGGCAATTAATATCGTGCCGCAGGATGTCTCTGCAGCACCGTCTATTCCTGCTTCAACGCTTCAACAACTGCACTGGACACCGGTTTCACCTTCGCAAACGCTGACCAGCGACGTCTCTGCTGCCGGGCAGACGCTGAATGCCGGTGATATTACGGGCCCGGTGATGGCGTATAGCGTTCCGGCGAATATCGGCGAATTGAACATTACATTGACCAGCAAAGTGAACAACGAGAGCGTTTATGCGCCCAACGTGCTGGTACTTGATCAGAACTTCACACCTGCAGCATTTTTCCCGTCCAGCTTCTTTGCGTACCAGGAGCCGGGCGTGATGTCGGATAACCGTTTAGAAGGCACGATGAAACTGACCCCGGCGTTGGGTCAGCAGAAACTTTATTTGCTGGTATTTACCACGCAAAAAGATCTGCAAAAAACCACGCAGATGGTGGATCCGGCTAAAGCTTATGCCAAAGGTAACGGCAACGCCGTACCGGATATTCCCGATCCGATTGCCCGCCATGGCGTGGCCGGTTCACTGGCGCTGAAAGCCAGCACTTCCTCCTCTTCCAGTATTTTAGTCGGCCCGCTGTTTGGCTCTTCTGGCCCGGCTTCCGTTACCGTGGGCAACACCGCCGCACCGGCTTACAACACGCAACCGGCTCCGGCTGCCGCGACCGCTGCGGCGCCTGCGCCAGTGGCGAAGAGCGAGCCGATGCTCAACGATACAGAGAGCTACTTTAACCAGGCCATCAAACAAGCCGCTGCTAAAGGTGATATTGATAAGGCGCTGAAATTATTGAATGAAGCAGAACGCCTCGGGTCGAAATCCGCCCGTGCCACTTTTATCAGCAGTGTAAAAGGCAAGGGGTAATCTCTCCCCACAATGCTGATATTTGCAGCAACTGGTGCGTCGCCTGACGCACCTTTTTTTCCGGCGCAGATGTGCGCTGTTGCGCATCTGTTGCGCTGATGAAAACTGAATGAAGTTTCCCCGCCCCGTGCGCCGGTTCTGCGATACAATAACGCTACGTTATGTACCGGAGAGTAAGGCATGTCACACCCTGCGCTTACGCAACTGCGTGCGCTGCGCTACGTAGACGCAATTCCCGCGCTTGAACCGCAACTGCTCGAGTGGCTGTTGCTGGAAGATTCAATGACCAAACGTTTTGAGCAACAAGGCAAGACGGTCAGCGTTACGCTGATTCGGGAAGGCTTTGTGACGGTGGATGAGATCGCCGAAGAGCGCGACAGTCTGCCGAAGGAGGATCGTTACTGGTTGCGGGAAATTATTCTCTGCGCCGACGGGGAACCCTGGCTCGCCGGACGCACCGTGGTGCCCGAATCTACGCTGAGCGGCCCGGAACTGGCGCTGCAAACCCTGGGTAAAACGCCGCTTGGGCGATATCTCTTTACCTCATCTACGCTTACGCGTGACTTTATTGAAATTGGTCGTCATGAGCAGCTCTGGGGACGCCGTTCCCGTCTGCGCCTGGGCGGAAAACCGCTGATGCTGACCGAACTGTTTTTGCCTGCATCGCCGCTGTACTAAGAGGAAAAAGAAAATGGAGTGGAGTCTCACGCAGACTAAGCTGTTGGCCTTTCACAGGCTTATGCGTACGGACAAACCAATTGGCGCTTTGCTGCTGCTGTGGCCAACGCTGTGGGCGCTGTGGGTGGCGACGCCGGGCGTGCCACCGCTGTGGATTTTGCTGGTTTTTGTCGCGGGCGTCTGGCTGATGCGCGCCGCCGGTTGTGTCGTCAATGACTATGCGGATCGTAAATTTGATGGTCATGTTAAACGCACGGCGAATCGCCCGTTGCCAAGCGGCGCGGTAACGGAAAATGAAGCGCGGGTGCTGTTTGTGGTGCTGGTGCTGCTGGCCTTCGCGCTGGTGCTGACGCTGAATGTGATGACCATTTTGCTCTCCGTCGCGGCGCTGGCGCTGGCGTGGGTTTACCCGTTTATGAAGCGCTATACGCACCTGCCGCAGGTGGTGCTCGGCGCAGCGTTCGGCTGGTCGATTCCAATGGCGTTTGCCGCCGTGAGTGAATCTGTGCCGCTGAGCTGCTGGATTATGTTTCTCGCCAATATCCTGTGGGCGGTCGCGTATGACACGCAGTATGCGATGGTTGACCGTGACGATGATGTGAAGATTGGCATCAAGTCGACGGCAATTCTGTTCGGTCGTTTCGACAAGCTGATTATCGGGATCTTGCAGATGGCTGTGCTGGTGCTGATGGCGTCTATTGGCTGGCTGAATGGGTTGGGCTGGACGTACTACGGGACGGTGCTGATTGCCGGTGTGCTGTTTGTTTACCAGCAAAAATTGATTGCCGGTCGCGACCGGGATGCCTGTTTTAAAGCGTTTATGAACAATAACTATGTGGGGCTGGTGCTGTTTTTAGGGCTAGCGTTGAGTTATCTGCATTTGCCTTGAGTTTTCCCCTCTCCGTGAAGAGAGGGGAAAATTTCCTGTCACGCTTCCGCTTGCGTCGCGCTCTCAATCGTCAGACGCACATCCGACGTTATCAAGTCCGCCAGCATCTGGTACACGTTTAAGGTACGTGCCGGATCCGCATCGCCGGTATCGCTGATATAACCTTCATCGCGCAGCGTCAGCACCAGCGTACTGAATACCGCTTTATCAAAGAACTCCGGCGCGTTGATGCCGTGCAGCACCGACAGGCGCTGCGCCAGCGTGCGGCTCTCTTTTTCCAGCGTGCTGCGGTTCATCGCCGGATTGGCGCTCAGCAGCCAGAAAGTAATGGCGTAACGCTGTAAGGTTTCGCGTGCACCTGCCGCCAGCAGTTGCAAGGTGCGGGAGTGCGCCGGATTGATGCTCAGACGATCGTCTTTTACCGTCAACAAGCCCTGGCGCAGCAGTTCTTGCGTCAGGTTCTCCAGCACTTGTGCCAGCTCCGATTTTTCCCAGCGCAGGAACAGCTCGGCTTTCAGCATCGGGTAGAGTAACTCGACGTGGCGCAGGATCTCGCTACGGGAGATCGCGCGGTGCTGGGTGACAATCGCCGCCAGCAGCGACGGCAGCATCAGCATATGCGCAATGTTGTTGCGGTAATACGTCATCAATACTGCCTGCTCACGCGGCAGAATGATGATATCGCCGATGGTGTCTTTCTCGACTTCGAACTTGTTCATCTGCAGCGCGTGATCGATAAGCTCGCTGGCGCTGGCCGACGGCGTGGTCGAATCCGGGGAATAAGGCACGTTGCGCATCAGCTCGAGATAACAGCTTAACTGCTCGGTCAGTTGCTCGCGGGTTAATGAACGCTGACGCGAGGCCAGCAGCGCGGTACAACACAGGTTCATGGCGTTAGCCGCACCGGCGTTGTTGATGCGCACCATCAGGTCAGCGGCAATGGTGTTCACCGTTGGTGTTAACCAGGCCGGGCGGATGGATTCAATCGGATCGATAGCTTCGCGCCACTCCGGAACATGGTGATTCAGGTAGTTCATCAGCGGGATCGGTTCGCCGAAGTTCACATAACCCTGACCGAGGTTACGCAGCTTGCTTAAGCCACGCACCATCTGCAACAAGCTCTCTTTCTCTTTCGTCGCGCCACGCAGCTCTTTGGCATAAGTACCCACTTCCATCACGTGTTCATAACCGATGTAAATCGGTACCAGCGTGATGGGACGAGTACCGCCGCGCAGCATCGCCTGGATAGTCATCGACAGCGTACCGGTTTTCGGATCCAGCAAACGCCCGGTGCGCGAACGTCCACCCTCAACGAAGTACTCCACCGAATAACCACGGCTAAACAGCTCACCCAAATATTCACGGAACACGGTGGAATAAAGCTTGTTGCCTTTAAATGTCCGGCGAATAAAGAAAGCGCCCAGGCGGCGGAAAATCGGCCCGGCAGGCCAGAAATTCAAGTTGATACCGGCGGCGATATGCGGCGGCACCAGCCCCTGGTGATAGAGCACATAGGAGAGCAACAGGTAGTCCATATGGCTGCGATGGCAGGGCACATAGACAATTTCGTGGCCGTCGTGCGCCAACTGACGTACGCGCTCGGCATTATGCACGTTGATGCCCTGATAGAGACGGTTCCAGGTAAAACCAAGAATGCGGTCGGTCAGGCGGATCATCTCGTAGGAGAAGTTCGCGGCAATCTCTTCCATCAGCGCGATGGCGTTTTGCTGCGCCTTATCATGCGAAATTTTTTTGCTGCGCGCTTCATCTTCAACGGCGCGGGCAATCGCTTTAGAAGAGAGCAATTTGTTAAACAAATCCTGACGTGCCGGCAGGCGCGGGCCTACAGCGGCCAGACGCTGGCGGGCAAAGTGCATACGCGCCACCCGAGCCAGTTTTTGCGCGATAATTTTATCGGTGCCGTGCTCGGTCGCCATACGGCGCAGCGAAACCGGCGGTGAGAAGCGCACAAAGCTGTCGCGGCCAAGCCAGGAAACCGCAAAGAATTTCTGGATGCCGTTCAGCATGCGCAGCGGCGGGTTAATTTCGCCTTTTTCTCGCCCGGGAGAACGGCCAAACATCACCGATACTGGCACCATTTGCACATCCAAATCGGGATGGCTGCGGTGTAAATCCAGGTAGTCGTGGAACAGCTTGATCGACTCTTCTTTCGGCGCGTAATAGGTGAACACGCGCGGGCCGCCGTGGATAAACACGAAACGCGGCAGCAACGCGCCGTCGATTTCCAGCGGTTCAAGGGGATCAGGCAGCTCATGCGCCAGACACTGTGCGCGTAAAGTCAGTAAGTCTGCCTTTGAGTTATAAGGCAGCACGTACATGATGGGGCGTGATGTATCGAGACCCAGTTCCTGTGCAGGTTCTGCGGGGATCGATTTACTTTTTACCAGCACGCTTAATGGTAAATTCAGTAATTTGTAGTAAATTCGTGGCCAGCCGGACATAAAGGATGTAAAGCCTCTGGTTAATAGTGCCATTGCGCCGCAAGAATATCAGAAAGCGCACATAATTTCTGTTGTACCGCTGCGCGCTTGCTGAGACATTGACGCCAATTTAATAAAAAGGTTCTTTTAAATGGCTAATAATACCACCGGTTTCACCCGGATCATTAAAGCCGCTGGATATTCCTGGAAAGGCGTTCGCGCCGCCTGGATTAATGAAGCGGCATTTCGTCAGGAATCCGTTGCGGTTATCCTGGCAATTATAATCGCTTGCTGGCTCGATATTGACACCATGACGCGCGTAATGCTGATTGGTTCTGTGACGCTGGTAATGATTGTCGAAATTCTGAACAGCGCCATCGAAGCCGTAGTAGACCGTATTGGTGCAGAATTCCATGAACTTTCCGGGCGGGCGAAGGATATGGGGTCGGCGGCGGTGCTGATGTCCATCCTGCTGGCGATGTTTACCTGGATCGCATTACTCTGGTCACATTTTCGATAACGCTTCCAGAATTCGATAACGCCCTGGTTTTTTGCTTAAATTTGGTTCCAAAATCGCCTTTAGCTGTATATACTCACAGCATAACTGTATATACACCCAGGGGGCGGGATGAAAGCATTAACGGCCAGGCAGCAAGAGGTGTTCGATCTTATTCGCGATCGCATCACTCAAACCGGTATGCCACCAACGCGTGCGGAAATCGCACAGCAATTGGGGTTCCGTTCCCCAAATGCGGCGGAAGAACACCTCAAGGCGCTGGCGCGCAAAGGGGTTATCGAAATCGTATCTGGCGCATCACGCGGTCTTCGCCTGCTGCTTGAAGAAGAAGAGGACGATATCGGCTTGCCGCTGATTGGTCGCGTCGCTGCGGGTGAGCCGCTGCTGGCGCAGCAGCATATCGAAGGCCATTACCAGGTCGATCCGAGCCTCTTTAAACCTCATGCAGATTTCCTGCTGCGCGTTAGCGGCATGTCGATGCGTGACATTGGCATTATGGATGGCGATCTGCTGGCGGTGCACAAAACGCAGGATGTGCGTAACGGCCAGGTTGTTGTTGCGCGTATTGAAGACGAAGTGACGGTCAAACGTCTGAAAAAACAAGGTAATACCGTCGAGCTGTTGCCGGAAAACAGCGAGTTTTCGCCGATCGTCGTCGATCTGCGCGATCAAAACTTCACCATCGAAGGGTTAGCGGTCGGTGTCATTCGTAATGGCGCGTGGCTGTAACGCACATTCGCTCTGCTGCGGGGCTGAGTCAGGTTCCGCAGCGATCTCTACTTTCCCCTCACTAACGTTCACATTCATACCATGCCACTGCTAACCGCATCCGACAAAGTGCTCTGGCGGCTTGCGCTGCCGATGATCTTCTCGAATATCACCGTCCCGTTGCTGGGGCTGGTGGATACGGCGGTAGTGGGGCATCTGGACAGCCCGGTTTACCTGGGCGGCGTAGCGATTGGCACAACGGCGACCAGTTTCCTCTTTATGCTGCTGCTTTTTTTGCGCATGAGCACCACCGGGCTAACAGCTCAGGCGTTCGGCGCGAAGAATGCGCCCGCGCTGGCGCGTGCGTTAGTCCAGCCTTTGCTGCTGGCGCTTGGAGCCGGTGTGTTGATTGCCCTGCTGCGGCCGCCACTTATCGATCTGGCGCTGCATATCACCGGCGGTAGCGAGGCGGTGCTGGAACAGGCGCGACGGTTCCTGGATATCCGCTGGTTGAGCGCACCTGCTTCGCTGGGCAATCTGGTGTTGCTCGGTTGGTTACTCGGCGTGCAGTATGCGCGTGCACCGGTGATATTGCTGGTGGTGGGGAATCTGCTCAATATCGTGCTCGATCTGTGGTTGGTCATGGGGCTGCATATGAATGTGCAAGGTGCGGCGCTTGCCACAGTCATCGCGGAATATGCCACTTTCGCCATTGGTTTATGGATGGTGCGACACGTACTGGTGATGCGCGGCATTCCATTACTGACATTGAAAAATGCATGGCGCGGCGGCGTGCGGCGTTTGCTGGCGTTGAACCGCGATATCATGTTGCGTTCGTTGCTGCTGCAACTCTGCTTTGGTTCGATAACGGTGTTTGGTGCCCGACTCGGAGATGAGACGGTGGCGGCAAACGCGGTGCTGATGATGTTTTTGACATTCACCGCCTATGCGCTCGATGGTTTCGCCTACGCGGTTGAGGCGCACTCCGGGCAGGCTTACGGCGCCAGAGACGGCAGTCAATTGATGCATATTTGGCGGGCTGCTTGCCGGCAGGCCGGGCTGGTGGCGCTGTTCTTTGCCGTTGTGTATGCACTGGCGGGTCAGCAAATTATCGCGTTGTTAACGTCGCTACCCGCCCTGCAACAGCTTGCCGGGCATTATCTGATTTGGCAGGTCATCTTACCGTTAGTGGGAGTGTGGTGTTATCTGCTGGACGGAATGTTTGTGGGTGCCACGCGCGCGGCCGAAATGCGTAACAGCATGGCGGTGGCGGCGGCGGGGTTTGCCGCTACGCTACTCACCGTGCCTGTTTTGGGCAATCACGGTTTGTGGTTGTCGCTCGCTGTGTTCCTTGCTCTGCGTGGGCTGACGCTGGCGCTGATATGGCGTCGTCACTGGCGCAACAACAGTTGGTTTGCTGCTACAGATTGTTGATCCCGCTTTATTCCTCGTCGTTGTGTACGATTTTTCTCGTCTCGTTTTCTCTGCTTTTATCTTACTAAATGGTTAAAGATTCCGAATAAAATTCATAACGCCGAATCCCTGACTACAATAATCAGTACGTTCAGCACGGCGAGAACGTCATTTTAAACCGAACGATAAGGAGTCCATGATGAATAAAGACGAAGTCGGCGGTAACTGGAAACAGTTTAAAGGTACTGTGAAAGAGAAATGGGGCAAGCTCACCGATGACGATATGACGATCATTGAAGGTAAACGTGATCAGTTGGTGGGTAAAATCCAGGAACGTTACGGTTACGCGAAAGATCAGGCGGAAAAAGAAGTGACGGACTGGGAAACGCGTAATGATTACCGTTGGTAGCCAACACATCCCCTCAAATGTGTTAACCCTCTGAAAGGCTACCCTGCCCGAAGGTACAAGGATGTACCACCCCTCCAGATTCCACATCTATGAACTCGAAGCGCATTGATTTGGCTTACAAGCTTCCAGATTTTGCGTTCTTATTGCATCCCTCTATCTATCTCGTTTTACCAACAGTTTGCCTGACTTAGGGCTGCCGCAGTATGCACTTGCTCGCCGCCGTTAAAAAGCGAAACCTGGCAGGTTGTGGCGTAGGTAATACATAGCCGATAAAAGACGAGAGACTATTATCGCGGTTTTTTCTTTAGCGGGACGCTATGGTCATGCTGGCAGTGATCGTGATGGCGGCAGGCTTCCACTTCCACACAAGCCGCACACAGACCATGTGCTTCAATGACATTATGGCGCAGGGCAAAACCCATTTTCGCTGCCAGCGCATGCATAATATCTTCCACGCCTTCGGCCTGTTCTTCTTTCACCGAACCACAGCGGTCGCAAATGAACATCGCAGAAGTATGCGTCGGCTGATCAAAAAGGTGGCACAGCACATAGCTGTTCGTGGACTCAACTTTGTGGACAAACCCTTGCTCCAGCAGAAAATCAAGCGCGCGATATACTGTTGGCGGTTTTGCTTGCGGTTCGCTTACGCGCAGCAGATCAAGCAAATCATAGGCGCTAATTGCCCCTTGTTGCAGGCTCAGTAATCGCAACACTTCAAGGCGCTGGGGAGTCAGGCGCACGTTGCGCTGCGCGCACAGCTTTTCAGCCTGCACTAACATCTCTTGCGAAGTGGTCTTATCCATTTGCGCTCTCTGGTCGGGGAAATAGAAACGCACACTCTACCATGTCCTGCCCAAAACACCGAGATCGCCGCCCGTAAACTCCTTTTCTCACTTTCCTTCCCGAAACGAATTTCCTCTTCTATAAATATTGAGAGTTTCCTCAATAATTATAACGTTCATACATATCCTGTACGTTCACTTGATTTAGCTTCTTTTTTGGTCGTTGTTCGCAGCAATAGTGAATTCCTGTTTCTTTTAAAATAAACAGGCTTAAAAAAACTCATCTGGCTACGAGACACATATTGTGAATAAAAAACGTAAACTTTCAGTGGTCGCTATCGCTGTCTCCTTCTTTGCGGCAAATCAAGCAGGAGCAGCCAATACCTGGGCAGAAGCACGTAACGATGCAATGGGAGGAACGGGGGTTGCATCGGCAAATTATGGTAGTGGAGCACTCATCAACCCGGCGTTGCTGGCGAAAGCCAAGCCGGAAGATGACGTCACGATTATCCTGCCGAGTGTTCAGGCGCAAATTACCGACAAAGATAACCTTCGCGATGAAATCGATAACATCAATGACAAAATTGATGGTTACAAGGATGTGGTCGATAACCTGACCGCTGCGCAGATCATTGCCAACCCGATTGGCACGGTCAATCAGTTCCAGAGCGCGGCGAAAGATCTGGCTGACGAACTGGTGTTCCTGAAAGGCAAAACCGCGCAGGCCAAAGCTGCCGCAGGCATTGCGGTCAGCATTCCAAATGATGTGCTCTCGCTGGCTTTTGTCACCAAAGCGTATGCGCACGCTCGCGTTAGCTCGAATATCGATCAACAGGATATTGATTACCTGCGCAATATTCAGAACAACACCGGTTTTGCAGTAGGCGAAGCGTTAGGCGCGGTGGTTTCGCCAAACGGTAGCGAAGAGATCACCAAAAACCTTAACTCTACCGCAGCGGGCCGTGCGGCAATTGTCTCCGATTTTGGTATCGCCATGGCGCGCCAGTTTGAAGTCGCTGGCGTGCCGTTGTCCCTTGGCGTGACGCCGAAGCTGCAAAAAACGTGGGTCTACAACTACACCGCGTCTATTTATGACTATAAGAGCAGCGACCTGAAAGACAGCCGTTATCGTACCGATGACACTGGCTTTAACATCGATGTCGGTGCCGCCGCAGACTTTGGTGAAAACATTACTGTTGGCTTAACCGGCACCAACCTGATCTCTCGCGATATCGATACTCAGGACATTCGTATTCGCAATGGCAGAACCGGTGATGTCACCAATTACAAAGACACCTATCAGATTAGCCCGGTGGTGACGGCTGGCGCGGCCTGGCACAACGATCTGGTGACATTAAGCGCCGACGGGGATTTAACCGAGACCAAAGGCTTTAAGAGCGAGAAAAACTCCCAGTACGTGGGCGTTGGTGCGGAAGTTCGCCCGCTTAGCTGGCTGGCGGTGCGTGCCGGTTACCGTGCGGATGTGAAAGGCGATGATAAAAACGTCTTCACTGGCGGTGTCGGTTTTGCACCGTTTAACCGTGTCCATGTCGATTTGATGGGGCTGGTTGGCGAAGATGAAACCTGGGGTGCAGGCGCGCAGCTGAGCGTCACATTCTAAGGTTTAGCCGGAGGCGCTGCGCCTCCGGTTTTGCCTGTGCTATAGTAGCGCCCCTTTTTCATTCGATGTTTAAATATTCGCCATGCTGCCACACAATCAGTCCGCTACTTTTCCTGCCCATCGTTTCTCCATTGCGCCGATGCTCGACTGGACGGACAGACATTGCCGCTACTTCTTGCGCCTGCTGTCGCGCCAGACGTTGCTCTACACCGAAATGGTCACCACCGGTGCCATCATTCATGGCAAGGGCGATTACCTGGCGTATAGCGAAGAAGAACATCCGGTGGCGTTGCAGCTTGGCGGTAGCGATCCGGCGCAGCTTGCCCATTGTGCGAAGCTGGCCGAAGCGCGCGGATATGATGAAATTAACCTCAACGTCGGGTGTCCGTCCGATCGCGTGCAGAATGGCCGTTTCGGCGCATGCCTGATGGGCGAAGCGCAACTGGTGGCGGATTGCATCAAAGCGATGCGTGATGTGGTGTCAATTCCGGTCACTGTCAAAACGCGTATTGGCATTGACGATCAGGACAGCTACGAATTTCTCTGCGACTTTATTGGCACCGTGGCCGGAAAAGGCGAGTGTGAAAGCTTTATCATCCATGCGCGCAAAGCGTGGCTTTCAGGGTTAAGCCCGAAAGAGAACCGGGAAATCCCGCCGCTGGATTACCCTCGCGTTTATCAGTTGAAGCGTGATTTTCCGCACCTGACAATGGCGATTAACGGCGGTATCAAATCGCTGGAAGAAGCCAAAGCGCATCTGGAACATATGGATGGCGTGATGGTCGGTCGCGAAGCGTATCAGAACCCTGGCATGCTGGCGTCAGTTGACCGCGAGATCTTTGGTGCAGACGTGGCGGATGCCGATCCGGTCGCCGTGGTGCGCGCCATGTACCCCTACATTGAGCGCGAACTGAGCCAGGGCGCGTATCTCGGGCATATCACGCGCCATATGCTGGGGCTGTTTCAGGGCGTTCCCGGCGCGCGCCAGTGGCGTCGTTATCTGAGTGAAAATGCGCATAAAGCCGGTGCGGATATCGCGGTGGTGGAACACGCGCTCAACCTGGTGGCGTCAAAGCGTTAAAATTTCACCAAAAGGTAGTCAAATTCACTAAGCTCCGCTTTCTGCTGCGGAGCTTTTTTATTGATAAATAAAATAATTTTTTTCTGGCATGTTTCTTGTAATAACAGCGGGAGTTACCTCTTTGGGAGATCCATCATGCTGGAATTACTGTTTATCGTGGGCTTTTTTATCATGTTGCTGGTGACCGGCGTTTCGCTGTTGGGCATCATCGCAGCGCTGCTGGTGGCAACGGCTATTATGTTTCTCGGCGGGCTTTTCGCGTTGATGATCAAGCTATTGCCATGGCTGCTGCTGGCCGTCGCCGTTGTCTGGATTATCCGTGCCGTGAAAGAACCGAAGGTCCCACGTTATCAACGCAATAACCGTTGGCGTTACTAAAGTATTGCGTGGTTCGTCACATACCGAAGACTTTTCCCGGTACATTGCTTAGAACCGAATAGGATTTACTTATTAAATCTGTCACTATCGCGACGTTAACGAATTCATCGCGCTGTACCCTACAATGCAGCCGAACTAAAAAAGAAAGGGCTTCCCACGGGAAGCCCTAATTCTTTCAGGCGATTAGCTTAAGGGATCAACAGACTGGAGCCCTGCGTCGCCCGGCTCTCCAGCACTTCATGCGCCCGCTGTGCATCTTGCAGCGCGAACTTCTGGCTGTCGGCCACATCCACTTTGATAACCCCACTGGCAATCAGCGAAAACAGCTCATTACTGGCTTCCTGCAACTCTTCCCGGTTAGTGACATAGCCCTTGAGGGAAGGGCGCGTGGCGTAGAGCGAGCCTTTCTGATTAAGAATACCCAGATTCACGCCGGTAACCGGGCCGGAGGAGTTGCCAAAGCTCACCATCAATCCGCGACGTCGCAGACAATCAAGCGACGTTTCCCAGGTGTCTTTCCCCACCGAGTCGTACACCACCGCCACCTTTTTACCGCCGGTAAGTTCTTTGACACGTTCCACCACATTCTCTTCGCTGTAGTTGATCACCTGCCAGGCGCCCGCCTGTAATGCGCGTTGCGCTTTTTGTGCGGAACCCACGGTGCCAATCAGTTTCGCGCCGAGTGCTTTTGCCCACTGGCAGGCAATCAGCCCGACGCCACCGGCGGCAGCGTGGAACAGGAACATTTCATCGGGCTTGATTTCGTAGGTTTTGCGCAGCAGATAAAACACCGTCAGCCCCTTCAGGAATGACGCCGCCGCTTGTTCAAAGGAGATAGCGTTCGGCAGCACCGCGACTTTATCCGCCAAAACGTTATGCACCGAGCTGTACGCGCCCAGCCCCGATTGCGCATACACCACGCGATCGCCCACTTTCACCTGCGTGACGCCGCTGCCCACTTTGCTTACCACGCCTGCCGCTTCGGTGCCCAGTCCACTGGGTAACGCTGGCGGTGGATATAACCCGCTACGGATATAGGTATCGATATAGTTGATGCCGATGGCTTTATTTTCTACCTGCACTTCGTTTTCCGCTGGCGCTGCGGGGGTGAACTCAACCGCTTTAAGCACCTCAGGCCCACCATGCTTTTGAAATTCTATTCTCGTCGCCATGCTTCCTCCTGATGTGATAATCTCTCAACCCATTCATAACCCGGATAGCTCCATTCACTATGGCAGGAAATAAACCCTTCAACAAACAGACTGAAACCCGCGACGTACAGCTCGAGGGGATGAAAGTGCCTCCGCATTCTATTGAAGCGGAGCAGTCGGTGTTGGGCGGTTTAATGCTGGATAACGAGCGTTGGGATGATGTTGCCGAACGCGTCGTGGCGGATGATTTTTATACACGCCCACACCGCCATATTTTTACCGAGATGCACCGCTTGCAGGAGATGGGCAAACCCATCGATCTGATAACGCTTGCAGAATCGCTGGAGCTTCAGGGGCAACTGGACATAGTTGGCGGCTTTGCTTACCTGGCGGAGCTTTCCAAAAATACGCCAAGTGCGGCAAACATCAGTGCTTATGCCGATATCGTTCGTGAACGTGCAGTAGTGCGCGAAATGATTTCGGTGGCGAATGAAATCGCCAACGCCGGTTTTGATCCGCAGGGGCGCAGCAGTGAAGATCTGCTCGATCTTGCCGAATCGCGCGTTTTCAAAATTGCTGAAAGCCGCGCAAATAAAGACGAAGGCCCGAAAAACATCGCCGATGTGCTTGAAGCGACCGTTTCGCGTATCGAACAGCTTTTCCAGCAGCCGCACGACGGTGTCACCGGTGTGAATACGGGCTATGACGATCTTAATAAGAAAACGGCGGGCTTACAGCCGTCGGATTTGATCATTGTTGCTGCGCGTCCGTCGATGGGTAAAACGACATTTGCGATGAACCTCGTTGAAAACGCGGCGATGTTGCAGGATAAACCGGTATTAATCTTCAGTCTTGAGATGCCCTCCGAACAGATCATGATGCGTTCGCTGGCCTCCCTTTCGCGTGTCGATCAAACGCGCATTCGTACCGGCCAACTGGACGATGAAGACTGGGCGCGCATCTCCGGCACCATGGGCATCCTGCTGGAAAAACGCAATATCTATATTGATGACTCTTCCGGCCTGACGCCGACGGAAGTCCGATCCCGTGCGCGGCGTATCGCCCGCGAGCATGGCGGCATTGGGCTTATTATGATCGACTACCTGCAACTGATGCGTGTGCCGTCGTTGTCGGATAACCGTACGCTGGAAATCGCCGAAATCTCCCGCTCGCTAAAAGCGCTGGCGAAAGAGTTGCAAGTGCCGGTGGTAGCGCTGTCGCAGCTTAACCGCTCACTGGAGCAGCGCGCCGATAAACGCCCGGTAAACTCCGACTTGCGTGAGTCCGGCTCCATCGAGCAGGACGCCGACTTGATCATGTTTATTTATCGTGACGAGGTTTATCACGAAAACAGTGACTTAAAAGGCATTGCAGAAATCATTATTGGTAAGCAGCGTAACGGGCCGATCGGTACCGTGCGTCTGACATTTAACGGGCAGTGGTCGCGCTTTGACAATTATGCTGGGCCACAATACGACGACGAATAAATCCTCTTCATCCTTCGCATTACAGGGGCGTTGACTGCCTCCGCTGATCCTGGTCGTCTGGTTTACCAAACCGTCGGGATCGACGGACTTGTCGTCTCCTGCACACGAATGATATTGACGATTGCTTGATAGGGTAAGGTAAATGCAAGCGGCAACCGTAGTAGTTAACCGCCGCGCTCTGCGACACAATCTGCAACGCCTGCGTGAACTGGCTCCCGCCAGCCGCGTGGTTGCAGTCGTGAAAGCGAACGCCTATGGACACGGTCTTCTCGAGACCGCGCGAACGCTCCCCGATGCCGATGCTTTCGGTGTCTCCCGTCTTGAAGAAGCCCTGCAATTACGCGCGGGCGGCATCACACAACCGATTTTGCTGCTGGAAGGTTTCTTCGCCGCCAGCGACCTGCCATTGGTGGCTGAACATCAGCTTCATACGGTGATTCACAGCCTTGAACAGCTGGAAGCGCTGGAAACCGCGACGCTGAAAGCGCCGGTTACCGTGTGGATGAAGCTCGATACCGGCATGCATCGCCTTGGCGTACATCCGCATGAAGCTGAGGCGTTTTATACGCGCTTGTCACAGTGCAAAAATGTGCGCCAGCCAGTTAACGTTGCCAGCCATTTTGCCCGCGCCGACGAGCCGGAATGCGGCGCAACAGAGCGCCAGCTTGATATCTTCACCACCTTTACTGATGGCAAACCTGGTCTGCGTTCCATAGCCGCTTCCGGCGGTACGCTGCTGTGGCCGCAATCGCACTTCGACTGGGTTCGCCCAGGCATTATTCTGTACGGCGTTTCGCCACTCGAGAGTAAACCGTGGGGTGCCGATTTTGGTTTTCAGCCTGCCATGACGCTGACTTCGCAACTGATTGCGGTGCGCGAACATAATGCGGGCGATGCGGTGGGCTATGGCGGCACCTGGGAAAGTACGCGTAACACGCGTTTAGGCGTGGTCGCAATGGGTTACGGCGATGGCTATCCGCGCGCTGCACCTTCGGGTACGCCAGTGCTGATCAACGGTCGCGAAGTGCCGATTGTCGGGCGTGTGGCAATGGATATGATTTGCGTTGATCTCGGCCCGGATGCGCAAGACAAAGCCGGTGATGAAGTGGTGCTGTGGGGAGAAGGTTTGCCCGTTGAACGCATTGCTGAAGCAACAAAAGTGAGTGCTTACGAACTTATCACGCGCCTGACTTCGCGGGCGACTTTAAAATACATCGACTAAAAGGATTGCGCCTTGTCGCCAATGGAAATCGCCGCCTGCCTGGCTTACGCCCTCTCTGTATGGCTTGCCGCGCGCAATAATATGCACACCTGGTGGACGGGGATTATCGGCTGTGTGCTGTATGGTTGGGTGTTCTACTCCGTACAGCTCTACGCCGATGTCACGCTGCAACTGTTCTTTATTGCCAGCAGTATTGCCGGGTGGATCAACTGGCTGAAAGGCAACCACGGCAGCGAGTTGGCGGTGCGCAAAACGCCGCTTAACCATTTGTTGCTGATGTTAGCGGGCGCGCTGGTTGTCGCCGGGTGTTACGCCTGGTTGTTGCACCGCTTTACCAACGCGTGGTCGCCGTGGCTGGATTCCGCCATCATGGTATTCAGCGTGCTCGCGCAATTTATGCTGATGGGGCGCAGGCTCGAAAGCTGGTATTTCTGGCTGCTGGTCAACACCATTGCTGTGCCGCTGTATGCCGCGCGCGATCTCTGGCTCACCGCCGGGTTGTACCTTGTCTTCTGGTGTAACGCCTGGCACGGCCTGTATCAGTGGCGCAAAGCGATGGCCACGCGATGAAGCATTTTGCCAGCGGGTTAGTCGTCGGTAAATTCGCGCCGTTACACTGCGGCCACGAGCGATTGATCAATGCCGCGCTGGAACAGTGCGAGCGTGTCTGGATCGTCAGTTATTCCCTGCCGGAATTACCCGGCTGCGAGCCTGAAAAACGCGAACGCTGGCTGCGTGCGCGTTTCCCACAATGCGACATTCTGGTTCTCACCCCCCAGCGTCTCGCTGATTATGGTTTGAACGCACCACCGCATAACGATGCCGACGGCGATCTGCACCGTCACTATATGGCCGATATCTGTTTGCGGATTCTGCACTGCCAGCCGCAGGCGGTGTTTACCGCCGAGGATTACGGCGACGGCTTTGCCCGCGTACTCAGTGAACGTTTTGCACGCCCTGTCGCGCATGTGCGTTTGCAGCGTGAGCAGGGGGAGCAAGCGCCTTCCGGCACGCTGATCCGCAATGATGTTCATAGCTGGCGGCAGATGTTAGCGCCCGTTGTTTACCGGGATTTCGTGCAGCGCATTTGTCTGCTGGGCGGTGAATCGACCGGCAAAAGCACCCTGAGCATCGCGCTGACGCAGGAGCTTGAGACGGCGTATGTGGCGGAATATGGCCGCGAGCGCTGGGACGAAAAGGGCGGTGAACTGGTTTATGACGATATGCTGCCGATTGCACAAACGCAGGTGCAACGCGAAGATGCTGCCGACGCCCGGCAGTGGCTGGTGTGCGACACCTCGCCGCTAACAACGCTGTTTTATACGCTGGCGATGTTTGGCCACGCGCCGGATGCGCTCTATGCACTGGCGCAGCGGCACTACCACCTCGTGGTGCTGTGCGACGACGATTTCCCGTTTGTGCAGGACGGCACCCGCCAGGATGAAACCTTCCGCCAGCGCCAGCAGGCCTGGTACAACGAACAGCTGACGCAACGCGGTATTCCCTTTCTGCGTGTACGCGGTTCGGTAAGCGAGCGCGTGGCGCAAATTCTCGCCGTGCTACGCGGCTAAAGCGCTTATTTTTTAACACCGCTGTTACTGCTCTCGATCTTCCTCTGCTTCCGGTTTATTGTGGTGGTTCTTGCCTACTGTAAACCTGGAGAGTACACGCGTGTTTCAGAAAGTTGACGCCTACGCCGGCGACCCGATTCTGTCGTTAATGGAGCGCTTTAAAGAAGATCCCCGCAGCGACAAGGTTAATCTCAGCATCGGGCTGTATTACAACGAAGACGGAATCATCCCGCGTTTGCAGGCGGTTGCCGAGGCCGAAGCGCGCCTGAACGCACAGCCGCACGGTGCGTCGGTCTATCTGCCGATGGAAGGGCTAAACAGCTATCGCGACGCGATCGCTCCGCTACTGTTCGGTGCAGAACATCCGGTACTGGCGCAAAAACGTGTTGCTACCATCCAGACATTAGGCGGCTCCGGTGCGCTGAAAGTCGGCGCAGATTTTCTGAAACGTTACTTTCCAGATTCCGGCGTGTGGGTCAGTGACCCGACCTGGGAAAACCATGTTGCGATATTTGAAGGTGCCGGGTTTGTAGTGAGTACTTACCCCTGGTACGACAGTGCTACTAACGGTGTGCGTTTTGAAGCATTTCTGGAAAAACTGAACACCCTGGCCGCACAGAGCATTGTGCTGCTGCACCCCTGCTGCCATAACCCAACCGGTGCGGATCTCACTCACGCGCAATGGGACCAGGTGGTTGAGGTGTTGAAAGCGCGCAATCTGATCCCGTTCCTCGACATCGCCTATCAGGGCTTTGGTGCCGGAATGGAAGATGATGCTTATGCCATCCGCGCTGTTGCCCGCGCCGGGCTGCCTGCGCTGGTCAGCAACTCATTTTCGAAAATTTTCTCACTCTATGGCGAGCGCGTTGGCGGGCTCTCCGTGGTGTGTGACGATGCGGACGCCGCCAGCCGCGTGCTGGGGCAGCTCAAAGCCACCGTGCGCCGTAACTACTCCAGCCCGCCGAATTTTGGCGCACAGCTGGTCGCGACAGTGCTTGGCGACGCCGGCCTGAAAGCCTCCTGGCTGGCGGAAGTGGAAGCCATGCGTACGCGTATTCTGGCGATGCGCCAGGAGCTGGTCACCGTGCTGAAAGAGGCAGTACCGGGCGGGAATTTCGATTACCTGCTTAAACAGCGCGGCATGTTCAGTTATACCGGCCTGAGCGCAGCGCAGGTTGATCGTCTGCGTGAAGAGTTTGGCGTTTATCTCATCGCCAGCGGGCGGATGTGCGTTGCCGGTCTTAACAGCCGCAATGTCCACCGCGTGGCGCAAGCATTCGCCGCAGTAATGTAAGCACCCACTTACTTTTCTTCATCCCCTGCGGTCTGGCAGGGGATTATTTATGCCTCAACATTCGCTTATTCTCTGAATAATCTGCAAAAAATCCTTTTTTTCATCGGCTTCACAGGGTATGGTCTGGTAACATTTTGACCATTCGCACCATTTATAAAATATAACGAACTGATAATTTAGGGATAAATATGCGAAAGTTCATACGCGCGCTCGGCGCGGTCTGCCTGTGGATGACGTTTGGCAGCGCGGTTTACGCATCGGCACCCACGCCGGTATCTGAAGGCACCAATGTTGCCAGGCTCGCCGAACAGGCACCTGTTCACTGGGTTTCTGTGGCGCAAATTGAAAATTCTCTTATCGAACGCCCGCCAATGGCCGTCGGGTTTGATATTGACGACACGGTGCTGTTTTCCAGTCCCGGTTTCTGGCGCGGTAAAAAAACCTGGTCACCGGAGAGCGAAGCCTATCTCCAAAACCCGGCGTTTTGGGAAAAGATGAACAACGGCTGGGACGAGTTCAGTATTCCGAAAGAAGTGGCCCGCCATCTGATCGCGATGCATGTAAAGCGCGGTGACAGCATCTTTTTCATCACCGGCCGTAGCCCGACAAAAACGGAAACGGTGAGTAAAACGCTACAGGACGATTTTCTTATTCCTGCGGCCAATATGAACCCGGTGATTTTCGCCGGCGATAAGCCCGGCCAGAACAGCAAAACCCAGTGGCTGAAAGCCAATAAAATCCGCATTTTCTATGGCGATTCAGACAGCGATATCACCGCGGCACGAGAAAGCGAAGCCCGGCCAATTCGCGTGCTACGCGCTTCAAACTCGACCTATCGCCCTTTACCGCAGGCAGGTGCGCTGGGCGAGGAAGTGATTGTGAACTCCGAGTATTAGCCCTGGCTTTCCTGTTCTGGCAACATGCTGCCACACTGACAAGAGTTCATCTTGCTGACAGGAGATAGGCATGTGGTATCAACAAACCCTTACGCTTGGCGCGAAGTCGCGCGGGTTTCATCTGGTGACGGACGAAGTGCTTGGGCAACTTCGCGATATCTCCCGCATTAACGTTGGTTTGCTGCACTTGTTGCTGCAACATACCTCTGCTTCGCTCACCCTGAACGAAAATTGCGATCCCACCGTGCGCCACGATATGGAGCAGCATTTTCTTAAAGCCGTGCCGGACAACGCGCCGTATGAGCATGATTACGAAGGGCCGGATGATATGCCGTCGCACATTAAATCCTCGCTGTTAGGCGTTTCGCTGCTGTTACCTGTGCAAAACGGGCGCGTGGTGATGGGCACATGGCAGGGAATTTGGCTTGGCGAGCACCGCATTCACGGCGCCTCGCGCAAAATCATCGCCACGCTGCAAGGAGAGTAGTCGCTCCATCAAACCTCCATATACCCCGGTTATAAGCCTGCATAAAGACGTGTGGGTGCGTCTGATAACACGGGGTAGTTATGGTTTTACGGAATGTTTTCGCGTGGCTGTACGGTTGGGAACCGTGCGATTTCGCCACCTATAAAATGGTCTGGCAACAATTTGGCGGTTCTGTCTGTACACATCCGGATGTGCTGCAATTTTTAAGTGCTGAAACGGGGGCGAAGCTGGATTTTTACGTCATTCGTCGCAAGCAGGTATACGTTGGCGCGTGTTACGCGGTGAAGGGTTCGCTATCGCTACAGGACCGGCGTTATCCCTTTGTTTTTGATGACATCATGCTGCCGCTGCAAACGAAAAAGGTAGGGTATTTACCTGCGGTTACCAAGCGGCTGTCGCCGCGCCATCGCACAGATTTTCTCAATGTTTTATTCAGCCGTTATTTAAAAAACAAGCTCTGCTACGTCAAAGAGAGCCTCTCGAAAGCGTCACAGAAAAAACGCAACGGCGAAATGAAAAAGTTTCTTGCCTGTGGCGGTGAAGTTCGGTGGGTTGATGACTTTTCAGATAGCGAACTGGCCGATATTTATATCGACGTGTTCAAACAGCGCTGGCAGGGTAAAATTTACTGTTTTGCGCGTGATGACTTAATCAGAACATTTGCTGCATTGCGGCATTTACTCTTTGGCGCGGTATTGTTTATTCATGGTCAACCTTGCGCATTTGATATCATTTTTATGGCCGAATGTGATGGTTATTTTTATTTTGATGATATTAATGGTGGCTATTCGCAAAATTATCCTGAATTTAATTTGGGCAGTATTTTGTTGTGGGTGAATATCTGTAAAGCGAAAGAATTATGTACCGCGAAAGATAAAAAATTTAAGTTCTCTCTCGGGGTCTATAAAGATTACTGGAGCTATAAAAAACAGTGGTGCGACATTCTGCCGTTGGGCAGGACGCTGTTCTAACGGAGGCTCCCGGCGGTATATCCCCCGCCGGGAGTTTTTGGCTACCTTAATCTCCCAGCCGATAGCCAAAGCCGCGTACGCACTCGGGCACATTGACAATGCCCGCCTGCTGGATCTTCTTTCTTAATTTGCTGACATGGCTATCCACGGTGCGATCGCAGGCATTACCCTCTGGCATGCAAGCATTCATGATTTCTTCGCGCGTAAAGACGCGCTGCGGATAGCGAATTAAATGCATCAAGATCTTAAATTCTGTTGAGGTTAAGTCTGTAGATAAATCCGTTTTCTTCGGACCAACATAAACCTGATGCGTTATTTTATTAATTTCAATGTTTCTGGTTTTATAAATTTTCAAATTTTCTCGTGCATGATATTGCTGGCTTCTTTTTAAAATAACATGCACCCTGGCGACTAATTCCTCCGGGTTGAACGGTTTCACCAGAAAATCATCAGCGCCCGTTTTTAATGCCTGGATCTTATCCGTATCGGTGTCTATCGCAGTCAGCATCATAATGGGGATATCGGTGGTCTGGCGCAGCTCCATCAATACTTGCCAGCCGTCCTTTTTCGGCATTTTGATATCCAGAATAATAAAATCAGGCTGATATTTTTCGGCCATCATGACCGCTTTTTCACCATCAGGGGCATGAAGCACCGCGAACTTGTCGCGCTCAAGGTAAGCAATCATAACACCGGCAATATCACTATCATCTTCAGCGACAAGGACGGTTTTCTTCTCGCCATGTAATATGCTCATCAGGCATCTCCGGGAGTTTTCTCTTTTATCCGCAATCAACAGCACAATAATGTGCCTTTCTTATCTTATTGAAAAAAATGAAAAAATAACTATTACTTTCTACTTGTAACTATTTGTCACTCAAAATCACAAAAGGTTCCGGCGTTCTCGATTCTGTTTAGGCTGTGTTGATCGTCAGGTTTTGTAACGGCCCACGATTTTTTTATCCATACACTACGCTTAAATGACGTATTTATGCCGATCGCGATACCCCACCACGACATGACAAGGAGAAGCAAAAGTGACAATTTCCGAGTTACTGCAATATTGCATGGCGAAGCCTGGCGCTGAACAGAGCGTGCACAGCGACTGGAAAGCAACACAAATCAAAGTTGCGGATGTGCTGTTTGTGATGGTGAAAGAGGTGGAAGGCCGGCCAGCGGCGTCGCTGAAAACGAGCCCGGAACTGGCAGATTTGCTGCGCCAGCGGCATGAAGATGTGCGCCCCAGCCGCCATTTGAATAAAGCGCACTGGAGCACCGTTTACCTTGATGGTTCGTTACCGGATTCGCAGATTTACTACCTGGTGGATGCGTCGTATCAGCAGGCGATTGAGTTGGTGCCGGAACAGGTCCGGCAGCAACTCTCCGTGTAATTATTTCAGCATCGGTTTGAGGAAACGCGCCGTGTGAGAGGCTTCGCATTCGGCGACCGTTTCCGGCGTGCCGGAGACCAGAATCTCGCCGCCGCCGCTGCCGCCTTCCGGACCGAGGTCGACAATCCAGTCCGCCGTTTTAATCACGTCCAGGTTGTGCTCAATCACCACAATGGTGTTGCCCTGATCCCGTAACTGATGCAGCACGTCCAGCAACTGCTGGATATCAGCAAAGTGCAGGCCGGTGGTCGGTTCGTCGAGGATGTAGAGCGTCTGCCCGGTGCCGCGTTTCGACAGTTCGCGCGCCAGCTTCACGCGCTGGGCTTCACCGCCGGAAAGCGTCGTCGCCGACTGTCCAAGACGAATATAGGTCAGACCAACATCCATCAGCGTTTGCAGCTTACGCGCCAGCGCCGGAACCGCATCGAAGAATTCACGTGCTTCTTCAATAGTCATATCCAGCACTTCATGGATGGTTTTGCCTTTGTATTTGATCTCCAGCGTTTCGCGGTTGTAGCGCTTGCCTTTGCACTGGTCGCACGGCACGTAAATATCCGGCAGAAAGTGCATCTCAACTTTGATTACGCCATCACCCTGGCACGCTTCGCAGCGACCGCCGCGCACGTTAAAGCTGAAGCGCCCCGGCGTGTAACCGCGCGAGCGGGACTCCGGCACACCAGCAAACAGCTCGCGCACCGGCGTAAAGACACCGGTATAGGTTGCCGGGTTGGAGCGCGGCGTACGCCCAATCGGGCTCTGGTCAATATCAATGACTTTGTCGAAATGCTCCAGTCCCTGCACATCGCGATACGGCGCAGGTTCGGCGATGGTCGCACCGTTCAACTGACGCTGGGCGATCGGGAACAGCGTATCGTTGATGAGCGTCGATTTACCGGAGCCGGAAACGCCGGTGATACAGGTGAACAGGCCTACCGGCAGCGTCAGCGTCACATCTTTCAGGTTGTTACCGCGCGCACCGGTCAGCTTCAGCACTTTTTCCGGATCGGCTTTCACGCGCTGTTTCGGTAGCTCAATTTTACGTTTGCCGCTCATGTACTGCCCGGTCAGGGATTCCGGCACCGCCATGATGGCATCCAGCGTCCCTTCGGCTACCACCTGGCCGCCGTGTACGCCCGCGCCAGGGCCAATGTCGATCACATGGTCGGCGGCGCGAATGGCGTCTTCGTCGTGTTCGACGACAATCACCGTGTTACCGAGGTTACGCAGATGAATAAGCGTGCCGAGCAGACGTTCGTTATCGCGCTGGTGCAGGCCAATTGACGGCTCATCCAGCACATACATGACGCCTACCAAACCCGCGCCAATCTGGCTTGCCAGACGAATGCGCTGCGCTTCACCGCCTGAGAGCGTTTCCGCCGAGCGTGAAAGCGTCAGGTAGTTCAGGCCGACGTTGACCAGGAACTTCAGGCGATCGCCAATCTCTTTCAGCACTTTTTCGGCGATTTTTGCCCGCTGGCCGGAAAGTTTCAGGTTGTTGAAGAAGTCCATCGCATGGCCGATGCTCATATCGGAAATGGTCGGCAGCGGGGTGTTTTCAACAAAGACGTGGCGCGCTTCGCGACGCAGACGCGTCCCTTCACAGGAGGCGCACGGGCGATTGCTGATAAACTTCGCCAGCTCTTCACGTACCGCGCTGGATTCCGTCTCTTTGTAACGACGCTCCATGTTATGCAGCACGCCTTCAAACGGGTGACGACGCACGGAAGTGTCGCCACGATCGTTCATGTATTTGAACTCAATCGACTCTTTACCGGAACCAAACAGCACCACTTTCTGCACGTTGGCGCTCAGGCTTTCCCACGGCGCTTCCACGTCGAATTTGTAGTGTTCCGCCAGCGATTTCAGCATCTGGAAATAGTAGAAGTTGCGGCGATCCCAGCCGCGGATGGCGCCGCCGGCCAGCGACAGCTCCGGGTTCTGGATCACGCGATCCGGATCGAAATATTGCTGTACGCCCAGACCGTCGCAGGTCGGGCATGCGCCCGCCGGGTTGTTGAACGAGAACAGACGCGGTTCCAGCTCGCGCATGCTGTAGCCACAAATCGGACAGGCGAAGTTAGCGGAAAACAGCAACTCTTCAGCGGTCGGCTCGTCCATATCGGCCACCACGGCCGTGCCGCCGGAAAGCTCCAGTGCGGTTTCAAACGATTCCGCCAGGCGCTGGGCGAGGTCTTCACGCACTTTAAAACGGTCAATCACCACTTCAATGGTGTGTTTCTTTTGTAGCTCGAGGCTTGGTGGATCGGAGAGATCGCACACTTCGCCGTCGATACGCGCACGGATGTAACCCTGGCTTGCAAGGTTTTCCAGCGTTTTGGTGTGCTCGCCTTTACGCTCTTTGATAACCGGCGCCAGCAGCATCAGGCGCTTGCCTTCTGGCTGCGACAACACGTTATCCACCATCTGGCTCACGGTTTGCGCCGCCAGCGGAACGTCGTGATCCGGGCAACGCGGCTCGCCAACGCGAGCGAACAGCAGACGCAGGTAATCGTGAATTTCCGTGATCGTGCCGACGGTGGAACGCGGGTTGTGGGATGTCGATTTTTGTTCAATAGAAATGGCGGGCGATAAACCTTCAATGTGGTCAACGTCCGGTTTTTCCATCAGCGACAGAAACTGACGCGCATACGCTGAGAGCGATTCAACGTAACGACGCTGCCCTTCGGCATAGAGTGTGTCGAAAGCCAGGGAGGACTTACCAGAACCCGACAGCCCGGTAACGACAATCAGTTTGTCGCGAGGGATGACGAGGTTGATGTTTTTGAGATTATGGGTGCGGGCGCCCCGTACTTCTATCTTATCCAATCCATTCACCTTTTACCCGGAGGAACACTTTTTTGCCTGGTGTGTTTGAAGGACAACCAGCGGTCAGAAACGGCTAATTATGACACAATTTAACCTGAATGAATATACAGTATTCGCATGCATCTTCGCTTCGGGTATGTCAAACTATGGTGCGCGGCGATAATCTGGAATCCTCCTCGCAGCTATCTAAGTGTGGCTTTGTAATGCTACAATCGCGCGTTTACACTACTAAGAATCAAGCAACGTTTTCAGGAGACACAATATGGCCAGCAGAGGCGTAAACAAGGTGATTCTCGTCGGTAATCTGGGCCAGGACCCGGAAGTACGCTATATGCCGAGTGGTGGCGCAGTTGCCAACATTACGCTGGCTACTTCCGAATCCTGGCGTGACAAGCAGACCGGCGAAACCAAAGAGCAGACCGAATGGCACCGCGTTGTGCTGTTTGGCAAGCTGGCGGAAGTGGCCGGCGAGTACCTGCGTAAGGGCTCTCAGGTTTATATCGAAGGCCAGTTGCGCACCCGCAAATGGACCGATCAATCCGGTCAGGAAAAATACACCACTGAAGTAGTGGTTAACGTTGGCGGCACCATGCAGATGCTGGGCGGCCGTCAGGGTGGCGGCGCACCGGCAGGTGGCGGCCAGCAGCAGGGCGGTTGGGGTCAGCCTCAGCAGCCGCAGGGTGGCAATCAGTTTAGCGGTGGCGCGCAGTCTCGCCCACAGCAGCAGTCCGCACCGGCACCGTCTAACGAACCGCCGATGGATTTTGACGACGACATTCCGTTCTGATTTGCGTTACGCCGCAAATTTAAAAACCCCGCCAGGCGGGGTTTTTTTATTCCACGGCTGCGGGTTACATTGACACATCCGCGCCGAAGCATTCGTGCAATATGCGTTGATTCATTCCGTCGGCCTTGAGCGCAACCTCGGTTTTATCCATTGTGCTTTCAGTTGCGGGTTGCCTTTGGGAACAACACGGTGAATATCCAGGCCTTCAATATGGGCTCCTGGCGTAAATAGCATTTCTTTTCCACCAAAGATTAATTCACCGAATTGAGGGAATTCCGGCAAATTAGTCATCGTGGGCCTCATAGTATGCATCGGCGATAAAAAGGCAGGTAAACTGATATCTATTTTAAATTTACAATACGTCAGTTTCGTTTAGGGGATATCGTAAGAAATAAAAGAATATATGATGCGTTATTATTAATTGTTAGCTGAATCGAATAACCTGAAACCCACTCTTTTATTATGGTGATGTTCACTCAATTGATTTTAAATAAGTTATTATTTTAATAATAAAATAAGATGATTCTGAGATGTATTTAATTGTCGTTTTTATGAACTGCAGATAATATTAACAGTAATCATTGGTCTTTAGTAAATAATACGCGCGCGTATAAGTTTCTTTTGAATGATTTCCCGCAAATCGTTTTCTCCCGAAATATCCGCCGCCGCTACCAAGGAATACGTATGGTTAACCGGATAACCGTCCTGTCATCCGTTGGCAGTGATTCACTCCTGTTCTGGAAATTGAAAGGGGAAGAACACCTTTCCACCCCTTTTCGTTTTCAGGTTGACCTGCTGAGCAAAGACTTCACCCTTGATCGGCAAAAACTGCTCGGGCAGGAGATGACAGTGGTGATCCCGTGCCAGATGCCGGGCAGCGAACGCTATCTTTCCGGGAAAGTGACCGCCGTTTCGGTGCGTACCGAAGAACTGGACGGCACGCATTATGCGGCGTATCAGGCAACACTTGAACCTGATTTCTGGCCGATGATGCGCGATCGCAACTTCCGCATTTTCCAGCAGCAGCGCGTGCCGGATATCGCTAAGACGCTGTTTTCCGAATACAACGTCAGGGTTGAAGACAAACTGACGCGCAGTTATCGCCAGTGGGATTACTGCGTGCAGTATGGTGAAAGCAGCTTCCACTTCATCAGCCGTTTGCTGGAGCTTGAAGGCATCAGCTACCTGTTTCGCCACAGCAAAGAGGGCCACACGCTGGTGCTGATGGACGACTACTCGCAGGCCGAAGCTTTTCCCGGTTACGACACTATCCCCTGGCACGCACAAGCCGGTGGCGGCGCGGTCAACGAAGAGGGCATCAGCCAGTTACTGGCGCGCCATGTCGTTACGCCGGGTCTGTACAGCACCGATGACTACGATTTCCGTAAGCCGCATGCCTGGATGCTGCAAACCCTGCAAAATCCCGTTTCGCCAAGCCCGGGGAAAATTGATGTCTATGACTGGCCAGGCCGCTTTGTTGAGCATGGCGATGGTGAATCATACGCACGTATTCGCCAGCAGGCATGGCAAGCGGAGCAGCAGCAAATGCAAGGTTCCGGCACCGCGACCGGTATCGCGCCCGGCTATCTTTTTCGGCTTACCAATGCACCCAACTTTGCCGATAACGCCCAGTGGCTGGTGATTGGCGCTCAGTATGCGTTTGAAGAGAATCAGTACGCCTCCGGTGGGCCATTCAGCTCACAGCACAATATCGGCTTTACCGTTATTCCGGCGTCAACGCCTTTTAGCCCGGCATCGGTCACCGACTGGCCGCGCACGTATGGCCCACAAACGGCGCGCGTGGTCGGGCCGCAAGGTGAGTCGATCTGGACGGATAAATATGGCCGCGTGAAGGTGAAGTTCCACTGGGATCGACAAAGCCAGGGCGATGAGAACAGCTCTTGCTGGGTGCGTGTCTCCAGCGCGTGGGCTGGCCAGGGCTATGGCGGTGTGCAGATCCCGCGCGTGGGCGACGAAGTGGTGGTCGATTTTATTAACGGTGAACCGGACAGGCCGATAATCATTGGCCGCGTTTATAACGAAGCCAGCATGCCGCCGTGGGCACTGCCGGCGGCGGCCACGCAGATGGGCTTTATGAGCCGTTCGAAAGATGGCTCGCCGGATAACGCCAACGCCCTGCGCTTTGAAGATAAAGCCGGGGAAGAACAACTTTGGCTGCACGCCGAGCGCAACATGGATACCGAAGTTGAAAACGACGAAACCCATGATGTTGGCAGCAACCGCACCAAAACCGTGGGCAAAGACGAAACCAGCCATATCAAACAGAACCGCACCCGCACGGTGGACGGCAATGAAACCGTCACCATCGGCCAGGATCGCAGCAAAACCATCAACGGTAACGAAACCACCACCGTGCAGCAGAACCGCACGGAAAGCGTGAAAGGCAATGAAACTCTCAGTGTCGATCAAAACCGTGATGAGACCATTACCGGCAACCACACTACCATGGTGAAAAGCAACAACACCGGCACCGTGCAAGGCAACCAGACGCTGACCGTGGTGCAGGACAGAACCCGCACCGTGCAGGGCAACGAAAAAGTGAGCGTGCAGCAAAACCGCACTGTGCAGGTCACCGGCGACCAGACGCTGGAAGTGACCGGAAACCGCAATGTCACCGTCAGCAGCAGTGAAGTGCGCACGGTGGTGCAAAAGCAAGAGGTGAATATTGGTGCCGGACGCACGCTGAGCATTACCGGCGGCGACACCCGTTTTACCCAGGGCAGCGTGGCGGACAGCGCAACGGATACTTTCCAGATCAACGTCGGCGAAAGCGGCATTCTGATTGGCAACGGCAGCGTGGAGATCACGGCGGGCGGCTCGACCATTACCATTAACGCGGCAGGCGTGATGGTCAATGGCAAGAAAATCGAGCTTAACGCCTGATAAGGACACGGAATGAGCGCGGCAAAGAATCCCACAGAAAAAGTGATGAGCGAGCTGGAGCTAAGCTGGCTGGATGCCAGCGAGAACGCGGCACGCACCCGCCTGTTTATCTGGCGCGTGCCGGCGGGCGGCGAATCGCTGCTGGATGCCTTTATCGCCCTGCAACAGCACGCGGAAGGCCGCACATTGCCGGATCTGTTTCTTGGGCTGAATACTCCTTTCGAAACCGGTTATGGCTACAGCGACGCGCTGGGACGCGAGTTTGTTGAACAGTACGAAGCCACCGAAAATGCCGCAGCATGGAATGCGGAACCCTGGCTGCCCTGTTACTCCCCGGCGCAACTGAACAGGTTATTGCAGAGTTTCGCGCAGGCTTTCGCCGAGGATCTCCGTTACCTGGTGCTGGTGCTTAAACCCTCCGGCGTCAGCGATGAAAGCGCGCTGACGCGCTGGTTACAAGGCTGGCTGGAGCAGGGCGCGGAAGCCCCGCGTTTGCTGCTGATTGATACGCTGGAACAACCGATCTGGCAGCCGTTATATGAGGCGCATCCGCGCGAGGTGCAGCTCATTGTTGACGAAGTGGATGGCATGCGGGTGATGCACCAAACCGCGCAGCAGCAGACGGACAGCGATGCCGACCGGCTGCTGTTTCGCCGCTACCTTGCTGACGCGATGCTGCTGCTGGAAAAAGGCAGTGGCGCACAAGTCGCCGCGCGCGGCGAACTGGCGCTGGGCATTGCGCAGCGGCGCGGCTGGGCGGATCAACAAGCGATGATGCACAACCTGATAGCCGGTGGCTGGCTAAAAGGCGGCGACCATGCGCAGGCCGTCACTCACTACCGGCAGGCGCAAAACCTCTCTGGTGATATCCCTGATCCCGCGCTGAAAGGGCAGTTACGCACGCAAAGCACCTTCGGTGAAGCGGGCGCGTGGTTCGCGAAGAAAGACCATCTGCAAGCGGCGAAAGGGTATCGCCAGGCGGCGCTGGAAGCGCAGGCCATTCCCCATCCGGTATTTGAGATGGAAGGCTGGCGCATGTCCGGTTTTTGCCTGTGGCTCGCCGGGCACCGACCGACAGCGATGGAGGAGTACGCGCGTGCCGTGCAGGCGGCGGAAAGCGTGCCGCTGCCCGAACGCAGCCAGACCACGCTGCCGCTGGTGTTTCAGGATTTACTCCGTATGCACGATAAGCGTCGCACCGAGGCACTCGAAGCCTGCGCCGCCCGCTGGCAACGTGAAAAACAGCGGCTGATCCAGCAGGCGGAAGCGGGTCTGCCCGCTGAACCGACTGTTGCGCAGGTTAAGCAGGCTGAAAGCCGCTTGCAGTTACAACTTGAGGCCATGTTTACCGTGATCCGCGAGGAGCGGGAAAATCTGATTCGTCGCGGTGATGACAGTTTTCGCCGTGTTATCCGGCTGGCGCGGGAAAAATTGCACCCGCACTGGAATGGCCTGCCGGAGATCGCTCACCCCTTTGATGCGCCCCCTGGCGAGTGGCAAAACCTGCCCGCCTGGGGCAACCATGACGCATCGTTATCTGACACTGCAGGAAGCAACCCGCTATGAAAAATCGCATCATTATTATTGTTGTCGTCACGCTGCTCACACTGCTGTTTTTAAGTCTTTCTGATAGCGAGCTGGCGACAGAGGTTCGAACGTTCTTGCGCGCGTTACTGCGCGCCATGTTCTGAGGCCAGACTTATGCACTCCGGCGCGCACTTCGATCCGCAGCTCGGGCTGGATATTCATACCTACCCGTGGCCGTTGCCAACGCCGCATATCGGCATTGTTTTTGACGTCTTCGATTACCTGCCGCTGATTGGCACCACGGTGCATGTCAACAGCATCAAGCGCGCAAGTGCAGGAACGGGCGGCATCGCGGTGCATATTCCGGTCGGTGGCGTGTGGGTGCCGCCGCTGCGCGCGCCGGGCGGTCCACAGATTGAAGACGAGCTGTTTATGGGCAGCAAAACCGTCTCGGTGGATGGCGAGCCGTTCTCGCGCATTGGCATGCCGGTGTTGAGCTGCAACATTATTGGCCTCGTGCCGCCGTTTCGCCTCAAGCGCGCCACCAAGCCAAAACCGCTCTCTCTCACGCTCCCCCTAACCTTTAACCTCGCCATTCCCAATAACGTGGTGGTTGGCGGCCCGCCGACCATCAACCTGATGGCGCTGCTGATGCGCGCCGGGTTAAGCGGGCTGGGCAAGGGCTTCAAAAAACTGAAGAAAACGCCAAAGTGGCGGCTGTTTATGCGCCGCTTTCGCAAGCTGCGCCAGAAGCTGTTTCGTAATATGGACTCCGGCTTTCTCAAGTGCCGGGTGCTGCGCGCTGAACCGGTAGACATTCGCGACGGCAGCGTCAGCCTGGAACAACAGGATTTCCTGTTAGCGGGCCGTCTGCCGCTGGCGTGGTCGCGGAGCTATTCTTCGGCGGATATTGAGGTCGAAGGACTGTGCGGCTTTGGCTGGTCAACCCCGGCAGATATTCGCCTCGATGTGCTGGCGGAAGAGGGCGTCGCGATGCTGGCGCAGCCGGAAGGGATGACGCTGTTTGCCGCGCTACCGCAGAACGACGGGCGCGAACATGCCATTAACGGTTTGCCTGAGGGCAGCCGTCTGTGGCGAGAAATCCGTGATGGCGAGGTGTTGTGGGTAGTGGATCAGGAAAGTGGCCCGCTCTTTCACTTTAGCGGTAAGCAAGGCGCGCTGCCGGTTCGCGATATTGTCGATCGTAGCGGCAACGGTTGGCGATTTGAGCGGGAAGAGGGCGAGTTACGGAAAATTCGCGAGTTCACCCATGCCGGGATGACCGGGCGCGACATCCTCGTCACGCAGGAGCGAAACCGTCTGCATACTCTGCGTCTGCATAATGCGCTGGACGGCGAGGTCACGCCGCTTACCCGCTACGAATATGACACCCACGGCCAGTTGAGTGCGGAGATCGATGCGCTATCGCATCCGCGTCGTTTTGCGTATCAACAGCGCCGTATGGTCAGCCATGTTGATCGCAACGGACAAGGGTTTCACTACCAGTACAACGAGGCCTGGCAGGTTATCCACGCCTGGGGCGACGGCGGGGTTTGGGATTACCACTTTGCGTATCACGCGCTGCTCAACGAAGTGGAAGTCACCGACTCGCAGGGAGCTGTTTCGCGTATCTCCTTTGACGAAAATGGCCTGCCCGTCTCGGAAATCGATCCGTTGGGCGGTAACACCGTGTTCCGCTATGACGATTTTGGCCGCACGGTTGAAGTGACAGAACCGGATGGCGCGACCCATCGCTGGGAGTATGACGAACAAGGGCGCATGACCGCCGAACAGATGCCCGATGGTTGCGTGATTCAGGCGGTTTATGACGATGAAGGGCAATTACTGGCGCTTACTGATGAGAAAGGCGCGGTCTGGCGCTCGGAATACAGCGAGGCCGGTAATCTTACCCGCGAAATCGATCCCACCGGTGTCGCCACGAGTTATGAGTACGACGCGTTTGGGCAGCTTTGCGCGGCGCATGTGCCCGGTGTTTCGCCCACGCGCTACCAGTATGATCGTTATGGCTTTCCGCAGCGGATTGAACAGGCTGGCGCGGGTGCGCTCCAGCTTCGCCACTCGGTACGTGGAACGCTGCTGGAACGTATTGACGAAAGCGGGGGGGTAACCCGTTTTCACTGGGACAGAAAAGACCGGCTGGTGGCGACCACCGATCCGGCTGGCGGGGAAATACGTGTTGTCTACGATCGAGAAGATGACCCGGTAAGTTACACCGATGAGCAGGGGCGAACTACGCAGCTTCGCTATAACGGCAGCGGCATGCTGACGGCCTGCGAAACCCCGGACGGCGCGACGCTGAGCTTCCTCTATGATGCGGAAGATCGTCTGGTGACGGTGGTCAATCAAAATGGCCAACGCTGGCAACTGACGCGCGATGCGCTCGGACGGGTGACGGAAGAGCATGATTATTGGGGGCAGGTGACGCGTTACGGCTGGGATAAGGCCAGCCGGTTGATAAGTCGCGAGGATCCGCTGGGTCGCGAAGTGCGCTACGGCTATGACAAAAGGGGACGGCTGACGGAGCGGCGCAGCGGCGACACATTACAGGTTAAATACCACTACGATCCCTGCGGACGGATGGTGCTGTGTGAAAACCCGTGGCGGCGGTTGAGCTGGCGCTATGACGATGCCGGACGTGTCTTGCTTGAAGATCAGGATGGTTTTCAACTGCGCTACGGTTACAACGAACGCGGTGTGTTGATCAAACGCGAAAGCGACAGTGGTCACCAGGTGCGTTATCACCTCGATGAGCATGAACGGCTCAGCCAGATACAGCTTAACGACGATGCACCCATTCTGTTCACCTACGACGAGGCCGGGCGATGTGTGAGCGAACAGCTCTCCGCCGATGTCCTGCGTACCTTTAGTTTCGACAGACTGGGGCGACTCAGTAACCAGCAGGTGCTGCAACAGGATTTACCGCTGTTCGCCTGCGGGTTCGCTTACGATCGCGCCGGGAATCTGACGTTACGGGAAGATAGCCTGTGGGGCAGCGATCGCTACAGTTACGATCCGGTGGGACGGTTGACGGCGCACACGGCACCCGATGGTGCGCTACGTCAATTTGTGCAGGATGCCGCCGGTAATCAGTTGCAGACGCAAACGCGTGAGGTGAATGACAGCGCGGGTGGTTGGTTTCGCGAAGGCATTCACCACGGCGTGCGCTATGTGTTTGACCGCGCCGGTGAGCTACGCCAGCGCCGGGATAGTCAGGGCGAAGGCGAAAAAGAGGATTTTGTCTGGGATGACAACCGCCAGCTGATCGCCGTGCGTAAAGGCGACAGCCTGGTGCGTTATGGCTATGACGGCCTGGGCCGACGGGTATTCAAGCAGACGGCGAGCGAAACACGCTGGTTCTACTGGCAGGATGATGTGCTGGCGGGTGAAACGGTCACCAGGCTGCAGGAACCGCTGGCCGCGCTGAGTATTTTCGATACCGGCGGCAGGTTAAAACGGCAAAAAGCGCAGGCCAAACTCTTTAATGAGATGCGGGAATATGTCTACTACCCGGACAGCTTCTGGCCGCTGGCGTTACTGACGCAAGAAGAGGGAGAAAAGCAGAGCTGGCATTATCACTGCGATCCCAACGGTGCGCCGGTCAGATTGACCTCGCCACAAGGGGAGATTGTCTGGTCGGAGAAAAGCGGCATCTGGGGCGAGAAAGGAGAGGTTTACGCCAGCTGCATTGACAACCCGCTGCGTTTTCAGGGGCAGTATTACGACGCGGAAACCGGGCTGCACTACAACCGCTACCGCTATTACGACCCGAATATTGCGGCTTATATCAGCCAGGATCCCGTGGGTATGGTGGCGGGGGTTAGCGTGTATCAATATGCGCCAAATCCGCTGGCATGGAGCGATCCGCTCGGCTTGCAGCGCTGCCTGGGACTGCCGTCTACGCGCGCGCCAGGTGGCTCGAAGAAGAAATACAACCGCGCCAAAGGGCAAGGGTTATATATTCTGCACGAGAATGGCAAAATCCGTTACGTTGGGCGCGGTGATGCGCCAACCCGTTTAAACGCCCATGCAAAAACGCCGGGTAAATCGCATCTGGAACAGCTGATCATTTTTGACAACAACTTAACCAAAGCTGAAGCTAAATATCTGGAAGAAAAACTTATTGGTATGCATGGTGGCGCTAAATCGATGAATCCATTAACGAATTTACTGAATGATATCCGGTCTTACCGCCCCGGAAATAAAAACGCACCCACCTATAAAATCGCTGGCGATAGCTCAGCATGGGGTAAAGAAATCTTACAAGACGCGCTGTCTGTCATAAGGGGTAGCATATGAGTCAAAAATACCAGGAAGGTGATATCTTTCTGATCCCAACTGCCGATGGTCGGTTTGCCGTGTGTCAGATCGTCTGTGCTTTGAAAGGACGTTTTAAAAAGGCTTTCGCATTTGGTGTGCTGAGCATTCAGGCCGATAAAAGCATTCCGCAACACGATGAGTTTTTGAAGTTTAAAAACTCAAGGGGCATGACCAATGTGATCTTTGCGGCGGTTGATAGCCTCAAAAGTGGTGAGTGGGAAATCATCGGTAATATCCCGCTGACGGACTGGAAAAACGAGCTGAAAATATTCCACAGTGCCGGGCATTTGTACAATGGCGATGAGTACGTCAGAGTGCTTGATAAGAGCGAATACAAGCAATTCAATGTGATGGGTGTTGCCGGTAACGAGCTGGTACAGCAATATCTGGCACAACATTGATCCCTAAAGAAGTGAGGACTTTGCGCTTCACTTCTTTTTAATACACTTATCTCACCAGGCGTGTCTTAAATATTAACCTCTGTGTCTCGTTGCTAAATATAATGTATGAAAGATATTGTCTATGACGAAAATAGTCATGTGCTGGACGTTCCTTTTACTTTACTGGCTAAAGGGATTTTATACGCTGAAAGCAAAAAGTTTGATCAAATAAAATTGATCAATCCCGTAAAAGCCAGATTTCTCGCCATTGATCAATAACGACACAATTGTCTCGTTTTATATTACTGATGATGTGAAATAAAAAAGCATCGCTCTTTCACCACTTTATAGTATGGCGAAGTTAAAAAAACTCACTATGCCCTATTTAAAAGGCCGTAATGATTTTAATGAATTTAATAAGCTGAAAGCGTTGCGGATCAGCAGAACGAAAGTAACCAGCCAGGCGGGAATTATCGCCGCTCTGGCGCTGTCGTCGCTATGTCTGGTTTATCACCCTAAATTAAAAGCTATTTCTGAAGTCCATAAGCTAGATAATCTTTCCGCGCGCTATCTGGAAAAATACAAAGCGTTGCGGGGTTTTGCTGTCCTTGAGAAGAATCGCAGTATCGAAGAATTATTCCTTGCTGATGTAAATTCCATTGAATGTGTTCCGGCTATGGTTGCGCTAAAAACCATAAAATACTGCAACTTAGTCGATGGTGACATGGAGTAATTTTTGAATTCTAAGACGTTGCAACGGGTGAGTTTCTACCCGATGAAAAAGAGCTGCTCGCACAGCAAAGATGAGAGCAATCAGCGCCTCGCTAGATAACCTCTTTTATTGAGTAGGATATATTCTTGCTCAATATCACTTTACGTGAAAATATATTTACGCACTAAATGATCATGAAGAATCCTGGATGTTTTTTATTTTTCATGAATTATCCTATTTGTGTTTTTAATGTTTTCATGAATAATCCTAGGTATTTATATGCCTTTGAAATTCACATCCGGTTTATGGCGGTTTTTTTATTTAAAAAAGACAGAATAAAACTCTGAAGGGCCATCATTTTTTTATCCTTTCGCATTTTTATCCTCTTGAAATGCTCTCGTTTATCACTTTTTTTCCGCGTTTTGACTCGTGTGTATCGTCGCTGGAGTGATGCGCAAGGATATCCTACGCTGTATTTCATCTTCCTCTGGCGGCGTATTTTCTATCCGCTTTATTACGAGGCTATTTAACGGTAATTCATTGTAAGCGCATTCGAAGCGCCTGAATGCATATCCCGGTAAGCTGAAAACAGCATGTCTTTATCTGGGCTTATATCCGCCAGCATTAATTAATGATGGCGTGGCTTCTCGCAACGTAAATTTTCATCTGTATCTAACCAGCCTTCCCTATTTAAAAAGTTGAGGGATACCTTATGTACGATTCTTATTACGATATCTCTACGATCTTAAAAAAAATCAACACCACCCGTTCCAGCACGGTGAATGAAAATGCCCTGCTTCAGGCACAACGGATGTGATATATGCGCTGAGTAAAAAAATCCTGGTATATATCAATCAAAGCGGGAACAGTTTCTCTGCGCCTTTTGAAGTTCTCCTGCCGGATGGCGTCCGTTATGACAATACCTGTGATCTACAGGTTGCGGACATTCAGGGGTTGGGCATTGCCAGTCTGATGCTGACCGTGCCGCACCCAGAACCCCGCCACTATGTCTGCCATTTATCGGGTATCAAACCGTGGTTGTTGAACCAAATGCGCAACAATATGGGGCAACGACACGACTTTACCTACCGCAGTTCGGCGCAGTTCTGGCTGGATGAAAAGCAAGATGCCGCAACGGCAGGTGCTCCGGTTCCGGCCAGCTATTTGCCCTTCGCGCTTCATTTATTATCGCGCACGGATATCACTGACGAAATCACCGGTAATCGTCTGGTTAGTACTGCCCGTTACCGTTATGGTGCCTGGGATGGACAAGAACGCGAGTTTCGTGGCTTTGGATTTGTCGAACTCCAGGATACAGATATTCAGGAAAGTGCGGGAACAACCACAGAAATTAGCCAGCCATCGGTTTCGCGTCGCTGGTTTTCCACTGGATTACCTGTAGTGGATGATCAACTGGCGGCGAACTGGTGGGCCGGTGATAGCGCGGCGTTTGCACGTTTCTCTCCCCGCTTCACCTCGGGTAGTGGGGATAAGGAAAAGGCTTATATTCCGGACGATAGTGAGGTCTTCTGGCTACGTCGTGGCACCAAAGGCATATTGCTGCGCAGTGAACTGTACGGTCAAGACAGTAGCGACCAGCAAACCGTGCCGTATCAAGTTAGCGAAACCCGACCTCAAGTTCGTCTGGTGGCGGCCGCGGCTGAGAATAGCTATCCGATTATCTGGTCTGTTATCGCAGAAACGCGTACCTATGTGTATGAACGAGTGAGCAATGATCCGCTATGTAGCCAGCAGATCCTGCTATCAAGCGATCAGTATGGTCAACCGTTGTATGCAGCGACTGTGAATTACCCTCGTCGCAAGCAACCAGACACCAGCCCGTATCCGGATACGCTGCCAGATACGCTGTTTGCTTCCAGCTACGATGATCAACAACAGCAACTGGTTGTGACATGCCAGATTAATACCTGGTACGGTATAGAAGATATGGCTTCAGGCATCTGGATGCAGGGGCTTGCTGACATGGTTCGGCGCTATGTCTACCTCTATTCCTCTTCGCCGGACGCAGGGCTCACCCTGGAAAAATTTAGCCTTTCCGGGGAACCACTCGGAACCCCTGCCAGTCAGGCGTTCGCAGGTATGCAGGAGCTGTGGTATCTGGACAGCAGTGATAATGCCACCGCAAGTGCTCCGGCATTTCCTCCGCGTGTAGGGTTGACTCAAACAGCGGTGTTGGACGCCGATACGGTTGCAGAGCTGAAAGAAGATCTGACCGACGATACCCTGCAACAAGCGGGATATTACTGGTATTCAAATTATGGTCCTTGCTGGGTTGCGAAGCGGGATATCACCGTGTTTGGTGCAGCGGAACATTTTTGGCTACCGCAGATGGTGCGAGATTCGGAATTAACGGGATCGATAATTCTGATTCGCGACGTGTACGACTGCGTGGTAACGAAAGTCATCGATGCCGCAGGACTAACCACCCAGGCGGAATATGACTGGCGGTTCTTAACGCCAGTCAAAATTATCGATGTAAACAACAATATTCAGCAGGTAACGCTTGATGCTTTGGGGCGAGTGACCAGCCAACGTTTCAGCGGTACCGAGAACGGGAAAGCTGTTGGGTATAGTAATACAGCATTCAACCAGCCTGCTGATGCAGAAGAGGCTCTGGCGCTGACGGCGCCGTTACCCGTGGCCCAGTGCCAGGTTTATGTTACCGACAGTTGGCAAAATGGTGCGGGAATACCACCGCATGTGGTGACGCTGACTACCGATCGCTATGACGACAGTGATGAGCAGCAGATCCGTCAGTCGGTGCTTTTTTGTGATGGTTTTGGGCGGCAGCTACAAACTGCGGTGCGTTTCGAAGCGGGGGAGGCCTGGCAACGTGCGGATGATGGCACACTTATTACCGATGAAGTGCAGACGACAACGCGTTGGGCAGTAAGCGGGCGTACGGAATATGACAATAAAGGGCAGGCGATTCGCGCGTATCAACCCTATTTTCTGAATAGCTGGCAGTGGGTGGTGGATGACAGTGCGCGTGAAGATTTGTATGCCGACACCCATTTTTACGATCCTATCGGGCGTGATATTCAGGTCTTAACGGCAAAAGGATATTTGCGCAGGTCACTGTATACCCCGTGGTTTGTGGTCAGTGAAGACGAAAACGATTTGTCGACGGTCAGGCTTGTCTGGTCGATTGCGCTAGCTGCTGTCACTAACAGTGCAGCAGCTGATGGTTCCTCATCTGACAGTGTCAACGCCACTGTTTATGATCAGTATGGTGTCCCGATGGGCGATCAACTCGTGACATTTAGCGCTGATAGCGATGTGACGCTTGAACAAGCTGGCGGAAACACCGACGCCGATGGCAGCATTACGGCTGTTTTAAAGAGTGTGGTAGCAGGACCGCATACATTGACCGTATCTTGCAGCGGGCGAAGCAGTACGGTGACGGTAATTTTCACGGCCGATGCTGCGCATTTGAGCCCAACATTATCAACATTGGCAGCAGTGCCAAAAAATATCCAGGCGATTGGCACGGATGCTACAACCGTTACCTTCATCCTGAAGGATATCCACGGTAACTTGGCTGCCGGTCAGAGTGTGTCCATTCTTAGCAGCGTAGCAGGCGTCACCCTGTCGGAGGTGGTTGATCACGGTGACGGTTCTTACACCAGTCAGCTCACCAGCAATGTTGTCGGCACAACCATCCTGACGGTGAGCGTGAATGGCAATGTTATGGATGGCATCACCTTTGAGGTGTATATGACGCCGCAAAGACAGGCGATGCCAGATAACACGATTTTCAATCCTAACGATTATCCTTTCTTCCAGCCTTCAGACGGTTTCCCAAATACAGGTATTCTTGGTGCGCAATTCCAGGTGCTGTTTGACGGTTCCGCATCGAATAACAGTCTCTATCAATGGGGATCCGATCAGCCCTGGATGAGTGTCGACAGTAACGGCAATGTGGAGTTTACCGGTACACCTGATACCACGAATAATACCGCCACGATTTGGGCAATCCCCATCGATACAGGAACGCCGATGTATGCCTACACCTTCACCATGAAAAAATGGTTTGTCACCGCAGGATCGCAAAAGACGAACTATGACGGTGCCGTTATCTGGTGCCGGGAGCGTAGGTTATCGATGCCGGCAACTACGGATATTGATTTTCCTAACGTGTCGGAAAGGGCACGTCATGCGGGGCCGTACCTGTGGTCGGAATGGGGCGATCTGTCCCGCAATCCTCGAACCGGTATTACCTCTTATTATTTCTGCTGGGTCACAGATTTAGATAGCCGCGGAATGCACCAGAATGTGGCTCTCGATTCGGGTGCAAACTCTCTGGATCTCAGCGATGGTGCACCGTATGAAACGCACCATGTGGTGGGTAAACTTCTGTTGGAAGAGGAACGGGCCCCTGCGTTAATGACGTTTACTCTTGAAAGAGATAATGCGGTGGCAGATGGTCTGAAGACCAACTACACCAAAGCCTTCATTTATGATCAGTTCGGTAGTCTGATGCGGGATCAGATTATGGAATACAGCAGCGACGATAGTGTGATATTCGAGTCTGCATCTGATGTGACGAATCTCGTTGGCGAAAGCATTATGAGTTTTAGCAGCACGGTTGCGGGCGTACATACGATTACTGTCACTGTGGGCAAAATTAGCCGCTCGTTGACAGCCAACTTTGTTGTCGATATTGAGCATTTAAGCCCGACGTTATCGACATTGACGGCTACGCCGAGAAGTATTCAGGCGATTGGTACCGATGCTGCCACAATCACCTTCATTCTGAAGGATTCCTACGGCAATCTGGCTGCCGGCCAGAGTGTGTCCATTTTTAGCAGCGTAGCAGACGTTACCCTGACGGAGGTGGTTGATAACGGTGACGGTTCTTACACCTGTCAACTCACCAGTAATGTTATCAGCGTAACCACCCTGACGGTGAGCGCGAATGGCAATGTCATGGATGGCATTGCCTTTGTGGTAAATATGACGCCGCTCAGACATGCAATGCCAAATACCACGATTTTCAACCCTAACGATTATCCGTTCTTCCGGCCTGCCAACGGTTTCCCAAATACGGGCATTCTTGGTGCGCAATTCCAGGTGCTGTTTGAAGGCTCCGAATCGAATAACAGTCTTTATCAGTGGGGATCCGATCAGCCCTGGATGAGTGTCGACAGTAACGGTAATGTGGAGTTTATCGGTACGCCTGATACCACGAATAATACCGCCACGATTTGGGCAATCCCCATCGATGCGGGAACGCCGATGTACACCCATACTTTCACGTTGAAAAAATGGTTTATCACCGCCGGGATGCTGAAAACCGACTGGGAGAGCGCCGTTGGCTGGTGTGAAGAAAATGGATTACAGATGCCCGCGGTGTCCGATATCTCATATCCTGATTCTGCGGCTAGACGCCGCAAATCTGGGTTGTATCTGTGGTCGGAATGGGGCGATCTGTCCCGCAATCCTGGAACCGGCGTTACGCCGGGTTATTTCTGCTGGGTCACCGATTTCGATAATCGTATGTTGCACCGAAATGTGGGGCTGGACTCGGGAGGATACTACTATAACGATACTCTCAATGCGCCGTATGACACGTTTTACGTTGTAGGTTTCCGCTACCTGGCGCAACCTCGGGTCGTTTCATCAATAGAGGTTATCCTGGAAAGGGATAATGGGCTCTCCGATGGCAAGGCTTTCAACTATGCCAAAGTCTTCGTTCATGATCAGTTTGGTGACACGATGCTGGAAACATATGTGGAATACAGCAGTGACGACAGTGTGATATTAGATTCCGCCTATGATGTGACGAATCTCATGGGGGAAAGCATTGTTGCGTTTAGTAGCCAGGTTGCGGGTAAGCATACGGTTACGGTATCTGCGGGCGGGGTCACCGGCTCTACGACGACCACCTTTGCGGTAGATCTTGCTCATCTCAGCCCGACATTATCAACATTGACCGTGGTGCCACCAACCATTCTGGCAAATGGAATCGACACGGCGATGGTCACCTTCACACTGAAAGATATTCGCGGCAACCTGGTGTCGGGTCAGTCCGTAGCCTTTACCAACAGTCTCTTCGGTGCCGGCATTACCATTGGTAAGATTGTGGACAATGGTAACGGAACTTACTTTGCACTCCTGAGTAGCCATATTTCCGGCAACAATAAAATTAGCGTAACGGTGAATGGTTCTGCTTTTGCAGTTACGCCAGCGTCCATCACGCTCGTTAATGCATCGAATTTAGGCGAGCTCAGCCCGACATTATCCACCTTCAGTGCGTCGCCAGACACCATTACGGCAAATGGTACGGACATCTCAACCATTACCCTGACGCTGAAAGATGGGGATGAGGTGTTCAGACCCGGGCAGTACGTGGATTTCATCTGTAATGCGCCGGGCGTTACGCTCAGTAGCGTAGTGGATAACAATGATGGGACTTACTCCGCGACGATGAGCAGCATTGACGCCGGAAACGCTGAGGTAACGCTCATCGTGAACGGTGTTGATTTTGCGATGACGCCTGTCACGGTGAAAATCAGCGCGTCGGTTTATCCCAGTGCGCCAAGTCCTACGTTGTCAAACCTGACCGCAGACCCCTTTGGTATTTCTGCAAATGGTACAGATATCTCGATTATTACATTGATACTGAAAGATGAGGATGGAGAGTTGATGACCGGACAGTATGTGACATTTAGCAGTAGCCTGTCAGGTGTTTCGCTCAATGAAATTGCGGTAGATAATCATGACGGGACGTACGACTCGAGGATGACCAGCACCGTTGCTGGAGAAGCTATGATTTCGGCAATGGTAAATGGTTCTACTTTTGATACAAGACCTTACCCAGTGAGAATCGATCCGGTGCCTATCCCTCCAGGCCCACCTGACCCAACACTCTCAACGCTGACTGCGTCTCCGGACACCGTTCTGGCAAATGGCACGGACGAATCGGGTATTACGCTTACATTGAAGGATAAAGACGGAAGGCCGATCCCGGGGGTGCAGGTCGCGTTCGCCATTGGAATAGTTAGATCTACTATTATCCCTGCGGATAAAGGTGACGGAACGTACGTCTATGGGGTGACAAGCGATGTCGCCGGAAGCACAGAGGTTAGTGTAGATTTTGTTAGCATCAATGACATTTATATCGAACCTGTCACCGTGGTATTTAAGGAAGTGCAATAACAGGGCGCATCAACACTGACGGTGTCGCCTGGCGTTATCATTGAAACCGGCGCGCGCATATTGAGGGAACAATATGCGCGTGCTGCGCATTGGGAAGCGCGTGATAACCTGATGGCGTTTGAACAATACTGCATGTCTACCGGACAACACCGTGGCGGGATTTAAAAATGGACGGGCGCAGCCTGCCATGCTGGTGATGATTACCGACCAAATGGAGCGCAAGCGATGCTGACCAACCTGTTGCGTGATTTCCCCGCAAGCGCGGGCGAGGCAGAGACGTTTGAAGATCTGCTCTCGCGCCCGGATGTGAAAATTGAGCGCATTATCTCTACCGGGCAAGCCAGCCCGCCGGATTTCTGGTACTGCCAGGCGCAAAGCGAATGGGTGCTGATCGTGCAGGGCGCGGCTGGTTTACAACTGGAAGGTGAACGGGAGGAACGTGTGTTGAACGTCGGCGATTTCGTCAATATTCCCGCGCAATGTCGCCATCGGGTGAACTGGACGCAGGCCGAACCGCCGACCATCTGGCTGGCGATTCACTACGCATACCCGGAAACATAACGTCGCGCGGAAACCGTTTTATTGCTCGCTGAAAAGTCGTCCACTGAATGTGGTTCTCAACAGGCTTTAGCGTTGCATTGCATGGATTGGCAGCTCGCTGGGCAGACACGCTTTTTGACGATATTGCTGCACCCCTGAAAGCGCCATCAATACCGCCTTCGTCGAAGGCGGATTGTGACGTATCAAACCGGATTTAACCGTTTGGCAGCAAAACGGGTTGCAGACGCTGCCACACTTGTGGCGTTGCCGCCCAGGCGTTGTTGCCCTGCGTCAGTCCGTTGTTGGCAAGAAAATCGTTATGCATGCCGCCCGCTTCTTTAATAATCACCAGCCCCGCCAGCGCATCCCAGCTGTGCAGGTGCGCTTCGAAATAACCATGCACCTGGCCTGCGGCTACGTGCGCCAGCATTAACGCGCCCGCACCAAAACGACGATGTTCCACGCCGTATTCAAACAAGGTTTCGATGGTTTGCGTATATTCGCGCGGCGGCCTGCGGCTGGAGCGGCCAATGCCAAGCACAACCGCGTCGGCGTCCGGCTCGCTCAGGGTTAAGCGTTTGCCGTTTAAAAACGCGCCTTTGCCGCTTTCGGCGAAGAAAAACTCGTCGCGATCCGGGGCGTAAATCACCCCCAGTTTGATGGCATCATCGCGCACGTAAGCGACGGAAATACACCAGTAATCCATGCCGAGAATAAAGTTAGTGGTGCCATCAATCGGGTCGATAACCCATACGCCGTCGCTGCCCGGCTCCAGCCCGCGCTCCTCGCCGAGCAGACCGTCCTGCGGGCGTTCGGCTTTCAGCCAGGCGCGCAGTTCGGTTTCGACATACACATCCGCCTGGGAGACAAAATCCTGGCGGCCTTTTTGTTCGATGGTCAGCCCGTTATCACGAAGCTGTTTCGCCTCCTGACCGAGACGACGAATCAGCGCGCACAGCGCCTGGGTAAACTCTTCTGTCATATCTGGACTCTTAGCCAATCTGTGGCGATGTTTGTCGGTGGATCAGTTTCACCTTAACCCACTCAACGCGGGAAGGCTGTAAAGGATTTTTCGCCCGCTCCAGCAGACGCGTCAGCGCCCGGTTCGCGATCTCTGCCACATCCTGATGCAGCGTGGTTAACTGGTAGCTGAACTGGCCGCTCTGCGGCGTGTTATCAAAACCTATCAGATGAAAATCGGCCGGTGCGGATTTGCCGCGCTGGCGCATGCCGTCAAGAAAACCGCAGGCCAGCTGCGCGTTGGCGCAAAATATGCCCTCCGGCAGATCCGCATCGCTCTCCTGCGCGGCCTGAAAACCACCGTCGTAACCCTCTTCGCGGGCGTCAAACCAACGTACCTGCTGCTGAGTATCGACGCCGAGTTGCTGCAACGCCTGGAAAAAGGCTTCGCCGCGCTGAATACCCGCCCAGGTCGATCCGCAATTGTTGAGCCAGCCAAAACGGCGACAACCGGCGTGATAAAGCTGCTCAGCGGCCTGGCGCGCGCCGGAAACGTTGTCGGAACAGACGAAATCGACCAATGGAATATCCGGGTGGCGGTTGATGCCGACCACCGGAATGCGCTGGCTGACGCACTCGTTAACAATCGCTTCTGGCGGTTGGCCGGAGGTGACAATCACACCCGAGACGCGAAACTGGGTAAAACGGCGCAGTGTAGTGACCAAATCCTGCTCGCCAGTGATCTCCGTGACCAGCGCCTGGTAACCCCGGCGCTGAATTTCATGCAGCAAACCTTCCAGCAGGCTGCTGCGAAACGGGTCGCCAATGCGCGCGACAATCACGCCAATCAAGTGACTGCGCTGGCGGTTCAGCCCCTGGGCGAGGAAATTGACCTGATAGCCAAGCTCCTGCGCGGCGCGCAGCACTTTCTCTTTGGTGGCAGGCGAAATACTGCCGTTGCTGCTGAGCGCACGCGACACCGCGGCGCGGGACACGCCCGCGCGCTTCGCCACGTCTTCGGCGGTTACTGCTTGTTTGCGTAACGTCTGGCTCACACTTTCTCCTCCGCGCGGCGGCTGAGATCGGTGGCGAAACCATCGTGGCTGAGAAACAAACCCGGATAGGGCGTGCACGCCTGCTCAATCGCGGGCAAGGCGGCGTCGTTGCAGTGGTACAAACCCAGGCGTGGTAAGCGCAATTGTTCGAACAGCGCCAGGCAGCCGGGAAAGTCACCGTGCGAGGCGTCATTGAGCAGCGCCGTCGCTGAAGCGCACTCCTGAAACGCCAGTGAGGCGTTGTGCATCAGCGCGATGCTTTCCGGCGTTGGGCGTCCGTCGCCGCTGTAGAAAAGGGTGTGGCCGTCTGCTTCGATTCGCAGGGCGAGATTAGGCAGTTCATGGTGCGTAAACGCGGTGCGCATGCGCCAGCCTTGCCACTGCCATTCGGCTTCGCTGTCGCGCCAGTCAATGTCGAAACAGAGATTGTTTGCCGGCCAGTTAGCGAGGCTTGCCAGTTTTATCAGCACCGGGCGCTGCTCGCGCTGCGACCAGATGATCAGCGGCTTACGGCGCTGAAAACTTTTCCAGTAATTCAGCAATGCGGTAAGCCCGGTGCAGTGATCCGGGTGAACGTGGGTGAAGTAAATGGCGTCGATGTCGTTTACGTCGCCGCCGCGCTGCCACAACGCGCGCGGGATTGTCGGGCCACAATCGATCAGCAACTGGCGGTTTTCGTTATCGATAACGCGGATTGCCGAGGTGTTTTGCTGCAACGAGAAGGCGCTACCGCAGCCCAGAACATCTATTTTCATTTCGCCCCACCAAAATTATTGCGCACTTAATCAAACTGTCACAAATAGACGACAAAGTAGGCTCACATAATGTCGGTGCAAAGTTGCATTTTTTTTACAAATAAATGAACACGTGTTCATCGGTGAAAGAAAAGTTGAAGAAAGGAACGCCCGTGAGTTATTTACAGATTGAAAAACTGAAAATTGGCTATGGCGAAAATATCGTTCTTTACGATATTTATCTCGCTGTGGAAAAGGGCGAAATGATTGCGCTGCTTGGGCCATCTGGCTGCGGAAAAACCACGTTACTCAACGCGTTATGCGGTTTTATTCCGGTGCGTTCTGGTGGTATTTCCGTTAACGGTAGAGATATTACTTACAGCACGCCGGAGCAGCGAAATATTACCATGGTGTTTCAGAGTTACGCCTTATGGCCGCATTTTACCGTCGCGCAAAATATTGGTTATGGCTTAAAAGTCCGGCGCGTTAAAAAAGAGGCGATTGCGCAACGCGTGCAGGAATTATTAAAAATCGTCAACCTTGAAAATTATGCGGATATAAAAGTGACAGCGCTTTCCGGCGGCCAGCGTCAGCGCGTGGCACTGGCGCGCGCATTAGCCATTGAGCCGGATGTGCTGGTGCTTGATGAGCCGCTGTCGAACCTGGATGCCAAAGTGCGCCTCAACGTGCGCCATGAGATCAAAGCGCTACAGAAAAAGCTCGGATTTACCTCGTTAATCGTCACGCACGATCAGCAAGAGGCGCTGGTGATGGCCGACAGAATTGCGGTGCTGAATAACGGGCGCATCGAACAAATGGGGACGCCGGAAGATATTTATCACCGCCCGGCCACGCCGTTTGTCGCGGATTTTATGGGCGCGGATAACTGCATGACGCGGGCTGATGCGGGCGGGGAAACGCTCTATTTCCGCAGTTCGGACGTCAACATGCACCGCCCGTTAACGCAGGTGGAGCAATCAGGCCTGGTGCTGAATGGCGTGGTGGAAGAGAGCGCGTTTCTCGGCCATCAGTATCGCCACAGCGTGCGCTGCGATGGGCAGGTTTTTCTCGCCGATTCCACACAGTTCTGGCCTGCCCGAACGCCTGTAATTTTGCATGTGCCGGAAACGGCGCTGCATGTTTTTGCAACTTCTTAAGCCAACCAACACACACTTTTCCTGGGGATTATCATGTCAGTAAAACCGAAACTTGCTGTCATCGCCGCACTCTGTTTGGGTGCAGTTCACACCGCCAGCGCCGAAACGGTTCTCAATGTGGCGACGGCGGGCGATCAAAATATGGTCGATTACGTTAAAACCTGGCTGGGGCCAAAGTTTGAAGCCGCGCATCCGGGCGTGAAAGTGCAGGTGGTCGGCACCGGGCCGGGCGATGCGGGCTCGAACAAGATTGTTGAAAAACTGACGGCGCAACAGCAGAGCGGCGCGAAAAACTGGGATATCGACGTCGCGGTTGTGCACCAGGCGGCGGGTGGTCAGCTGGTGGAGAAAAGGCTGCTGGAGAAATACCGCTCGTCCATCAATACCGGTTCAATGGTGACGGCGGAGAACGCTAAAAACGCGCTGGGCGTTAACGTTGATGGCTATGTAATGCCGATGTTTTTAAGCCAGACCGCCATTGCGTATAACAGCGATCTGATTAAAACCCCGCCGAAATCTTACGACGAGCTGGTGCAGTGGTCGCAGAAAAACCCGAAAGCCTTTGGCTATAACGGCATTAAAAACGGCATGTCCGGCGTCAGCTTCGTGGTCGGCTGGATTTACGCTTATGGCACCGATGCGGCCCGTCTTTCCGCGCTGCCGTATGACAAAAGCGTAGAAAAAACCTGGAGCCAGGCGTTCGCCAGACTGAAAGAATTCAATAAAAACGTCACCTTCACGCCGGGTAACGCCGGGACGCTGGATATGCTCAGTCGGGGCGAAATCACTATGGGGCCGGTGTGGGTCGATATGTTCTATAGCTGGAAAGATCAGGGCAAAGTGCCGCCGTCGATCAAACTGGCGTTAATCTCCCCGGGGATGCCGGGCCAGCCGATGTATTACGTCGTTCCGGCACACGCCGCGCAGGCCAAACTGGCGCAGGAGTTTATTGCGCTGGCGACCAGCCCGGACGTGCAGGCGCAGGGCATTGTGAAGCAGTTCAACTGGTATCCGGGTATTGATGCGAAGTACGTGAAAGAGAAGCTGGACGCCGCGACCTGGCAGAAACTGTTTGCGGAAATTTCGCCGGATGATTTAGCCAAATATGGCAAAAGTTTCCCGATCACGCCGTACTTTGACGATATCAAAGAGGGCTACGAGAGCCAGGTTTCTAACTGATTGACGGATATGCCTGGGCATTTCGCCCGGGCATTTTTTTGCTGTGATTATTCAGGTTCACCATGCGACACGCCTTTAAATACTTCTTACTGGTTGGCCCGGCGACGCTGCTGATAGCCGTCTTTTTCCTCTGGCCGCTGGGCTTTTCGCTGATCTCGGCGTTCACCAGTGATACGCAGACATTCACGCTGGCGCACTTTGATAAAGTCTTTGCGCTCTATTCGAACGATATTCTCTTTACCGTGCTTATCGTGCTGGTTTCACTGGCAATACTGGCGCTGCTGTCGATAACTATTTCCGCCATTATTGTGCTGTCGCCGTTTCGCGGCATCGTTAAGACGCTGGCATTTTTATACCGCCTGCCGCTGTTTATTCCCTTTATTGTTACCGCACAGATGATGCGCACCTTCCTTGCCAAAAACGGCCTGATGAACAATGTGCTGGTGGCGGGCGGGCTGTTAACGCCGATGGATACCACTTCGCTATTGGGCTGGAGCGGGATCATTATTACTTTTGTCTGGAAGCAGATGGCGTTCTCGACGTTACTGATTTGCGGCGCGATGTCGGCGGTGGATCCGTCGCATACTCTGGCGGCGAAAAACCTCGGTGCGTCGCGTTTACGCATCCTGTTCGACATCATTTTGCCGCAGGTGCTGCCGACGATTGGTGTGGCGATGGTGCTCTCCACGGTGACGATGATGTCGGTACTTTCCGTGCCGCTGATGATTGGCACCGGCACGCCAACCATGATGACGGTCGATATGGCGTTTCGCGTCAACTCTTACGGCGATTACCCGGTGGCAAATGCGATGGGGGTGATCTCCTATCTGATTTGCGCGGCGCTCTCCTGGTTCTATTTACGCCACAGCCTGCATGCGAAAGGAGCGCAGTGATGACCACGTTTCGACAAAAACTCCGCGGCAGTTTTCTGCTGCAAACTCTGTTGCTCACTTTTCTGGTGCTGGCGCTGTTTGGCCCGCTGTTGAACCTGCTTATCTGGACGGTGGCAGAAAGCTGGTTTTTCCCGCACACCTTGCCGAGCCAGTGGGGATTAAAGTACTGGAGCCAGGTGTTTAGCCCCTACAGCGATGTATCAGGATCGCTCTCCATTAGCGTGCTGATCGCCGTGCTGTCGGTGCTGGTTTGCCTGTTGATTTCTATTCCGGCAGGTTACGCGCTGTCGCATCGATCTATGCCGTGTCGCGCCTTCTTTATGCTGCTGTTTCTCATCCCGCAGGCGTTTCCCAACCTGACGGTGTATATGAACGTGGCGCGGCTATTTTATCAATGGGGGCTTAACGGTACGGTGGCGGGCGTGGTGCTGGTACACAGCGTTCACGGCTTGATGTATTCGATCTGGATAAGCGTGGCGGCGTTCTCTTCACTCGATCCGCTGCTGGCGCGCGCCTCGTGCAACCTGGGCGCCGGGCCGGTTTACACGTTTTTCCATATTATTTTGCCGCAGGCCGCACCTGGGCTGATTGCCGCCAGCATTTTTGTGTTCCTGGAATCGCTGGATGAATTTACCGCCACCTTTTTTGTTGGCGCGCCGGATATCACCACGCTGCCCATTTTGCTCTATACCGCCAGTATGTCGGGCAACTACCAGGTGTCATCCATTACCGCGTTGATCCTGCTGGTGCCGTCGGTGTTGTTTATGATGGTTATTCATAAATTTATGCGCCCGGAAATGCTGTCGAAACTGGGGAAATAATTATCTGACGACGTCACGAAAAGGCGCGTGCCGGGCCACTTAATAGAGAGCTGTGGCGCAACGCAAGCAGCCAAAACAAGACGGCAACAGTCGGAGGAAAACGTATGGATATCAAAGGCCCGGCAGCGATTGATGTATTTAAACCTTATGATATTTCACCCTACGAAGACAAAACGCAAAGAGCAGTTCAGCAGGAACCAGCCTATGCCCCTTCCAGGGAATCTTTTGAGGATTTTCAACAGCGGCATTATTCGTGGCGGACCGGTGACAAAAAACCGGACGCTTCCCGGATACCGAAAGACGAAGGAAAAACTCCGTTGCCCACGTTGGGTGAAAGTTTGCAGGAGGTTTTTCTGGGCGCGGTGTTGGGTGGCCCGCTGCCGGAATACCCTGGTGGCTTGCGGTCACTTTCCGGTGCGGGCGCCGCGCGGTTGACTGAAAGACCTTCCGGTGCCTCTAAAGAGTTACGTGGTGAGATCAACCCCGTTGTTGCGGAACCGAAGATGGCGATGGCAAGACCATTAAAACCAGCAACGGAAGCGAATGTTTCTGGCAGTAAGCCGTTAAGTCACGCCATACCCGAAGCCTCCGGGCCAGACCTATTACAGGTGTCATTACCGCAAGCGGGAGGAAAAAATTTTTCCGATCCCATGGCGTCGTCAAAACTCAGCATCCAACAATTCGCTGAAATTTCTAAAGTTGGCGCGGATGTGGGTGAAAAAGAAATGGGGGCGGTGACCTTATCCGGCGACATCAATATTGTGCGTCGCGACGGCCCGTTAAATGACCCGAATATGTATATGTTTTTCACCGATAGCTATAAGGGGGAGCCGCGGCTGAATATCATTGGCCATGGCATTTTTACCCCAAACGGCGAAAGCACCACCGGCATGCAGGTCGCTGGTGGTATCAAAGCGCCGTTCGATGTGGCGCTTGATACGCTGGAACTGGCTGGCGATGTGCGGTTTAAGAATATCCGATGCTTAAGCTGTCACGGTGCGGAAGGCGGCATTGATTCTTTCGCACAAAAACTGGCGAATTACACCGGCGTGCCGGTAAAAGGCTATCACGGTTCGGTCACTGTCGGCGGGCATGCGGACGGTTCAAATATGGTGGTGATAAAAAATGAGATGGATGCGCTGTTCTATTTTGGCAAGCGAGAAACGACGCACTATCAGCCACAGAAATTCCACCCGCTCTGGCGGCCGTGGGAAAGCCGCATCCTTGAATAAAACAATCATGGTGCTGAAGTAAAAGTGCAGATGCCCGCGAAGCAGAATCTTAGCGGGCATCTGTTTTTACGCATTGGTTCGGCGAGTGTGCATTCTCGCTTACCCCCCAGGCTGGCGACGGCTTATCCGCCCGATCCGTTTTGAAAGCGCGTGGCTGTTAGCCTCTTTACGCGCCGGTGATCCGTTATGCCAATTGCGGTACAGATCGGCCGCTGGCGCAGAGTCGTTATTTATATTTGTGCGAAAGTGCGTCGAAGAGAAAAATGACCACCAGGATAAATAAAAAAGCGCCCGCAGGCGCTTTAAGCAATCACGTTACGATCATCGGCCATTCGGGTGGCGCTTTTTGCGCAATCTCTTCCATCACGACGAGCAGGTTGTGCCAGGTCGTGGAGAGATCTATCACCGTAATGCCCAACAAACCGGTAGCGAACCAGCATGCCGCCGCTAAGCCCATGCCGCTGCTGATCACCGCCAGGCCAATATAATCAGCACGACGGAAACGAATGTTCAGCGTACTGGCCATAAACATCAACACTGCACTCAGCAACTGCCAGCGGAGAAGCACGACGCTGGCGGTAAAGGTAGCCATCAAACCATCCTCAGAAAGAACCGAATACCGGGCGGACAAGCATGTTGCGCGAGTGGCAATGCTGAACATCCGCGAATAACACAACGAATTGAAACGGTGTTTTTCGTTTCAAGAATATGTGAACTATATCACATTTGTTGATTTATTCGCCAGTACAAAAAGCGTGCTTTTTGCATCGTGATAGTTGTGTTTCATTCGTAAATATATTGCCGATATATTTATGTGTGCGGAGGAATTAATGATTTTTCCATCTAATACATTTGAGTGATATTTAGCATCCTAATTGCTACAACGTTTACAGCTTGTGTCGCATATATTATGCTTTTGAGGAAAATCTTATTAGCCTGTGAATGATGATTCAGGGTTTTGATCTTTATCGATATATTCTTTTCATCACGTTTTTCATGCGTGAGGAAGATATTTGCGCGTGCAGTTGCGCTAACTGAATTGATGGCCGCCTCTTCTTTTTTCCTGATGACATCATTTGAGCTGGTTTCGCGTCTTATAACCTGCGAATGAAAAAATATGAAAATAGAAAATTCCGCCGTGCCGCCAGAGGATGCCGATGCGGCGTTGTCGGTTCTGGTAAGGCTGATGCCCTGGCTCACCGCGCAACGTTCAATGGAAGAGATATTACGCGCAATCAATGCGGCACTTGGATCCACGCTTGCGTGGGTGGTTATCCGGCAGGATGACGCGTGGCAGCTGGTCAGCGCAGGTGCGCCAGGCTGCACGCTGCAGGATGTACAAACCTTTCTTGAGCAATCTCAACTGCAACGACATCAGCGTGCCTGGCGAGCCATTTGCTGGCGACGGCATGCTGGCGATTTATTATTTCCGCATCAAGAAATATCGGCCAGAAAATTACGCAGCGGTATTTTGTGTAAGTTAAATTATAAAGAGTCGGGACTCGAAGGTTATTTCTTTTTGGCATTTCCGCAGCCCTTGAACTCTTTATCGATTGTGAAAAATGTTGTTATTGTTTTGGTCGAAAAACTAAAAAACTATCTTGCTGAAATTGTCGCGCGAGAACGCACAGCAAAAGAGATGCAGCGCATAGTGACACAATATAAAGCGCTATTTGAACGCGCCCCGGTTTTAATGAACTCTTTTGATAAAAGTAACCGCTGCGTATTATGGAATGGTGAGTGCGAACGCGTATTTGGCTGGAGCATTAATGAGCTCAATCAGCAGGCCGATCCATTAGCGTTATTTTTCCCCGATCCCGAGGTTCGGCAAAAAGTTCGCTCTTCGGTTAATACATCGCCGGGCGTCGACATGCACGAATGGCACCCGGTACGCCGTGATGGCCAGGTGCTGACGGTACTCTGGTCGAATATTCAACTGCCAGATCAGTCGGTTCTCAGCATCGGGCTTGATATTACCGAGCGTAAAAAAGCGGAGCGGCAGCTGGAAATGAAAGCCACCATTGACGATCTTACCGGCTGCTATAATCGTTTTTCCATGCTGAGGAAGTTAAAAGAGGCGCTGGTGGCGTGTCGGTCGGACGAGCCGCGCAGCCACTTCAGCCTGCTGATGCTGGATCTGGATTATTTTAAAAATATCAACGATCGCTGGGGGCATTTAACGGGCGACGCCGCACTGATCCATTTTTGCGATCAGATCCGCGAACATTGCGATCCATCGTATATTTTTGGTCGTTTAGGCGGTGAGGAATTTCTGATTTTAATGCCGCATACCCACAGTAAAATGGCGCTGCGTTTTAGCCAAAAGATTCGCGCGTCACTGGCGCGAAATCCATTGTTTAGCAATGGTGAAAAGATAGCCTTATCCTTTAGCGCTGGTTTAGTATTCGTCACCGGTGAAGAGTCCGATACTTCAGTTTTACTTACGCTTGCGGATAACGCTTTGTACGATGCGAAACGTGCAGGACGCAGTAAAACCGTGGTGGTTGGTGCTTTTTTATAAATAAAGAAGAAATTATGAAGACTTCTCAACGACAGATGAAAAAATACCCGAATGGCGCACCTTTTTTTATCCTGCGGCCAGTTTGGCTTAATCAACGATACTCTGTTGTATTAACTTAAAACACCCCCATACGAATGGATTAATATTTTCCTTAATATAAACATTGGGCACACTCTGAGTTTGCTTTATGGTCGCGTATTTCGGTCATAACCAAATATTAGGTTTTTAATGAGAAAAGTCAGTTGCTAATGTCGTTTGATTCATGCAACGTAATCACCTGTTTATCAAAGCATCCTGCCAAACATTAAAAAGGCACTTTAAATGCATGGATATAGGCGGACATGAATCATAGCGTGCGTCGCAAGATGCTCAGCGTCGTCGTGCTCATCACGGTAGTTCTTCTACCGCTGGTGTTGTCGCTATGGTTTGCGCATATTCGTGCGGTGAAAGAAACGAGTGCCCAGCTTCAATCGTTTGCCCAATTAGCGCTAAATAAAACGGAACGCGTTATCCAGCAAGTGGATACGGTTCGTAGCGCGGCGGAAAAATACCACGGACAAATTTGTGCGCCGGAACATCGCGCGGCTATGCTCAATATCGTCCGCAGCAGCATGTATGTTTCGGATTTAATTTATGCTCGTGGCGATCACTTTTTATGTTCGAGCGTAATAACGCCCACACAATCGTATGCTATTTCACCAGCGGATTATAAACGCGCGCCCGATATCGCCATTTATTACTATCGTGATACGCCTTTTTACGCAGGCTACAAGATGGTGTACATGCAGCGCGGAAATTATGTCGCGGTGATTAATCCGCTCACTTACAGCGATGTGGCATCAGACAATACTGATCTGGCTTACGGTATTTACGATACCGTTACGCGACAGTTTTTTTCTGTCAGCCAGAATGCCCACCTTGATAAGTTAGCTACGCTGTTACGCACCGACGATTTAACATTCCAGCAAGATCAGCGCTTTTATACCATTGCGCGTTCGGAGAGTCGTCCGATCGCGATTATTGTTTCGACATCGAGTGACCACTATTTTCAGTCTCTTTATCACCAGGCCACATTAACGCTGCCGCTGGGCGTGATTGGTAGCGTTGTTCTGCTATTAATATGGTCGCGAACACGGCAGGAGTTTAACTCTCCACGCCGTATGCTCCACCGGGCGTTAACCCGACGCCAGCTTCGCCTTCATTACCAACCTATTATCGATATCAAAAATGGCACCTGCGTTGGCGCGGAAGCGTTGTTGCGCTGGCCGGGGTTTAATGGGCCGGTCATGAGCCCGGCGGAGTTTATTCCGCTGGCAGAAAAAGAGGGCATGATTGAGCGTATTACTGATTATGTCGTCGATGAATTGTTCAGCGATTTGGGCGATTTCCTGGCAATGGTGCCGCACCTTTATATCTCGATTAACCTCTCCGCCGCTGATTTTCACTCCTCGCGCCTGATCTCATTGATTGCCAATAAAGCGCAAATGCATGCGGTGCGCGCCGAGCAGATTAAGATTGAAGTGACCGAGCGCGGGTTTATTGATGTGCCGAAAACCACGCCGGTTATTCAGGCGTTTCGCCAGGCGGGTTACGAAGTGGCGATTGATGATTTCGGTACCGGTTATTCCAATTTGCACAACCTGTACTCGCTGAATGTCGATATCCTGAAAATCGACAAATCTTTTATTGATACGCTGACGACTAACAGTACCAGCCATCTGATTGCTGAACACATTATTGAGATGGCGCAGAGCCTGCGTCTGAAGATTATTGCGGAAGGGGTCGAGACGGCGGAGCAGGTCACGTGGCTGTTAAAACGTGGCGTACAGTTCTGTCAGGGTTGGCACTTTGCAAAGGCGCTGCCGTCACAGGAATTTAAACGCTGGGTACAGCAGCCGCCTTCGTTAAAGTAATAGGCCATCAGGCCTGGTGCCGGTAATCGCTGGGTGTGCGATCAAACTCCCGGCGAAAGACGCGTGAAAATGTCTGCTGCGAGACATATCCCAAATCCATCGCGATATCAAAAATAGGCCGCTGCGTCGTTCGCAGCGCTTCCGCTGCCAGCAGTAAACGGCGCTGGCGAATATAGTCACCCAGCGTTTGATGCATCACGGTGCGGAACATCCTCTGTAAATACCACTTCGAATAACCTGACTTTCTGGCGACTACATCAATGTTCATTGGTTGGTCGATATGTTCATCAATCCATTCAATAAGTGTCTGAATAATTTGCTGATGGGACATATGGCTTCCTCATTTCCCGATTCGTCGTTTTGTCTGGGAGCGAGTATAATTCCTCAAGTTAACTTGAGGTAAAGAGGTTTTATGGAAAAGAAAACGCCACGTATTAAAGCCTTACTCAGCCCCGGTGAAGTGGCGAAGCGCAGCGGGGTGGCCGTCTCTGCGCTGCACTTTTATGAGAGCAAAGGCTTAATCAAAAGTACCCGTAATACCGGCAATCAACGGCGCTATACGCGTGATGTGCTGCGCTATGTGGCGATCATCAAGATTGCCCAGCGCATTGGTATTCCGCTGGCGACCATTGGCGACGCGTTTGGTGTGCTGCCGGAAGGGCATACGCTAAGCAAGAAAGAGTGGAAACAGTTGTCGTCACAGTGGCGCGAAGAACTGGACAGGCGCATCCACACGCTGGTGGCATTACGTGATGAGCTGGATGGTTGTATCGGCTGCGGCTGTTTGTCGCGCAGCGATTGTCCGCTGCGTAACCCCGGCGACCAACTTGGGCAACAGGGCACCGGCGCGCGCTTGCTGGAAGACGATTGAAACGTACAAAAAACTAAAGCGCCCGTTGGGGCGCTTTAGTCGTTTTCCGGTCTTTGTCTTTCTCTCTATCCCGCTCTGTTACGGGAGGGTTTCCCCCGACACCAGCACCCCTCAGTATGTTGGAGGTTCCGGGTTGTGCTGACACTTTTAGTGTAGGCCAGTATCGTGAAACTGCTACTTTTTTGAGCAATTATTTTTGTCTTTTTTTTCACCGCTGCAAGGGTAGGTTTTCTATAGTTAATGTGTATGAATTCTTTGGAGAAAAACATGCTTACGGTGCATCACCTTAATCAGTCGCGCTCCCAGCGCGTGCTCTGGGCTTTAGAAGAATTGGGCGTGCCGTATCAAATTGTCCGTTACCAGCGAGAAAAAACGATGCTGGCACCGGAATCCCTGAAAAAAGTGCACCCGCTCGGCAAGTCACCGGTAGTGGAAGATAAAGGGCTGATCCTCGCCGAATCCGGGGCAATCCTCGAATATTTGCAGGAAACGTACGATCCACAGCAGCGCTTTAAACCGCAGGAGACAAAACAGAAGCTGGATTACCGCTTCTGGCTGCACTACGCCGAAGGTTCGCTCATGCCCGTGCTATTAATGAAACTGGTGATGAGCAGCCTGGGCAAACCTCCGGTGCCGTTTGGGATACGCAGTGTTGGCAAACTCCTCGCGAAGGGTGTCGATAAAGCGTTCCTGAAACAGCAAATTGAAAACCATGCGCGCTTTATCGAGGGCGAACTGGCGCAGAAAAGCTGGTTTGCCGGAGACCAACTGAGCATGGCCGATATTCAGATGAGTTTTCCGGTGTTCGCGCTGCTGGCTCGCGGCGGCGTGGAGAATTTGCCCAATTTACGTGCGTGGAAAAAACGGGTCGAGATGCGTCCGGCATGGCAGCGCGCCATTGTGCAGGGTGGGCCATTTGATCTGCCTGGTAGCTAAAAATGATCGGCAAATGTTGCAAAGTTGCGCACCGACGATAACGTTTGCGCATCCGCCGGCCACTTCTTCGCCGCTTCGCGCGAAATTTAGCGAAAAGCGGCAAAGTTCAGTTGAAAAGCGCCATATAAACGCTGGATAATCGTTTGCCTTTTTTTGACCAACCGTTGTATGCGCGGAGTTAAACGTTTGCTTTTTTGTGGCCCCTTGTCACAACGCAGCACAGGGAGATGACGTTTAACCGGCAGTGGACTGTCCACCACGCATGCCAACGCACAATAAAATTCTCAGGGGATGTTTCTATGTCTACGCCTTCTGCGCGTACCGGCGGTTCGCTTGACGCACTGTTTAAAATTTCTGCCCGTGGCAGCACGGTTCGTCAGGAAATCGTTGCCGGTTTAACCACGTTTCTGGCGATGGTCTATTCGGTCATCGTCGTACCTGGCATGCTGGGTAAAGCCGGTTTCCCGCCGGCTGCGGTGTTTGTCGCCACCTGCCTGGTAGCCGGTGTTGGCTCCATCGTGATGGGCCTGTGGGCGAATCTGCCGCTGGCTATCGGTTGTGCTATCTCTCTGACCGCCTTTACTGCGTTCAGCCTGGTGCTGGGTCAGCATATCAGCGTACCGGTCGCGCTCGGCGCGGTGTTCCTGATGGGTGTGCTGTTTACGGTTATCTCTGCCACCGGCATTCGTAGCTGGATCCTGCGCAACCTGCCGCAGGGCGTTGCGCACGGTACCGGTATTGGTATCGGCCTGTTTCTGCTGCTGATCGCCGCGAATGGCGTGGGTCTGGTTATCAAGAACCCGCTGGATGGCCTGCCGGTGACTCTCGGTCACTTTGCCAGCTTCCCGGTGATCATGTCGCTGATTGGTCTGGCGGTGATTATCGGTCTGGAAAAACTGAAAGTGCCGGGCGGCATTCTGCTGACCATTATCGGCGTGTCGATTGTCGGCCTGATTTTCGACCCGAGCGTGCATTTTTCTGGCATCTTCGCCATGCCATCGCTGAGCGATGACAAAGGCAACTCGCTGATCGGCAGCCTGGATATCGTCGGCGCGCTGAACCCGGTGGTGTTGCCAAGCGTGCTGGCGTTGGTGATGACGGCGGTATTTGACGCCACTGGCACCATCCGTGCGGTAGCGGGCCAGGCAAACTTGCTGGGTAAAGACGGCCAGATTATCGATGGCGGCAAAGCGCTGACCACCGATTCCCTTAGCAGCGTCTTCTCTGGCTTGGTGGGCGCGGCACCGGCAGCGGTGTATATCGAATCTGCGGCGGGTACGGCGGCAGGCGGGAAAACCGGTCTGACGGCGATCACCGTAGGCGTGTTGTTCCTGCTGATCCTGTTCCTCTCTCCGCTCTCTTACCTGGTGCCGGCTTACGCAACGGCACCGGCGCTGATGTACGTGGGTCTGCTGATGCTGAGCAACGTGGCGAAAATCGATTTTGCCGACTTCGTCGACGCGATGGCGGGCCTGATTACTGCCGTGTTTATCGTGCTGACCTGCAACATCGTCACCGGCATCATGATCGGTTTTGCATCGCTGGTGATTGGCCGCGTGGTATCCGGTGAGTGGCGCAAGCTGAACATCGGTACCGTGGTGATTGCCATCGCGCTGGTGGCTTTCTATGCGGGCGGCTGGGCAATCTGACACCGCGTTTCCTCTTCCTGTGGGCAGAGGGCATTGAGCGTAAACCTTTACATAATGGGCAACTTCGGTTGCCCATTTTTTTGCCCACAGCCCGGTTTCTTTGCGTTAAGCTGAAGGCTCTGGCATCAAGGTCTGAGGCCTTTATAACAACACATCGCAAACAGGGAACGCATGGAAATATTTTTTACCATTCTCATCATGACCCTTGTCGTCTCGCTTTCTGGCGTCGTGACTCGTGTTCTTCCATTTCAAATCCCGCTTCCGCTAATGCAAATCGCCATCGGCGCGTTGCTCGCCTTTCCCACCTTTGGCCTGCATGTGGAGTTCGACCCGGAACTGTTCCTGGTGTTGTTTATTCCGCCGCTGCTGTTCGCCGACGGCTGGAAAACACCCACGCGCGAATTTCTCGAGCATGGCCGCGAAATCTTTGGCCTGGCGCTGGCGCTGGTGGTGGTCACCGTGGTCGGGATCGGCTTCTTAATTTACTGGATGGTGCCGGGCATTCCGCTGGTGCCCGCCTTTGCGCTGGCGGCCGTGCTGTCGCCAACCGATGCCGTAGCGCTTTCCGGCATTGTCGGGGAAGGGCGCATTCCGAAGAAAATCATGGGCATTTTGCAGGGCGAGGCGCTGATGAACGACGCTTCGGGCCTGGTGTCGCTGAAATTCGCCGTGGCGGTCGTGATGGGCACCATGGTGTTCACCGTCGGCGGCGCAACGCTCGAGTTTTTCAAAGTGGCGATTGGTGGTCTGCTGGCCGGGTTTGTAGTGAGCTGGCTGTATGGCCGCTCGCTGCGTTTCCTCAGCCGCTGGGGCGGCGATGAACCGGCAACGCAAATCGTGCTGCTGTTTCTGCTGCCGTTTGCCTCCTATCTGATTGCGGAACATATCGGCTTTTCCGGCATCCTCGCGGCAGTCGCGGCGGGGATGACCATCACCCGTTCCGGCGTGATGCGCACCGCGCCGCTGGCGATGCGTCTGCGCGCCAACAGCACCTGGGCGATGCTGGAGTTCGTCTTTAACGGCATGGTGTTCTTGCTGTTAGGTTTGCAGTTGCCGGGCATTCTTGAGTCTTCGCTGGTGGCGGCAGAAGCCGATCCAAATGTCGAAACCTGGATGTTGTTTACCGATATTGTGCTGATTTACGCCGCGCTGATGCTGGTGCGTTTTGGCTGGCTGTGGACGATGAAGAGATTCAGCCAGCGCTTCCTGGTGAAAAAACCGATGGAGTTCGCCTCGTGGAGCGACCGCGAGCTGCTGATCGCCACCTTTGCCGGGGTGCGCGGGGCGATAACGCTTGCCGGTGTGCTCTCCATTCCGCTGTTGTTGCCGAGCGGCGATGTCTTTCCGGCGCGCTATGAGCTGGTGTTCCTTGCCGCCGGGGTGATTCTGTTCTCGCTGTTTGTTGGCGTAATCGCGCTGCCTGCGCTGTTGCAGCATGTTGAAGTGCGCGACCACGCGCAGCAGTACAAAGAGGAACGGATGGCGCGCGCGGCAACGGCGGACGTGGCGATTGTAGCGATTCAAAAGATGGAAGAGCGCCTGGCGGCAGACACCGAAGAGAACATCGATAACCAGTTACTCACGGAAGTGAGTTCGCGGGTAATTGGTAACCTGCGCCGCCGTGCAGACGGACGCAATAACGTTGAGAGTTCCCTGCAGGAAGAGAATCTGGAACGTCGCTTCCGCCTGGCGGCACTGCGCTCAGAGCGCGCCGAGCTTTACCATCTGCGCGCAACCCGGCAGATCAGCAACGAGACGCTGCAAAAATTGCTGCACGATCTCGACCTGCTGGAAGCGCTGCTGTTAGAGCATAAGTAAACCCTGCGCCGGGCAGCCGTTTATGCGCTGCCCGGTCAGTTAACCCCGCTACTCGCTTTTCTCATCCAGCCAGAACCCTTTACAACATTGCAGCCATGCCTGCGCACTGCGCGAAAGGTAAACGCCTTCGCGCCAAATCATTCCTAACTCCCAGCGCAGGTCGCTCTGCAGCGGGAGCCAGCGCAGCGTAGTTTTATCCAGCCGCTGGCAGACCGGCTCCGGCAGAATGGCAATACCTACGCCCGCTTGCACCATGGCGGCGAGAAAATCCCACTGACCGCTGCGCACGGCGATACGCGGCTTCACGCCATGCTGTTGAAAGAGCAGCATGAGCTGGCGGCTTAAGGCGAAATCTTCGTTGTAGATCAGCAGCGGATGTTCAGCGAGTTCCTCCGGCGTCACGACGTCGCGCTCAAGCCAATTGCCGGAGCGCGGCACCAGCACGCACATCGCATGGCTGAACAGCGGCAGGGTAGCCAGGCCACTCTCTTCTTCAACCGGTAGCGCGGTCATCGCCACATCCAGTTCGCCATTGCTCACGGCTTGCTGTACGGTCAGACCGCCGAATTCGGCAATTTTCAGCTCCACGCCGGGGTAGCGCTGGCTGAAGAGGTTGATTGGCCCGGCCATCAACATACCGACCATCGGCGGAATACCGAGGCGCAAAACCCCTTTGTTCAGGTGGTTGATGTCGCCAAGTTCGGTTTCTAACTGGCGAAACTCCGCGAGGATGGCGATGCCGCGCTCATACACCACGCGGCCGGTATCGGTGAGTAACAGCTTGCGCCCGTCGCGGATAAGCAGCGTGCAGTTCAGCTCATCTTCAAGGTTTTTCAGCATTTTGCTGATTGTCGGTTGCGTCACAAACAGGCGCTCCGCCGCGCGGGTGAAACTTTGCTGGCGTACCACCTCCACAAAATAGCGCAGCGTTCTGATGTCCATAATTATTCCTTAGAACTATGTATGCGATGAGTTTAATTCATTTCAGTAGTGCACTGGGGCTCTCTATACTGGCCGCCTGCTTATTTGATGGAAAATCGTTATGGACGTGGCGTTAAGCCGTGTTACGCCTGCCCTTGTGCGTCGCTTGCAGGTTCCGGTTCAGGTGGTGCTTTATGCCGGGCTGTTTATCTTTGCGCAATACCTGGTGCAATGGCTGCATTTGCCGCTTCCCGCCAATCTGGTGGGCATGATACTGCTGCTGGGGTTAATACTTTGCCGGGTGATCCCGCTCAATTGGGTGCGCGCCGGGGCGCATTGGCTGCTGGCGGAAATGCTGCTGTTCTTTGTGCCTGCGGTGGTCGCCGTGGTCAATTACGCGCAACTGTTGATGGTGGAAGGCTGGCGCATTTTTATGGTGATCGGTTTGAGCACGCTGTTGGTGCTCGGTGCCACCGCCTGGGTGGTGGATAAAGTCTACCGCTTCGAACTCAGCAGGCTGAAAAATGAGTGATTTCGTCTTAAGCCTGCTGTGCCTGGCGATGACGCTGGTGTGTTATTTCCTCAATAAACGGCTCTACCGCCGTTTTCGAAAATTGCCGCTGATGCCGCTGGTATTCACACCATTGCTGTTAGTGTTAATGCTGGTGTTCGGTCATATCTCCTGGCAGGACTACATCGGGGAATCCCACTGGCTGATGTGGCTGTTGGGGCCCGCGACCATCGCCTTCGCCGTGCCGGTGTATGACAACCTGGCGATTATTCGCCGCCACTGGATGTCGCTTTCTGCGGGCGTAATTACTGCTTCGGTGGTGGCGGTAACCAGTTCGGTTTGGCTGGCGCGCCTGTTTACACTGCCGGATGAGATCCAGCGCAGCCTCGCGGTGCGTTCAATCACCACGCCCTTTGCACTGGCGGCCGCCGGGCCGATTGGTGGTCAGCCGGATCTGGTGGCGCTGTTTGTGGTGGTCACCGGCGTGTTTGGCATGGCGGTTGGCGATGTGCTGTTTCTGCGCTTATCGATTCGCGAAGGCGTGGCGAAAGGCGCGGGTTTTGGCGCGGCCTCGCACGGCGCGGGCACGGCGCGTTCTTATGAGCTGGGTCAGCAGGAGGGCGTGGTTGCAAGCCTGGTGATGATGCTTTCTGGCGTGTTGATGGTGCTGGCAGCGCCCTTGATCGCCCGCGTGATGTTTTAGCTCCCCGCCTTGCAACGGGGAGCCGCAAGGTCAGTGCTTTTTCAGCCTTGCAACCAGTTCGAACTCGTTAAAGTTAACCGGGCGTTGCTGCTGGATGGAAATGTTGCCAGCAATGCCGGTCAGAATCGACATCGCGCCTGCGCGGTGATCGGCGGCGCGTTTCAGCGGGTCATTGCCCGGTGTGCCAAACAAATCCGCCAGCATGGCGTTATCGCCGCCGCCGTGGCCACCTTCGCCAAGGGTGAAGTCGGCTTTCCACGGTTCGGCAAACATCGGAAACACGGTAATGTCGCAGGATTCAAGGCTGCCTTCATTGGCGCGCTCGCCGCCGGCGTTGACGTAGGATTTCTCGACGATTTTCATCTCCAGCCGCCCCTGGCTGCCGTTAAACACCACGTTTAGCCCTTCCCACGGCAAGTAGGTATTGAGTGAATAACTCAACTGGCACTGGTTCTGGTATTTCACCAGCACTGAAAGCGTGTCTTCAATGGTGATGCCGTCGCTGAACACGCTCTGGTCGCGCCAGTAGTTATCTTCATGTTCCGCGTCGAGATAAAGCGCTTTTAACTGCGGGTTGTCGACCATGTGCAGCGCAAAAGGATCATCGTGAGCGGCGGCATAGCCGTGCGTGCGCGGATAAAACTGCGTGACGCCGCGTTTTTCGGCGTTCTCTTTGCCATAAAAACGCAGCCCGCCTTCGGCATACACCCGCTGCGGGTAGCTGTTGAGCCAGAAGTTCATCAGATCAAAATGGTGGGTCGATTTATGCACCAGCAGGCCGCCGCTGTTGCGCTTTTCCCGGTGCCAGCGGCGGAAATAATCGGCACCGTGTTCGGTGTTCAGCAGCCATTCGAAATGCACCGAATAAACGTCGCCGATGGTGTTGTTCATCAGCAATTCGCGCACTTTACTGTGGTGCGGCGCATAGCGGTAATTAAACGCCACGCGCACGGTTTTGCCGGTCTGTTCAATGGCATCGAGAATGCGCAGCGCGCGCTGTTCGTCGATGGTCATGGGTTTTTCGGTGATCACATCGCAGCCTGCGTGTAACGCCCGCACAATGTAGTCGTCATGGGTTCTGTCCATGGTGGTGACGATAACAATGTCTGGCCGGGTTTCGCGGATCATCGCTTCAAATTGCGCCGCTTTCCACGTGGAAACGGGCTGCGCATCTTCGTTTTGTAACAGCTGATTTGCGTAATCCATGCGCGTCTGGTTGCTGTCGCAAAACGCCACCATACGGGCATTCTCTTTCCACTGCCCGCCGATGGCGGAAATATATAACCCGGCGCGCCCGCCGGTTCCCACTAAAGCATATTTTTTCATCACACCCTCTTAAATCATAAATGAATTAACGTGCTGATGTATTAAAAACATTGTTTCAATAAGCTGAGGGTACTGTAGCGCGCTGGCAGAAGAGGGGTAGAGAAAAGGCGGGAAAGTGTGATCCCCGGCCATTACTGACCGGGGTAAAAAGATTAATGAGCGCGGCCCTGTTCGATACCGATCCCGGTTTGCGAACGGATAAACTGCGCACGGAACTGCTCGCGCTCCAGTTTGCCGGCTTCGGTGTTATCGGTAGCGGAGAAGAGCCAGATGCCGATAAACGCCACGGCGATAGAGAACAACGCCGGGTACTCATACGGGAACACCGGTGCGGCGTGACCGAGGATCTGCACCCAAATTGTCGGGCCGAGAACCATCAGGACAACCGCCGTCAACAGACCCAGCCAGCCGCCGATCATCGCACCGCGCGTGGTCAGCTTCGACCAGTACATCGAGAGCAGAATGATCGGGAAGTTACAGCTGGCGGCAATGGAGAACGCCAGTCCGACCATAAAGGCGATGTTCTGTTTTTCGAACAGAATGCCAAGCAGAATGGCGACAACCCCCAGGATCAGCACGGTGATTTTCGACACTTTCAGTTCCTGGCGTTCGGTCGCGCCTTTGCGGATCACGTTGGCGTAGAGATCGTGGGAAACCGCAGAGGCACCCGCCAGCGTTAACCCGGCAACCACCGCCAGAATGGTGGCGAACGCCACGGCGGAGATAAAGCCTAAGAATAGGTTGCCGCCGACCGCATCAGCCAGATGCACCGCCGCCATATTGTTGCCGCCAATCAGCGCGCCCGCCGCGTCTTTAAACGCCGGGTTTGCGCCCACCAGCATGATGGCGCCGAAACCGATGATAAAGGTCAGAATGTAGAAATAACCCATAAACCCGGTGGCGTAGAACACGCTTTTGCGCGCTTCACGCGCATCGCTGACGGTGAAGAAACGCATCAGGATATGCGGTAAACCGGCGGTGCCGAACATCAACCCAAGCCCGAGCGACAGGGCGGAGATCGGGTCTTTCACCAGCCCGCCTGGGCTCATAATAGCCGCGCCTTTCGGGTGGACCGCCATCGCTTCCGTGAACAGGTTATTGAAGCTGAAACCAACGTGTTTCATAACCATAAAGGCCATAAAACTTGCGCCGAACAGCAGCAGCACCGCTTTGATGATCTGTACCCAGGTGGTGGCGAGCATGCCTCCGAACAGCACATACAGCACCATCAGCACGCCAACCAGTACCACGGCGACATGGTAATTCAGGCCAAACAGCAGCTCAATCAATTTGCCTGCACCAACCATCTGCGCAATCAAATACAGCGCGACAACCACCAGCGAACCGCAGGCGGAAAGGGTGCGGATGGGGCCTTGTTTCAGGCGATAAGAGGCCACATCGGCAAAGGTATAACGCCCCAGGTTGCGCAAGCGCTCGGCGATTAAGAACAGAATGATCGGCCAGCCAACCAGGAAGCCGAGCGAGTAGATCAGGCCGTCGTAGCCGGAGGTGTACACCAGCGCGGAAATCCCCAGGAACGAGGCTGCAGACATAAAGTCGCCGGCAATCGCCAGCCCGTTCTGAAAACCGGTGATATTGCCACCCGCGGTGTAGTAATCGCTGCGCGAACGCACCCGTTTGGACGCCCAGTAGGTGATGTACAACGTCAGTGCGACGAAAATGACGAACATAATGATCGCCTGCCAGTTGGTCGGCTGGCGTTGTACCTCGCCGGTGATGGCATCGGCGGCGTGAGCCGTAAAAGGAAGTGTGGCGGCCAGCGCCGTCAGGACTCTCTTCATGATGCTTTTACCTCGCTCAGAACCGCTTTTGTCAGACGATCAAACTCGCCGTTTGCTCGCCAGACGTACACGCCGGTCAGCACAAACGAAATCACAATCACACCAATACCAATCGGAATGCCGCGCGTGACATTGGTGCCTTCATGCAATGGCGTACCGAGCCAGTGCGGGGCAAACGCGATAAGCAAAATAAAGCCGACGTAGATAATCAGCATGATGATGGAAAGCATAAAGGCAAACCGTTGCCGTCTTTCAACTAACTCCCTGAAATGCGCACTGTTTTCTATCTGTTGATAAATGTTATTCATCACAGAATTCTCCAGAGGTCTCCCCGTTGTCTTGCGCGCTGCCGGTCAGTTGGCCGCACGCGCCCGCCCCAGTCACATCGTTATCGTTGCGCCTGGGATATGCGCGTTTGCCGCTTTCCTGCAACACGAAATCCATTAGGAATTGTAGGGTGAAGTGGTTGTTTCCTCTCCTTGGAAGGAGAGCGTTATGGTTGCGTTTGCCGCCGGATAACACGCTTTCGCGCCACTATCCGGCAGGGTTTTACGATTATTACGATGGCATGGTAATGGCCTGCTTCTCTTCGAGCAGTTTTTCCACTACGCCAGGATCGGCGAGCGTTGAGGTATCGCCGAGATTGCTGGTATCGCCAGCGGCGATTTTGCGCAGAATACGGCGCATGATTTTGCCGGAGCGGGTTTTCGGCAGTGAGTCTGTCCAGTGCAGCACGTCCGGCGTCGCCAGCGGGCCAATCTCTTTACGCACCCAATTTCGCACTTCGGTGTACAGTTCCGGTGACGGTTCTTCACCGTGGTTGAGCGTGACGTAAGCGTAAATGGCCTGGCCTTTAATGTTGTGCGGAATGCCCACCACAGCCGCTTCGGCGATTTTCGGGTGCGACACCAGCGCCGATTCGATTTCAGCCGTCCCCAGACGGTGGCCGGAGACGTTCAGCACGTCATCCACGCGACCGGTGATCCAGTAGTAGCCATCTTCGTCACGACGCGCGCCGTCGCCGCTGAAGTACATGTTTTTGAAGGTGGAGAAATAGGTCTGCTCAAAGCGATCATGATCGCCAAACAGCGTACGCGCCTGGCCCGGCCAGGAGTCGGTGATCACCAGGTTGCCCTCGGTCGCGCCATCAAGCGCGTTACCTTCGTTATCCACCAGCGCAGGCTGCACGCCGAAGAACGGACGCGTGGCGGAACCGGCTTTCAACTGGGTAGCACCCGGCAGCGGGGTGATCATAAAGCCGCCGGTTTCCGTCTGCCACCAGGTGTCCATGACCGGGCATTTACCGTTGCCGATTTTTGACCAGTACCACTCCCAGGCTTCCGGGTTAATCGGCTCGCCTACGGAACCGAGGATCCGCAGCGAAGCACGGCTGGTGCCGTCAATCGCTTTATCCCCTTCTGCCATCAGCGCGCGAATGGCGGTTGGCGCGGTATAGAGGATATTCACGTTATGTTTGTCCACCACCTGGCTCATGCGCGCCGGGGTCGGCCAGTTCGGCACGCCTTCAAACATCAGCGTGATGGCGCCGCAGGCCAGCGGCCCGTACAGCAGATAGCTGTGCCCGGTGACCCAACCGACGTCGGCAGTACACCAGTAGACATCGCCCTGGTGGTAATCAAAGACATATTTAAAGGTCGACGCGGCATAGACCAGGTAACCGCCGGTGGTATGCAGCACGCCTTTCGGTTTCCCGGTGGAGCCGGAGGTATAAAGGATAAACAGCGGATCTTCTGCGCCCACTTCAACAGGCTGGTGCTGGTCGCTGGCCTTGTCGGTCAGCTCGTGCCACCACAGATCGCGCCCTTCGTGCCAGTCGATTTTGCCGCCGGTGCGTTTGAACACCACGACATGCTCGACGCTGCTGACGTTCGGGTTTTTCAGCGCGTCATCGACGTTTTTCTTCAGCGGGATATTGCGCCCGGCACGCACACCTTCATCGGCGGTGATCACCAGCCGCGAGCTGGAGTCAATAATGCGCCCGGCGACCGCTTCCGGCGAGAAGCCACCGAAAATGACCGAATGCACCGCGCCAATACGCGCACAGGCGAGCATCGCCACCGCGGCTTCCGGCACCATCGGCATATAGATGGCGACGACATCACCTTTCTTAATACCGAGCGACACCAGCACATTGGCGAAGCGGCAGACATCGCGGTGCAGTTCACGGTAGGTGATGAGTTTGCTTTGGCTTGCGTCATCACCTTCCCAGATAATGGCCGTTTGATCGCCGCGTTCGGCGAGGTGGCGGTCGAGGCAGTTGGCCGCCAGGTTCAGCGTGCCGTCTTCATACCATTTAATGGAAATATTGCCTGGCGCGAAGGAGGTGTTTTTCACTTTCTTGTAAGGCTTGATCCAGTCGAGGATTTTGCCTTGTTCGCCCCAGAATGTGTCAGGGTCAGTTACCGATTGCTGGTATTTGGCCTCATACTGCTCCGGATTTATCAGGCAACGTTCCGCAATATTGGCGGGAATATCGTGTTTATGTATTTGGCTCATGGCGATTGCTCTCCTTGTAAGATGTTAATAATATGTCACAAGAACGTTAATTGTAGGGCCTTTGCCAGCTTTGTTTACTATTTGCGCGATAGATCACGCATTAAATGAATTGTGCAAAAAGCGAGCAAAATAAATGTGCTGGCGCGCGAAAGAACGCAAAAAGGTGGAGCGGAAAGAAAGGCGCTTCATAACAGCAAGTTATGGAATGTGGCAGTTCGATTACGCTTACTATCGGCGTAAAAATGCAGGCTGATGCAAGTCTATGAAAATGCACTACTCGATTATTAGCCTGATAATGGTTGGTGCTGTGTATTATTCACTGCATTCATCACGAAAGGCAGACGAAATTTCGGTAAAGATTGGTCGGGATGGCATTTTTCATGATTAAAAAATGCGCAAATGAACAAATTATGCGTAATAATTTCTAATGGTAAATATTGGATTTAGGAGTAGTGAAAAGTTTTTCATAACAAAGAGTTATTTATCATAACTGAAATAAAAGACGGTTTTTGAGTAAAAATTCAGTCAAACCCCCTCCCGGTATAGGGTTGCGCGTTACACCCTGCAAATGATACTGATAATGCGCGTTAAAAAACCCCGCAATACTGTGCGACGCTAATCATACCCTTTCAGTATGGGTCGTTCCGGACCTGGAATGGCGCTTCATTGAGGATGTCTGTAGTTATGAAAAACATGAAAATCAGCCTGGCCTGGCAGATTCTGCTAGCCCTTGTGCTGGGTATTCTTTTGGGTAGTTATCTGCACTACCACAGCGACAGCCGCGAATGGTTGATTGCGAATCTCCTGTCTCCGGCAGGCGATATCTTTATCCATTTGATCAAAATGATTGTCGTGCCGATTGTTATCTCGACGCTGATTGTCGGCATTGCAGGCGTTGGCGACGCGAAACAGCTTGGCCGAATCGGCGCGAAGACCATCATCTATTTCGAAGTGATCACTACGGTGGCGATTATTCTCGGCATCACGCTGGCGAATGTGTTCCAGCCGGGCGCGGGAATTGATATGTCGCAGCTGGCGACGGTGGATATTTCGAAATACCAAAGCACCACCGCGGATGTGCAAAGCCACGCCCACGGCCTGATGGGGACGATTTTATCGTTGGTGCCGACCAATATCATCGCGTCGATGGCGAAGGGCGATATGCTGCCGATCATCTTCTTCTCGGTGCTGTTTGGTCTTGGGCTCTCTTCCCTGCCTGCCTCGCACCGCGAGCCGCTGGTCACCGTGTTCCGTTCTATTTCCGAAACCATGTTTAAAGTCACTCATATGGTGATGCGCTATGCGCCGGTCGGCGTGTTTGCGCTGATCTCAGTGACGGTGGCGAACTTTGGTTTCGCTTCGCTGTGGCCGCTGGCAAAGCTGGTTATCCTGGTCTATTTCGCCATTCTGTTCTTTGCGCTGGTGGTGCTGGGGATTGTGGCGCGCGTGTGCGGCCTGAGCATCTGGATTTTGATCCGCATCCTGAAAGATGAGCTGATTCTGGCGTACTCCACCGCCAGTTCGGAAAGTGTGCTGCCGCGCATTATCGAGAAGATGGAAGCCTATGGCGCACCGGCGTCGATCACCAGTTTCGTGGTGCCGACCGGTTACTCCTTTAACCTCGATGGTTCGACGCTGTACCAGAGTATTGCGGCCATCTTTATTGCGCAGCTGTATGGCATTGACCTGTCGCTGTGGCAGGAAATCATCCTCGTGCTGACGCTGATGGTCACCTCGAAAGGTATCGCGGGTGTGCCGGGCGTCTCCTTCGTGGTGCTGCTGGCAACGCTGGGTAGCGTCGGTATTCCGCTGGAAGGGCTGGCATTTATCGCCGGTGTTGACCGTATCCTCGATATGGCGCGTACTGCGCTGAATGTGGTGGGTAATGCGCTGGCGGTGCTGGTGATTGCCAAGTGGGAACACAAATTTGACCGCAAAAAAGCGCGCGCTTACGAGCGCGAGATGTTGGGCAAATTTGATAAAACCGCCGATCAGTAACCTTCTCAATCCCTCCTTCACGGAGGGATTTTTACATCAGGCGGGCTTGCCCGCCTTGCCTGTCAAACGACACCGCTCGCTAATTAACGCTCTGATCGAACATCACCGTCACGCCGCCTCTATAAGTATCCGGCCTTGTGCTGAGCATGGCTTCAACATCGCGTTGCGGAACCAGGAAATCGATACTGCCTTTTTGATCCTGGCCGTAGGTTTTGGTGGTGAAGATGTTCTGCGCCGGATCTTTTCCAACGCCAAGCGGCCTTTGAACCACCGTCGCGCCTGTTGTGCTGTCCACAATATTCGTCGGCAGATTGAGTGACGATCTGAACGGCACCAGTTGCCCGGTGTTATCGCTTTTTAAGGCACAATCCTGGCCTACCTGGCCGTCAGCGCAGGCAAGATAAACGGTGAAGCTGCCGGTGCTGGTAATACCGAAATTGCTCTGTCCTGTGAGCTGCGGCGTGACGCGGCTGACCATCCAGCGCTCCCAGTTCGCTTCGCCTTGATCCGGCGTACAGATCTGGCCGGGTTTGCACGGTTGCAGCGCGACCTGTTTGTCCTGTGACGTTGTGGTGATGCTAAGTTCATGCTCCACGGTTAAGTGGATATCGATATCAATAGCAGTATTGCTGGGTTCAAAAGCATCACCAAAATCCATATCGCCGCCGGGGCCAAGGTGAAAACGCAACACACCCGCGTAGTCACCGGCTGGCATTTGCATCGGGTCTGGGGTTTTTATTTCATACGTGATGATCATATCGAGTAATACATAAGGCTCATTGCCAAGATCGATTGCCGCGATCTTATAACAAGCCGCATCGCTGACCGGCCAGTTCCACCTGAATATAAATTGACGCGTACCGGCAACGCCTTGCCCGGTCACCGTACATGGGCTTGGTGCTTGAGCAAACGATCCGCCAACCCATGCGTCGTTGTGCTTCTCGGCTGTCCAGTCGGTATGAGTTTCGTAAACGGCGCCGAAACTTGCCACCCGGAATTGTACCGTTGCACTTTGCCCGCTTTTATTTGTCACCGTCACATTGCGCCAGGCCCCCGGCATTTTGAAGTACATGCCCATGCGTGGATCCGCACCCGCGTTAATCGTCGCATGCATTAATGTGACATACCCTTCCACCGTAGCGCTGAAGGTTTGGCTGTCTCTGCATATCTGCGGGTGTACGGTACAAATCTCACTTTGTGGCGTGGTGATGGTAAACGCATTGTTACCCATCGAGGGGGAATATCTGGCATTGATATTGATTGTTTCACTATAAGAGTGAAAACATACAATAAGTAAAAATAACAATGAAGTTATGCTGAATAATTTGATGGAATGGGGCATTACTGTCTCGCGTTAATTTTTATCGTGGCGTGCACGGTAAAAATAAATAATAAAAATACAGGTGATGAGGGCTAATAAATAGATTTTATTTTTGAGTATAATCTTAACGCTACATGAAATAATAATGTGATTAACGTTCAGTAATGCGCCTATTTACCATAACTCTTTTATTAAACATAACCTTGTGGATTACTAAAACCGATACTGGATGTGCTTTAACGTACGGGGAGGGCGAGGATCTGCACAGGCATGGTGTCGTCATTTGGCCTGATTCGCCAGAACAGCGAAACTGAGTGAAATGAGCGAATTCTGAGCCTGGCACTCAGGACAATATTCGCAGTTAACGACTTAAGTCTTTTTTTATTAAGCATTTTTCGGCAAGGCGGTGTTGCCTGCCTTGCCTGCAACATGACATCAAAAACTAATTAATGCTCTGGTCGAAAATCACCGTTGCGCCGCCGCGATAGGTATCCGGCCGGGTGCTGAGCATGGCTTCAACATCGCGTTGAGGAACCAGGAAATCGATACTGCCTTTTTGATCCTGTCCCGCGGATTTGGTGGTAAAGATGTTCTGCGACGGATCTTTCCCGGCGTTCAGGTGCCGTTGAACAACTGTCGCGCCCGTCGTGCTGTCCACGATATTTGTCGGCAGGTTGAGTGATGCCCGGAACGGCACCAGTTGCCCGGTGTTATCGCTTTTTAAGGCACAATCCTGACCCACCTGACCGTCAGCACAGGCAAGGTAAACGGTGAAGTTGCCGGTGCTGGTGATGCCGAAATTACTGCGCCCTGTGAGCTGCGGTGTGACGCGGCTGACCATCCAGCGCTCCCAGTTTGCTTCGCCTTCATCTGGTGTACAGATTTTGCCGGGCTTGCACGGTTGCAAAGCAACTTGTCGGTCGTCTGCGGTGGTGGTGATTTTAAACTCATTCTTCACGGTCAGGCGAAAGTCAATATCAATGCCGGAGGTATCACTGGCGACAAACGCGTCGCCAAAATCAATATCTCCGCCGGGACCGACGGAATAATGTAATGTCCCGGTATAATCACCCGACACTAATAGTTGCGGGCTGGCGTTTGTTAATTCGTAGATAATGCTCAGCTCATTTAATAAATAGGGTTCATTTTCGAGATCCATTGCGGCAGTTTTATAACAAGCCACAGCGCTTTTAGGCCATCTCCACATAAATTGGTAGTCTCGGGTGAGAGCTACACCTATCCCGGAAGAGGTACATGGGCTGGGCGCAGTCGCAAACGATCCACCGACCCATGAGTTAATGTGATCAGTAAGATCCCAGTCATAATGGGTATTATAATTCGCGGCTAAGCCCACAATCCTGAAATGAACCGTGGTGATTTTCCCCTCGGCATTGATGACCCTCACATCACCCCCGACCCCCGGCAATTTTATGTACACGCCATCTCGTGGGGCTGCGTTCGCCAGGATCCATGTCTTCATCAACGTTGCTGTTAAATGGAGTGAGAGGCTGAACGTTTTACCGTCGGTACACAGCGGAGCATGTTCTATACAAAACCCGCTCTGCGGCGTGGTGTTAACAAAGGTGCTTCCGGATGCGGAGTTATATTCCTGGCTAATACTGAGTCTTTCGCCGTAGGTGTGAAAACTCATAATTAACAGAAAAATAGAGGACATAATGCTGAATAATTTGGTGACGCGGCTCATTGCTGTCTCACTTAATTTTTTATTGCCACCTTGTGCTGTGACCAATGATAGTATCCCGCCAGTAAAATAGCGGTGAGAAATAATTCCGCTAAATCGTACACATATAGCGTTGAGGGTAACATTTAGGTGGTGAATAATAATAGGGCGATTACCCGGCAATATTGGCGCTTTTTATGATGAATGGTGATGGGGAAATAAATTTTTATGACGTTTAACCGTGAGTAAGTTGTCTTGCATGTTTTCGTCTTTTTTCCCATTTAGCGATATCGGAAACGTACTTTCCGCCAGAAAAGACGCTGGAATTAGCGGGATAAATTGAGTGCTAAACAGTGCTGGTCTATGAGGAAAGGATGTAGCGATAATCAGCGTAAACGGGCGAACAGTGGCTTTTCAATCCCTCCTTTACGGAGGGATTTTTATAGCAAACTCGCCGCTAATTGATGTTCTGGTCAAAAATCACCGTTGCGCCGCCACGATAGGTATCCGGTCGGGTGCTGAGCATGGTATCGACATCATGCTGCGCGACCAGGAAGTCGATACTGCCTTTTTGATTCTGCGCATAGGTTTTGGTGGTAAAGAGATTCTTCGCGGGGTCTTTGCCAATATGTAAGCGCTGCTGAACGACCGCCGCTCCCGTGGTGCTATCCACAATATTCGCGGGCAGGTTGATAAAGGCAGAGAATGGCACCTGCTGCGCGGTGTTATCACTTTCCAGCGCACAGTCCTGACCAATTTGGCTATTCATGCAGGCAAGATAAACGGTGAAATCCCCGGAGCTGGTGATGCCAAAGTTGCTTCGCCCCGTGAGCTGCGGTGTGACGCGGCTGACCATCCAGCGTTCCCAGTTCGCCTCGCCCTCTTTTGCGGAACAGACCTGTCCAGGTTTGCAGGGCTGTAGCGCCACCATCCGGTCTTCTGCGGAGGTGGTTATTTTAAACTCATGGTTCACGGACAAGAGGAAGTTAATATCCAGGCTGGAATCGCTGGGGACAAAACGATCGCCAAAATCCATATCCCCGCCGGGGCCGATGGTGAAATGCAATTTTCCTTTATATTCACCGGACGCCAGTTGAAATGGGTCAGGTGTTCGCAATTCATAAACAATGCTCATGTCATGTATCACATAAGGTTCATAATGCAGATCCGCGACCGGGGTTTTATAGCAAGCCACATTGTTTTCGGGCCATTTCCACATAAATGTATACTTTCTTTCTAAAGGCAACCCGACGCCGGAAGAGATACACGGGCTCGGCGCATTAACAAATGCACCACCAGCCCAGGTATTAGTGTGCTGCGCAACGGTCCAGTCAGTGTGTGTTGAATAGGTGGCGGCGAGCCCTGCAAACCTAAAATGGACAAATACACTTTTGTGTTCGGCATTCGTCACTTTCACACTCCGCAAGGCTCCCGGCATTTTGTAGTACATAGCATCCTGAGGCGCGCCATACGCCAGGATCCAGTCCTGCATTAATGATGCCGTGAGGGCGAGCGAGATACTGTACGTCTTATTGCCGCTGCATTGCTGTGAAAATTCGAGACAAAAATCGCCTTGCGGCGTGGTGTTAATAAAATCGTTTCCAGATGATGACGAGAATTTCGAGCTTATATTGAGCGTTTCGCTGTAAGCGTGAGAACTTAGCGTAAATAAAAACAGAAATAAAATGATGCTGAATAACCGGGTAATACGATGCATTATTTCCTCACTTATTATTTGTGACTTCCATGTTATTGCCTTTAATTATTTATAGAACGAATGGTATTAGTGGTGGAATGTGAATTCTGGCTAACTTTGTTAGATATATCAAGAGGGTAACATTAGCACTGCGTTGATCAATAACGAAATAAGCTGCTTATAATGCGGCTATTTATGATGAATGATGGTTGTGACTTTTACTGACGGTTGAATATTTATTTTAATTTTCCTGTGGTGTGCATTTATTTTTTGCCAAAAGAAATGGGCCTGAAAATGTGTTATCGACGAAGAACTCTGCGTTTGCCGATAAATACCGGAAAAATACTGGCCGGAAACCGTGAATTCAGATCGCGTGCTGCCGGTTTTTGCCATCGAAGCGGTGGCGGAGCAGAGTGTTTTTTGTCTCCTCTACGCAGTCCCCTGTGCCACGGGGGGAAAACGTTTCACGATAGGCTGGTACAAGAGGCGATGGCTGATAAACGGCACGTCACTCATCATCAATGTTATGGATCCCCAGGCTGCGTTGCAAAAACGCTTTCCCGGCAGGGGTGAGGGTCAAAATACGTGCTTCATTGGTTTTGATGATAAAACGCTTTTTGAGCAGTGCGCTAAAGAGATGCGCGCCGAGCTCTCCCGAAAGATGGTAACTCTGTTCGCTCCAGTCCATGCAGGGGATAACCAGCGCCCGACGTGAATGGCGAAGCGCGTTAACATCAATACCTAAGTGAGTGCCGAACCACGTATCACCAGTGGTGCCGATGGCAAGGTTTCCTTCTGCGGCCTCGAGCACTTTTTGCTGGCAAAGATGTTCGTAGATTGCCACGCCGACATGCCCGGCAATGTGGTCGTAGCAGGTTCTGGCATAACACATTTTCTTGAACCCGCTGGGTTTTAGCCGTTCCTGAAAATTGCTATCGGCATAGGTGGCGACCATCATTGATTCTATCGCCTGGGCAATCAGCGAGTTATGAAGCCGGTAATAACGGTTACGGCCAATTTTATCGAAGGCAACGACGCGGCAATGGATGAGTTTCGCCAGATGATTACTCGTCGATTGAGGAGAAAGCCCGGCGGTAATGGCTAATTGTGATGCGGTGAGCCGGCTATTATCCATTAACGCGCAGAGCATTCTTGCCCGGCTCGCATCTGCTAACAAACAAGCCAACCGACTAAAATTAGGAAGTTGTTCTGTCATTACGTTCATAGTTCATTAAAGAATTAAACATTTATGTGTTTGTTCGTAAAGAATACCGCAATTCAGAACAGACAAGGCAGTCATAATGTTCTTACAACGACCTTTATATAAGGACCCCCTCCTCTTTTTCAGATTTTTTGCTTTAATTTTATGGCTTCTATTGACGGCTTATATTACTGGCTTTGTTAGTATTGCCGAGAATTATATTTTAAGTCTCGCCATGATGGTCGGCGCGTTTGTCGGCAGTGCCACACCCGTGGGCGGTGGTGTAGTTGCGTTTCCGGTACTGACCTTTATCAAGCAGATCCCTGCGAAAGAGGCTGCGGTTTTTTGCCTGGCAATGCAATCGTTTGGCATGTCGGCGTCTTCTTTAGCGATATTTACCCGCAAGATACCGGTGGATAAATTTCTGATAACCTGGTGTGTCATTACCAGCTTTATAGGTTATCTGCTGGCGCTATTTTATATTCCCAATCCCTTTTCATCCGCAGGTTTAAAAGTCTTTTTCTCCTCTTTCTGGCTTGCTTTTGGCGCAGCGATTTTTCTTGTCAGAAGAAAACAAACTATTTCGCAGACTATTGAAACTGCTCACGCGAGCGGCTGGCGATTATTGCTATTTATCGCTATTTGCTTCGCGGGTGGAATTGTGACGTCGTGGATTGGTAATGGTATCGATGTGGTCTTTTTTTGCGTGTTGATTTTACTGTTTTCCCGCACTGAATCCGTGGCAACACCTTCTGCGGTCATTGTGATGGCGTTGATATCCATCTTTGCGACAGCATTAAATATCAGTGCCGGTGACGTGAGTATGCAGACATTAAAATACCTTAGTGCAACGATTCCGGTGGTCATTATTTTTGCACCTTTAGGTATTCTCTTTTCTATTCGGCATGGGGATGCATTTATCCGAAAACTACTGCTGGCGCTGGTCATTATTCAATATTTGTTTACCGCCGTGGCTTTTTTCAGACAACTGGATTATCTCCTTCTCTCGATGCTCGTTATTGCTCTTTCATTCGTTTTATTGTTTGCCATTGGCTGTATTGATAAAAGGAAAGCCGTGTGACCACAAGAAATATGAACTTTCTAATAAAAGTCGTTATTGCGACCCTTTGTATGGGGTCTTCTTTTCCAACCGGGAAATACTTAATTTCTTATGAAAATATGCCACCGTTTTTAATGGGTGGCTGGCGGTTTATGGCGGCCGGGCTTTTTATGCTGTTAATCCCGGTTTTTACCCGTGGCGTTCAGGCTATCATTCCGTCCAGCGAAGGGTCGGTTGCGAAGGGGCTACTTTTAACCGCGGTCGTTGGCGCGTTGCAGACGACAGGGACAATGGGTTTTCTCAACCTGGCGCTGGAGAGCGTTACCTCATCCATGTCTTCTATTATTTTATTTACCAACCCACTGTGGCTCGCGGTATTAGCGCATTATCTGCTGCACGATAAATTAAATAAGCGAAAAATAATCTCACTGGTCATTGGTGTCGCAGGGGTGATTGTTTGCCTGGGGCTTGAGAGCGTTAAAGGTGGAACCGGTTTATTTTATGCGTTTTTAGGCTCGATATGCTGGGCGGTATGCACGGTCGTGAGTAAGCGATTTGTGTTTGATAAAGATAGCTGGGTATTTACCGGCTGGCAGCTTTTTCTCGGTGCGTTGTTTATGTTGATCATTGCCTGGATAAGACATGAAAAATATGACATCGGCGATTTACAAACCTGGGGCTGGGTGTGGTTTATTTGGCTTATTTTACCAGCCAGCGTCGGCTCGTTCGGCCTGTGGTTTTCAGCGCTACGGCAGGGCGGCGCAACGCTTGCCAGCGGCTTTCTGTTTCTGGTTCCTCTCTTTTCAACGATCTTTTCAATTTTCACGTTGCATGATGGTCTTTCCATCCAGCTTATTATCGGCGGATGCCTGATTGTCCTTTCACTCTTTCTTCTTAATCGGGAGTATTAACATGGAAGTGGGTAACAGTATTTCAATATCAACCGGGCAACAATGGTCTTTTGATAATGATGTCGCCAGCCATTTTGATGAACATGTGCAAATGTCGGTGCCGGTTTATCAGGAGGGCCATGAGCTTATTGGTTTTTTAAGTGATTTCTTTATTAAAGATGGTTCAGTATTTTATGAAATAGGCTGCTCCACCGGCGCACTGATTCATAAAATTTATACCCGTCATAGTCAAAAAGCAGCGACACGGTTTATTGGTGTTGAACCGGTTCAGAATATGATCGCGCAGGCGAAAAAAAGAACCGGCAGCTTACCCATTGAATATCTGAATAACACTATTGAAAATATCGACATGGAAGCGTGCGACTTTATCGCCTCTTATTACTGCTTGCAATTTATTCCACTGACTAAGCGCATAGTGGCTTATGAAAAATTATATGATGCGTTAATTCCGGGTGGTGCATTAATTCTTTTTGAAAAAGAGGTTATTGACGACTCAAAAATAAATGAAATGATCGAGTCTTGTTATCTTAAATTCAAACTGTCGCGAGGGTTTTCGGTTGATGAAATTCTCGCTAAAAAATTTAGCCTCGAAGGAATGATGCGGCCCTGCACCGAACGAGAAAACAGAAAGATTCTTGCGGAAGTTGGGTTTAAACAAATTGCCACGATCATGAAATACGGTGAATTCCATGGATATCTTTGCATCAAATAAGCGTAGTCAGCAAAATAAAAGTAAATGGGAAGAGTTACATAAAAAATCGGCGGATGAAAGTGTGCGCACCACACCCAGTTATGCCATAAAACGAATCTACGAAAGTCTGGAATATATTCAAACTCACTCTACCACCGTCAACACGCTGGAAATTGGCTGTGGGTTTGGTCGCAATCTTCATTACCTTATTACCCATGGTTTCTCTGATAATTACGTCGGTATTGATCAGACCGATATCGCGATTCATAAAGCAACGGAGCTGCTCAGCGATTATCAACAGAAAGGCATTGTGCAGATTATTAAGGCCAACGCGGCAGGTGATTTACCCTTTCCGAATGATCACTTCGATTGCATTTTCGATATTATGTCCGCTATTACTTTTATTCCCGATGAAGCGGTACGCGTCGCTTATTTCAACAATGTGGTCAGGCTCCTGAAACCAGGCGGCGCTTATTTCTTCCTTGCCGTCAGTAACCAGGCGGTGTTTAACGACAAAGTCGTCGATGCAACGCTGGATGAACCGGGCCTGTTTAAACGTAAGTTCGACAACATGATTGAAAAAGCCTATTCGGCGGATGAGCTGAAACGCTATCTGGCGGGATTGTCTGTTTGCTGTCTGGATGTGGTTTCCGAACATACTCGCGCTTTTGGCGATGAAAAGTTCGAACGAGAAAATGGGTTCTGGTTTGGCTGTTTTACCAAAGCGATCTGAAAAAAATGCGGGGTGGTGAACACCCCGCATTAACCGCTTAACCCATTGCGCTTTCGCGCAGGCGAGTCTTCAGTTTGTTGTACTCATCTATCACATACTGCTCGGCGGCACGCTGATCGGCGATCGGCTCCACGCGCACGGCGCAGTATTTGTACTCCGGCGTTTTGGTTATTGGGCTGAGGTTTTCCGTCACCAGTTCGTTACAGGCGCCAATCCACCACTGGTAGGTCATATACACCGCGCCTTTATTCGGACGCTCGCTGACCTGTGCACGCGTGATGATTTTGCCTTTGCGCGAGTTCACCCACACCAGCGTTTCATCTTCAATGCTCAGCCTTGCGGCGTCGGCCGTGTTGATTTGCGCATAACCCGGTTCATCCGCCAGCGCGGCGAGCGCGGCGCAGTTACCGGTCATTGAACGGCAGGAGTAGTGACCCACTTCACGCACGGTGGAAAGCACCATTGGATACTCCTCGTTGAGTTTATCCATTGGCGCGACCCAGTCGCAGGTGAAGAACTTCGCCAGCCCATTCGGCGTATCGAATTTTTCTTTAAACAGATACGACGTGCCTTGATCGGCATCCGACGTGTCACGACACGGCCACTGAATGTAGCCCAGCTCACCCATTTTTTCGTAGGTGGCGCCGTAGAAGTCCGGGCACAGATGACGCAACTCATCCCAGATTTCCTGCGTGTTGTTGTAATGCATCGGATAACCCATCCGGGTGGCAATTTCGCTGATGATTTGCCAGTCCGTTTTCAGATCCCACTTCGGTTCCACCGCTTTAAAGAAGCGCTGGAAGCCGCGATCCGCTGCGGTATAAACACCTTCGTGCTCACCCCAGGAGGTCGACGGCAGGATGACGTCCGCCGCGGCTGCGGTTTTGGTCATGAAAATGTCCTGCACGATCACCAGTTCAAGCCCTTCAAACGCCTTACGTACCGCTGAAAGTTCGGCATCTGTCTGAAGCGGATCTTCGCCCATGATATAAGCGGCGCGGACTTCGCCGTGCTCAACGCGGTGCGGCAGTTCGCTAATGCGATAACCGGTATGCGCAGGCAGGCTGTCAACGCCCCAGGCTTTGGCGAATTTCTCGCGGTGCGCTTCCTCTTTCACGTACTGGTAGCCAGGGTAGGTATCCGGTAACGCGCCCATATCGCAGGCACCCTGCACGTTGTTCTGACCACGCACCGGGTTCACGCCAACGTGTGCTTTGCCGAGGTTGCCCGTCAGCATCGCGAGGCTGGTCAGCGAACGCACGGTCTCCACACCCTGGTAGAACTGGGTCACGCCCATGCCCCACAGAATGGCGGCGGTTTTCGCACCGGCATACATGCGGGCAGCCTGGCGGATCTCCTGCGCCGTGACGCCGGTGATCTCTTCAACCGATTCCGGCGTATAGCCTTCAACGATTTTCCGGTACTCTTCAAACCCTTCGGTACGATTGGCGACAAACGCCTGGTCGTACAGATTTTCCTCAATAATGACATGCCCCATCGCGTTGAGCAGGGCGATGTTCGACCCGTTTTTCAATGCAACGTGCATATCAGCAATGCGCGCGGTTTCGATTTTGCGCGGATCGCAGACAATGATTTTCGCCCCGTTTTGTTTCGCGCGAATCACATGATTAGCGACGATCGGGTGAGAATCCGCCGGGTTGTAACCAAAGATAAACACTAAGTCCGTGTTATCAATTTCATTAATGGCATTACTCATCGCGCCATTACCGACCGACTGGTGCAGACCTGCAACCGATGGGCCGTGTCAGACGCGAGCGCAGCAGTCGACGTTATTGGTACCAATAACGGCGCGCGCAAATTTTTGCATTATGTAGTTGGTTTCATTACCCGTACCGCGGGAAGAGCCGGTGGTCTGGATCGCGTCCGGACCGTACTTCTCTTTGATGGCGCTCAGACGACCGGCGACATAATCGAGCGCTTCATCCCAGGATACCGACTCCAGTTTGCCGCCGCGCTGGCGACGGATCATCGGGGTTTTCAGGCGAGGCGTCAGGATCTGGGTATCGTTAATAAAATCCCAGCCGTAATAACCTTTCAGGCAGAGAGTGCCCTGATTGGTCTTGCCCTGCGCTGCCTCCGCCCGAACGATTTTGCCGTTATCGACCACCAGGTGAATCTTGCAACCTGAGGCGCAATACGGGCAAACCGTGACGACTTTTTTCATCACTTTCGCTCCAGTTAAGAATATCGCCCCCGATTATGCATCTTCTATGCCACAGTGTTGCTGGGGGTATTCACTGATATTACGGCGGATATTTGGTCAAAATACTGACGAAACGCAGGTCATCGTCAAAAGTGACGTGTCGAAAGGTGGGGGGGATGTGACCCCGGTTAAAAATCCGGCATTTAGTCGCTGCATTTATCAATCGCAGCCAACAGAATGAGCCAGAATGAGCAAACGAAGCCTGGCGGAAGCGGACAATGAAACCTGCGATTCTGGTTGTAGATGACGATACGGCGGTATGTTCACTGCTGGAAGATGTGCTCAACGAGCACGTCTTTACGGTCTACGCCTGCCATAACGGGCGCGATGCGGTAAACCTCTGTGCGCAGCATGCGGATATCGCGCTGGTGCTGTTGGATATGATGTTGCCAGATATCAACGGCTTGCAGGTGTTACAGCAGTTGCAAAAACTGCGCCCGTCGCTGCCAGTGGTGATGCTCACCGGGCTTGGCAGCGAATCAGATGTGGTGGTCGGCCTGGAAATGGGTGCCGATGACTACATTGGCAAGCCATTCAACGCGCGTGTGCTGGTCGCGCGCGTCAAAGCCGTATTGCGACGTACCGGCGTGCTGGCGGCGGAAGCCAGTGCCATCAAAACGCCGGGGTTTGTCTTTAACGGCTGGCATCTCGATCCTGAGCGCTGCGAGCTGTTTAACCCGCAGCAGCAGAGTGTGGCGTTGACGCAAGGGGAGTACAGTTTATTGCTGGCGCTGGTGCAAAACGCGCGTCGGGTACTGAATCGCGAACAGTTGCTGGAGCTAACGCATAGCGAAAGCGTCGATGTGTTTGACCGTACCATTGACGTGTTGATTATGCGCCTGCGCCGCAAAATCGAAACCAATCCCCACCAACCCGCGTTGATCAAAACCTTGCGCGGGCTTGGCTACGTGTTTGCCGCTGACGTTTCTCACGGCGATAAAGCCGCCTGAGCCTCAGCACTCCTGTAATAACGCGTCCAGCGTTTTCGCGCCGTCAATGGCGTTGGCGCACAGCAGGCTGGCGCGCGCGCAGGCATGTGCCAGCAGGATGCTTTTTTGCAGCGGCCAGCTTTCGTGGCAGCCATATAAAAACCCGGCGCAAAAGGCGTCTCCCGCCCCCACGCTGCCAATAATTTCGGCCTGGCTCAGCATCCGCGAAGGCACCCAGTTGCCCGCTTCGCCGGGCGTTTCACCCCAGGCGCCTTCCGGGCAGTGGATCACCACCCGCTGTTTTACGCCCGCCGCCAGCAGTTTTGCCGCCGCGCGAGCGATATTGTCGATATACGGCCCGTCGTCGGCAGTGCGCATTGCCAGTCCGCTGAATTCGCCCGCTTCCAGTTCGTTGATCACCAGGTAATCGAGGTGCGGCAAGCAGGGCAGCACCAGCGGTTGATAACGTGGATCGCCCTTGCGCGACACTAAATCCAGCGACGTTTCAAAGCCCAGTTCGCGCATTTGCGCCAGCAGACGCGCGCTGCGGGTGCCAAACTCCTCATCCGCTTTATCAAGGCTGTCGAGCAGCAGCAAATAGCCGAGATGGAAAATCTTCATGCTGTCATCCAGCCCGTCAAAGGCAGACAAATCCAGCAGACGGTTCGCACCCGGCGAGTGGAAAAAGGTGCGCTGACCGGAAGGGTCGGTCATCACCTGCGACATCGACGTCGGTGCAGACGTTGCGCGCTGCACATGCTGGCGGTTGACGTGGTACTGCTCCAGCATCGCCAGAATATAATCGCCGTCGCTGTCTTCGCCCACCAGCCCGACCGCCTGTAGCGGCAGGCCAACGTGCATTTTCGCCAGCGTCAGCAACACATTTAGCGGCGCACCGCCGGTGGAGCGCTCGCTGTGGGTGATTTCCGCCAGCCAGCCGCGCTCCGGCCACTGCACAATCTGGTGGACATGATCGACCAGCATATTTCCGGCGGCGATAACCCCTTTACGTTCCATCACAGTTGCCCCGCGCTGCCAAAGATGCGCATCTGCCCGGCGACGGTATCGGTAATGGCTTCTTCAACACTGAGCAAGAGCTGCGCGAACTCGTCGTACAGCGGCTGGCGGTTGCCCATGCGCTGCTCAATGGCGCCCAGTGCGGCTTGCGACATGCCGGTGTAGAAATTGATCTTATGAATGCCGAGCGAGATGGCGCGGCGGAAATCGTCATCGCTGATGCCGGAACCGCCGTGCAGCACCAGCGGCAGGCCGGTTTGCTGGCGAATGGCGTCAAGGCGCTCAAAATCAAGTTTCGGTTCGCCTTTGTACTTGCCGTGCGCATTGCCAATGGCGACCGCCAGCGTATCGATGCCAGTGCGATCCACAAAATCCCGCGCCAGCGCCGGATCGGTGAAACAGGCTTCATCGGCGTGACCGTACAACGCACCGCCTTCATCGCCGCCCACCGCACCCAGCTCGGCTTCAACGGAAACGCCCACCGCGTGGCACATCTTCACCACTTCCCGCGTCTGGCGAATATTCTCTTCGTACTCCAGCGTGGAGCCATCGAACATCACCGAGCTAAAGCCGAGCCGCAAGGCACGCACCACCGATTCAAAATGCAGGCCGTGGTCGAGATTGAGTACCACCGGAATGTCACTGCGGGCGGCTTCGAATTTCACCGCTTCGACCAGCGAGTCCAGCGAGATGTACTTAAAATGCACTTCGGCGATATTGATGATAAACGGCGATCGCTCCTGCTTCGCGGCGGCGAACAAGGCGCGCAAAAAGTGGGAGTCGAGCACGTTGAACGCGCCCAGGGCGTAGTGATGTTCGCGGGCATGCGCCAGGCCTTCGGCAAGAGAAATCAGCGGCATAGCAAACTCCTTTAGCTCAGAAACAGATGATACTCGTTGCACAGCACCAGCAGCGCCGGTTCGTCTTCCAGAACGTTGTTGTAGCGATCCATGGCGTTCAGGAAGTGGTTGTCATGTTCGTCATCATTCACCGACGACACTTCCCCGACCAGCACATCGCCGAAGCCGGGTTCGCCCCAGAAGCTGTGATACAGCCCCGGTGGCAGGCAAATACTTTCCCCTGGTGAGAGGCGCAGCTGGCTGCCCGCCGCGTGTGTCTGAATGCAGCCATCAATGACCACGGTAACGTCGGTGTTGAGCGTTTCGTCATTCGCTCCGGCGTTCCACAGTTCAATAATTAAATTACCGCCGCCGCGATTAATGATGTCCTCGCGCTTGCGCCAGTGAAAATGCATCGGTGTCACCTGCGCGTCGCGCACGTGCATGATCTTTTCCGCATAACATTTTTCATAGGGCGCGCCGTTGGGCGAGCCGTTGCGCAGCGTAAACAGCGTCAGTCCCTGGGCGTAGAAATTCGAACTGCCGAAGGCGGTGACATCCCAGCCTAACTTCAGATCGAACACTTCGCGCCAGGCCTCTCTGTCCAGCTGTTGCCATTTGGTCGGTGGAAAACTGGCAAAAGGAGGCAGATGCACATCGTGCATCGAGAAGAACTGTCGTGTATGGCCGAGAATCTCATTAATGGCGGAGCGTTTCATGGTATCCCCTGTGTTGGCGCTCCCCCTCCCTTGCGGGAGAGGGATAAACCGCTATTTCACCGTCCAGCCTTTGTAGCTACCCACATTCTGTTTATCGATCATGGTCACCGGGATCAGCACCGGCGCTTTCGGCGCGGGTTTACCTTGCAGGATGTCATAGCCAATTTCCACCGCGCGGGCGGCCATCACTTGTGGATCCTGCGCCGGGGTGGCGACAAACAGCGAGTTCTTACGTTTCAGCGCCTCCTCACCGTCCGGGCTGCCGTCGACGCCAACAATAAAGAACTCGTTGCGTTGCGCCTGTTTAGCGGCCAGATCGGCGCCGATCGCGGTTGGATCGTTAATCGCAAACACGCCGTCGATTTTCGGGTTAGCGGCAAGCAGTGAGGTCATCACTTCCAGCCCGCCTTCACGGCTGCCTTTGGCGTTCTGGTTATCGGAAAGCACCTTGATGTCCGGGTGGCGTTTAAACTCGGTCTGGCAACCTTCGACACGGTTCTGCACGGCGGAAACCGGTGGCCCGTTGATGATCACCACATTGCCTTTGCCTTTCAGACGATCGGTGATGTATTTACACGCCATTTCGCCTGCCTGGGTGTTATCGGAGGTGATGGTGGCGTCAGCGCCTTCCGCCGCCACGTCAACCGCCACGACGACGATCCCGGCGTCTTTCGCCCGTTTCACCGCCGGGCCGATACCTTTGGAATCCGCGGCGTTGAGGATGATCATGTCGACTTTGGCGGCGATAAAGTTATCGATTTGCGCCACTTGCTGACCCAGATCGTAGCCGCTGGAAACCAGCGTGACTTTGACCTTATCGCCCGCCAGTTTGCGCGCTTCCAGCTCCGCCCCTTTGGTGATTTGCACGAAGAAGGGGTTCGCCAGATCGCCCACCGTGACGCCGATGGACTTCAGTTCTTTGGCCTGCGCGAACGGGGCGCTTGCCAGCAGAGCACCCGCGCAGAGCGCAGTGACAAGAGGTTTAAGACGCATGCTGTAATCCTCACTTATGTTGCTGTTTTGTAGGGTATTGTTATGCTGCCTGATGATGCCGGGTACGGTATTTGTCGATCAGCACCGCTATGATGATCACCGCCCCTTTGATCACCAATTGCCAGAAGTAGGAGACGCCCATCAGCGTCATCCCGTTGTTTAAGGTGGCGATAATCAGCGCCCCCACCAGCGTGCCGGTGATGGTGCCAATGCCGCCGACAAAGCTGGTGCCGCCGAGGATCACCGCCGCGATGGCGTCCAGCTCATAGCCCATGCCGAGGTTGCCGTTGGCGCTGTACAAGCGCGAGGCGCTCATCACCCCGCCAAGACCGGAAAGCAACCCGCTCATGCCATAGACGAACAGTAAAACCAGCCACACTTTGATGCCGGTCAGGCGAGCGGCCTGCATGTTGCCGCCCACCGCGTAAATATGAACGCCAAGCGTGGTGCGGCGCAGAATGAACCAGCACACCGCAATTACCGCCAGCGCGATCACCACCAGCCACGGCACCGGGCCGAGGTAGTTATTGCCGATCCACTCAAAACTGATGTCGGAGTTGATAACCGTGGTGCCGTCAGCCAGCAGATAGGCCGCACCGCGCAGCGCGGTGTAAGTGCCGAGCGTGACAATAAACGGCGGTAACCCGGCGAACGCGACCAGCACACCGTTAAATAACCCCAGCACCAGGCCAAGCATCAGCGCCGCCGGCACCGACAGCATGGCGAGCTCCGGCATCAACGACACCACCATGGCTGCCACTGCCGTGGTGCCCAGAATCGAACCGACAGACAGGTCGATGCCGCCGGTCAGAATGATGAAGGTCATCCCTGCCGCCAGCACAATGTTGATCGACGCCTGGCGGGTGATATTCAGCAAATTGCTTTCGGTAAAGAAGTTCGGTGCGATAAAGCCAAACACGGCGACGATGAGGATCAAAATCGGCAAGATGCCGACCGTTTGCATCAGATCGCCCATCAACATCTTCTTGGCGGAGGCCGATTTGACGACCTCTGTGGCTGTATTGTCTTTGGAATCAGTCATGGTGTACCGCCGGGTGTAGGGATTCGTTAACGCCGGTCGCCAGCGTCATGATGTTTTCCTGGGTGATGTCGCCGTTGAGTAACTCTCCGGCAATCTCGCCTTCGCGCATCACATATACGCGATCGCTCATGCCGACCACTTCCGGTAACTCACTGGAGATCATCAGGATCGCCACGCCTTTGCGCGCCATCTGGTTCATGATCCGGTAGATCTCGCTTTTCGCGCCGACATCGACACCGCGTGTTGGCTCGTCGAGGATCAAAATGCGCGGGCCAATCGCCACCCAGCGCGAGATCAGCAGTTTTTGTTGGTTACCGCCGGAAAGCCCGCCCGCCCGTACTTGCGCGTGCGGTACGCGGATGTTGAGCAGCTTGATGGCATCATCGGAGATCGACTGCGCTTTTTTGCGATCGAGCATTCCCCAGGCGGCGTCGCGCTCAAGCGTCGCCATGGTGATGTTCTCCTGCGCCGCCAGTTCGAGAAACAGCCCTTGCTCTTTGCGGTTCTCGGTCAAAAAACCGATGCCCAAATCAATGGCGGCGCGCGGGGAGTGGATCACCACTGGTTCGCCATCCACTTCGATCATGCCGCCGGTGGCTTTACGCACGCCGAAGATGAGCTGCGCCAGTTCCGATCGCCCCGCACCAACCAGCCCGGCGAGACCGACGATCTCCCCGGCGCGGACATGCAAACTGACCGGCTGGATCTTTTCGTTATCGGTCAGGTGGTGAATGCTTAGACGCGGGTTGCCGAGCGGAATATCGCGCTCTTTGTTAAACAGATCGCTGAGCGGTCGCCCGACCATCATGCGGACCAGTTCGGAGGCGTTCAGTTGGTCGCGGGTCAGGCTGCCGACATACTGCCCGTCGCGCAGCACGCTGACGCGATCGGAAAGCTCATACACCTCCGCCATGCGGTGGCTGATGTAGATAATCGCCATCCCTTGATCGCGCAGGCGCAGGATCAGTTCGAACAGGCGGTGAGTTTCACGCGAGGAGAGGGCGGCGGTGGGCTCATCCATCACCAGAATGCGGCTGTTGCGATGCAATGCGCGGGCGATCTCCACCTGCTGTTGTTCAGCGATGGTTAATGTCATCACCCGGTCGGTGGCTTTGAAATTTGCGCCAAGGCGATCGATCACCGCCTGGGCTTGCGCGGCCATCTCTTTGCGCTGCACCAGCCCGCCACGGGCGATTTCGCTGCCGAGAAAAATGTTTTCGGCGACGGTAAGATTGGGCGCGAGCTGCATCTCCTGGTAAATCAAGGTGATGCCCGCTGCCAGTGCGTCTTTCGGGCCTTTGATACTGTAAGGCTTACCGTCAATCAGGATCTCGCCGCTGGTGGCGCTGTACGCCCCGGCAAGGATTTTCATTAACGTGCTTTTCCCCGCGCCGTTTTCCCCCATCAGCGCGTGGATCTCGCCGGGCCAGACCGTCAGGTCCACCCCTTTGAGCGCATAAAACTTGCCAAACGCTTTGGCAATGTTGCGCATCTCCAGAACGGGCGTTGTGCTCATGTCAGGCTCCTCGGAAGGACGATATCGGCACTTCATCACACGTTCGTAAATGCACAATGTCAGAAGCTGTTCATATTTGTCATAGTGACGCCACATAACCGCGTTGAGCCTCTTGTGGAGCCACTATGCCGTATCGCGCGAATCCGTTCTTTTCCAGCGCCCGTGGGCGGCTGCTGTTTTTTAATGTGTTAGTGGTGGCGGTAACCTTAATGGTGTGCGGCGTGGCGGTGTTCGGCTTTCGCCATGCCAGCCAGATTCAGGAACAGGTGCAGCAGCAGACGCTGGACGATATGACCGGCAGCATGAACCTGGCGCGCGATACCGCCAACGTCGCCACGGCGGCGGTGCGTTTGTCGCAGGTGGTCGGCGCGCTGGAGTACAAAGGAGAAGCCGAGCGGCTGAAAGCGACGCAAAGTGCGCTACAACATTCGCTTAACCAGCTTGCGAACGCGCCGTTGGCGCAACTGGAGCCGCAGCTGGTGGCGCAGATCACGCGGCGCAGCCATGAGTTGCAGCAAAGCGTCACCGAGATGCTGCAACGCGGGCAGCACCGTCACCTGGAGCGTAATGCACTGCTCAGTTCGCTCTACCAGAGCCAAAGCTACTTGCGCCATTTACAGGAGATAAATACGCGGGAAGGAGGAAATATCCCCGACAGCCGCCTGCTGGAAGAGATGGACCGGCTCATCATTGCCGCCATTCAAACGCCTTCCCCGCGCCCGACCATCAAACAGCTGTCTGAGGTGATGGCGGCATTACCGCTACAAAGCGCCAGCCCAACGGTGGCGTTTATCCTGCCCGATTTCAGCGCAGAGTTGCGCAAACTGGAGCCACTGTCGCTGCAACTGGAAGAGAGCGATCTGGCGATCAGCTGGTCGATGTTTCACATCAAAGCGCTGGTGGCGCTACTCAACAGCGACATTAACCAGTATGTCTCGGAAGTGGCGAACGCCTCGGAACTGCGCACCACCCAGAGCCATCAGGAGATGCGGTCCATCATTGCGTTTATCAGCGTTTTCGCGCTGCTGGCGCTGGTGATCACCGGCTTTGCCGGTTGGTATATCTACCGTAACCTGGGGTCTAATTTAACCGCGATTTCGCGCGCGATGTCGCGGCTGGCGCACGGTGAAAAGGACGTTTCTGTACCGGGTTTGCAGCGGCGTGATGAACTGGGCGAGCTGGCGCGGGCGTTTAACGTCTTCGCTCGTAATACTGCTTCGCTTGAGCACACCTCAAAGCTGCTGAAAGAGAAAAGTACGCAACTGGAAACCACGTTTCACGCCATGCGCGACGGCTTTGCCCTGTTTGATAACCAGGGCTGCCTGGTGGTGTGGAACCCGCAATATCCGCTGCTGCTGGGGTTAACCGCCGATGCGCTCCAGCGCGGGCAGCATTATCAGCGTTTGCTGCACCAGGTGAGTGATTTACCCGGTCACGTGCAGGAGAATCTGGCGCGCCCGCTGCCGAAACCCCAGGAGCTGCGGCTGGCAGATGACCGCACTATTGAGCTGCGCTTCAGCCCGGTGCCGGGGCGTGGGATGGTTAATGTGGTGCTGGACCGAACCGAGCGCAAAGGGCTGGAAGCTGAATTGTTGCACAGCCAGAAGATGAAAGCGGTCGGGCAACTGACCGGCGGGCTGGCGCACGACTTTAACAACCTGCTGGCGGTGATCATCGGTAGCCTCGAACTGGTCGCACCGGGTTCGCCGGATGCGCCGCGCATTTCGCGGGCGCTGAAAGCCGCCGAGCGCGGGGCGTTGCTCACGCAGCGCTTGCTGGCGTTTTCGCGTAAACAGTCGCTGCATCCGCACGCAGTAGAGATGCAGCCGCTGCTGGAAAACCTCGGCGAGCTGATGCGCCACTCCCTGCCGGCGACGTTGACGCTGGAGATTGAGGCGCAGAACCCGGCGTGGCCTGCGTGGATCGACGTCGGGCAACTGGAAAACGCCATCATCAACCTGGTGATGAACGCCCGCGATGCCATGGAAGGACAAAGCGGGGTTATCAAAGTGCGCACCTGGAACCAGCGTGTCACCCGCAGCGACGGGCGCAAGCAGGATATGGTGGCGCTGGAAGTGGTGGATCACGGCTGCGGAATGTCGCAAGAGGTCAAAGCGCAGGTGTTTGAACCGTTCTTCACCACCAAGCAGACCGGCAGCGGCAGCGGGTTAGGGCTGTCGATGGTTTACGGCTTTGTCCGCCAGTCCGGCGGACGGGTAGAGATTGAAAGCGCGCCAGGGCAGGGCACCACGGTGCGTTTGCAACTGCCACGCGCGGCGGTGCAGGTGGTCAATCACCCCGAGCCGGATTTGGCGCAAACGCGTGATACCCGCGACACGCTGATCCTGGTGCTGGAAGATGAAGCAGATGTCCGCCAGACGCTGTGTGAACAGCTGCATGAGCTGGGGTATTTAACGCTGGAGGCCGAGAGCGGCGAGCAGGCGTTGCAACTGCTGAGCGCGTCGCCGGAGATTGGCGCGCTGATTAGCGACCTGATGTTGCCCGGAACGCTAAGCGGGGCGGAAGTGATTAACCTTGCGCGCCAGCACTATCCGCAACTGCCGCTATTGCTGATAAGCGGTCAGGATCTGCGCCCGGCGCATAACCCTGCGTTGCCGGATGTTGAACTGTTGCGCAAACCGTTTACCCGCGTACAGCTCGCCCAGGCGCTGCGGCGCATTGCGGCATAGTGGATTTGAGATTCCTCCGCTACCCGGTGCGCGCGTGGCTGAATTAACGTAAGCCTCGTCCCTATTTGAGGCTGGCCTTTATGAAACGTTACACGAATGCGCTGGTGCTCGGCGCTCTCTTACTCAGTGGTCAGGTTGCCCACGCGGATATGATTGATGATGCGATTGGTAATATCCAGCGGGCGATTGGCGAGGCGTATAACACAGATAGCCGCGATGACAGGCGCGATGATGACTACCAAAGCCGCGACCAGCGCAGACAGTATGACGACCGTTATCAGCAGCTTGAGGACCGGCGTCGTCAACTGGATGACCGCCAGCGCCAGCTCGATCGCGAGCGGCGCCAGCTGGAAGATGAACAGCGCAGGCTGGAAGACGATGATTATCGTTAACGCGGCTACGCAGGGATGCGCAAACCTAAACGCGCCGGAACAACATCTTCCAGCAACGCGACCAGTTGCGGATCCATAAAATGGTAATGGTCAGGAATATCCAGCACGTAAACCGGTTTATGCTGCACCAGGCGGCTGAAGTCTTCCAGAATCCGGCTTTTGTGATGTTCTTCCATGACGCAGATAACATCCGCCCAGGAGAGAATGGCGGGGGAAACGGTTTTTCTCGCCTGGCGCTGCGTGCCAGCGGAACGGGCATTTAGCCCCGGGTAGCGGCGAAAAACCTGCTCAGCCGTGGGGCTGCGCCACTGGTTTCGGCTACAAATAAAAAGCACATTCATGGCAAGCTCAATACTCTGTCAAAGCCGCGATGTGCTAATAACTGCCTGGTCACACGCGGGTAAGTAAGACCCCGTTGCGTTATGCGCAACAACTTTTTTTGCTTCGAGTCTGTACGCTTAATCCCTCAAACGACCTCTTTACAGGCTGCGTCTGCTTATTCCGCTTCCACCGGAAAAGATGCGACGAATATATCGGTATTACGCGGTCTAATCCAGCACAATCCGCATGCCATCATACCCTGCTTCAACCCCCGCCGGCAGCGGGTTTTTCATCATCCATTGATCAAAGACATGACTGATATGCGTTAGGATAACTCTTGGACAGCCAATCACCTCATTCAGGGCGATAACCGTGTTCAAATCGCAGTGATTTTTCGGTGTTTGCGTACGCGGTTCATAAGAACAATCTATCACCACCACTTGCGGATGATTATTGAGCAAAAACTTTAGCGTTTTATCCGGTAACCCCGCAGTATCCGACAGCCACGCCACCCGGCTGTGCGCCGATTCGAACAAATAGCCAAAGGTGAGTTTCGAATGGTTCAGCGGCAGCGGCGTCACCTGTAAACCTTGCAAATCAAACACCACAAACGGTTCAACGGTATGGCTGAAATCGAGCAGGCCGGGGTGCTTAAACAGATCGTCGCAACCTTGTTCATCCGGCGGGCCATAGACCGGAATTTTCTCGCCCACGCCCCAGCGCAACGGAAACAGCCCTTGCACATGATCCATGTGATAGTGGGTAAGCAGGAACTGTTGAAAGTGACCGGCGGGAAAGGTATCCATCAGATCGGGGATACCGGCGTCGAGTAAGGTCACTGCGTCGTTAAACTTCACGACGGCGCTACAGGGTTTACGGCGATGGGTTTCATTCTGACGGGCGCGGCTGCAGGCGGCGCAGTCGCAACCAAAAACCGGCACCAGTTGTGCGCCGCCGGTGCCGGTAAGGGTAATTGTCAGGCTCATAGCGCCTCGCTTTAACGGTTGAGTCAACGTAACCGGCGCAGCAACGCTACGCCGACATCATTACGCGCTTTTCCCTTGTTGCGCACGAATCAGCATGACCAGTCCTTCTACTGACTGTAGCAAACTGCCGTCGTTATTCAGCGTCAGGCAATTACCCGGCTGGTAACGCGCCGCGCGTTCCAGCCGCGCTTCAATCTCTGCGGCACTCTCTCGCCCGCGTTTTTCCAGACGCTGGCGCAAAATACCTGGTGAAACCTGCACGTACACTGGCATCAGCGTGTCGCCATATTGCGTTTGCGCCTGCTGCAGATGCCCGCGCGAACCGTTTACCACCACATCAAACCCGGCGTTGAGCCAGAGGTCTATCTCTGCGCCAATGCCGTAATAAAAGTCGTTGGCATGCCAGCTCAGCGTAAACAGATGCTGCTCGGCACGAGTGAAAAACTCTTTTTCGCTCAATGCGATATGGTTTTCGCTCCCGGCGCTGGCCGGGCGAGTAATGTAGCGGTGCGCGACCAGTAATTGCGGATGCTCTCGCTGGCGCAGCGCCGCCAGCAGCGAGTCTTTGCCTGCGCCGGACGGCCCCATTAACCAGATCAGTCTGCCCATCAGAACACCCTTTTCCCCTCGCGCCAGACATGATCAATGCGTACGTGGTCGCCTTTGTGGTGTGCCAGCACCAGATCCGCCCGCTTCCCTTCGGCAATCACGCCGCGATCGTTAAGATTCAGCGCCTGCGCCGGGTTTTTGGTCACCAGGTGAACCGCTTTCTCGAGGCTGAAATCATTCTCTTCATCGCTGGCTACGCGAAACACTGCATCCAGCAGGCTGGCGGGGTAGTAATCGGACGACAAAATATCCAGCATGCCAAGCTGCGCCAGTTTATGTGCCGCCACGTTGCCGGAGTGGGAACCGCCGCGCACGATATTGGGCGCACCCATCAGCACGCTTAATCCATGATCACGCGAGGCTTCCGCCGCCGCGAAAGTGGTCGGGAATTCCGCAATCACGCTGCCGAGCTGGTGCGATTCGACAACATGCTCGCGCGTTGCATCATCGTGGCTGGCAAGCGGCAGATTACGCGCATTGCATATAGCGGCGATGGCTAACCGGTTGGGCTGCGACCACTGCGCGGCGAGCGCCAGTTGCTCCTGCTCGAACTGATCCATCTGCTCATCGGTGAGGTGATATTTACCCTGATAATATTCACGATACCTCTCATAGCTGGCGTACTGGCGCTGTCCTGGCGAGTGGTCCATCAGCGACACCAGCGCAACCGGCTCGCGACCAACCAGTTTTTCAAACAGCGGCAGAGTGGTGTGGTGCGGCAGTTCACAGCGCAGGTGCAGGCGGTGCTCCGCGCGGTTCAGCCCGCGTTTTTGCGAATCCTCCACGGCATTGATCATCTTTTCCAGATTCTCCAGCCGGTCGCCGCCGTCGCGTACATCGCCAATCGCTACCGCATCCAGCACCGTCGTAATCCCGCTGGCAACCATCAGCGCGTCGTGGCTGCTCATTGCGGAATGGGCGGGCCAGTCCACTTTCGGGCGCGGGGTGAAGAACTTATCCAGGTTATCCGTATGCAGCTCAATAAGCCCCGGCATCAGCCAGCCGCCGTCGCCGTCATGCGCGCCGGGCTGGCGGCTTTGGGTTTCGGCAAAAGCACGAATCACGCCGTCACGAACTTCCAGCGAGCCGCTGATCACCTCATCTTCGAGGATCAGTTTTACATTGTTGATAATCATGCGGAGATCCCCATCGGGTAGAGGCGGTCGGCGACATGTTCCCGGACGGCGCCATCGTGAAAGATGCCGACAATCGCTGCGCCGCGCGCTTTTGCTTGTGCGATCAATTCAACGACAGCGGCGCTGTTTTTCTCATCCAGCGAAGCGGTAGGTTCATCGAGCAGCAGAATCGGGTAATCGACAATAAACCCGCGCGCGATATTGACGCGCTGCTGCTCTCCGCCAGAAAAGGTCGCGGGAGCGAGATGCCACAAGCGTTCCGGCACATTCAGCCGGGTGAGCAGCTCACCCGCTTTTTGCGCGCACTGTTCGCGGGCAATGCCCTGTTCCAGCAGCGGCTGCATCACCACATCCAGCGCGCTAACGCGGGGAATAACGCGTAAAAACTGGCTGACCCAGCCAATAGTGTGACGGCGTACTTCCAGTACTTTACGCGCCGGCGCCTGCACTAAATCCACCCATTCATCGCCATGTTTGACATGAATATGTCCGGCGTCGGGCAGGTAGTTGGCGTACAGCGAGCGCAGCAGAGTCGATTTCCCACTGCCGGAATGGCCATGCAGCACCACACATTCACCGGCCCCGACGCTGAGCGATGTTTCGCGCAGCACCGGCAGGCGCACGCCGTTTTGGTGATGCAGGACAAAGGTCTTGCTGACATTTTCCACACGCAAAACAGTCATCATCCACTCCTTAATTTTGCAATACCGAGGAGACCAGCAATTGGGTGTAAGGGTGGTGTGGATCGTCGAGCACCCGATCGGTTAACCCACTTTCCACCACCTGACCTTGTTTCATCACCAGCAAGCGGTTCGCCAGCAGCCGCGCAACGCCCAAATCATGGGTTACCATAACCACGGCAAGGTTCATCTCCACCACCAGGCCGCGCAGCAGGTCGAGCAAACGCGCCTGGACGGAAACATCCAGCCCGCCGGTGGGCTCATCCATAAACACCAGTTTCGGGCGAGTGACCAGGTTACGGGCGATTTGCAGACGCTGCTGCATGCCACCGGAAAAGGTGGTCGGCAGGTCGTCAATGCGCGAGGGCGGGATCTCGACATCGCTGAGCCACTGCTCAGCACGGTCACGGATATCGCCGTAATGGCGCGCTCCGGTCGCCATCAGACGTTCGCCGATATTGCCGCCGGCGGAAACCTGGCGGCGCAGACCATCCAGCGGATGCTGATGGACTACGCCCCACTCGGTGCGCAGCAAGCGGCGGCGTTCGGCTTCGCTCATCGCGTAGAGGTCGCGCGCCTGGTAAGTGATGGTGCCGTGTTGCGGCACCAGACGCGCCGAAATGGCATTCAGCAGCGTGGTTTTGCCAGAGCCGGATTCGCCGACAATGCCCAGTACTTCGCCTGGCCACAAATCGAACGAGACGTCCTGAAAACCCTTGCCTGGCGCATAGAGATGAGAAAGGTGAGTCACCGAAAGCAGCGGTTGGGTCATTTGCGTAAAGCCTCGCTCTGTTGGCGGCAGAAATCGGTGTCGGAGCAGACAAACATGCGCGTGCCGGTATCATCCAGCACCACTTCATCGAGGTAGCTGTGGGTTGAACCACAAATAGCGCACGGCTGATCCCACTTTTGCGGCGCGAAGGGGTAATCCTCAAAATCGAGGCTCACCACCTGCGTGTAGGGCGGCACGGCGTAGATCCGTTTTTCGCGCCCGGCGCCAAATAGTTGCAGGGCGGGCATCATGTGCATTTTCGGGTTATCGAACGCCGGAATTGGTGACGGGTCCATCACGTAGCGGGCGTTCACTTTGACCGGCCATGCATAACGGGTGGTGAAATTGCCGAAACGGGCAATATCTTCGTACAGCTTCACCTGCATGACGCCATACTCTTCCAGCGCGTGCATGGTGCGGGTTTCTGTCTCGCGCGGCTCGATAAAGCGCAGCGGTTCCGGGATCGGCACCTGGTAAATCAGAATTTGATCTTCTTTGAGCGGCGTTTCGGGAATGCGGTGACGTGTCTGAATCAGCGTGGCTTCAGCGGTGCGCTCGGTGGTTTCCACGCCGGTAACGCGGGTAAAGAACTGGCGAATAGAGACGGCGTTGGTGGTATCGTCCGCGCCCTGGTCGATCACTTTCAGCACGTCATCTTCGCCGATCACGCTGGCGGTGAGCTGAATACCGCCGGTGCCCCAGCCATAGGGCATCGGCATTTCGCGTCCGCCAAACGGCACCTGGTAACCGGGGATCGCCACCGCTTTCAGCAGCGCGCGGCGGATCATGCGTTTGGTTTGCTCATCAAGAAAAGCAAAGTTGTAACCGGTCAGCGCGTTAGCCACGGTGTTTCTCCTGTTGCAGCTGTCTGAGCAAATCCAGTTCGGCCTGGAAATCAACGTAGTGGGGGAGTTTCAGGTGCGAGACAAAACCCGCCGCTTCAACGTTATCCGCGTGCGCCAGCACAAACTCTTCATCCTGCGCCGGGCTTTTTATCGGCTCACCGTAGTCGGCGGCTTGCAGAGCGCGGTCGACCAGCGCCATCGCCATCGCTTTGCGTTCGCTCATGCCGAACACCAGCCCGTAGCCGCGGGTAAAGTGTGGCGGCTCATCATGCGGAGCGACAAAGCCATTGACCATTTCGCATTCGGTTATCAGCAATTCGCCGACGTTGACCGCAAAACCCAGCTCTTCCGGCACAATTTCCACATCGATATACCCGCTGCGGATCTCACCGGCAAACGGGTGGTTACGACCGTAGCCGCGCTGAGTGGAGTAGGCCAGCGCCAGTAAGTAACCCTCATCGCCGCGCGCCAGTTGCTGCAAACGTGAGGAGCGCGAACAGGGGTAAACCGGCGGATTACGGGTAATGTCGTCCGGGGTTGCGCCGCTATCTTCTTCGGCTTTTGCCAGCCCTTCATTGACCAGCAAACTGAACACGTGCGGGGCGGCGTCCTGCTGCGCTTCGCGCGTGGTGAGCGTCGGCGTTTCGCCTTCGGCGAGCAGGGTAAAATCGAGCAGGCGATGGGTGTAATCGTAAGTGGGGCCAAGCAACTGGCCACCGGGAATATCTTTGTAAACCGCCGAAATACGGCGTTCTAAACGCATTTTCGCGCTGTCGATGGGTTCGCTCACGGCCAGACGCGGCAGCGTGGTGCGGTAAGCGCGCAGCAGAAAGATGGCTTCGACGTTATCGCCGCTCGCCTGTTTTAACGCCAGCGCCGCCAGTTCCCGATCGGCAATGCCTCCTTCGGTCATCACGCGGTCGACCGCCAGATGCAACTGGTCGGCAATTTGTGCAACGCTCAGCTCCGAGAGCTCCGCGTCGCCACGGCGTTTATGCTCCTGCAACGCGTGGGCAGCAGCGATGGCCTTTTCGCCCCCCTTGACAGCAACGTACATCAGTACACCTCCACCAGCGTGGTTCTCGGTATTGCCAGCGCGCGTTCGCCACAGGTCAGGATCACGTCGATGCCTGTCGGGAACGAATGCGGACGGTCGGTAAACTCATCGGTAATGCACTCCGGCAACTGCGGGGCAATCATGCGCTCTTCCAGAATGCCCGGCCCGGTCAGGCGCAACATGCGCCCGCCGCTCAGCGCCGGGAGCTGTAAAATCAGGGTCGCGCTGCTTTCCGGACTGATATCCGTGCCGCCCGGCAGCGCGCTCAGTTGCTCGGCGCTGAGGGTGCTGTCGGCAATGGCGAACAGCGACTGTTGCGGTTGATCGACCAGCGGCGCGTTGGTGTGAAAGCGCAGGTTCTGGCGCACAATGTCGTTGTCCACGGCGGCGGAAAGCCAAATCGGCGTGTCGTTATCGGCAAGCGTCAGCAACACGCTGGTGGTGGCCGGGTTGAGCGGCGGCCAGCCATGTTTTAACTGCGGCAACGAGACAATCACGCCCGGCTCGCTCATGGCTTTTAACAGACGGCGAAAACAGTGTTGCGCATCGTGAACCGCCGACGCGAAAGCGGGTTGTAAGGTCATGCGTTATCTCCGCGAACCAGCGTAAAGAAGTCGACCCGGCTGGCGTTGACTTCAGCCTGGCGCGCAGTAAGTCGCGCGGCGCGGTCAGCTTCCAGCGGGGTAATAAGGGTTTCCATTAACGTCTGGAAATAGGAAGGATCCTGCAACAGCGCATCACAGACGGCGCAGCGTTCGGCGTGGCCTTTATCGCGCCCGAGCACCCAGCTAAAACCGAGTGTGCCGCACTCAAGGCGAATAACGGCGCGTGTTAATGTGGCGTCACCCGGAAAGAAACGCTCGCCGGTCGCGCCCATGCGCGCCTGGATCTGCACCAGGCCTGTCTGTGGGGCGCGCACCTGTTCATATTCCGGGGCGAGTCCGAGCGTGCGCATTCGGCCGCGCAGCATCTCCGGCGTGGCGTGCGCGAGTGCGGCCATCCAGCGCTGTCGGGTTGGCGTATCAAAATGCATTCAGTGCTCCATGGTGAATTCAATCATGTCGGCGCGCGTCAGGCTGACGGAGTATTCCGTGGCGTTGACCTCGCCTTCACGATGGTTAAGGGTGCGCACGCAGAGCAGCGGCGCCATGTTCGGGATTTCCAGCCAGCGGCTCTCTTTAACTTGTGCGCGGCGGGCGCTGATGCGCGTCTGGGTACGTTTCAGGCTGACACCGGCCTGTTCACGTAAAAAGTCGTGCAGCGAACCGCTATCAAACTGTTGCAGCAGCGGCCATAACTGCAGGTCGGAGAAGTAGTGATCGATAAGACACAGCGCCACGCCATTCACCCGGCGGCGAGTGCGCAGGTGAATCACATTGTCGCCCTCCTGGATACCTAACGCATCGGCGACGTGTTGAGACGCCGGGCGTAGCACCGCCAGCAGACGTTCGCTGGTGGGGTGGCTGCCTTGATCAAGCAGGTTTTGACTAAAACGCGCCTGCGCATTGAGGGGGTAATCGAACGGGCGCATCAGCACCATTACGCCAACGCCCTGGCGGCGCTGTACCCAGCCTTTTTCCACCAGTTGATCGATCGCGCGGCGCAGCGTGTGGCGGTTAACCTCAAAACGCGTAGCCAGTTGCTGCTCTGCGGGCAGCCAGTCGCCGCAGCGATAGTTGCTGCGCAGTTCCTGCTCTAACCTTGCGGCAATTTCCTGATAGCGCGTGGGGTAACTGGTCGGATGTCTGGACAAGTGCATGCTCATTGTAGCTCCGCGGGCCAGGTAAAAAGTGGTCTTATCGTGAAGTGCAAATGTTGCATTTTGGTTATGCGGTGATTGCGCGAGGATGAATCTTGGCAAACAGGGTAAAGCCGTGTGGCGATATGAAAATGAAAAGGAGCCAACGGCTCCTTTTTCAATGAAGAGATTAAGTTAAATGAAGAGATTACGCGGCGGGTGGTGCTTTGGCGACATTCACCATCCAGGGAATGCCGAATTTATCGGTCACCATGCCAAAGCCGTGCGCCCAAAATGTCTGCTGCCACGGCATGGTGACGCGCCCGCCGGCGGCAAGCGCGTCGAACCAGGCTTTGCCCTGATCGACATCCTCTGTGGCGAGGCTTAAGGTAAAACCGCTGTAATCCCCGCTGTTTTGCCTGCCGTCGCTCATCATTATTTCGCTACCGGCAATGCGTAAATTCGCATGGGCAATATCGTTATCGGCAAAAGCCTGCCCAGCGGCACAGCCTTCATCGTTATTGCTCTCTTGTGGGGATTTAGGCATTTCGCCAAACGTTATCTTATAGGTTAATTCAGCATGGAGTGCCTGTTGGTAAAACTCGATGGCCTGCTGGCACTGACCAGAAAAAGAGATGTAGGGACTGAGCGGCATAATCATTACCTCGGGTAACGAAATCTGCCATTAAGTGTAGCGGTTGCGGGAAAAAGTAAACCAGGCGGGAAGACAAAACTCCCCGCCAAAACATCAATTCTTTTTAACAAATTCAGATTTGAGTTTCATTGGACCGAAACCGTCGATTTTACAATCGATATTATGATCGCCTTCGACCAGACGAATATTTTTTACCTTGGTGCCGATCTTCAACATTGAAGAACTGCCTTTTACTTTCAAGTCTTTAATTACGGTGACGCTATCACCATCGGCTAAAAGATTGCCATTAGCATCTTTGACGATTAATTCATCTGCATTGTGAGCAGGTTCCGCATCGTTCCACTCGTGAGCGCATTCCGGGCAAATGAACATGCCATTATCTTCATAGGTGTATTCGGAATTACATTTAGGGCAGTGGGGGAGTTGCATAGGGAGTTCCTCAAAAGTACATACAGAGCGGGATAAACCGCACAAAGGCTCAGCGCCAGAAAGGCTGCGATTATACAGCAAAACCGTACAGTTGCCGTTGTTATTATTTTTTTCAGAAAAAACATAAAAAAGTGATAGTAGTGACATAACCTGTCATTCGCTTAAGCGATGCTTATCCCAGAAACATAATGAGTAAATGCTTATGCCAGTTATTTAGATTATTTTCTGGTGGAAATTGCCAGCATTTACTAATTCAGATAAGGTGGCGTGTAGTATCTGGTGTAATTCGAACCCGAACTGTCATGCCTGCTACGCTACCAGCAATGGTGGTTATTACCTCTCAAATTGGGTGGGTAAATAAATGATGATATATCCTGGCTGTTCTTAGAAATGAGCTAAGCTCAAACTCTCTGGTTTTTATCACCGGAGTTGTGCTGCTGTCATTTTTTGAGAAACAAATTATATATTTTCCTGAGTATCATCAGGTGTTTATCTTTTCGAAGATATTTTCCACACGTAATTATAAAAGCCGAAACTTCACTAATAAAACATTCCGGCTAAATAAAAGTAAGAAAATTTGCGTTAAGGAAAGACTTTTAACATGCACACACAAACAATTTTTGAATTAAGCCAGGAAGCAGAAAGATTGTTGCAACTTTCCTTGCACAATCTCCAGGCTTTAAAAAAAATACCGACAGCGACGTTTGATGAGACGAATGCTACCGGTAAGGCGGAAAACGCCAATGTTTTGCCGTTGCATTTCAGCGCGCGCGGCGTTGAAGCGCAGCAGGCGACGCTGCATAACGAATTACGGAAAATTACCCGGCTGGAAATGGTGCTGGCGATTGTCGGTACCATGAAGGCAGGAAAGTCGACCACCATCAACGCGATTGTTGGCACGGAAGTGCTGCCCAACCGCAACCGGCCGATGACAGCGCTGCCAACTCTTATTCGCCATACGCCTGGTCAAAAAGAGCCGGTGCTGCACTTTTCTCACGTCGGGCCTATCGACGCGCTTGCGCAACAGCTTCAGACGCGGCTTTTTAATTACAACCGTGAAAAGCTGGCGCAAAAAATTGAAATCGATAAAGACATGGCCGCGCTGCTGGATCGTATTGCGCAAGGCGATGCTTTTGATAAGCACTATCTGGGTGCTCAGCCGATCTTCCACTGCCTGAAAAGCCTCAATGATCTGGTGCGTCTGTCCAAAGCGCTTGATGTGGACTTCCCATTTTCCGCGTATGCGGCGATTGAACACATTCCGGTGATTGAGGTGGAGTTTGTGCATCTGGCCGGGCTGGACAATCAACTGGGCCAACTGACGCTGCTGGATACCCCCGGGCCGAATGAAGCCGGGCAGCCACATCTGCAAAAAATGCTCAACGAGCAGCTGGCGCGCGCTTCGGCGGTGCTGGCGGTGATGGACTACACACAGCTTAAATCCATCTCTGATGAGGAAGTGCGCCGCGCGATCTCCTCGGTCGGCCGTTCGGTGCCGTTGTATGCGCTGGTGAATAAATTCGATCAAAAAGATCGCAACAGCGACGATGAAGATCAGGTGAAGGCGCTGATTTCCGGTACGTTAATGAAAGGGAACATTAACCCGACACAGATTTTCCCCGTTTCTTCAATGTGGGGTTATCTGGCGAACCGTGCCCGCCACGAGTTGCAGCACCAGGGGTGTTTGCCGGATCCGCAAGAGCAGCGTTGGGTGCAGGATTTCGCCGAAGCTGCGCTCGGGCGCCGCTGGCGCAACGCCGATTTAGAGGATATTGAGCATATCCGCCACGCCGCCGATCTGCTGTGGGAAGATTCGCTGTTTGAAAAACCGATTCGCACACTGCTGCATGCCGCACACGCAAACGCCTCGCTTTATGCGCTGCGTTCGGCGTCGCATAAGCTGCTGAACTACACCCAAAGCGCCCGCGAGTACCTTGATTTTCGCTATCAGGGATTAACCGTGGCCTACGAAAAGCTGGAGCAAAACATTTCCCGGCTGGAAGAGGACATGGCGCTGCTGCGTAGCAGCCAGGAAGGTGTTAGCGATGAAATTGAACACGAAGTGGAAGAGGCGCTCGCCGCAGCCGAAATCTATATTCATGGCCAACAATTTGAAATTGTCGAAGCCATTGATGCCTGGTTCCATGATGGTCAGTTAATGACCATGGTCAGAGACAGCCATGCCGACCTGCGTTTTGATGAACATTTCGCGCCGGGGCAACTGGTGCTGGAAAATGAAGGCCAGGCGCAGGTCGCACTCAGTAAAATTCGTTCGGTGTGCGAGACGATTTTAGTCGCGGCGCAGGAGCGCATCAGCCGTGAGCTGGCACAGCGTTTCGACGAGCTGGAAAATACGCTGGCGCGCTCGTTAAACGATGCGATGCGCCCCATCGAAACACGCATTAAAGAGGAACTCACGCACGCCGGTTTTCGCGCCCGTATCAGTTTCCCGGCGTTCCAGGCGAGCGCGCTCAACTTTAACGCCCGTTCGCTGTTTACCAATGTGATAGCGCCGCAAGACTTGCCGGCCGGTCAGGCGCCGCGCGCTGGCAGCATGCGGGAAACCGTGTCGCGCTGGCTCAATAACCCCAGTTGGGGGTGGGATGATTATGTCGCCACGCGTACCCGCTATGTGATCGATCTTACGGCGTTAAATAAGAAACTCATCGACCATGTTGCTCATTTTTGTGAACAAATTCGTAAAGCTTTGAGCGCGCAGGTCGATGTTTCTGTTACGGCGGGAATGGCGACATTTTTTGCCGAGTTCTCGTTAAGTCTCGCGGGACTACAGGAAAGTTTGCGTGACAGCCTGGCGATACGACAGCAGAACGAGTCGTCAGTGTTGGCGTTGCGCCAGCAGTTGCAGCAGAGTATCAGGACAGCCAATTGGATCCATGAGGACGCACGCCTGTTACGCGATGATATACAAACCCTCTTCGCGGCAGATCTACCATGAAAAATCGACTACTGGACGGCCCGGGGCGCGTACTTGAGTGTATTCACCCGAAATTTATCGTGGATTTGGTGCAGGGCGTTGATGCGCCGCGCCAGACGCCGATTGTGCCTCAACAGCAGTTGTTTCGTGAGCGGCTGACGCAGGAGATCATGGCGCAAACGCAGCTGCGCCCGTGGGCGATGTCTGGCGTATTAAATGAGAACGACGCGCTGCGTCTGGGGCTGGCGGAAAAACTGGCCAGCATGCTTGATCCGGGGTATCTGGCATTAACCCGCATTACCGAGCGGCTGGCGGCGTTGCAACAAGCGGAGCGCCGTCCTGCCAACGCGACGCCTGGCGCGTTGCAGCAATATGACGAGCTGGTTGACCATTTTAGCCAACGCGCGGCGTGGAAAGAGAAAGCGCTGACTCAACGCGGGCTGGCCGTCCAGGCGGGAAATCATAGCGAACAAGTTTTTGCCCACTGGCGCGCCGGGAATTACAACGGCTGGTCGATGGCCGGGCGCTGCTATATCGCGCTGGAAGAGTTGCGCTGGGGAGCGTTTGGTGATGCCTGTCGCCTGGCGAATGAAGGCGTGGCGAAAATGCTGAAAGATAATCTGCGCGCGATGGCTGCCGATTTTCTGGCGCAGGGTATTAATGCTTCTCCGGCGACCCGACATTTCTATCACCAATGGCTGGCGACACCTTCGACGCCAGGATTGATGGATTATAAAGATTTACTCGGCTGGCTTGGCGACTGGTGTGATGCTGAACGCCATCCGATCTGCTGGTCTGTCACCCAGAGCTGGCAAACGGTGGCGCTGGGCATGCCGCGGCTCTGTTCCGCGTCACGCATCGCGACGGCGATGGTGGATGAAGTGTTTGGCGAGTAGACCGCTTTCACACCCGTAAACATCCGCTTTCTCTCTATAAAGGCGGCATTGGTTTGTGGTGAGAGGGTCGATCAAAACCCGTAACGTGCATTATCTTCCCGTCATGCGCGAGTGCAAGCCAGAGCCAATATCTGTTGCTGATCGCGCGCGGCGGATGCGGTTTTCTACTGGCAATAAAAAAGCCCCTGACGGGCTGAGGGATCCCCAGAAACATCATTAATACACCATGATGATGTTTCGATAGACCCTCGCTATATCGGCGTATACCCTGTCGGGGTTCATCCCCGACAGGAGCCCCGGCGACTGCCGGATGACATTTTCACTCAATGTCAGATACGACAGCACCCTGCGTGATTTCTCGCTGTTCGCCTGGAACCATCGATTTATTCCCTTACTTTCAAGGTAATAACCCGTCAGCCATATGATGATGCTGTAGAGAACTGCAACCAGGCAAAGCACGGAAAGTCGTTTTTCTCCCCGACTTTTACTTACCCGCAGTCCCAGCCCATAACGCTCGCTTTTTTCATCCCTGAAGTTCTGTTCTATCTGCATACGGCGACTATAAATTTTAACTATCTCGCGTGGCTTATATTCCATCAGACTGGTAAAAAGCAGCCACGGTTCACGTGCGTTTTTACGGTACATCCTGTCTGTTTTGGGGTAATGCTGGCTGCCTTTCCTGCCTGTCGCCCGTTTATGCACGGTGTAGAAATGTCCCGGACAGTCACGACTGGCGTTGCGTGCCAGTCGCCCGAATCCCAGATAGCGCGCCGTTGTTGATGACGCAATATCCCGCGCCATCTGCCACTCTTCGTCCCCGACGACCTGAAAATAGAGGCTCCCCCTGACTCGCCCGACAAAATCCCAGCCCAGAGAGCGGATGTGGTGAAACCAGCTGCTGCGAAAGCCCGCATCGGTCACGATAATGACCTGCTTATCTTTGCCAATGGCGGCGGCCATCTGATCGAGAAAGGCATTTTGCACGGCAGAGTTGTTCTGGTAGCGGGAGGAAATGACTTTACTCATCAGAGGGATAGCTCTGCCATCACACAATAAGCTTGCCCGCAAAACACTGAGCTCTGATGAAGGATAGCCACTCCAGTCCACGGCAATGACACAAACTGAAAGGCTGTGTGTGAGGCGGGATACAAGCTGCTGGTAGACGGAGGGAATATCACTGAACATCAGGTCGCTGTTGAGGTGCCGGTCAACACGCTTAATCTTGTGCTTAACACGTGCGGGACCTGGCAGGTATCTGCCGATGCTGGTAAGAGAAAGCGAAGCACCACGCGTCAGGGCCACGGTCATATCGAGCAGGGCGTTTTTACGGTACTGATGAATAGAGTTCAGGGACTGGCTGAAAAATTTATGGCAAACTTGTGAAGCAGGCATAGAGGTGTGACCTTACTTTTTGGTGGAACACTAAGTAGATCACAACCTTCTATGCCTGTCTTTATTTATGGGGAACCGTCAGCCCTGACGGGGCTTTTTTGATCGAGCACCTTTAGTGTCCTGTCGACTCGATCGGATCCTCTGCTTCCTCTTTCGCTTGCGGCACATACCCGAAGCGTCTCGCATACAGCGCGGTGATAATCGGCACCAGTATGGCCGTTACTATTACACTCGCGGCGACCAGCGCGGTTGCGGATGCAGCAACCGGTTCGAACGCCGGGTTAATCTGCGCGATAATCACCGGGTTCGCCACCGCCGCACCCGCCGCAGATGAGGCCGCGACACCTGCTGTTCCGTTACCGCCACCAATCACACGGTCGGCGATGATCAACGGAATACCGGTGATGATGATCACCGCGACGCCGAGGAAGATGCCCAGCAGGCCGGTTTGCATGATAACGCTCAGGTTGATGGTGTTACCCAGTGCGAAGCCGAAGAACGGGATCAGCACCGGCGTTGCTTTACTGAAGAAAGCGCGTAAATCGTGATCGAGGTTACCCAGCGCGAAACCAATCAGGAACGGCAGCACTGCACCGACAAAATGGTGCGGTTCAAACGAGGCCAGACCGGCGGAGCCGAGGATCACCATGGTCATCAGCGGGCCGGATTCCAGCGACATCAACACAAACGCGCCAGACTCCTCTTTGCTGCCGTACTGGTTCATCAGGCTCGCGTACAGACCGCCGTTGGTCATGTCCATGGCTGAAACCAGCGCCAGCACGGAAAGCCCGGCGAAGAATCCGGTCTGGATGCCGGTGTCCGGAATAAACGACGCGGCGATCATTGCCACTACCCAGGCGACGGCAATTTTTGTCAGTACCAGCGTACCGGATTTACGTAAAACGGTGCCGGTAGCGCGTAAATCAATGGATGCGCCAATACAGAAAAACCACACGGCAAGGATGGGTACCGTGCCGGTAATCATCCCTTTAGTGAATGACCCAAAATAAGCACCGGTATCCGGTGCCAGCGTATTCAAAATTGCGCCTAACAGCAGCGGAACCAGCATCATCCCGCCAGGGATGCGTTCTATCGTGGCCTTGATTTTCATAATAAATCCTCACTGCTCGTCATTACCATGAACGAGGAAAGCTAAAAATTAATAGTTAATATTTTCAATTCATTAAAGAATTTCTCAGGCAGGGCATTCGCTATCGATTGCCGCTGGTCTCCGCATCAAAAGGCGTTGTGTTGCGGGTTTATGTCGTTATCATCCGATCAATGGAATATCTATTCAATAAGAATGAAACAATGTTTTAGTTACGTTGATCACATATTTTGCGTAAAGATAATCTGATATTTGTTTATTTATTTTTGCTGTAAATGAGTTGTGAAGAAATATATGAAGAAGATGACAAGGAAGGTAATAATCACGAGGGTGATTACCGGCGTATTTTTAGCCTGTAACGCATTAGATGTTTCTTATTCCAGAGGAGAGAAAAAGCGTTAAAACTGTGAGGAGGATTATTGCGTAGTAAAACTATGTGAATTTGATCACATTTTTAAACCCTGTTAGGGTAAAAAGGTCATCCACTGCCCAGCAGGCGTCAACAGGTTCGGTTGTACAGGCTTTAAACAGTCCGTGTAAGTAAACCTGCTACGCTTGAACAGGAAGGCTGAAAAGCCAGTTAAAACGCCCGGCAGGGAGAGTACGCCGGGCGGTTCAGGGCGAAAGTCTAAAGAGGAATAGATGCATGCTAAAAAGGAAAAAAATTAAACCCATCACCTTGCGTGATGTGACCATTATCGATGATGGCAAATTGCGTAAAGCGATTACCGCCGCATCGTTGGGTAACGCCATGGAGTGGTTTGATTTTGGCGTTTACGGCTTTGTGGCCTACGCCCTTGGTAAGGTGTTCTTCCCCGATGCAAACCCCAGCGTGCAGATGATTGCCGCGCTTGGGACCTTCTCGGTTCCGTTCCTGATTCGTCCGTTAGGTGGCCTGTTCTTCGGCATGTTGGGCGATAAATACGGCCGACAAAAAATCCTCGCAATAACGATAGTGATCATGTCCGTCAGTACCTTCTGTATTGGTCTGATCCCGTCGTATGCCACCATTGGTATCTGGGCGCCGATTTTACTGCTGCTGTGTAAGATGGCGCAGGGCTTCTCGGTGGGCGGCGAATATACCGGGGCATCCATCTTTGTCGCCGAATACTCGCCGGACCGAAAACGCGGCTTTATGGGTAGCTGGCTGGACTTTGGTTCCATCGCCGGTTTTGTGCTCGGCGCGGGCGTAGTCGTTCTGCTTTCTACCATTGTCGGTGAAGAGAACTTCCTCGACTGGGGCTGGCGTATCCCGTTCTTCCTGGCGCTGCCGCTGGGGTTAATTGGTCTCTATCTACGCCATGCGCTGGAAGAGACCCCGGCATTCCAGCAGCACGTCGACAAACTGGAGCAGGGCGATCGCCAGGGATTGCAGGATGGACCGAAAGTCTCGTTTAAAGAGATTGCGACGAAACACTGGCGCAGCCTACTGACCTGTATTGGTCTGGTGATTGCCACCAACGTGACCTACTACATGCTGCTGACGTACATGCCAAGTTACTTGTCGCATAACCTGCACTATTCCGAAGACCACGGTGTGCTGATCATCATTGCCATCATGATTGGTATGTTGTTTGTGCAGCCGGTGATGGGGTTGTTAAGCGACCGCTTTGGCCGCCGTCCGTTTGTCATTCTCGGCAGCATTGCGCTGTTTGTGCTGGCGATCCCGGCCTTCATTATGATTAACAGCAACGTTATTGGCCTGATCTTCGCGGGCCTGCTGATGCTGGCGGTGGTGCTGAACTGCTTTACCGGCGTGATGGCATCAACGTTGCCAGCGATGTTCCCGACGCACCTTCGCTACAGCGCGCTGGCGAGTGCGTTCAACATCTCTATCCTGATTGCCGGTCTGACGCCGACGCTGACAGCCTGGCTGGTGGAAAGCTCTGCCAACCTGCTGATGCCAGCCTATTACTTGATGGTGGTTGCGGTGATTGGCCTGATTACCGGCCTGACGATGAAAGAGACGGCGAACTTACCGCTGAAAGGAGCGACCCCGGCGGCGTCGGATCTGCAGGAAGCGCGGGAAATCTTGCAGGAGCATCACGATAACATTGAGCAGAAAATCGAAGACATTGATGAAGAGATCGCTCAGTTGCAGGAAAAACGTACGCGTCTGGTGCAGCAACATCCAAAAATCAACGAGTAATGCCAATCCCGGATGGCGCTGTCATCCGGGATTTTTTAACATCCCGCCGCAATATAATCCCCGTTCGCGCTCACCGGAATAACCGTTAAAAACAGTACCAGTGCGAACAGGATCAGCGCTACGCCACCGGCAATTTTCAGCACCGGAACGAACCTGTATAACGTGCTGGCTTCACCGCCAAAAAACGCCGCCGTGCTGTTACGCGCATAGCGCACCGCCAGCGACAATCCGGCGATCGACAGCGCCGTGCCGACCGCCATGGTCATTACGGCAGCAATGCCCCAACTCACGATGCCAAGCGCATTGGCGAAGAGCAAAATCATGATTGCTCCGCTGCAAGGCCGTGCGCCGATAGCGAGGATCACGCCGAGACGCGTTTTCCAGTCGCCTTGCGTGCTCACGCCAACGCCGTGGTGGCCGCAGCCGCAATGATCGTCATGCTGATGTACGGGGCTAAGTGAACGGATTGCCAGCTTGCGCGGCTTCAGGCTTTTCAGTGCGTTCCAGACGACATAAGCACCAAAACCGCCAATCATCACCGCACTTATTTTCTCAACGTACCAGCGGCTTTCACTGAGATCGCCTGCGGCAAGGTTGAAACCGACTGCCAGAATAAAGACGAACAGAATGGCGCTGATGCCTTGCATCAGGCTGCCCAGCACGGGAATGACACGCGCCGCGGTCTGGCTTTCGTTATTGGTGCTAAGCCAGGTGGTAACAATAAACTTGCCGTGGCCTGGGCCAATCGCGTGCAGCACGCCATAAAAGAAAGCGCCGGTCAGCAGCCATAAGCCGCCGCTGTACTGGTGGTTATTCAGTTGCAGCAAATACATCACCAGATAGCGGTGCAGGGTGATTTGTGTCGCCAGGCACCATTGCAAAAAGGCCGCCCAGTGCGCATGTAAAGCGAAGGCAGCAGCCAGCACCACCGCTAGCAGAGCAACGGCGGCGGACAAGCGCCAGTCACGGGTGAGAAGTTGCGTGGTCATATGTGTGTGGGCGTTAGGGGGGATCCCCGGAGTATAGGCGGCGAATACCGTTGGCTCCAGTCTTCGCCGCGATTTGTCTTACATGTTGAGCTGGCGTTTGTGCCAGTGTCCCAGAACCAGCACCGTAGTCAGCGCACCAAGTAGAGCGCAGAACATATCCGACTGGGTATCCCACGGATCGCCCTGGGTGCCGAGAAACTCGTCTGCGCCCTGGCCCATTGCCAGCGCTGCCCACCACTCAATGAGTTCATAGGTGGCGCTAATTGCCAGCGCAATGCAGCAGACGATAAAGTCGAGCATCTTCCCGCCCCGCACATATTGCCCGCGCAGCAGTATTTCTCTGGCAGCAAGCGCCGGCACAAGCCCCTGAAAGAAGTGACCAAGTTTGTCATAGGGGTTACGGCTCAGCCCTAAAAGATGTTGCACATCAAAACCAATAGGGACTTTCGCGTAGGTATACATTCCGCCGACCATCAGAATAATGGTGTGGAAAAAGATCAGCACATACAGCAGCGATGTCAGCGGATAACGGTGCCTGGTAACGAGCAACAATGGCACGACAATCATGACCGGAACCACTTCCATCAGCCAGGTTACCCGGTCTTTGGCAAACCAGCCGGTATAGATAAGGATCACTAACAGCACCAGCGCCGCCGCAGACAGCGAGGCGCGATTTACGCTCTTAACCATAGGAATATCCGTTTCAGGAAAAAAGACACTATTGACGCGATCGCATGGAAAAACAAGGCGCTGCGATTTTCCGCAGAACAATGTGGTGTGCTACAGCACGCCTCGTTTTGACAGAATGCAGAGGCTTACACCTGTAACTCGCTGACAAATTGCGTAAGTCGTACTGTAAGCACACTGCTTAACCAGACCATTCACTTTCAGAGATCTCCCGACATACTGATTGTGTCCACTAAAGAGATCGCCATGTTGTAAAGCTCGGTTTACCTGGTGTCAGATTATCGCCATTCTGATGTCTGTTGCGGCCGGACGCGTGTCAAAGATATCCGTCGTGAGGTCGGGATCGCTGAAGACACGTACTACAACTGGAAGGCGGAATATATTGGGATAGAAGCAGCTGATATTAAAAAGATAAAAGATGTGGAAGACGAGAACCTACGCCTCAAATAGATGTTTGCCGATCTCAACCTGGAAAATAGAGTGTTAAAAGACGTTGTAGAAAAAGCTTTCGAACCAACGATAAAATGTGAACTTGTCGGCCATCTGAAAGAGATTTTCAATGAGTATATGGCAGTCCTGTAGGGTAGAGTCGCTGAGCAAGACCGTGTATTTATCAGTTGGATATCTGGCGCGGCGAATCGAATAACTGGGTACTCACTGCCGACGCCGGGAGCGCTTAACCAGAGCGAGGTTGGCATGATGATTTGCTGTGTGGCAGATGCTTCCGGACCTTTAATGAGATGAATAACTTTAATCGTGAGGCCTGACGATTGAGTTCGATTTGAAGATTCCGGCACAGTGAGGTGTATACGTTCCGGACAGAATAGTGGCAAAGTGCTCTTATCCACTGAAAATGCGGATGGATAATTACCTTAAACAGGTATCACTGTCTCAGGCCCTTTGGGCAGAAGAACATGTCTTAATACCAGATTTATCAGACCGGGAAAGCCGACACAGAATCCTTCTGTAAAGAGTTTTAACCAGGCATACCGGACGAAAATTCTCGATTTTTACTGGTCAGAATAACGTTAAGGTAAGGGTAATCACGAAGCACTGGCTGACAGAATATAACAGCGAATGGCATCATTAATCTCTAAATGAGCTGATGCCGGAAGAGTACGATACTAGCTGATGGCTGAAAATCCGGAAAACTCAAAAACTGCGTAGAACTAAAGTGGTCTAGTTACAGTCTGTCTTACGACCTCGTACACTACGTTGGTTCACCAATTTTCCTGGTGCTCGCTTGCCGGGGAAATAATGGCGTCAGGTCATTAGAAATATATGCTGAGTGCATAAACAGATCTTCAGTATTTGATATGTGATATTACTGAACTAAACATAAGATTCAATTCGAGTTCAACAGAATGTGGCTACTTGTGTCGAATAATAGATCGCAATTCAATGGGTATTTCATTGCTCTAAAAGTAAAGAACCCGCCTTTTAGGCGGGTTCATAAAATAAGTGATGCTAGATGTGGAATAAACTTGGGGAGAACTTGGATGTATAATCCCGTCAAAAGAGCCTTGAGCTTAAATTGATATAAACAATGAGTGTTATTGTCTTCCGACAAAAACAAATCGAGAAAGAACGAATGTTAAAGGAATAGTCAAAATGATAGATACTATAGGGGCAATTTCAGGAGCCAACTTAAGCTCAGAAACCCAGAGCCAAACTATAAATAGTCCAAAAAAATACTGAAATACATAAACAAAAGGATAAAGAATAATCGATTTTATTCCCTTATGCGTGGCAAAGACAAAAAAGCGATTAAGAATAAAAGATAAAATCACGCCTGATATATAAGCAATACTGTAACTTATCTTATAATTAAGGAAGCGAAGTGAGATTAAATAAATGGCATATGTAAATGCAGTATTTATCCCGCCAGACAGAATGAATCGAAAAAATGAATTATTTTTCACAAGCATGAAGTGATCATCAATTTAGTTTGGTCTTTTAACAGCAATAAATTCATCATAATCACGAATGTAGTCTTTCGCATCATAATAATCCGAGGCGAAAGCCAATAGGATGGCATCAGATGAATAACGATATTGAATGCCCCAAGTTTTAGGGGGGAGATAGATACCTATGTTGGGAGCATTAAGAACAAACTCCTGGCGGTTCATGCCATCATCGGCAACAACATGAATAACACCCTTTATTGCGACCAAGAATTGATGGCATTCATGGTGAGCATGCTCGCCTCGAGTTTCTTTTGTCGGTACATCGTAAACAATGAAGTAACGTTTGGCCTCGAAAGGGATTGAGCGTGAGAATTCACCAACGGAAAGACAACCTCGCATATCTGTTACGACAGGAAGATTATGAATCGTCACGCCACGCACCGCAGTCTCAATGATTTCTTGGTTAACCACGGTATTTTCTTTTTTAGTATCATTAGTTGAAACGGTGTCAACATAACCAACAATTTTGGCCGGGTTGCCGATGACAATGGCGTTTGGTGGGACTGAACGAGTCACTACGGCACCAGCACCTATCATCGCATTTGAACCTATCGTAATTCCATGAAGGATTGTGGAGTTTGCGCCCAGCGATGCGCCTTTTTTAATCGTTGTACGCGCGAATTGCTCGGGATACATTTTGCTGCTCGGAAATTTATCGCTAGTAAAAGTAACATTAGGTCCTATAAATGCATCATCTTCGATAGTGATACCATCCCATATCTGAACACCGCATTTCAATGTTACCCGATTCGCAATGATAACGTCACTTTCAATGAAGACATTATCACATATATTACATTCACTACCAATTTGTGCGCCAGGTAAAATATGAGTAAACGCTCCTACATGAGTATTTTCCCCAATATTATGTGATTCACAGATTCCTTTTTCATGAACAAAAAATTTCTTATTGGACATTTTTACCTCTAAAATGATCAATTTTCATAGGAATAGAAATGGGACGGTTCTTGGTATTTTCATAAGTTCGCCATGCATACGATCCTATAATCCCAATACCCAGCAAATTGAGACTTGAGAAAAACAATATAGTGAAAATTGTCATGGAGTAACCAGGTAATGTAATAATTCCAAGTATTCTGGAAATTAAAACAAAAATGCCAAACAGTCCGGCTAATATAGTTCCTATAGCCCCAGCCCTGACCAGTAATCTAATCGGAAGGTCAGTAAAAGAAAACACGCTGTCCATTAAATAAGTTATTTTTTTCCGTAGTGTCCATGCCGATTTTCCGTGTTGTCTTTTCCTTCTCTTATACGAAACAACCCCCCGATTAAATCCAATCCAGAATAATTGTGAAATTAACGAACTATGTCTTTCTTCCAGTGTAAGTAGAACATCTCTGAATTGCTTGTTACAGGCAAACATATCAACTCCGCCTGTTGGCATTTCGGGAATAACATACTTTTTATAAATCCACCAAAAAATTTGGGAAGATAGTTTTGATAATAAAGGATCAGCACGTGATTCTCTTACACCTACAACAACATCCAGATCTTCAGTAAGTAGTTTTTTATTCATTTCTAATACAAGTTCAGGCGGCTCTTGCAGATCGGCTGCCATGACTGCGAAACGTTCCCCCGTACTTAACTGAAGACCTGTTCGTGTGGCAATAAATGAGCCAAAATTACGGGACAGGAGTATTAGTTGTGATTTAAATTGCCTATCGGCAAGTGATTTTTTTAATATTTGATATGAATTATCCGGGCTGCCATCGACAACAAAAATAACTTCCAGTTCTTCTTCAAGGTCATTATTTATGTTACTAATAGAGTCTAATAATTCCGGAAGAGAACCTTCATTTAAATAAACTGGTATAATCAATGATAACAAGGCAATTACCCTCTTTTAAAAAAATCACAGACTGTACTGATTACTCTATGAATATGTGTTTCATCCATTCCCTGATAACAAGGCAATGATATAATTTTCTCACAGACTCTTTCAGTCCTAGTCAATTTTATTGAGCTACTATAGTTATAGGCTGATTGCAGATGGTCTGGTACAGGATAGTGTATGTCGCAACTTACGCCATTATTTTTTAAGTAAACAGCTAGCTCATCTCTCTGTTCCGATTGGATAACATACAAATGCGCGACATAGCCTTCATCTATTGAAGTAGGAAGAACAATCGGTAATTTTTGGAACGCGTTATTATAACGTTGCGCAATTTGTCGTCTTTCTTCGTTGGATTCGTCAAGAAAAGGTAGCTTTGCTCTTAAGAAAGCAGCTTGCAATTCATCCAGGCGGCTATTTTGACCATCTTTAACGGTAACATGATATTTTTCTGTCCATCCATACTGACGTAAATTCCTTGCGTTAACCGCAAATTCGTCATTAGAGGTTACAATTGCTCCACCATCACCAAGTGCGCCGAGATTTTTGGTCGGATAAAAGCTAAAGCAAGCTACATCGCCAAATGTGCCGGCATGACGCTTATTGCTTTTTGCTCCATGGGCTTGAGCACAATCTTCAATAATCATTATTCCTTTTTCCTTAGCCAATGCCGCAATTTCTTTTATCGCTGGTGATAATTTTCCATATAAATGAGTAACAATTACGGCCTTAGGTTGATAGTCCAGGGCTGCGACAAAATCGGAAAAACTCATTGTTAATGACTCAGTATCAATATCTACATAAATTGGTTCTGCGTCTACGGCATATATAGCGGTACTACTATAAAAGCCTGCATTTGCTGTAGTTATAACTTTATCACCACTGCTTACACCTACTGACTTTAGAGCAATAGTTAACGCATCTGTTCCATTCGCGACAGAGATGCAATGCTTAATATTTAAATAATTAGCGAACTCCTTTTCAAATTCATTGACTTCATTCCCAAGAATATACCAATATGAGTTTATAACTTTCTGAGCAATACTGGATAAATCAAATTTTGAGTTGACACATGATGTACTGAAAAATGGCACATTAATATTTGTTTTATCATTCATGATGATTTACCTGAATAGACGTTATTTTTTAGGTGTGATTTAACTTAAGGTGTGAGAGAAATGAATTTCTCTTTCGCTGCGCTTGCATAGAAAAAAGTATCTTCAGGAATCAAATAGATATGTGGTCAAGAAACCACGCTACCGCCCCAGGCTCTTCAGCTACCCGCGCACTGTAATTTTGTAACACAATGTAAAATCTGAAGTTGCATTCTTGCGAATATGATACCCCCCAAAAAACTCAAATCAATAATTTGATCGCCAATTCAGGACGTTAAACGTGTATATGCCGAATAAATTTGCGCATTCTGTACATGATGCCTAGTGGCATTTTTTTGAGTATCATTTGTCACAATTGGTTATACGCCTCTACTTTATCTGCCTTTTACGCTGTAAGGCGTTATCCACATTTATGAGGTACAACATGCAGCTTTTCGGTTTGTATGAGTTCAAATATTACGGTCAGTTTCAGACGTTTGCACTCGTCTGAATAAACTATCTTGTTCGTCATGACTGAATTATTATCATAATTCTTAAAACCATAACCCAGCGCTTTTTCCTGTACTGAATCTATCAGTTGGATACCGGTCATGGCATAGAGATTCATAGCGTAGAATTTTTTCTGTGCGGCATTAAGTTTTGCAATAAATTCTTTCTCTGCAATATCACGAGGAATAAAAATAGCAGCATCTTTTTTCTCTATTTTATTATCATCCATATATTTCTTGATTTCAGAATAAAAAGTATAAATGCTCCCTCGCTCTCTTAATTCATAATACTGTTGCTTTTTTGGTTCATGGAATAAATCGTATTTATTTCCTGAAACATTTGATACTGTCATATATGGCCTAATTATCACCGTAGTTAATACTGTCTTCAAATTACCAAACGTTACTTTTTGAAGAGATGATATAGGTAAGAAAAAGAATGAGGTTATGAATAAAGATGCGAGTACTGTAACTGTTCCTAATAATTTCCTTAACTCCATACTTCTTTCAAGTGAATAAAGTGCGAAGTCATTATAATAACTGCTACACATAATAAATGCGATAACTATCATTACAGAGAAATAGCCTTGCACGAAATAATATTTATCACTATAGCCAAAACCACTGAAAATATTAATCACGATATAAATCGTGAATATAGTTGCAAGAGTTGCAAATAACATTTGTACGGCAATTATTTTTTTATTTAATAAATAAATACCTAAAAATACAACTGAAAATACTATAAATGAATTTTTATATTTATTATCTTCTGCTATAAAGTTTGAAAGACTCTTAAAATTTATATTACCGAAGTTTATATTGCTATTTACTCCATAAGAGTAGTTGAAAAATTTCTGATAAAATAATAAAAAAATCAGCAAGCTAATGCAGGAAACATAGAATTTTAAATTTCTCGAGTCCTTAAGAAACAAGACAGAGTAATAGATGCAAATAAACGCAAAGCCAGTAGATAGTTTACCAGCGCACAGCAAAATGGCGACAAAACTTAAAAATAGATAGTCAAAAGAAGTGGTTTTTTCTTTTAATAAGATCGCATATGCTTTCAGCGAAATCATGATTAGCAGAAAACTTGTAGCCCATAGGGCATGGGAGCCGATGACGTGCCATGTACCTATAAATGAGGGGATAAATATTATGGAACCCCATAATATGAAATTTTTATTTTTTGAGAGGGATGAAACAAAAGATATGCAAGTTAGATTCAGCATTAAGGCCTTTGTATACACCATAAATCCATATCCATCATAAGCATCTAATCTGGATATTGAAATAAGAGCTGCATCTATATAATGACTAAGCAAATGATAGGTTGTTAATGGGTGCCCATCTAAAGCAACACTTGGATAGCCCCAATTAATAATGCTTCGAATTAAAGAAGTATGAAATGCAGTATCCTGATGCCACGTATTCAATAAGTCTGCATCAATCCATGGCGAAAATCTGACATATACCTGCATGCCTGGTTCGAAGCCAGCAGTTGTAAATAGAGAAAAGAATGTTAATGCAAGAGAGTAATAAATATTATGGCGACTAATATTAATTTTAGGTGATTTGTTTGAATTCACATATGTGTATATCCAAATGATGGCACCGAAAATAATAATGTAAGTCACCAGTTTCAATGGGGATAAGAATGGAAATGCCAGTAAGGAATATCCTGCCCATATTATAGATGAAAAGTATATTGTTAAAAAGACCAGACCCTTATCATCAGATCCTTTTGCTGTAATAGGCGCATCAATCATTTTCACCCGTTTCCAAATTTATTTTTTAATTTGAACATTCCATATGGAGATGTTATTTATGTTAAAGACATAAAATTATAGGATGAAGGATGGGCAAAGTCAATTGCTGTGCAAATATTGATAAGTGTATTAATTTTATGGGAGATGTGTGTTGAGATAGATGCATTACTGCAATTCGGATAATTTATATAAATTTCATATATAGGCATATTTTAAGCCATCGACTGTAAATAGACCCGTATTAGTTCCATGCATATTTTGAGATCCCGGCCAGATAATTTTTTAGTCGGTATTCCTCATGTGTCAGATTGGTCAGTGATTCATGTGGACGTACGCAGTTATATTCCGACAACTATTTTTCCGTTACTTCCCGTACTTCATTCAGTGTTCTGAAAGATAAAAATCGAGTATTTCCGTTCGATATGTTCGGTTAAAGTGTTCTATAAAAGCATTCTGCGTTGGTTTGCCCGGCCTGATCAATTCCAGCTTTACGGTATGCTTTTCTGCCCATTCGGCAAGCTTTAGAGAGATAAATTCCGGACCATTATCCATGCGAAGCGTGACGGGATCTCCCCGGCTGGCTGCGATCCTGTCGAGTACACGAACTACTCGCTGGGCTGGCAGATTCAGGTCGATTTCAATCGACAACGCCTCACGATTAAAATCATCAACGACATTGAACGTACGAAAACGGCGACCGCAAATCAGAGAGTCGTGCATGACTGACCAGCTCTGGTTTAACGCTTCCGGTGTAGCCAACGGTACCGGATTACGCACAGGCAGACGCTGTTTACCTTTGCGGCGAAAATTCAGCTTCAGCAGACAATAAATTCGGTGGATCCTTTTATGATTCCACGGGTATCCCTGCCGCCGCAGAATCTGAAATAACTTTGGGAAACCATATCGTGGATACCTTTCGGCGGCAGCCTGTAATGCGAAAATAACGGGCTCATCACGGGTGGTATCTGGGCGGTAATGGTAAACCGTTCTGCTCAGATTCAGACTCCGGCAGGCCTGACGAATACTGAGTCCGAATGTCGTTATCCGATGAGCTACCAGCCCACGCTTTAAAGTTTTTTCGATAACATCTTTCAGTGCCCGGTTCTCAAGCCTGAGATCGGCAAACATCTCTTTGAGACGGTGGTTCTCATCTTCAGGATCCTTTATCTTTTCAATATCAGATGCTTCCATGCCGCCTTATCTGGATTTCGAGTTGTAGTAAGTCGCCTCAGAAATACCGGACTCCCGGCAGACATCCTTAACAGTACGTCCTGTTTCGACTGTCTTAATCACGGTGATGATCTGGTGCTCAGTAAAACGGGCTTTACGCATGGCGATCTCCTTCGTTGGCAGATTGAGTATGCCGGAAGATCTCTAAATGTGAATGGCACTATTATGCGGATGCTTACACAAACCGGCTCGATGAGAAATCGACTGGAACAGTGAAAAGCAAAAACCCAGCCATAGGCTGGGTTCTCTGAAGAAGTGGTGCCCGGACTCGGAATCGAACCAAGGACACGGGGATTTTCAATCCCCTGCTCTACCGACTGAGCTATCCGGGCAACGGGGCGCATTAAACCTTAATCGTATTAAGGCGTCAACTTTATTTCCTTCAATTCTATCCAGTTGCTCAACTTTGCGGCAATCTGCGCATTTGCACGGCACAAAACGACCCTTGCACAAATCTTCCAGACTTTTACCTTAAGGAGATGAATGCTAACTACCGGTGGCACGTTGGAGGCGATATGGCGAAAGACTGGCTGGAACTGCGGCAACACGCGGATACGGGAATTGAAACCATCCGCGCCCATTTTGAAGGGCACGCTTACGATCCGCACTGGCACGACAGCTATCTGGTGGGCATTACGCTTTCCGGGACGCAGCAGTTTCACTGTCGGCGGGAGCGCCACCGTAGCACGCCGGGCGATGCCTTTTTGCTGGAGCCGGGCGAGATCCACGATGGTGATGCCCCGGTAGAAGGCGGGTTTACCTATCTGACCTTTTACCTTGATGATCGCTGGCTCAGCGACACGTTACGCGGCCTGTATGAATCGGTCCCATCCAGCTATTCACTGCATTTTTCCCACACTATCGCCAGGGAACCGCAACTGATCCGCGCGATTGCACACACCTTTTACGCCCTGCACAGCGAAGAGATGCGCATCGTCCAGCAAAGCGCCATGGATGGGCTGCTCAGCCAGCTTACGCACCATTGCCAGTGGCGCAAACGGCTGCCGTCGCAGTTGCAAAGTACAGCCATTGCTCACCGTGCGCGTGATTATCTGCATGCGCACATTGGCGACAACGTTGGCCTTTCGGATCTGGCGCGGGAAACGGGAACCGATCGCTTTACGCTGACACGCTGTTTTAAACGCGAGTTCCATTTAAGCCCGCACGCCTGGCTGATCCAACTGCGACTGGCCACCGCACGTTCGCAACTGGCGAAAGGGGAGACGCCAGCAGGGGTTGCTGCCGCGCTGGGATTTGCCGATCAAAGCCATCTCGGGCGCTGGTTCCAGCGCGCGTACCGTCTCTCTCCTGCGCACTACCGCAGGCTGTGCACAAATCTTCCAGACGACGACGGCAAATAACGCGACAGTCTAAGGCTCATTAATAAGGAGCCTGCCTGTGAACCTGTTTTATAGCTATCTGCCATTTTTACTCTTCGCCTTTGTGGCATCGATTACGCCTGGCCCAACCAACATTTTGATCCTGACCAGCAGCCAGCGTTTTGGCATCAAAGCGACGTTGCCTGCGGTGGTGAGCGCCTGCGTGGCGGCCAGCCTGATTGTGTTTATTTCCGGAGCGGGCGCGGGTGAAGTACTGCGCAGTTATCCACTGGTGCGTGAGGCGATGAGCTGGGCGGGGGCGTTGTGGTTAAGCTGGCTGAGCTGGCAATTATTTACCGCGCCCGCGGCCGATTTGCAGGGCGAAGCGCAGAGACCGTTTAGCGGCCGTGCGGCAGCGATGCTGCAATTGATTAACCCGAAAACCTGGATGATGGCGCTGGCGGTGGTCAGCCTGTTTGCCCCGCACGGCGCGCATCCGCTACGCGAGGTGTCGTTGCTGTCGCTGTGGTTTTTGCTGATCTCACTGCTATGCCTGAGCGCGTGGACGTTGCTCGGCAAGGCGGTCAACCGGCTGTTTCGCACCACCACATCGCTGCTCTGGTTTCAGCGTGTGATGGCACTGTGCCTGTTACTCTCCGCGTGGGCGGGATTTCTGGGCGCTTAGGTCAGCGCGCCGCCCTGGCGGCAGCGGGCAAAGCGCAGAATATCTTCCGCCAGCCGCTGGGCCGTATCAACATCGGCCTGGCTGCGGTTAACCAGCATCCTGCTCAGACAACCCTCCAGCACCAGCTCCATCTGCTTCGCCACCATCGCCGGATCGTCCACTTCTAACTGCGTCAGCAACTGATGCGAGAAGTCATGGGCGTCGCGCTTTTGCTGATCGGCAAGCTGGTGGATCGGGTGCGCCGGATCCGGGAAGAAGGTGCAGGCGGCAATAAACAAACAACCTGGATAGCGGTTATTGCTCACGCACTCAGTGAGCGCGCCGTAGCGCGCCAGCAGTTTTTGCTCATTGCTGAGCGTTTCGTCTAACAGCAGTTGCCTGCGCCAGACATCCACCTGCTGGCTGAGATAACGCAGCGCGTCATACAGCAGCGCCTCTTTGTCTGGCCAGAAACGGCGGAACTCATCGATGGGATAGTCGATGCGCTCGGCAACCATTTCAAGAGTGGTGTCCGCAATCCCTCTTAATTCAAGTAATTGCAAAGTTTGACTCAAAACGTCTTCGCGTTGCACGGTGATATCCTCCGTTATCTGAAGATCATTCCCCCACAAAGTGTTGTTTACGGGGTGCGATTGCGCAAATGCGCGGCGAACGCGGCGGCGTCCATAAACCCGGTCACCCGCGCTGCCGGTTGCTCATGGCCTTGCGCGTCGAAAAACAGAATCGTTGGCAGACCCAGCACATTGAGATGGCGCAGCAGCGCGGCGTCCTGCGCGTTGTTGGCCGTTACGTTGGCCTGCAATAACACGGTATCTTTCAGCGCAGCTTGTACGTGGGCGTCGCTAAAGGTGTACTTCTCAAACTCTTTACACGCCACGCACCAGTCGGCGTAGAGATCCAGCATCACCGGGCGGCCGTTGGCCTGCGCCAGTGCCTTGTTCAGGTCGTCGACGGTCGAAACAGGCGTGAACGCCAGCGGCGAGTGCGTCTGCGCGGTGGGGACACCAAACGCCCAATCCTGTAACGGACGCGCACAGACCAGCGCCGCGCCGAGCAGCGCGATTTGCAGCACGCGGACAAACGCACGCTTCGCACCCAGACTGGTGATAAATGCCCAGCCGAAAAACGCCACGCCGAGCAGCGACCACAGCCGCAGCCCCCACGTTTCACCGAGCACGCGCTCCAGCAGAAAGACCGGCAGGGCGAGGATCACAAAGCCAAAAGCGGTTTTGATCTGCTCCATCCACGGCCCGCTTTTGGGCAGTAACCGGTTACCGAAGACAGTCACGAGGATCAGCGGCAAGCCCATGCCCAGCGCGTAAAGGTAGAGCGTACCGCCGCCGAGCCACAGGTTACCGCTTTGCGCAATATAGAGCAGGATGGCGCTTAACGGTGCGGTGGTGCAGGGCGAACAAATCAGCCCGGCTATCGCGCCCATGGCAAACACTCCGCCCACGGAGCCGCCCTGCTGGCGGTTACTCCACAGGGTTAAACGGGTCTGCAGCGCAGAAGGAAGCTGTAAGGTAAACAGGCCGAACATTGACAGCGCCAACAGCGTGAACATTACCGACAGGCCAATCAGCACGTACGGGTGTTGCAGTGCTGCCTGGAATGATAAACCTGCTGCCGCGACCACCAGCCCCAGCGCCGTATAGGTAAGCGCCATGCCTTGCACGTAGATAAACGCCAGCAGCAGCGCGCGCGGTGTGGCAAGACGCTGTTTTCCGCCAAGCACAATGCCGGAAATCAGCGGGTACATTGGCAGCACACACGGCGTAAACGCGATGCCGATGCCGATCAACACCGCCCACAGCGCAGAGAAGGGAAGCTGGTTTGCAGTGGTTTCCTGCGGTGCGGCCGGTGGCGCATTTACCGGTGTAGCCGCCGCGACTTCCATCAGCGGCACCACTTTGGTTTCCGGCGGATAACAGAACCCGGCATCGGCGCAGCCCTGGTAAGTGACGGTCAGCGTCGCGCCTTTTGCCGCCGCGTTGATATCGAGCGGCAGGTTCAGGCGTTTACGGTAGATTTCCGTTTTGCCGTAGAACTCGTCTTCATGCATCTCCCCTTTGGGCAGCGTTAACGTGCCAATAGTTGCTTGCGCCGGGGTGACGTGAATTTGCTGGCGATAAAGGTAGTAACCCTCTTTAACCTGCCAGTTGAGCGTTAAATCGTGCTGATGCTGCTGAAAATCAAAGGTAAACGCCTGGTCGGCGGGTACAAAACTGGAGCGACCGGGCGCGTCGAATAAGCCCGCAAAAGCGGTGGTGCTGCACAGCAGCAGGATCAGCGTAAAGATGCGTTGAGCCATGAGAGGTAATCGTAATCTCCGTGGGTGACGGGTAAAGCCAGTAATTCCGGGGTCTTGTAAGGATGGTGCGATTTGATGCTGGCGAAGAGGTCTTCGAGATGTGCGACGTCGGTTTTAAGCAGCAGTTGCACTTCATACTCTTGTTCGAGTTTGCCTTCCCAGTAATAGAGCGAGGTCGCGCCCGGCAAAAGGGTGACACAGGCAGCGAGCTTATCTGCCAGCACTTTGGCCGCCAAATCCTGGGCGGTGGCTTCATCCGGGGCGGTGCAGAGTACAACAACGGCGTCAGGCGTGTTCATCGTCAACCTCGTAAGCGCGAAAGCAACGACTATACCACGCGAAGTGAGAGGATCGGGCCGCCGGGCGACCCGATTTTAAGACCTTTACAACAAGATACCGCCGAAGACAAAGCCCAGCATGACGCACAGGGCGATGGCGATCACGCCGGGAACGAGGAACGCATGGTTAAAAACAAACTTGCCGATGCGCGTTGAGCCGGTGTCATCCATTTCGACCGCTGCTAACAGGGTTGGGTAAGTTGGTAGCACAAACAGCGCGGAAACGGCGGCAAACGACGCAATTGCCGTCAGCGGGGTGACGCCGAGCAGCAGTGCGGCAGGCATCAGCGCTTTGGTGGTCGCGGCCTGGGAATAGAGCAGCGTTGCGGCGAAGAACAGCACCACCGCCAGCAGCCACGGGTAGCTGTGCAGCAGATCGCCCGCCACCATCTGGATATCTTCAATATGGTGTTTCACGAAGGTATCGCCGAGCCACGCCACGCCGAGCACACAAATACAGGCGCTCATACCGGATTTGAAGGTGCTGGCGTTAAGGATTTCGCCGGTGTCGATTTTGCAGGTCAGGCAAATCAGTGTGGCGATAGTCAGCATAAACACCACAATCGCTTCGTTACGCGGCAGCACCGGGTTGGTGATTAATCCAACGGTCGGGCTGATGGCGGTGGCGTAGAGCATGACCGCGACAATACCAATCAGGAACAGCAGCACCGAGCGTTTGGCATGCGGCTTCATGGCAAAAACCTGGCTGCCGCGCAGCTTCACTTCGCCTTTTGCCAGGCGCTCCTGGTACACCGGATCATCTTTCAGCTCACAGCCGAGGAAGTTACAGACCACCGCCGTCAACATGACGGCAATCAGCGTCACCGGAATACAGATTGCCAGCAGTGTCAGATAGCTGACGCCAAGCGGTTCGAGGATGCCCGCAAAAAAGACCACCGCCGCGGAGATGGGCGATGCGGTAATTGCAATTTGCGAGGCGACGACAGCAATCGACAGCGGACGCGACGGGCGAATGCCTTGCTCTTTTGCCACTTCGGTGATCACCGGCAGCGTGGAAAACGCGGTGTGCCCGGTGCCGGCGAGAATGGTCATAAACCAGGTGACCAGCGGCGCGAGAAAGGTGATGTACTTCGGATGGCGGCGCAGCATTTTTTCCGCCAGGCTCACCAGATAATCCATCCCGCCCGCTACCTGCATGGCAGCGATAGCGGCGATGACCGCCATAATAATTTCTATGACATCGAAGGGAATAGCCCCGGGTTTGATTTGAAAGAACAGGGTGAGAACCAGTACACCAAGGCCACCGGCAAAACCAATGCCGATGCTGCCTAATCTGGCGCCAAGGTAGATAGCAATCAGGACGAGGACAAGCTCTGCAGCAAACATAGTTGGCTTCCTTGTTTAACTAAGTGATATCGAATTGTTATAGTTTAGTAACCATCCAAAAGAAAAAGGCACGTCGCTCAGGACGTGCCTTTTGTCTTTCTAACCGTCGGAATTACTGTTCGCTTTCATCGGTATAACGCTTCGCTTTATAAGCCGGGTGCATCAGGTTTTGCGCAGAGAAGATGTCATCCAGCTCTGTTTCCGTCAGCAGGCCGCGCTCCAGCACGACTTCACGCACGCTCTTACCGGTTTCGGCGCAAATCTTGCCAACGATGTCGCCGTTGTGGTGACCGATAAACGGGTTGAGGTAGGTGACGATGCCGATGGAGTTGTAGACGTAGCCTTCGCACACTGCTTTGTTGGCGGTAATGCCGTTGATGCATTTTTCCAGCAGGTTGTAGCAGGCGTTGGTCAGAATATGCACCGACTCAAACATGGCCTGGCCAATCACCGGCTCCATCACGTTCAACTGCAACTGTCCCGCTTCGGACGCCATGGTGACGGTGGTGTCGTTGCCTATCACTTTAAAGCACACCTGGTTCACCACTTCCGGCACCACCGGGTTCACTTTCGCTGGCATGATGGAGGAACCCGCCTGCAACTCCGGCAAGTTGATCTCATTCAGCCCCGCGCGCGGCCCGGAGGAGAGCAGGCGCAAGTCGTTACAGATTTTGGAGAGTTTCACCGCCAGGCGTTTCAGCGAGCTGTGCACCATCACGTAGGCGCCGCAGTCGGAGGTCGCTTCAATCAGGTCTTCCGCCGGAACCACCGGCAGGTTGCTTACTTCCGCCAGTTTTTGCACGGCCAGTTGCTGGTAGCCATCCGGGGTGTTGAGACGCGTACCGATTGCCGTTGCGCCAAGGTTCACTTCCAGCAGCAGTTCGGCGGTACGCAGCAGGTTTTTGGTTTCTTCATTCAGCAGCACGTTGAAAGCGTGGAACTCCTGACCGAGGGTCATCGGCACCGCGTCCTGCAACTGGGTGCGGCCCATTTTCAGGATGTCCTTGAACTCCACGGCTTTGTTTTCGAAGCCTTCGCCGAGCTGTTTGATGGCATCAACCAGTTTAACGATGGAGGCGTACACCGCGATGCGGAACCCGGTCGGGTAGGCGTCGTTGGTGGACTGGCATTTGTTAACATGATCGTTCGGGTTGAGGAACTGGTATTCACCTTTCTGATGGCCCATCAACTCAAGACCGATGTTTGCCAACACTTCGTTGGTGTTCATGTTCACGGAGGTACCCGCGCCGCCCTGATAGACGTCTACCGGGAACTGGTCCATGCATTTGCCATTGTTGAGGACCTCATCACATGCGGCAACGATAGCGTTGGCGATACTTTTCGGGATGGTTTGCAGCTCTTTGTTCGCCAGCGCTGCCGCCTTTTTCACCATCACCATGCCACGGACAAACTCAGGAATGTCGCTAATTTTGCTGTTGCTGATATAAAAGTTTTCAATCGCTCTCAGAGTATGCACGCCGTAGTAGGCATCCGCTGGCACTTCCCTGGTACCTAACAAGTCTTCTTCGATACGAATGTTGTTTAACATGTGAACCTTCTTTTTCAAGCTACGAATGAATACACCAAACACACAATATTAATGTGGTTATGTGTCTTTTTCGACCGACGATTATCCCCTTAATCGGCCGGATGTCTGAAATTATATGCTGAAGGAAAGGAAATGCCGTAATCGGGATCACTTATTATCCCCGTCAATGCATCATAATTAATAATATGTGAAATAAGTCACCGCTTCGTAACAGGCAAAAATTTACGACCGCCGCGAAATTGAATTTTCCGCATTTGCCACCATTTGGTAGGGATGCGATTTGCAAACCCATTTCGGCAGACGCTCTGACGCGGCTGTCCATTAACAGGAGAAGCCAGTGCGCTGGATACCGTTTATTGCAGTCTTTTTATACGTTTACATCGAGATCTCAATCTTTATTCAGGTCGCACATGTTTTTGGCGTATTGATGACACTGATTCTGGTGATCTTCACCTCGGTGATTGGCATGTCGCTGGTACGCAACCAGGGATTTAAGAACTTTTTGCTGATGCAGCAGAAGATGGCGGCGGGCGAAAGCCCGGCGGCGGAGATGATCAAAAGCGTTTCGCTGATTATCGCTGGCTTGTTGCTGGTGCTGCCGGGGTTCTTTACCGACTTCCTGGGTCTGCTGTTACTGTTGCCGCCGGTGCAAAAGCACCTGACGCTGAAACTGATGCCGCATCTTCGTTTTTCGCGGATGCCGGGCGGCGGGTTTGGCGCGGGCGGTGCTGACGGGCAGACATTTGAGGGCGAATATCAGCGCAAAGACAATCCGCGCGATCGTCTGGATAACAAAGACGATCGCTAATTTCTGACGCCCGGCAATGCCGGGCTTCTTTTTATGGTTGGGCGGAATGAATGGAGGTTGTGCGGCGCTTTGGCAGCAGCAACCACAATGCGAACAGCATGAACACCGCGTAAAGGCTCTTCCAGCCGGGGATCATCAACAGCAGCAAACATAGCGCACTTCCGAGTATCGCCAGTGCTTTAAACCGCCCTTTCAACAAGCGGCAGCCCGCCAGCATGCACAGCAGATAAATCATGATGAAAATGCCGTTCGCGTAGATGATCAGCGTATCAAGATTCACGCTGAAGGCATAAATCGCGAGGGTGCAGAACATGCAGCAGATAATCACCGCGTTCAGCGCATTCAAGGGCAACTGGCGTCTGGAGAGCTTTGCCAGTGCGCTATCCGGTTTGTATGCCGCCTGCGACCACACCAGCCGGGCAAAACTCTGGATATAGATATTCAGGCTGGCGAAACAGGCCAGATAACCAATAATGCAGGCAATCCATAGCGCCTGTTTACCAAACAACTCGACGACGATCACCGGCAACGACGCCGCTGCGCCCTGTGCGTGCCAGACATCGAAATGCAGCACCACAACGGTACAGGCCCAGTAAACCGAGCCTGCCAGCAGCAGGCCAATCATCAGTGCGCGGGGGAAATCCCGCTCGGGGTTTTTGAATTCAGAGGCCAGATGGGCGAAAGCTTCAAGCCCGACGAAACACCAGAACATCACCGCCAGCGAGGCCGACATCGCCGAAACGGGCACCTGCGAGATCGGTGGAAAGGGAATATCGCTGAAGCTAATGCCGCCGCGCCACCAGATCGCCACAATTAACGCCACGATCAACCCGGCGATAATCGATTGCAGGTTCGCGCTGGAACCTGCACCTCGTGTACCCAGCAGCCAAATCAGCGCCAGCGTACCCAGCTCCGTCATCAACAATTGCGGCCCTTGCCAGCCAAACATGCCTTGCCAGAAACCGGCGGCAATGTGCAGCGCGGCGGGCAATCCGACCGGGATAACAGAGAGAAACAACCAGCCCGTTACGCGTTCAAGACGCGGGCCGAAGGCCATCCCGACGAAATACGCCACACCGCCCGCGCTGGGGAAGTGGCGGCCCAGCGCGGCAAAAACAATGGCTACCGGGAACACGAGCAGGATCAGTAATGGCCATGCCCACAGGCTGCTGTTGCCCGCCGCCAGTGCGGCCAGCGCCGGAACGGCGAACACGCCGGTGCCCAATAAGGAGGTGGAAAGTAACCCAATGCCCTGAGCCAACCCCAGCTCTTGTTTTAATCCGCTCATTGTCTTTTGTCTGCTTATCGTCAGGAGCGTCGATGTTAGCACAATCCGTTTTGCTGATGGCTGCGCAAGCCCCTGTCAGCAATGGTGGCTTATGTGTGGATAAACTTTCGCAAATTTTTTTTGCTGTTCCCCCTTGAAGGGGGAAACAGCCAACCCCATCTCTCAGGTCACCAGCCGGATAACCGTTTGTGGCCCGGCGTCATCCATAACTGATAAAGACTTTCTCAAAGGAGAGCTATCAATGAGTATTCGTCCGTTACATGATCGTGTGATCGTCAAACGTAAAGAAGTTGAGTCTAAATCTGCTGGCGGTATCGTGCTGACCGGTTCTGCGGCAGGTAAATCAACTCGTGGCGAAATCATCGCTGTCGGTAAGGGCCGCATCCTGGAAAACGGTACTGTGCAACCGCTGGACGTGAAAGTGGGTGATATCGTGATTTTCAACGATGGTTACGGTGTGAAAGCTGAGAAGATCGACAACGAAGAAGTGCTGATCATGTCCGAAAGCGACATTCTGGCAATTGTGGAAGCGTAACAGCGCGCGCGAACGAACCTGAACGAATTTAAGGAATAAAGAAAATGGCAGCTAAAGACGTAAAATTCGGTAATGACGCTCGTGTAAAAATGCTGCGCGGCGTGAATGTTCTGGCAGATGCAGTGAAAGTTACCCTCGGTCCGAAAGGCCGTAATGTGGTTCTGGATAAATCTTTCGGTGCACCGACCATCACCAAAGATGGCGTTTCTGTAGCACGTGAAATCGAACTGGAAGATAAGTTCGAAAACATGGGTGCGCAGATGGTGAAAGAAGTGGCTTCCAAAGCGAACGACGCTGCGGGCGACGGTACCACCACTGCAACCGTACTGGCACAGTCCATCATCACCGAAGGCCTGAAAGCCGTTGCTGCGGGCATGAACCCGATGGATCTGAAACGTGGTATCGACAAAGCTGTCGCTGCTGCGGTTGATGAGCTGAAAGCCCTGTCTGTACCGTGCTCTGACTCTAAAGCCATTGCACAGGTTGGTACTATCTCCGCTAACTCCGACGAAACCGTAGGTAAACTGATCGCAGAAGCGATGGACAAAGTCGGTAAAGAAGGCGTGATCACCGTTGAAGACGGTACCGGTCTGCAGGACGAACTGGACGTGGTTGAAGGTATGCAGTTTGACCGCGGTTACCTCTCTCCTTACTTCATCAACAAGCCGGAAACTGGTGCTGTAGAACTGGAAAGCCCGTTCATCCTGCTGGCTGATAAAAAAATCTCCAACATCCGCGAAATGCTGCCGGTTCTGGAAGCCGTTGCGAAAGCAGGCAAACCGCTGCTGATCATCGCTGAAGACGTTGAAGGCGAAGCACTGGCAACGCTGGTGGTGAACACCATGCGCGGCATTGTGAAAGTGGCTGCGGTTAAAGCGCCGGGCTTCGGCGATCGCCGTAAAGCGATGCTGCAGGACATCGCAACCCTGACCGGTGGTACCGTGATTTCTGAAGAAATCGGTATGGAACTGGAAAAAGCGACCCTGGAAGATCTGGGTCAGGCTAAACGCGTTGTGATCAACAAAGACACTACCACCATCATCGATGGCGTGGGTGAAGAAGCGGCAATTCAGGGTCGTGTGACTCAGATTCGCCAGCAGATCGAAGAAGCCACTTCCGATTACGACCGTGAAAAACTGCAAGAGCGCGTAGCGAAACTGGCTGGCGGTGTTGCGGTAATCAAAGTTGGTGCGGCGACCGAAGTTGAAATGAAAGAGAAAAAAGCCCGCGTTGAAGATGCGCTGCACGCAACCCGTGCTGCCGTTGAAGAAGGCGTGGTAGCAGGTGGTGGCGTGGCGCTGATTCGCGTAGCCAGCAAAATCGCTGACCTGAAAGGTCAGAACGAAGATCAGAACGTGGGTATCAAAGTTGCGCTGCGCGCGATGGAAGCTCCGCTGCGTCAGATCGTGCTGAACTGCGGTGAAGAGCCGTCTGTTGTGGCGAATACCGTTAAAGCTGGCGACGGCAACTACGGTTACAACGCGGCTACCGAAGAGTACGGCAATATGATCGACATGGGTATCCTGGATCCGACGAAAGTGACTCGTTCTGCTCTGCAGTACGCGGCATCTGTAGCTGGCCTGATGATCACCACCGAGTGCATGGTGACTGACCTGCCGAAAGGCGATGCGCCGGACTTAGGTGCTGCTGGTGGTATGGGCGGCATGGGCGGTATGGGTGGCATGATGTAATCGCTGCCGAACACGCTTTCAGGGCAACCTGGCGCGAGTTCAACGAAAAAGAGCGGGCTTCGGCCCGCTCTTTTTTATTGTTAACGTGAACACCACGTGCTGCGGACGCGCTCATCATCAGCTCATGGTTCAGCCGTATTGTTTTGGATTTTAACGAGCTGGCCAGGCACCTTTTAAGGCCATTGGTACGCTTTTTCGTGGCGTAATCGCTGCCGCTTTCAGTGACGTTGGATTTTTACACCTCGCTCCAGCCCTTTTTCACTATTTTCCCCAATTTGTGCGGCCTGAGATGGCGGCATTTTTCTTTTGGTCATCTTTTTAGTATAAGGTTTACACACGGGCGACATGCGTCCAGCTCATTGATTATGGGGAATAACATGTACGTAAAACATTTAGCAGGGATTATTGGCGCCTCGCTGTTGCTGGCAGGGTGTAGCAGCAGCAATGAATTGACAAGCGGCGGGCAGAACGTCCGCTTTGTCGAGGAGAAACCGGCGGCAACCTGCCAGTACCTAGGCACCGCCACGGGTTCACAGAGCAACTGGCTCTCTGGCCAGCATGGTGAGGAAGGCGGCTCGTTACGCGGCGCGGCGAATGCGTTGCGTAATCAGGCGGCGGCGATGGGCGGTAACGTGTTGTACAGCGTCTCAAGCCCAACACAAGGCTTCTTATCCAGCTTCGTGCCGACCGCCAGCGAAATGAATGCGCAAGTGTATAAATGCCCGAACTGATATTTTTAATAATGCCCCGCCAGTAATGGCGGGTGCGCGACTCTCTAAAATAATCTCTCTTTCATTCTCAATATGTTGCTTCTGGTTATTTAAGTATGAATAAGCGTGAATATAATTCCTCTGCTAATTAACTACGCTATCATCCTGAATATTAAGTTTTCTTAAGCTTTATCTTATGTGATTATATTCACAGCTTTGGATATATTTTTCACCAAAAAATGCATTCGTGACTAAAGTAATATTACGACTTGCCGATACCCCCCTTAGGACAAAAAACGAGGGACTGTATAATTTAACAATATATTTTATGCATGATGGTGTCGGGAGTTACTAATGAATATTACAAAGAGATTGTTACTTGCTTTCTCGTTACTGATCTTAAGCCTCATCGGCACTAATGTTATCGCTATATTATCTCTCTCTAAAATTGGTGATTCACAAAATTACTTCCAGGAAAATACGTTACCAAGTCTCGACGCAATGAATAAGGAGATGCTGCAAATCCTGAAGGTTCGTGGACAACTCTTTTTACATGGTTTGACGGATGATCCCGCCGGGATGGCAGAAATAAAACAGAATGCAACAAAATTGTATGACGACCTCTACGCCATGCACCAGGGTTACATTAAAGATCTCACTTCTGACCAACATGATCAGGATTTATCCAATAAGACATTAAGTGATTTAGATAAGTTCCGTTCGGTAATGGACCAGTATTTTAAAGTATCTGAAAGTAATGACCGTGCTGCCATTATTAAATCGATGATGAAAGGTGGGTTCGTTGCCGATAATATTGCTCTGTTAATTAATGATTTCTCTGAGCAAGTGACCTACAACACATCATTAGTTGCTAAGGCCGTTGAAGCAAACGACAATTTAATTTCCCGAGCGATGATGCTTTCATTAACGGCGACGATCGCCGCAACCCTCATTCTTGGTTTGTTTGGGTTGTTCACTGTTCTTAATATCAAACGTCGTCTGAACGGCATGAAAGACGGGATGGTCACTATCAGCGAAAAACTGGATCTCAGCCATGCGTTACCGACAGGGCGTCTGGACGAAATCGGCCAGGCAGTAAGCGCATTTAATAATCTTGTTGAGCGAGTGGCTGAATCGCTGGCCATGGTGCGTGCTGCTTCCGGTTCTGTGAACACCGCTGCCAATGAGATAGCGATGGGCAACAACGAACTTTCTGCCCGTACTGAGCAGCAATCCGCCGCTGTGGTTGAAACCGCCGCCAGTATGGAAGAGCTAAGTTCGACGGTAAAACAGAACGCAGAGAACGCGCATCAGGCCAGCCAACTTGCCCTTACCGCCTCTGATACCGCTTCTCAAGGTGGGAGCGTCGTGGGGGCCGCGGTCAGCCGCATGAAAGATATTATGGATAGTTCCAAACGTATTTCGGAAATCACGTCGGTCATTAACGGCATCGCTTTTCAGACCAACATTCTGGCGCTCAATGCGGCCGTTGAAGCGGCAAGAGCCGGGGATCAAGGGCGAGGTTTCGCCGTGGTGGCCGGTGAGGTGCGCTCACTAGCCCAGCGTAGTGCTCAGGCGGCGAAAGAGATTGAGTCGCTTATCAGTGAATCGGTCACGTTTGTTGAAGAGGGCTCGCGGCAGGTTGATCTTGCCGGTGAAACCATGAGCGGCATTGTGAACTCGGTGCTGCAGGTGAAAGATTTGATGCAGGAAATCGCTGCGGCCTCAGATGAACAAAACCGCGGCATTTCGCAGATTGCCCAGGCGATGTCCGAGATGGATGCCACCACCCAGCAGAACGCCGCATTAGTTCAGGAATCGTCTGCGGCGGCCGGTAGCCTCGAAGATCAAGCCACCAAGCTGCAACAACTGGTTGATGTCTTCCGTTTGCCGGGCCAGCAACCGGCTGTGGTGAGGTCTTCCGTGTTGCCAGTCAGACAGCCTCGCCCGGCAGTGGCTGGCGGTGGGGATGATGGATGGGAAACCTTTTAGTTTGAGCGACGAGCCGCTGTAGGCTCGTCCCTTTCGCGGCTACGTTTGCTCTCATCACGTAGCCGTTTTTTTTAGCTCTGACGAAGCTGCAGATCCAGCGGTGTTTTACTGGGTTCACCACCAATCTCACGGGCCAGTTTCGGCACCATATAACCCGATACCAGTGTCAGCAGTTCGCGCATAATCGTGCGTGCCTCTTCATCACTGACCATAAAGTGCGCCGCACCCTGTACTTTATCCAGCACATGCAGGTAATAAGGCATTACACCCGCATCGAACAACGCATTACTTAAATCCGCCAGCGTTTGCGCATTGTCATTCACGCCGCGCAGCAGCACGCTCTGGTTCAGCAGCGTGACATTGGCCTGCCGCAGTTGCGCCATTGCATGGCGAAAATCATCACCAATTTCCTGCGCGTGGTTGATGTGGTTCACCAGCAAAATTTGCAGCGATGAGCGGGCAAAACGTGCGCTTAGCGTATCGGTGATCCGCGCCGGAATCACAATCGGCAGACGGCTGTGAATGCGCAGGCGTTTGATATGTGGAATTGCTTCCAGTTGGGCAAGCAGCCAGTCCAGTTCATGATCTTTTGCCATCAGCGGATCGCCGCCGGAAAAAATGATCTCATCCAGTTCCGGGTGCACCGCGATATAGTCCAGCGCGCCTTGCCAGTTGCGTTTGTTGCCCTGGTTATCGGCATAAGGAAAGTGGCGACGGAAGCAATAACGACAATTTACCGCGCAGCCGCCTTTAACCAGCAGCAGCGCACGATTGCGATATTTGTGCAGTAAACCGGGTACAACACTGCTCTGTTCTTCCAGCGGATCGGTGCTGAAACCTGGCGCGGCAATGAACTCTTCCTGTGAGGTAAGTACCTGACGCAGAAGAGGATCATGCGGGTTTCCCGGCTGCATACGCGCTGCGAATGCGCGGGGAACGCGCAGCGGAAACAGGCGCTTCGCTGTACCGCCAGCGATTAAATTTTCATCAGTGTCTATCTTTAGAAGACGTAACAGTTCATCCGGATCGGTGATTACATCGGCAAGTTGTATTAACCAATCTTCTCTGGATGGGGTTTTTAGGGTTACAATATGCGCCATTTTGTGGCTTAGCTACCAGTTAACAATTTCAGAGGGCCTTATGGCGACTTACTATAGCAACGATTTTCGTGCCGGTCTTAAAATCATGATGGACGGCGAACCTTATGCGGTTGAAGCCAGCGAATTCGTTAAACCAGGCAAAGGCCAGGCTTTCGCACGCGTTAAACTGCGTCGTCTGCTGACCGGTACGCGTGTAGAAAAAACCTTCAAATCTACTGATTCCGCAGAAGGCGCGGACGTTGTCGATATGAACCTGACTTACCTGTACAACGACGGTGAGTTCTGGCACTTCATGAACAACGAAACCTTCGAACAGCTCTCTGCTGACGCAAAAGCCATTGGCGACAGCGAAAAATGGCTGCTGGATCAGGCTGAGTGCATCGTAACGCTGTGGAACGGCCAGCCTATCGCTGTTACCCCGCCGAACTTCGTCGAACTGGAAATTATTGAAACCGATCCAGGCCTGAAAGGTGACACCGCAGGTACTGGCGGCAAACCGGCTACCCTGAGCACTGGCGCAGTGGTTAAAGTTCCGCTGTTCGTGCAGATTGGTGAAGTGATTAAAGTAGATACTCGCTCTGGCGAATACGTATCTCGCGTGAAATAATCCTCACGACGTCGGCGTAGCGCCGTGCTACGCCGTCGAACTTTGCAGGCAGGGATGATATGAAACGTCTGACGAAATTCCTCTCTCTACTTCTTATCAGTTGCGCACTGCTTTCCGGTTGCAATACCGCCCGAGGCGTTGGCGAAGACATTCAAAGTCTGGGCCATGTCATCTCTCGCGCAGCGAACTAAAACTTCCTCTCTTCCTAAAAATGCTTCCATTCCGGTAACCTTCCCGGATTTTGTCTATGCTTAAGTGGCTATACACAAACAATATTGGCTACAAAAGGAAGATATTATGGTTAAGAAGACAATTGCTGCGATCTTTTCTGTTCTGGTTCTTTCCTCAGTCCTGACGGCCTGTAACACCACGCGTGGTGTGGGAGAAGACATCTCCGATGGCGGTAACGCGATTTCTGGCGCGGCGTCAAAAGCGCAACAGTAATCACTGTCGGTACGGCGCTTGCCGTACCGTTAGTTTGAGTTTTCCGGCAGTGATAAGAACGGTGTAAAGCGGTTTCCCATCCCCAGTTTCATTCTGATATTGCGCTTGTAGGTGTAAACGGTCTTACCGTTAATGCTGAGATTACTGGCAATCGCCTGGTTATTATTCCCTTCCATCCACAGCGTTAGTACTTTCTCTTCCTGCTTTGTCAGTAGCGGGGTAGCGATTTTCGGTATCGCCCGGATTGGGCGCGCCAGCACCATTGCGTCGATAATTTTTGCCAGTTTTTCCAGCGGTTCTGTTTTCAACAGTGTCGCCTGAATAGCAAACTGCGCGCAAAATTCTGACAGTTGCGCATCTTCGCCTGACTCTAACAACATCACCTGCGTAGGGTCGCTGCAAACGGAGAAAAACGACGCAAGTTGTTGAATATGATGTATTTCGCTCTTGAATCCGTGAAGATCGGCAATCACCAGATCCGGCTGCCACTGCACAATATGTTCTTTGGCGAGCATTAAGTTATGCAACGCGGTTACCAGGAAGGAAGCGGGGAACAAATCGGGTTGATTGAGCCAGGATTCCATCCCTGAGCGGGTGAAGTAACAGCGGTCAATCACGAGAATCTTGAACATATTTTTCTTCGCAGTCAGAGAGTGGCGCACAACGTCCTGAATTCAGGAGAGCGGATTCATCATAGGGGGTAGATATGGTGAATAAATGCCGGAATTCCGCTGCGAACAGTGGCTATTTCTTGCTTTAAAACGCCTAAAGTTGAGCAAGAACAAAAATATTGAAATAACGAGCCTAAATCGGCAAAATTTGCCTCTCTTCACACGCCGAACGGGACGACCCGTTTGTGCTCATTCACATTGGGGACGGCCCCGCACTGGAGCCAAAAATGTCCTGGTTAATTCTTCTTATTGCAGGTCTTCTTGAAGTGGTTTGGGCTATCGGCCTGAAATACACCCACGGTTTTACCCGGTTGATGCCAAGCCTGATTACCGTGACGGCGATGGTCGCAAGCGTCGTGCTGCTGTCATGGGCAATGAAAACATTGCCGGTGGGAACGGCATATGCCATCTGGACCGGCATTGGCGCAGTCGGTGCCGCCGTCGCCGGCATTGTGCTGCTTGGCGAATCTGCAAGCCTGGCGCGTATCCTCAGCCTCTGTCTGATTGTGGCCGGGATTATCGGGTTGAAACTCAGCGCCCATTAATGGGGCTGGTTAATCCAGAGCAGTTTTTCCACGGCAAATCCCTGCCGGGCCGCAATATCGAGCATCTGCTGTTTTACGTCCGCCGGAAGGGTTGGCGTGCGTGACAGTATCCAGAGATAGTCGCGGTCCGGCCCGCAAACCAGCGCGTAGCGATAGTCATTGTCCAGCGCGAGAATGTTATAGCCGCCGTAGAAAGGGCCGAAGAAGGAGACTTTCAGCTCGGCGGTGCGTGAGTCGCCGGTGAAATACGCCGTGCCGATGGCTTGCTGCCACATACCGCGTTGTGTGTTGTAGCCGCGATTCACCACCGTCAAACCGCCATCGTCGCGCAGGCTATACGTGGCGGTGACCCTTTCCAGCCCGCGTTCAAATGCGTGGTCAAAGCGGGCGATCTCGTACCATTTACCCAGATAGCGTTGCGTATTGAAGTCTTGTACGACGGTCACGCCGTCAGGAGGAGTGGGAGAACTACAGCCGGAAATGGACAGCGCAGCGATAACCGTCACGATGAGAAGCATCAGGCGCATGAGATTTTCCTTCCAGATCTTTTCTTTAGGGTATAGACGCTGGCGGGAAATTTGCTCTCCCGCTTACGCAGGAGAGCGACTGATATCAAAGAAATAACACACCAATCAGGGTAACGACGGTGAGAATAGCGGCAAGGCCATAAAACACCCATTTACCGCTGGGAACATGGATTTTTAAATCATGCATCATGTGGTGGATACGATGCAGACCGCACCACACCGGCAATACAATCATCAAAAAGATAAAAACGCGGCCAATAAAGCTTTGCGCAAACGCCAGCACGCGATCATAGCCGAGTGCGTCGCCGGGGTAGAATCCCAGCGGCAGCAACACGCCAATCAACAGCACGATAACCGGTGTGACAATCGCGCCCCACATACCGCCAGCGCCAAATAATCCCCAGAAAACCGGTTCGTCAGAACGTTTTGGATTTGGGTTAATCACGTTGGCCTCCTTACCAGAACAGTGCGACAAACAGGATCACCACGGTGACCACTGCCGTTACCACCCAAAGCCCTTTAATAACCGGCTCTGGACCCATTTTTTCGCCCTTAACAATAATGAGCTGCGCTTTCGGTGCCAGATCAAACCAGGTTTTGGTGTGCAGCAGCGCCGCCGCCAGCGCGATCAGGTTGAGGATCAGCACAATCGGGTTTTGCAGAAAATGCACAAACCCTGCCCAGCTTTCCGGCCCATGTTTCAGCGAAAACAGACCAAAGATCAGTTCGAGGCTGAACCAGAGCGCCGCGACCGCCGTTCCTTCACGCAGCATATAGAAGCGATAAAACGGCAGGGTTTTCCACCAGGTTGATGGCATGGGACGAACCCAGGCTTTGCGTTTAGTCGTCATAATGCACTCCTTAGCGTGGTTTCAGGGTGGCGATAAGAAAGTCTTTCGAGCTTTCTACCTTGCCCTGCTGGATGGCGGCAGCCGGATCGACATGCTTTGGACAGACTTCCGAGCAGTAACCGACAAACGTACAGCTCCACACGCCGTTCTGGCTGTTGAGTTGCCCCATGCGCTCTTTCTTACCGTTGTCACGGCTATCGAGGTTATAGCGGTGTGCCAGCGTGATCGCTGCCGGGCCGATAAACTCCGGATTCAGACCGAATTGCGGGCAAGCGGCATAACACAAACCGCAGTTGATACAGCCGGAGAACTGATGATACTTGGCCATTTGCGCCGGAGTTTGCTTGCCGGGCCCCTGATCCGGCGTGCGCGTGTTACCAATAATGTAGGGCTTAATCGCTTCGAGGCTTTCGATAAAGTGAGTCATATCGACCACCAAATCGCGCTCGATTGGGAAGTTAGCCAGCGCTTCGACTTTCAGCCCTTTCTCGTAATCACGCAGAAAGGTCTTACAGGCGAGTTTTGGCACTTTGTTGATCATCATGCCGCAAGAGCCGCAAATCGCCATACGGCACGACCAGCGATAGCTCAGGTCCGGTGCGAGGTTGTCTTTGATATAGTTCAGCGCATCGAGCAGCGAAGTGGCTTCATCGTAGGGCACATCGTAAAAAACACTGTGCGGCGCGTTGTCCACTTCCGGGTTGTAACGGACAATCTCGATTTTCAGATTCTTCATCTCAGCCATTGTTCGTCTCCTTCTTCTCGGTCGCTTCAGCTTCAGCACCGTAGACGCGTTTTGCTGGCGGCAGCGTGGTGATCTTCACGTCGCTGTACTCCAGACGGGTTGCGCCATCGGCACCGCGGAACGCCAGCGTGTGCTTGAGGAAGTTAACGTCATCGCGCTCGGTACAACCTTCGTCCAGACGCTGATGCGCACCGCGAGACTCTTTACGCGCCAGTGCGGAGTGCGCCATACATTCGGCGACGTTCAGACCGTGGCCCAGTTCAATGGTGTAAAGAACATCGGTATTAAAGACGCTGGAAGTGTCGGTGATGCGCACACGTTTAAAGCGCTCCTGCAACTCCGCCAGTTTATCCACGGTTTTCTGCATCAGCTCCGGCGTACGGTAGATGCCGCAACCTTCTTCCATGGATTCACCCATTTCATCGCGGATTTTCGCCCAGCTTTCGGTGCCGTCCTGATTCACCAGCGCTTTCAGGCGTTTTTCCACGTCGGCGGCTTGTGCGTTCAGCGCACTGTCATTGGCCTCGGTTGCGGTTGCGGCGCGTTCCATAGCGCGTTCACCAGCAAGACGGCCAAACACCACCAGTTCCGCCAGCGAGTTCGAACCCAGACGATTTGCGCCGTGCAGGCCGACAGAAGAGCACTCACCCACGGCAAACAGACCCTTGATGCGGGATTCGCAGTTTTGATCGGTTTCGATACCGCCCATGGTGTAGTGCGCGGTTGGGCGTACCGGAATCGGCTCTTTAATGGGATCGACGCCAACATAGGCTTTCGCCAGCTCGCAGATAAACGGCAAACGTTCGTTGATTTTCTTCGCGCCGAGATGACGTAAATCGAGGTGCACCACATCGCCACGCGGTGTGGAGATGGTGTTGCCTTTGCGCCACTCGTGCCAGAACGCCTGCGACACTTTGTCGCGCGGGCCAAGCTCCATATATTTGTTCTTCGGCTCGCCAAGCGGCGTTTCCGGGCCCATACCGTAATCCTGCAAATAGCGGTAGCCGTTCTTGTTGACGAGGATCCCGCCTTCACCACGGCAACCTTCGGTCATCAGAATGCCGGAGCCGGGCAGGCCGGTCGGGTGATACTGCACAAACTCCATATCGCGCAGCGGCACGCCGTGCGCCAGCGCCATGCCCATGCCGTCGCCGGTGACAATGCCGCCGTTGGTGTTGTAACGGTAAACGCGGCCCGCGCCGCCCGTTGCCATCACCACCGCATTGGCGCGGATTTGCACCAGCGTACCTTCCATCATATTCATGGCCACCAGCCCACGGGCATGGTTGTCATCGACCAGGATATCCAGTACGAAATGCTCGTCGAAGCGTTGGATTTGTGGGAACTGAAGGGATGTCTGGAACAGGGTATGCAGCATATGGAAGCCGGTTTTATCGGCGGCGAACCAGGTGCGTTCGATTTTCATCCCGCCGAAACGGCGCACATTGACCGTGCCGTCAGGACGGCGGCTCCACGGACAGCCCCACTGTTCAAGCTGGGTCATCTCTGTCGGGCAATGATGCACAAAATAGTCAACGACATCCTGTTCGCAGAGCCAGTCACCGCCAGCAACGGTATCGTGGAAATGGTACTCGAAGCTGTCATGATCCTGGGCGACGGCGGCAGAGCCGCCTTCCGCAGCAACGGTGTGGCTGCGCATGGGATAGACTTTTGAAATCAGTGCGATTTTGGCGTTGGGGTGGGCTTGCGCCGCAGCGATCGCGGTACGTAATCCCGCTCCGCCTGCGCCAATCACAGCGATATCGGCTTGAAAGGTATGCACGACATTCCTCCAGATTATTGTTGTTCCGCAACGATAAGCCTGAAGCGCTCAAGGTAGTTGCGGATATGTTCCACTGCTCCTTTTTGGGTACGGGCAGTATAACCGTAGAGATTCGGGGGAAATTTGATGCGTTCGATTTTTTTGCTGTTCTATGCGGTGATATGTCATCGATCTTGATTGATATCACCATTAAATGTTTACCCATCTAGTTATAGACGACATTAATGAAATTATTTTGCGCAAAATTTGTCTCTGCGGATCGATGCGGGTAGACTTCGTGCCCTTGTCTGAAATCGGAGAAAGTACCATGAGCGAGACGGCAACCTGGCAGCCGAGCGCATCCATCCCCAACCTGTTGAAACGCGCGGCAATTATGGCGGAAATTCGCCGTTTCTTTGCCGATCGCGGTGTGCTTGAGGTGGAAACGCCCTGTATGAGCCAGGCGACGGTGACAGATATTCACCTGTTCCCGTTCGAAACCCGTTTTGTTGGCCCAGGCCACTCTCAGGGGCTAAATCTCTATCTGATGACCAGCCCGGAATACCACATGAAACGCCTGCTGGCTGCGGGTTGTGGCCCGGTTTTCCAGCTGTGCAGAAGCTTTCGTAACGAAGAGATGGGGCGCCATCACAACCCTGAATTCACCATGCTCGAGTGGTATCGCCCGCACTACGACATGTATCGTCTGATGAATGAAGTGGATGATTTGCTGCAACAGGTGCTGGAGTGCCCGGCGGCAGAGTCGCTCTCTTACCAGCAGGCTTTCCAGCGTTATCTGGAAATCGACCCACTTTCTGCTGATAAAACCCAGTTGCGTGAAGCGGCGGCGAAACTTGATCTGAGTAATATCGCCGATACAGAAGAAGATCGGGACACGCTGCTGCAACTGCTGTTCACCATGGGCGTGGAACCGCAGATCGGCAAAGATCGTCCGGCTTTTGTGTATCACTTCCCGGCAAGCCAGGCGGCGCTGGCACAGATCAGCACGGAAGATCACCGCGTTGCAGAGCGTTTTGAGGTTTATTTTAAAGGCATCGAGCTGGCGAACGGTTTCCATGAGCTAACCGATGCCCGCGAACAGCAGCAGCGTTTCGAGCAGGATAATCGCAAACGTGCCGCGCGCGGTTTACCGCAGCAACCGGTGGATGTAAACCTGCTGGAAGCACTAAAAGCCGGTCTGCCGGATTGCTCCGGCGTCGCGCTGGGCGTTGACCGTCTGGTAATGCTGGCGTTGCAGGCTGAAAGCCTGGCGGATGTGATTGCGTTTACCGTCGACCGGGCCTGATGACCCATTGAGTACACAGTAAAAAAGGCGCCTGAGGCGCCTTTTTTGTTGGCTTACAAACTGCCCGCCGGGCGGCTGCTTTTGCCTGAGGACGTCAGCGTTCTTGCGCTGCGTTTGCCGTCGAGACTCTCCAGACGCATCTGGAACGGCGGGAACGGCAAATCGATACCGTGTTCGCGGAAGCCCGCCAGAATCAACTGGTGGATTTCGTGGCGCAGCGGCATGCGATGCCCCATTTCCGCCGCATAAATTCGCAGCTCAAACAGTTGCAAACCCTGCTGCAAGTCGACGAGGAACACTTCCGGCGCCGGGTTATCAATCACCAGCGAACAACGTTCGGCCGCGGTGTAAAGAATTTGCGTCACTTCTTCGCTGTTGGCATCGGCCGGCGCCGGTACTGTCAGCACAACGCGCGTAACCGAATCCGACAACGACCAGTTAATAAACTGCTCGGTGATAAACGCTTTGTTTGGCACGATGATCTCTTTGCGATCCCAGTCGCTGATAGTCGTCGCGCGCGTATTGATCTTAGTGATGCTGCCAGTTAGATCGCGGATCGTCACCGTATCACCAATGCGGATCGGTTTTTCAAACAGGATAATCAGGCCAGAGATAAAGTTGGCGAAAATCTCCTGTAAGCCAAAACCCAGCCCGACACCGAGTGCTGCAACCAGCCACTGTAACTTGGCCCACTCAATGCCGATCATCGAGAAGCCTACCAGCCCGCCAAACAGCATTAGCAGATACTTAGTGATGGTAGTAATGGCGTAACCCGTGCCGGGTGCCAGATCCAGGTGTTGTAACAGCGCCAGCTCCAGCAAGGCGGGGAGGTTACGCACCAGTTGGGTGGTGATAATAAACACCAGAATGGCGATCAGCACCGCGCCGAGGGTGATGGGCTCCAGGCTCTCCACGCCTTGTACTGTAGAGGTGACATCCCACAGCGGGATATTTTCCAGAAAGCCAAAGGCGGAATGGATTTCGGACCACAGCACAATCACCGACAGCAGGGCGATCAGCATCAGGATCGAACGCACCAGGCGCAGTGACTGTACGCTGATGGCATCGAGATCAACTTCTTGTTCATCCACCTCGGCAACGCCTTCGGTACTGGTGTGATGGGGAGCATCTTCTTCGCCACGGGCGCGCTGGGCAAGGATCTCCGCGCGGCGGTGGCGAGCGCGTTCAAAGGCCAGACGGCGGCGCTGGATCAGCATCCAGCGGCGGATGATGTGATACACCACCAGCAACAGGAACCAGATGGCGACTGAGGTTTCCAGACGCGCCAGCAGCGCCTGCGCCGTAGCCAGATAACCTACGCAGGCGGCCAGAATCGCCGCCAGAGGCGCACTGAGCAGCAGGTTCCACAGCAAATGGTTAGGCATATTGTCGCTGTTGCCAGTTTTATCAACATACAGCGGGATCCCGGCACGCTTCAGGCTTAGCGTCACGATCGCCAGCGCCCCGCAAATCAGAATAAAACAGAGCCGCCCCAGCGACGCGGAGAACTCACGATCGTTAAGGTTATCAAACATGATCAGCGCCATGATCAGCGGCACAATAAAACCGATGCTCATCAGGTAATAACGCATTCCCCGGGCGACGCGATTACGCGGCCAGCCGAAGTGGGCGACAAACAAGCCGGTTGGGCGGGCGAACGTGGCGCAGATCATCACCACCCACAGCAGCGGCACGGTGGCGGTTACGCCGTCGCCAATCGCCACTGCCAGCGGGTAGGGCCAGGCTTCCTGCAAGCCGTAGCCGAGCGTTTTCCATAATACCGGCAACGGCGAGGCGACCAGAATTGACCAGAACACCGTGCGCATGGTGAGCCAGAAGTGATCCTGCGTCACTTTGCCCACGCGCGCGCTGGAACGCTCCAGAAAGCGCGTAAAGTGACGGCGGGAGTAAATGCTAAAACCCACCAGCAGCAACGCACCAAACAGCGGGAATAGCGTCTCTTTGCTGGTGAGCATCATGGCGCTGGCTTTGCCCAACTGGCTGATGGTATCGAGCGAAAGCAAGCGACGCAGATCCTGCACAATCTCAATCGGCCAGGCGAAGGAGATAGGGCTGACGTCCGCCGTCCAGAACAGATAGCGGTGAGTGGCTTCATTCACTTCTTTTAGCGCGTCTTCCAGCTGGCTATTGGAAACTTTGAGCTTGGTGAGTTCAAGGATGAGGGTATCGCCGCCCTGTAATAGTGAATTCAGCAGCTCGCGCTGGGTGCGCAGCTGTGCTTCCAGAATGCGGTTTTGCTCAGCCGTCAGCGCCTGTCCATCCGCCTGGCGGATTTGGCGCAGTTGCGGCTGCTTATTCAGCAGATCTTCATAGCGCATGCGGTGCACACGTAACTGCGCCATTTCGGTATCAAGCTGCTGCGGTTTTGGCATCTCCGGCAGACGAGCGACCTGCGCGCGCAACGCTTCACCCAGCATATTGGAGGCGCCAAGCCATTGCGATTGCTCACGCAGGGTATTCAGCGCCTGGCGCACCTGTAATGTCTGTCCGGTAGCCTGGCGTTGCTGCGAGGCCACCAGGTCCATACGCTGTGCCTGCTGGTTCAGTGCCTGCGATAGCTCGCGGTTAATGCGGAACTGCTCGACAATTCCCGCCGGTAAGTTGGCGCTATTTTCGGCCAGTAATTCGGTGCTTTCCAGCGCCTGTTCCGCTTCGCGCTGGCGCTGGCTATTGAGTTGATTACGCAACGCTTGTAAATACGCGTCTAATTGCTGACTCTGTTTTTGCGCCAGCTCGGAGCGCATGCGCGCCAGCTCCTGGCGGTTATTTGCGGATAGCTGCGCCAGTTCCAGTTCGTCAACCAGCGCTTTCAGCTTCGCGGATTCTGCCTGTGCGCCAAAGTTTTGCGCTTGTGCCAGCGGGGTATTGCTGTTTTGCGCGCCGAGGCGGCGTTCAACTTCGGTGACCTGGCGGCGCGCGTCGGTTTGCTGCTGCGGTAGCTGGCTTAGCGAATCGCTAATTTCCCGTGCGCGCTCCTGCTCCTGCTGAGCTAAACGGGTTTTCTCCAGCAACTGGCTGCTGACTTGCAGGATCTCCTGATTCAGCGCATCGCTGCTCATGCCCGCCGGAGCGGATTTCGGTTCATCACGCAGATTATCCAGCTGCGCACGCAACGTTCTGGAGAGTTTGGGGAAGTTATCAATGACTTCTTGATATTGTTTGGCGCGCTCGAGCGAACCTTTACGTTCTTCGAGCGCGTTTAGCGCGGCCTGGAGCACCTCGACGGTTTCTGCCTGATCCGGCGTGTTTTTCGCCGCTTTGGCTTGCTCCAGCTCCTGGGCGATTTGTCGGGCATCGGGGGCCGTTGCGGCGAGAGCCCCTAGGCTGAGGCACCAGGCCATCAGAAAAACGATAATCAGGCGCACATCAGTCTCCAGAATGATTAAGGCTTAGCTTTCGTCTTGCTTGTCGTCTACCAGCGGGCTGGCGTCATGCTCGGCTTTGATTTCCGCTTCTGGAAGCGGTGCCGGTTGTGCATCAACAGGTGCGAAGGTCTCGGCGGAAACCGCCAGCGGCTGGCCAATTTTGGTCACTGACAGGCTCTGTAACTGCTCGACTAAATTCACTTTGCCCGGTGCAAACAGGTTAATTACCGTGGAACCGAGTTTAAAGCGGCCCATCTCCTGGCCTTTCAGCAGCGCAACCGCACCTTCGCTTTCACCGGCAGGCCAGGTCCAGCGTTTAATGATTCCTTCACGCGGCGGAGTGATGGTGCCCGCCCATACGGTTTCGATGCTGCCGACAATCGTCGCGCCGACAAGGATTTGCGCCATCGGGCCAAACTCGGTATCAAACAGGCAGATCACGCGTTCGTTACGGGCAAACAGGTTCGGCACGTTCTGCGCCGTCAAATGGTTCACAGAGAAAAGATCGCCCGGCACGTAAATCATCTCGCGCAGGATACCGTTGCACGGCATATGCACGCGGTGATAATCGCGCGGTGAGAGATAGGTGGTGACAAAGCTACCGTTACGGAACAGATCCGCCATCAGGTAGTTGCCCGCCAGCAGCGCTTCCAGGCTGTAATTATGCCCTTTGGCCTGCAGGATTTTATCATTATCGATTGCGCCAAGCTGGCTGACGACACCGTCCGCCGGCATCACCAGTACGTTCGGATCGGTGTTGAGTGGGCGCACTTCGTCACGCAGTGGGCGGATGAAAAAGTCGTTAAAAGTCCGGTAGCTGGCGGTGTCCGGCTTTTGCGCTTCTTTCATATCGACCTTGTAATATTTCACGAACAGATCGATAACCAGTTTGGTCAGCCAGCCTGCACGTTTGCTCGCGCCCCAGCCCGCCAGGCGAGTGAGCCACAGTTTTGGCAGAATGTATTGAAGCGAAAGTTTAAATGAGTTTAACAAGGTAGCCTCCAGGCTATTGTTTTTGTCGTTCCTGACCCGGCGCGTAAGCGCCGAAGCCTTTAAAAAGGGGACGATTTTAGCGACGCTAAGCGTAGTTGTCAGTCATCAGATTCAGAAAAGCTTTTACGCGTTTTTACTTGCGACATGCTCTCAAGAATGCGGTGGTAGTTTTCAAACCGACTTTCGGCGATTTCGCCTTTCTCTACCGCTGCGCGGATGGCGCAACCTGGATCGGTATCGTGCTTGCAGTCGCGATATTTGCAATGACCAAGATAGTCATGGAATTCGACAAAACCGTTGGTGATTTGTTCCGGTTCGAGATGCCAGAGGCCAAACTCGCGAACACCCGGTGAATCAATCACATCGCCGCCATGCGGGAAATGATACAGCCGCGCCGCAGTCGTGGTGTGCTGGCCAAGACCAGAGACGTCGGAAACGTCGTTGGTGAGGATTTGATCTTCCTGAAAATCGAGCAACGCATTGAGCAGGCTCGATTTACCCACCCCGGATTGACCCGCAAAGATGCTTATGCGGTCGGTCAAGGCTTCAACAAGCGGTGCCAGCCCGTCTTGCGTATGGCTTGAAACCATCAGCACCTTGTAGCCAATCCCACGATAGATATCCATCTGCTCGTTAACGAAGCGCAAACTGTCGTCATCCAGCAGATCAATTTTGTTCAGCACAATCAACGGCTCAACCTGCAAGGCTTCGCACGCCACCAGATAGCGGTCGATGATATTGAGCGACAGCTCCGGCAGGATGGCGGAAACCACGACGATCTGGTCGATGTTTGCCGCGATCGGTTTGACGCCGTCGTAGAAATCGGGGCGCGTCAGCACCGAGGTGCGTTCATGGACCGCTTCTACGATGCCTTTCACGGTGACGCCTTCAGCCGCCGCTTTACCCGGACGCCACACCACCCGGTCGCCAGTGACCAGCGAGCGGATAGTTCGGCGTATGTTGCAGCGATGCACTTCGCCATCGGCGGATTCCACATCGGCATGCATGCCAAAGCGGCTGATCACCACCCCTTCGGACGGATCACCGAACAGGTTGTCATCGTAGTCAGCTTTCTCCGCAGACGTTTTCAGTCGGCGCTGGTGGTTCGCATTGACGCGGCGCTGCTGCCCTTTGGAGAGTTTATTTTTACTCAATCGTGCTGGCTCCTGGTCGCCCCGGATGGGCAAAACGACTATGATACACGCAATTTTAGATGAATATAGTTACGCGAGAAGGGTGGAAAATAGCATGAGCGCAAATGAAAACAACCTCATTTGGATCGATCTTGAAATGACGGGGTTAGATCCCGAGCGCGATCGCATTATTGAAATAGCGACGCTGGTGACCGATGCAAACCTCAACATTCTGGCGGAAGGCCCGGTAATTGCCGTTCACCAATCCGACGCGCAATTAGCGCTGATGGATGACTGGAACGTACGCACACACACCGGCAGCGGCCTGGTGGATCGCGTCAAGGCCAGCCAACTGGATGACCGTGCGGCAGAACTGGCGACCATCGCGTTTCTGAAAGAGTGGGTGCCAGCGGGAAAATCGCCGATTTGCGGTAACAGTATCGGCCAGGATCGCCGCTTTCTGTTTAAGTACATGCCGGAGCTTGAAGCCTATTTCCACTATCGTTACCTGGATGTCAGCACGCTGAAAGAGCTGGCGCGCCGCTGGAAACCGGAAGTGCTGGAAGGGCTGAAAAAGCAGAACACCCATCAGGCGCTGGATGACATTCGCGAATCGGTGGCGGAACTGGCTTACTATCGCGAGCATTTTATTAAGCTGTAATGCGGTAACGGCGCAGGGGCGAAAATTTTATCGTCGTCCCTGTAGGCCTGTAGTGATGCGGTTTTGCTGGAAAAATGCGCGTTTTGTCGATTAAATCGGCACTTGAACAAAAAAAGCGAAAATTTGCTTTCGGGGGCTTGCAGCAAGAAGGATTTCTCGTATAATGCGCCTCCCGTGAAGACACAGAAATGTGCAACACGGCATCACGAAATTTTGGTGAAAAGCGTAAGCAAATTGCTGAAAAATCGATGATAAGCGGGAATAGCTCAGTTGGTAGAGCACGACCTTGCCAAGGTCGGGGTCGCGAGTTCGAGTCTCGTTTCCCGCTCCAAAATTTGAAATGCACCATCCAGATTTACTGGCTTCGGCATTGACGTTGAATCCAGATAAATATGCGGGAATAGCTCAGTTGGTAGAGCACGACCTTGCCAAGGTCGGGGTCGCGAGTTCGAGTCTCGTTTCCCGCTC